>CAYXQC010000001.1:0-151628 GCA_964467385.1 uncultured Candidatus Saccharibacteria bacterium
TACCGCGGTGAATACGTTCTCAAGTCTTGTACTCACCGCCCGTCAACTCAAGGGAATCAGGAATACTCGAAATCTCACCTCGTGTGGGCTTACAGTAAGCTTGGTGACAGGGAGTAAGTCGTAACAAGGCACGGGTAGCGGAAGCTGTTCGTGGAATCATTCAATTTGAAATTCATATTATATGCGTCTTCGGACCATCACTAATATATCTTGTCGATCATTGAATCATGCGTACGCTGATTTAATAAAGATCCTAACTTTAGAAAAAGGAAGAGTAAGTGACTCAAACACTTTGACAGTGGAGAAAGATCCATACTCAAGGAAAGGATAGTGCCTGAGCATAGTACGCTCATACGCTTTAGATGTTGTAACTTATTCTGGCTTCAATATTCACGGAATGAAATCCCATGAAATTTAAATAGACTTTAGGAAAAGTCACCCAAAAGGGTGGTTTTTCTTTTATCTATTATCCAAGCAAGTTTTCGAGAAAATTTTGTAAATGCCGAAGCAAGGTGGCTTGTTTTTATGATACTTTTTTGGTATGGTATTCAGCACATTCATGCGCTTGTAGCTCAGATGGTAGAGCACATCACTGATACTGATGGGGTCCCAGGTTCGATTCCTGGCAGGCGCACTAGAGAGGAAAATTTAAACTACTTTAAATTTCCGATACTTGTGCGAGACGGAGCTATGTTTTTCCAGTAGGAAAAACGGGCGAGTCGGGGTCGCGCAAATCTGTGAGCGACGGCGAACAGATTATGTGTGACCACACAATAGATTTAAAATAAGCATGGGTCGCGGGTTCCGAGCTGCAGTGAGGAAACCTGTGACCACTAGATTAGTGCTATTATTTGATTATGAAAATCTTATTCGTATGCAGAGGAAATGTCGGTCGAAGCCAAATAGCAGAAGCTCTTTTCTCTAAAATCGCTCCACAACATGAAGTACTCTCAGCTGGCACAAAGCTTAGCGGCCCAGAACAACCACTTGGTGAACTGAGACCTGGAACTGACATTGTTATTGATGCTATGAAAGAAATTGGGATGGATATTTCAAATTATCGAAGGAAAGAAGTCACTAAAAAAATGGCTGATGATGCAGATAAAATAGTAATGGTTGTTGACGAGCGAGATCCTGTGCCAGATTATTTACTTAACAATCCTAAAGTAATCATTTGGGATGTACTTGATCCAAAAGGGCGGACACTTGAATTTACTATAAATACAAGAAAACAGATCGAAGGTTTGTTGAATGAGTTTGTGAAAAGTTTGTAAAGCTAGGTCTCATTCATACAACTCACTATGTGATCCAATTGCCACAAAGTGAGCAATGATTCCGTCAATATCTTTGTATACTGCCCGGATATTTCCTGTGATGTTAATGCTTCTGTAAGAGTTCCACTCACTATTTAGCTCATGATTATTTAATGAAATATGGAAAGGGTCTTCTGTAAATATCTCTAATTGCCTGATAGCTTTATTTTTAATTTTTATACTCAGCTTTCCAAATTGTTTCTCAAATAGCAGAAGCACTATATCTCATAGGCTGCATTAAATCATTAGCAGATGAAGCGGGGATAAAGAATAATTAAAATCCAGAAATCCCTCTAAAGCTTCTTCAATTTCTTTATAAAATCTTCACCTCGCTGTGTTTCCGCCTCGTCCATACCGTTTCGTGCAAGCTCAGCCTCAGCTTCTCGAAGTATTGCCTGTAAAAAAGGAGTAGGCTTATATGACATATCCAGAGAAATTTCTTTCGTCCGTACAAATTGCCTGAGCAGGGCATTGAGAATTGTGCCGAGCGGAATTCCAAAGGCTTCAGCGATCTGCTGAGCTTCGAGTTTGAGTGATTTTTCTATCTTTAAATTCATCACAGTTTTCATAAACCAAAGTATATACTTTGGTTATTTACTGTCAAGATGTTGAACAACCCCTAAATCCCTGCTAGAATATGCCCCTGCTTAGAACCCGCCGTATAGGTGGGTTCTAAAATTCAGAATTATTTAACAAAACTTTATAGAAACTTCATATATGCATCTAGGAAAGAAAACAAAGATTGTAGCAACAATCGGTCCTGCAACTTCAAGTCAGGAACAGCTCGAAAAACTCCTCAAGGCAGGACTCAATGTTATCAGACTCAACTTCTCGCATGGTGACTTTGCTGAACACCAGGAAAAAGTAGACAACGGAAAGGCGGCTTCAAAGAAAACTGGCATCCCGGTAGCATTTCTCCAAGACTTGAGTGGTCCTAAAATTCGAACAGGAACATTCCAGAATGATCCTGCAGTACGAGTAACTCTCAAGGCTGGCCAGAAGTTCACATTTTCAACAAATGAAAAAACTGTTGGAGACGAAACAAAAGCATATATCAACTATCCAAAGCTTCCTACGGAAATCAAAAAAGGTGAAGCTGTGCTCGTTGATGATGGAAAAGTACGAATGGTATGTACTGACATCAAGGGTGATGAAGTTATCTGTAAAGTTATAAATGGTGGTGAACTCAAAGGACGACGAGGGGTTAACCTTCCAGATTCTGATCTCTCTATCAGTGCACTTACAGCAAAAGACAAAAAAGATATTGAATTCGGTGAAAAGAACAATGTTGACTATGTTGCATTTTCATTTGTACGAAAAGCTTCTGAAGCCGCTGAACTCAGAAAAATTCTCGATAAGCGTGGTATGAAGCACACAAAGATTATCGCTAAGATCGAAACTCCTCAGGCTCTCACAAACTTCGATGAAATCCTAGAAATTGTAGATGGTTGTATGGTTGCTCGAGGTGATCTTGCGGTAGAAATTCCTGCACAGAAAGTTCCGCTTGCTCAAAAGATGATTATTGAAAAATGTAATCAAGCTGGTAAGCCTGTAATCACTGCGACACAGATGCTTGAATCAATGATCAAGAATCCAGTTCCTACACGAGCGGAAGTTTCAGATGTCGCAAATGCGATTTACGATGGAACAGACGCTGTGATGCTTTCTGAGGAAACAACTCTTGGTGCATATCCAATCCAGGCTGTTGAAATGATGACAAAGATTGCTAAAGAGGTAGAACTCGATGAGCGACACCAGCTCCTTCTTTCACATCCAGAACGACTTGAGTCAGATAACCTCAGCAAGTCTATCGGTCTTGCTGCTGCTCAAACTGCTAAGCAGATTGGTGCGAAGTATATCGTCGCCCTTACAGAGTTCGGCCATGCAGCAGCACTTGCGTCACGACAGCGAGTTTCTGTCCCAGTTATTGCAATTACTCCAGACCAAAAAACATACAACCAGATGTGTCTTTACTACGGTGTGTATCCGATCATGATTGCGAAGCACCAAGGTTTTCGAGAAGCGCATGAAGATGCAAAGCAAATGCTCGTTAAAGAAAAATTGGTAAAGAAAGGTGACAAACTTGTATTTATCTCGGGAACTCCATTCCAGAAAGCTGAGGATACAAACATGATCATGGTTGAACAGATCTAGTCGATAGAAGCTCTGATTTCTAATATGAAGCACATAAGACTCTAGTCATTGCACTAGGGTTTTTTGTTACAAATATGTACTAGCCATGTCGCTTTTCTAGCTGACAAAAATAAGGTACAGTGCTACACATGAATACATATCACACCTCAAATCTCGCTCAAAAAAATCTCAAGGTCGAACGTTTTGACGGTGCTGATGCTGCGACCGTAGAGGCTGGAAAATACATAAATGACATTTTGACCCAATATATAGATCGACCAGTACTTTTCCTTGTGGCTGGAGGATCATCTGTGAAAGTCCTAGAGCGTATCAATCCAGAGTATCTCGGCCAAGATCTTACTGTTACTACAACCGATGATCGCTTCTCAACTGAATTAGATATAAATAATTTCTCAATTTTGCAAACTACATCTTTTTATAACAATCTGATTCAGAATGATTGTTTTTGTATCAGCACAGAGCCGTTTGAGCATGAGTCGATTGAAGATTACGCTCTACGATTCGAGAAAAATCTTAAAGAATGGAAGCGTGATTTTCCAAATGGTGTAATTATTGGACTATACGGCATGGGTGCTGATGGACATACGGGAGGCATGATTCCTGGACTTTTATCAAAAGAAAAATTTGCAGCACAGTTCAATACACCTGATAAATGGGTTGGCGTTTTCGATGCTCTTACTGAAGGAAAAGGCGACCAATATAAATTTCCACAGAGAATTTCAACTACTCTGTCATTCATGAGAGAGGTGGTTGATCATGCTATTTTCTATATAATAGGAAAAGAAAAGAAGGCTGCTTTTGATCTGATAGCAAGTGCCCTTGATGATACAACTGCAGACTTCGACACTTGCCCAGCCAGAATTATGAATTTTATGAAAGATACAGTGGTTTTTACTGATATTTCGTAGGGTCTAAGGATAGGGTGGCTCGTATCAATTTTCTTTACAGTTCCTTTATGCTTTTTTCAGGTCAGAATGCTATAATTACGCCCATGAAAACGATGTATAAACTGAAGGATACTGATTTATTGATGACTCCAAGCATCAGTGTTATTGATATAGGAGACGAAGGTGGCTTGTACCGTTCGGCTGGACCAAACGAAAATCCTAGACAATATATATTGAAGCTTCGTGATCTTCCTACTGAAGATAAACCAAAGGAAAAACTTCTTGCTCATGGTACTGAAGCGCTTACACTGCAGGAACTTCTTGCAATTGTACTTAATGTCGGCAGTAAAAAAGAAGATGTTTTTGCTATTACGCAAAAAGTTGTACGAGAATATGGAAACAGTGCATTGACTGGCTACATTGATCCTCAAAAGATGGCAACCGAACTCGATATTCCGCTTGGCAAAGCCTGTCAGATTGCGGCATGCAGTGAGATAGGACGACGTTTGTACAAGAAGCAGGATGCTGGGCTAACAGTGATTCGTACTGCTGAAGATGTATATAAGCATCTGTCAGATATGCATACCTTGCCAAAGGAACAGCTTCGAGGATTATATCTCGACACTCATAACAGAGTTATTCATCAGGAAATCATTTCCATTGGTACTATCAACTCAAACATTATTCATCCTCGTGAGGTGTTTCGACCTGCACTCGAGTACAGTGCTGCAGCAGTTATTCTTGCACACAATCATCCATCGGGTATTTCAACACCAAGTGCTTCAGATATTCAGATCACAAAGCAGATAGTAGAAGCGGGGAAGATTATCGGTATTCATTTGCTCGATCATGTTATTATCACAAAAGATGGTCACGCATCGGTACAAGCAGATTATTAGATATTATACTAGGCGACACATTTTATTTTCTTATTAAATTATGAAAAAACGAACACTTACTGTTGTACTTGGAGTTTGGATCGCTCTTGTTCCACTTCTAGGTCTTCCAAATAGTTGGAAAAATAAACTTATTGTTGTATCGGGTATTTTAGTTGTATGGGCTGCATCTGGTCCTTCAAAAATAACTCGACAGTCTACTATTCGTAAAGCTGGTGTTTCTTCCGCAAATACTGCAGACATTATATCTACGATTTCTGATTCGGAATCTGTTTCAATGATAGAATCCACATCTGCTACAACTCCACAAGTAGTAGCAACACCGACTCGTACACCCCGGACGAGAACACCTCGGGCTACTCACACAACAACAACGATATCCCCATCTCTACCAACATCTTCTCCTGAATCTGCACCTGTGATACATACCAAAACAGAACATCTTAAAACAGAACCGGTATCTGAAATTTCACAAGAATCATCCGATTCACAAACTCCTATACAACACTAGTGTTTTTGCCGTATAATACGTTCATACGGCTCTATGAATAACGAGAATAATGACGAACAAGTAGTATATTTCGGTGAAACTGATGCGCGAAATCGACGCCTTAGATTCGGTATTAAGAAAAAAGATAGATCGCGACACCTCTATGCTATTGGTAAAACGGGTATGGGTAAATCAACTTTACTCGAGAATCTTGCTGTGCAAGATATTTTGAATGGTGATGGTCTTTGCTTCATTGACCCTCATGGAAAATCAGCAGATCTTTTAATGGAATATGTTCCAGAACATCGAATCAAAGATGTGATCTATTTTGCTCCGTTTGATATGGACTATCCGGTATCTTTCAATGTGATGGAAGATGTAGGTCCTGAACGACGATATCTTGTAGCAAGTGGTCTTATGGCTGCGTTCAAAAAGATTTGGGTTGATGCTTGGTCTGCGCGAATGGAATATATTCTCGGTAACATTATGCTTGCTCTTTTGGAATATCCTGGCTCCACACTTGTGGGTGTAAACCGAATGCTCACGGACAAAGACTTTCGTAAGGAAGTTGTAAATAATATTACTGATCCATCGGTAAAATCTTTCTGGGTAAATGAATATGCGAGCTATACCGATAAGTTTGCCGCTGAAGCTGCGCCTGCTATTCAAAACAAGGTAGGTCAATTCATCGCAAACCCGCTGATTCGAAATATTATTGGTCAAGAGAAATCAAGTTTCGATATTCGAGATGTGATGGATAATAAAAAGATTCTCATCATCAACTTGTCAAAAGGGCGAGTAGGTGAAGCTAATGCGAACCTTCTTGGTGCCATGATCATCACCAAAATTTATCTTGGTGCCATGAGTCGAGCTGATCTTTCTGAAAGGCAACTTGCTGAGACTCCGAATTTCTATCTGTATGTAGACGAATTCCAATCATTCGCCAATGAATCTTTTGCTGATATTCTTTCTGAAGCCCGAAAATATAAACTTAATCTGCACATTGCTCACCAGTATATCGAACAGATGACAGATGAAGTACGTGCGGCTGTATTTGGTAACGTGGGTACCATGTGTGTGTATCGAGTAGGTGCATATGATGCAGAAGTTTTGGAAAAAGAATTTGCACCGTACTTTACAGCAGAAGATATTGTGAATTTACAGAAATATCAAATGTATTTGAAGCTTATGATTGATGGAGTAACTTCACCTCCGTTTTCTGCTTCGGGTATGCCACCGATTCCTCGGCCAGAAAAAAATCTAACGGCAGAAATTATCGCATCGTCACGTTCTCTTTATGCACGTCCACGTACTGATGTGGAGAGTGATATTTTGCAATGGATTCAGAAAAAGTTCGGACAGGGTGGAGGGGGTAGTTCATCTAGTGGCACGTCAGGCGGTGGGCAAAATAATAGCCAGGGCAGTGGAAGACAGGGCGGTAATCGTGATGGTCAAAATAGCTATCAGAACAGGTCTTCTGGGGTTCCAAGAGGGCAAGAGAGAAGTGATAGAGGTGGTACTCGTGTGGACGACCGGGGAGGTCGAGGGTATCCCTCACAGAGCTTCCAGAGTGGTCAGCAGGCACAACAGCAAGGCCAGAATCAAGGCTTTGGAGGCTCTGAAAGAGGTCCTGAGCGACGAAATCCGAGCACTAGTCCTCAACACAGGCCTGACGGTGGTGCACCACGGCGAGATGGGGTTGATGGGGGTGTACGAGTATCTACGACACAGCCACAACAGTTGCAACAAGCTCCTTCTCAATCGGCGGTAAACACAGATCGTCCAAATCCTACTCCGGCTCTGGATTCTCAAAATACTCCGCAGAGAATTACACAAACTAATTCACAAAACAATTCGCAGCAAAAGGAAAATGAATTTAGAAAAGCTATTTCATTAAGCTATCTCAAAACAGAAACACCTGCTGAACCAAAACAAGAGAAAAAACCAAAACCAGAAAATGTTGCGGCACTCCGGGAAGCTCTTTTGTCAATGATGAAAGATGCTGCGCCAAATAATCCTGCGCCTGTTGTGCCACCTGTATCGATTGAACAGGTAGAATCTAAGCCAGAACCTATTTCGGCGAAGCCTATAATAGAGCCGATCCGTTCAACAGAGGAGTCATCAACGCAATCTGCAGTACAGCCAAAAATAGAAAAAGCAGAAATCCCGCCAGTGAAAGAAATTTCAAAAGACAAAGAAAAGAAAGAAGTGGAGAAAGATGTACTCCAGGATTTGTTTAACGAGTAAAAAGCGGTCTTTATTTGTTAAGCGCCAATCAACGCTTTCCGTATAATTCGCACGTATCCTATCAGGAGAGCTTTGTGATAATTTGGATATGCGTGACGATATCTCTTCACAAGCATAAGCACGGTTTTTGCCAACGCTGTGCTATGTTTTCCATTTGATCCAGATGCACTGTTTTTGCGTAGTGTATATGATGTTTCTGTATTTGGAATATTTGCAATACCTGCAACCTGACCAATTCTAAGCCAAAGATCATAATCCTCTGCGAGTCTAAGATCTGAAAGTCCGCCTACAGAGTCATAGACACTTTTCCTAAATACAACAGACGAGTTTATAACAGGACAGCGCATAAGCATTCGCGCGTGGTTTTCCTCAGGATTTTGTAACGCGCTGTACCAAAACATATGCTTTCCGTCTTCATTTACGAATTCAGTCTTTTCTGCGCCAACCACGGCAATACTAGGATGAGCCTCAAGAAATTCAATTTGATTTTTAAGTTTATCTGGATTCAGCCACCAGTCATCATCATCGAGAATTGCGATGTAGTGATTTTGAGCTGAAGCAATGGCGATTCGTCGTGCAGCCCCAGGTCCAACGCTTTCCTTATTTTCCAAAATCTTAATAAGGCCAGATGTAGATTCACTGGCAAAAGTTTGTCTGATATAGTCTGCAACCCCGTCAGTTGAGCCATCGGAGATCACAATAATCTCAGCGCCATTTAGAATTGGTGCACTTGTAGTGGTATCTGTACCTACGGTCTGATTCTTAAAAATAGACTGCCCAAGCACAGAATCAATGGCTTTTTTGATGGTCTTTGAACCATTTTTTGTGGCGATTATAACACTGATCATGGTGGGCCTATTTTACACAGTTTTTACACTGTAATCCAATCTGGTGGTAGGACATCAGGAGTCTTCTCGTTTGGGTTATTAACCCATTGTTTTGGTCCGATTACTATCTTTTTCTGACCGAGTTTTTCAGCGGTACCTGAAAGCCATGCTGCCCACCAGCTGTATGTACTGTTTGCGATTATAAAATGGTGGCAAAGCGACATAAGGTGTAATTCTTCATAATTCAAAAGAGAGGCTTCGTTAGACAAAATCGTGAACTGTTCACCTTCTACGGTCACATTTTCTTCGGTGTACGTTTTTTTGATGAGCGGAATAATCTCAGCCTGCAAAAACTCTGTATCATCAGATGAAAGTACGAAATGTGTTGAAGCTCCGATCGCAGATTCCTTTGATAATCTTTTGAGTGCATCTTCATAATAGGAAAGGTCTTTTACTCCGTGATATGCATTTGCGTGAATATTTGAAATATAATCACCTCGACGTACATGGAGAAGTACAAGAGTTTTTCCAGAAGAAGAAAGGTCTTGGAGTCTTTTCTCGACAGTTGATCCGTATTCGCCAAGAGGGGATTTTAGTCGAAATTCCTTTTTGATAATATCTGAATATTCTTCAAAATACTTCGGGACGTTCCAGTATCCTTCAATAATATCAATTTGATTGTCTGGAGAAAAAATCGGCTGAGCCAATCTAGGGTAGTATGTGTATGCATTTTCTTTGAAGAAAAATTGACGCAATTTTAAGACTATCTTGATGAAAATTTCATGTAGTTTGTGATAGTTGTATCCATCAGATTTTTCAGATATCGGTGTACTTATGGCGTATTTGTCCAACAGAAAAACCCGGAGTGTATCCTTTGGGTCGATATTTTTGTACCAACTTGGATCAATCATGAGTGAAGAATTGCTCCGGATTGCCAAAGCCTTTGCGTATGCATATTGGAAGAGTTGATTGCCGAGGCCAGCTTTTATTCTGAGGATTATCATAGTGAAAATTGTGGAAAAGTTGTGTAAAAAATTAGAATTTCTTAGGATTAATTTTACTTTTTCTTGAACCAGAAACATCCGCATGCATAGTGAGCCGTTTTTACTCTATCTGGATTTGCACCTCGTTCGAGTCCTCCTTCTGATTCAAATTCTGGGATAAATGCGAATTCATTCAATGTAAAATCAGCTCCCAGTACATACGATACGATTTGCTCATATGAATATATGCGGTGTGCATTGTATTCGATTTTCGGTTGGCCAACTGGCACAACAATAAGAAGTGAGCCACCTGATTTAACTACGCGTTTTAATTCAGCAATGGCTTTGAGGTCACCGTTTGGATCAATAGGGTCTCCATATCGACCGAGTCCTACGTGTTCCAGTGTATGCATGCAAGAAAGTGACTCGACAGAATTGTCAGCAAATGGAAGTGCATGAAGGTTACCTTCTCGACTAACTAGATTTGTAAGGCGAAGATCAGCAGGACGATAATCATAAAATTCTACCGGGACGAAAGCAGAGAGGATACCTGAAAAATAAAGACTTGAGGAGATGTCTATATGGGTACTCGGTTTGATTTCCTGAACCACACGTGCTGCCCAAGAAGTGTGATACACATAGTGCCGATCAAAGCCCGTTGTGATTGTTTTGTCTTTTACACATGGATAAAAATCATGAACAGAAAGAGGGAAACGATGTTCTACATCGTGGTGTTTAAAAACAAAGTAATCTTTCAGTATAAAAGGCGAAAGGAGAACGTTTCGTGATTTCTTGAGAATTTTTTTAAGAGAATTTAAGTTCATTTGATGATGTTCATGTAGATATCAACTGATGCCTTATCAGATAGCTCTCGTATACAGTAATCTCTAGGAGTGAAAGTGTCAATTTCAACTTTTGCCATAAAATTTGCAAAATCTGATCTGAAGTTTTGCTCAAATTTCTCTAAATTTTTTATAAAATTCGGATCTTCTGTGTTTTGTGCAACATGAGTGTTAGAGCTTGAACAAGGATGATCGAACAATGTGCCAGCTTCAGGTGTGAGATATGGTGCAGAAATATTTCCATCAACCACAATTCCTTCTGTACTGTATGAGCGAGTGTTTCCGATAAATGTAGGTATGTCTCGTGCCCAGGCTTCTTGAAGCGCCAAGCCTTGGCTTTCTGATACTTGCAAATACACAAGTGCACGAGTTGATTTCAAAATTCCAAAATATTCATGCTGTTTGAATTTTCCATACTCAAGTACGTTGAGTTCATAAGGAAGATTATTCAGAGAATTTTGCGAAAGATTTTGCTCGGTAATGTATTTCTCAATGTCTTTGATAATTGTCTGGGCGAGTACTGGGTTGAATTGCTTTTTGTAAACTAAAATCGTGTGTCTTTTGTCTCTGGAAACTATTTCTGATTCATCGGGTATCTGAACACCTGACGGCCACACACGAATTTTTGATGCAAGAGCTGGACACATTTTTATGTATAAATCTTTAACCCATTCCGACGGCGCAAGAATAATATCGATTTGTTCGTCAGTGAGCAGGCTTTCATGATCAGTCGGCAGGACAGCGATGTTTGGGCCAGCGACGATGCGCTTAATCAGACCTTTTGATTTTAAATTGAGTGCCCATTTGAGAGCCTCTTTGTTTGAGATGACATGTACGGTTTCAGCTAGATTTTCTCGTCTTGGATTGATATTAAATATAATACCTTCTTTGCGAAGACCTCTAACAAGGCTTTGGAGTACCGCGCTCGGTCCTCGCTTGATGCGAAGCAATTTGCGCGCTGTGCTTTTGAAGTAATAAGACAGGAAACCCTTAAAAAACAGTGTACTCGGACGAAGTATGATACTTACTGATGCTGATTTTGTATTCGAGTTCATGTTCTGTGCATTTTCTATGCCGCGCTTTCAACTACATCCTCAATTATACGCTCGATTTTGCCAATATTGTTTTCCATGATAAAAAGCTTTTCACCAACATCTTGTGCTTTCAACTTCATTTTTAAAAAAGTTTCTTTAGCTACTTTGTCACCGCTTTTTAGTTCAACAAGTTTTTTCATAGCCTGTGCATATGCATCAACATCATCTTTTTCAACAATGAAGCTAAATTCTGGTTCCAAATACTCAAGATGCGCATTCCAAATGTGTGATTTGTGAGTGATGATTGGATTACCCGCAAGCATGGATTCTGCGATATTGAGACCGAATGATTCCCCGTCGAGGCGGAAATGGGCGAGTGCATCGAGGCTATAGTGAAAAGCCCAGACATCTTCTTCCTTAGCGCTCGCATCGATGAAGTGTACGTTTTGAATTTGTGAATCAGCCGCAAGTTTTTTAGCGGCTGGCGCAGGGGACATGATGATATAGTGCGTATATGCAGCAATATCAGGATTCAAACCCGAAAATTTCTTGAATGCATTTAGTGCAATCGGATCGAAGATCGAATCATCTGCTCGACCAATTCTTCCAAAAACAAAATCGTCTGGAGAAATACCCAGTTTTTCACGGAGACGAAAAGCTTTATCAACAAATTTAATATCTGGCTTTTCGGATTGTATGTACATTATTTCTCGTTTGTCTTTTGGTATGATATTTCTGATTTTTGCATCAACTGCTTGAGAGATAGAAATAATTTTTTTGATGTTTGATGCTGCTGTTGGTGAACCAAAAATATTAATAAGTATCACCGGTATATTGGTGAGTAAATTGAATGGGTATTCGGCATAGCCAGACCCTGCCGTAAACACAAGATCGATGTCGTTGTCTTTGATTATTTTAAAAATATTAGGTGATGGATTTTTAAGGATATAAGGATATGTGCAAAATATTTCTTCATATGAAAATTCAATCAGATTAATATGAGAATATTCTGAAATATATGACCTTCGTCCATCGAGTGTCATGTTGCCGGAAGAAGTACGTGGCTTTGCTGAATACATTATATACACATTGAACTTGTCTGGATTTAGATATTTTGCAATGATCTGTAGAAACTTTTCAGTACCACCAAAACTCAAGGCTGATACGTGGTAAAAGAGAATGTTAATCTTTTTATTCGAAGTATTAGAAGCTTCGCCTGAATTTTTGAAATCTCGAAGCTTATGCATATCTTGATATTCAATAGGCTCATGCTGATTTTTGTAGACCAAAGCTTTTTTTACTCCTCGATTCTCGTATACTCGTACAGGCCATGCAGAGAGAGGGTAAGGAAGATGGGCTATGATTTTTTTGGAAATTTTCCGAGCCGCTGATTTTGCAGTTTTAGTAGCATTAAATATGTCTTTGGAATTTTTTGAGAATTTCTTCATGTTTTCAAAAATAGTGGAAAAAGAAAAATCAGGGCTAAATATTTTATGATGTACGAAACTTCCCACCGAATGCCGTACTGAATTAAGACGGATAAGCCAGTCGGGGAATATTTCGATCCGAGGATTTCTGCCGGTTCGATTAATAAACAAGGCGTGCAATTCTTCGATATGCCAAATATTTAATTTCTCAAAATATTCGATACTGTATATGTCAAACCATTTGATTAAATCTTTGTATTGAGATGTTTCAGTCATATCAAATCCTTTAAGGTTTTTTGTTATTCGCTCGAGTGCAATTTTTTCCGCATCAGAAAGATATGAAATTTCTCGCACTCGAACAGAAGGTGAGTCGATAGAAACAGAATATGTTGCATTGATCCTTCGAGCATTTCTCTGTTTTTGTAAAAACTCATGACACATGTACCACGCTTGTTTGATCTCTGATTTTTTCCAGTTTACGAATTGAAAATGGAGAACAGGGGTATGGGCATGTATGTCAGTATTTATTGCACCTATGTGTGTATATACAGAATTTGCGGCACTATGGGTCGGAGGTATATGAGGTGTCCGACTTTCTGAAAGTTCTGCGGCACCAAAAGTGCTTATACCATCATCACAAAACACAAAATCTTTGCGCAGATTTTTCCAAACAGAATCTACTCGTGACACGGTCGGCTTTTTCCAAAGCGTAATCCATGGTAGCCACAGTCTTTGACCAGGAGTAAGTTCAGTAATTGTATTTCGTAGTTTTGAGGCATAATTTTCAGGAATTATTTCATCCGCATCAAGCCAGAGTTGATGAGTTGCGCCGATTTTACGTGCCTGATCCAATAAAACATTTCGGCGAAGCGACATGTCTACTCGCGTTTCGTTTTTTATAAAATCACTTGCAGATAGGAGGGTGACTCGAGGGTCTTGTGCGAGAATTTCTCGAGTGTCATCTGTTGAATTGTCGTCAAGTGCAATAATATGGTCGGCCACCCGTAGGACAGAATCAAGGTGGGCTTTAAGGATCCAGGCTTCATTTTTGACTGGCAGGAGGGCTACGATTTTCATTTACACCTTATATATATCATAAATTCGCTGGTTTTCATCTACCTGTCGGGTACTCTTGCTACCACTAAGGCTTGTGCCAAAGTTAGTAAAAATGCCTGCCGATTCCTTGATTTGAAACATTGGAATGCCAAGAGAAGCCGCACGAGACTGCCATTCGAAGTCGCCAGCAATTCGAAACGTCGTATCGAATGGTCCAATTTTTGTGAATGCCTCTTTGGTGAAGAAAAAGAAAGGGCCCATATGCATTTCATGCGTAAATCTTTTTACATCAAAAGGTGGTGGTGTGATCTTCCGAACTAAAAGTGGAATTTTAAATCCGAGAAATGTAACACCTCGCACATACGTGAAGCCTGGGTATATGACATATATATTGTCAGCAGGGAGTTTTGTGGAATCTTTGAATTTTTTAAATAGCTTGATAATGAATCGAGGTGAGCGCATATCGTCAACGTTCCATGAGCACATTATATCGCCAGTTGCAGCATTAAAGCCATTATTCCAAGTTGTATATAAAGTTTCTCTTTCTCTTGGAATGATTTTGAAGATTGTATTCACTGATGCAACAGAATCTTCATTCATTTCTGTAAGTTTGTTCAATAATGCATATTCAGTATCGCTCGGGTCATTCGGCAGGATAACAAATTCGTGCTCTATTTTTGCATCACTTAAAACTCGATGCATTTTTTTCACATGTTTAATGTATTTTGGTAAGAACTCTTCTGACTTATAAAGTGATGTAATAAAAGATATTTTTTTCATATTTATTTTCCTGTTTATATTTATCAAATCTATATAGCAAATTTATATAAATCTTTTTAATTCAGCAATCACCATATCTGGAGTGATGTTATCGACGCAAGGAGCGAGCACCTTGCCTGAGTTTATAAACTCAGGCATCTCTGTGCATTTCCAGTGAAAACAGGTTGGGCCCCGATGAAAGACGGCACGATTTAGATCCAGATCGCTATATGGATAAAATGCTGGATAAGCCCCACAACCGATGATGCATACTGATGGTGTATGAACAGCTGCACCAATATGAATTATACCTGTATCGTTTGAAACAAGTGCTTTTGCGTCTTTTATAATGTGCGCGATTTCTATCGGAGTTGTAAGGCCTGCAATCGAGATTGCTTTCGCACCATTTGCATTCGTGTTGCTTATTTCTGAATCACCACAGATCAGGTCGACAATTTTATTGGCCGTGTCTTTCTCATTCGGCCCGCCGCTTATAAGCACGCTGTAGCCTTGCTGAATGGTAAATCTACCTACTTCGGCGAATCTTTCTCTTGGCCACCTTTTGTACTCACGTCCGGCACCTGGATTAATCACTATATATTGTGTTGGACTTTGCGTCAGTGCCAGTTCGGAGAGAGCTTGATTCAAGGATGGATTCAAACCTGGAAAATGCAGAAGTGGGAAATATGGTTCAATGCGTTTTGAGTGACCATTCGTAATACCATCGATCAAGCGAAAGTTTTTCTCATATTCATTGATGCTATCTGTGTATTCAATATTTTCACGATTTCTTGTTTTGTCACCTAGAACGATCGCTTTAGTGAAAGTCTCTGGCTCAAGATCTCTTTCGCCCCAATCAACTTCATTTCCAGCAAAGCCAAATCGTTCTGATGCGCCAGTTGCTTGGATCAAGAAATTCCCAAGATTTCTTCGATAGTATGCAGCATAAATTGCAGTGCTGTAATTATTTTTGCGAAGTTTAAATGCTGTGAAAAAACGATATAGCATATTGTGTGTGAATTTTCGAGAATCAAGGAGGGTGTAGGATCTGATTATGTTTTCTTTTATTAAATAATCAGCGATCAATGCGTTTTGTTTATGATCAATCAGAAGGTCAATATTTTTGCCACCATATATTTCGGCGTAAGCCTTGAGTGAGGGAATAAAAGTCACAAAATCTCCAAGTACTTCGAGTTTTACGATGAGGATTTTTTTGTCTATGTCTGAAGGATTCGCTGATACTGTTCGAAATCTCGCAAATAATTTTCTGTAAAAAAATAAAATATCCAACTTCAATAAGATTGACCAATTTACATATCTTCGAAAAAAAGATATTAAGAGCGATTCCATATGATTTGCTTCAAATGTTTACGAGTAGTGCTAAAGAAAAGAAGTATGACAAGTGTCGACATGTACGAAACAAATGTTGCGAATGCTGAGCCGTTTATACCGTAGAGTGGAATGAGCACGAGATTAAGAAGAACATTTAAGATTGCACCAAACAAAGTCATAACAAACATAATCCGCGTAGCACCTTCAGCGATTAGGAATTGACTGATACCGGTTCCAAGAAATACCCCAACTCCGCCCCATGTATATAATATGAGCGACAATGCACCAGCACTGTAACTTGGTCCGTAAAAGAGTGTGATAATCCACCCTCCGAGAAATGTCGTGCCAATTGCGATTGAAACTGAAAGCACTAAAAGCAATATGTAAAGCCATCGAAGGCGTTTCATGTAGAGAGTGAAATTTGCTCGTGCTGATACAAGAGCAGGGAACAAGGATGAGACAATTATGCCAGGAATAAAATACCACCCTTCAGCTAGTTTTACTGCAGATGAGTAAATTCCTAAATCTGTATTTCCGAGAAGTCCTTTAATCATCACTTGGTCAATACGAGCATAAATAACTGATGCAACTGTTGAAAGCATAAGAGGCCAAGAAACCTTGAGAATTTCTTTAAGAATATTTGAATCAAAATGTATATCTCCTACTCGCTCATTTGATTTGATCCATGAAACGACAAATAAGAGACCTGTGAGCGCAGTTTCAAGTACATACGCCATGATGATATATAGAATAGGAGAGCCGGCGATGACAAGCGATATTTTAATAATCGATGAAAGCGTACCTCCGAAAAGCTGAGCAAATACTGAACGCTTAGAAATAACTTTTGCTTGATAATAGAGATCGACAATGTTTAAACATTGAAAAATAAAACTTGTTGAATATACCGCTACAAATAATCGCTCATCAAACGACGAACTTAAAATGCATATAGCAACCGTTGCACTGATTGCACCGATAAGTCCTCCACCAATTTTGATTGCAAGACCTGTTCCTAGAGTTTTTGCGGCGTCAGCTGGTCTTTCCACAAGATTTCGTACAATAATCGAATCTGAACCAAGTGTCGCTAAAAAACCGAACAGGCTAACGAAACTGATAACGAAGTTGATTTGACCGAATCCTGCCGGCGATAGGTGTCGAGCAATAACCACTGAAACTGCAAAGCTTAGGATAATGTTCGCCACTCGGCCAACAAAGAGCCATGACATGTTCGCTGTGTATTTTCGTGCGCCGCCAACATTGCTTCCTCCAGTTTCATCTTTGCCTGCGAGGTCCTTGAGAAGTGTTTTGAATTTTGTATTTATGGTTTGAAGCATGAATTTCTTTTTATATGAATTTGATTAGCCCAATATGGCATCCAGAGTGCTTCGATACTCTTTGGATTGACCGTGGCTGTTTCTGTATGTAAGGGCTGTTCCATCTCAGACCAAGTATTCAATATGTATAAAGGTATACCAATCTCCTTGAAATATAAAGTCATCGGGCTTTTTATAACAATCGGTTGAACGCTTAGATATAAAGCCTCCCAAGTTCTATTGCAGTCCTCGCCTTTACCTCTAGGTGATGCCATAAATGCATAGGTTTTCAGATTTTTGTAATATTCGATCTGGTTTGCAAAATGCTTACATTCCGCAAATGGATTTTTTTTGATAGATTCTCTCGCCGCTGTTCGTACTTTAGGATTGCTTGCAATAGTGAAATCGTAAAAGATTGCTGAATTTTTTTTCGAAAGTTCTGAGTTCAATTCATCAAATAGTGCAATCTTTCCGTTTTGTTGAGAGTAAAAATTTGCTAGGCCAATGGGTAGTGGAGTAATTCGCGGATTATCTATCTGTACGTTTTCGGCAAACCAGTGTACGCATTTTGAAAAATCGATAAGTGAAATAATCTCTTCGGTTACCTCCATGTCTTCATTGTGTGAAATTAAAATAAATTTTGTATCAATTTTGATTTGCGGTTGATACTTTTTGGAGAATTCTTTCAGGTAATTTGTGCGTACGAAGATGATGTCGCCGGTACGGACCAAAAGGGGATCGAAATCTAAAGATTCGTCGAGGACAAAGTTCGACAAAGATCGAAAGCTGTCGCCTGTGATATAAGGCCAGCTTGTAGGACGATGGAGGTTGAGTTTTTTGCCTAGGAAACGGCGTATAAAGGTTTTTATGCTGAGAAACATGGTAGGAAACACGGCCAGTATATAGACAACTCGCCGACTTGTGTAAATTGTACTATACTTTGCCCTATATATTTATCAATATGAACAAGACACTTCACAAATCAATCCTGTATAGCATTATTGGCCTTTTGTACATTTCATTACTCGTCCCGCTTCTTATTTCAACTTCACTCTTTTTTCCATATATCACAGGGAAAGCTTTCCTCTTTAGGGGAGCGGTAGAGCTTGCGGCACTCCTATATATAGTATTAGTTATTTTCGATAAGCGATATCTACCTAAACGTGGGCTAATCATGTGGTCTGTACTTGCGTTTACGGCAGTTCTGGGTATTGCATGTTTCTTTGCTGAAGATCCTGCAAAAAGTTTTTGGAGTAATTATGAGCGAATGGAAGGGTATGTAACAGTTATTCACCTTTTTCTTTTCTTTGTTGTTTCTTCTGCAATCTTTCGAACTAAGCAGGCTTGGGAGCGACTTTTAAAAGTTTCAGTTGTTGTCAGTGTGATTGTCGGATTTAGAGCTTTTGCGGATTACGATACTAGTCGTGACTCGAATCTTTTAGTCGAAACTATGAAAGGTGTTGGCTATTTTGTGAAAGTTTTGTTTGGTGGTACCGAAGGAACTATCCGTATTGCCGGATCTCTTGGGAACTCAAGTTACCTTGGTGTCTATTCACTCCTCCATACTTTTATTGGTGCTTCACTTTTGATTCAATTAAAAAGTATTAAAAAATTCATTGAAGCTCGGGTTGCATATATTGGTTATATTGTAGCAATCTTGTTCAACTTATTTGTTCTCTATAACACTGGTACTCGAGGTTCATTTGTGGGGCTCGTAGCAGGTGTATTTGTATTCGCTATTATTCCGCTAATTTTTATTTTGTCGAATAAAGTTAAAGTTGATGATCAGACAAAGAAAGTTATTAAAAAGACAAGTATCATTGTGGTTGCTTGTATTGTGGTGATCGTTGGTTTCCTTGGTATAAATAAAAATGCAGATTTTGTGAAAAGATCGGATCTTTTGAGTCGATTCAGTTCACTTATCACTTTTGATCTTGTAGAGGTAATGCAAACACAAGGTAAAGCTCGAACTCTCCTCTGGGGGATGGCTTGGGAAGGTGTAAAAGAACGACCTCTTCTCGGTTGGGGTCAAGATAATTTCCATTATGTATTTGCAAAATACTACGATCCTCAAATGTATGGTCAGGAACAATGGTTTGATCGTACTCACAATGTATTTCTTGATTGGTTGATTGCTGGTGGTGTACTTGGCCTTGCTGGATATCTGAGCTTGTTTGTTGCACTTCTTCTTGCTCTCTGGAAAAAAGTACGACTCAATAAAAATGAAATGTATGATCTGTTACAGAAAGCTCTCTTCACTGGACTTCTTGTTGCATATTTTGTACACAATTTGTTCATCTTCGATAACCTCGTAAGCTATATTATTTTCTTTATCTTGCTTGCGTATATTCATGAGCAATCAATGAATCCTGAGAATATGATCGTAAGTTCCTCTCAAGATGCAGCGGTAAGAGCACCTAAAGAGGGTATTTGGTTTGCAAATATGAAGATGTATTTTGAAAGTATGGTATTAAAATCAGTACTTGTTGTGCTTGTTATTTTGATTTCGTTCTACTCAATGTACACGGTCATCTGGAAGCCAATAATGGCTGGACGAACTTTGATCAAAGCGTTACAGATAAGCCAACCTGGTGCACTTGCAGTACTTGGACCTGAAAAAGCATCACCTGCGAATGTGCTTACATACTTTAAACAGGCCCTTGCGTATAATACGTTCGGTAATACTGAAATTAGAGAACGACTGGCTGAGACAACTCCAACTGTTATTACTAATGAAAAAGATCAGGAAGTGGTCAAAGGATTCACTGATCTATTAGGACAGGAGTTTGATCGTGCGATCAAGGAAACTCCAAACGATCCTCGACCATATATCTTTGTTACATTGTATCTTCAAAAGTTTGGTCTCTTCAACCAATCGTTACCGTATGTTGAAAAAGCAATCTCTCTTTCTCCGAATAAACAATCATTCATTTTCCAAAAAGGTGTGATTGAGCTTTCAACGAATCAGTTTACAAAGGCAGCTGAGACATTCAAAACGGCGTATGAACTTGCTCCAGAAAGTGATGAATCAAAACTCTTATATGCAATGGCACTTGTCTTTGCTGATAAATTTAGCGAAGCGAAAACAATCATAGGTGACAATCTTACAATTAAAACTGATGAGAGATATCTGAATGCTCTTCTTCAAAAGAAGCAGTACACTGAGATTATTACAATTGCAAAAGAAAAAGAAGCAACTGATCCAAGTAATCCTCAGGTTCACATGTCACTCGCTGGACTCTATCTCAAGATGGGGCGAAGAGCTGAAGCTATCGCTGAAATCCAGAAAACTATCGCACTTGCTCCTGATTTCAAAGAAGCGGGTGAACAATATATCCAGCAGATTCGAGAAGGGAAAGATCCATCAGCTGGAATCTAAACCCGAGTGGTAATACGAGCCTGAAAGTTCTGTGAATTAAACATGAAGAAAGATTCAAAAATATATGTTGCTGGACACAAAGGAATGGTGGGTTCTGCAATCGTGCGACAGCTTGAAAATGCAGGTCACACAAATATCATTACTCGTACACGGCAAGAACTGAATCTTTTGAATCAACAGGCAGTGCATGATTTTTTCAGTGTCGAGAAACCGGAATACATTTTCTTGGCCGCAGCAAAAGTTGGTGGCATCATGGCAAATAATACAGAGCGTGCAGATTTCATTTATGAAAATCTGATGGTAGAAGCAAATGTTATTCATGCTGCATACGAATTATCACGAGAAAATCCCGCCACGAAACTCTTGTTCCTTGGTTCATCTTGCATCTATCCACGTATGGCGCCGCAGCCCTTGAAGGAGGAATATTTGTTGTCTGGTCCTCTTGAGCAAACAAATGAACCGTATGCTATCGCAAAAATTGCCGGCATTAAGCTCTGTGAAAGTTACAAGCGTCAGTATGGCTGCAACTTCATTTCTGTTATGCCGACAAATTTGTATGGTCCAAATGATAATTATGATCTCAACGGTTCACACGTATTACCAGCACTTCTCCGAAAATTTCACACTGCCAAAGTTTCCGGTGCTGACAAAGTGGAGTTGTGGGGGACAGGTGCACCACTTCGTGAATTCATGCATGTAAATGATTTAGCGCGAGCATGTGTATTTCTAATGAATACATATAACGAAGAAGGGTTCGTGAACATTGGTATTGGCGAGGATATTACAATTCGAGCACTTGCAGAGATGGTAAAAGAGGTCATTGGTTTCGATGGTGAAATTGTATTTGATGCTTCAAAGCCGGATGGTACTCCACGAAAACTGATGGATGTGTCAAAGTTGAGTGCACTTGGATTTAAAGCGGAGATTGGGCTAAAAGAGGGAATTATGGATGTGTACTCAGAAGTTGTGTCAAGTGGAATTTTAACTAGATAGGAGATTATGGTTAGGTAAAATTAAATATATATAATATGGCAATAAAACCGAAGTGCGATCATTGCATCAAAGAGTTGGTTGATTACGGTGCAATATTGCTTAGTCCTCCAGATCAGAAAAACAAAGTTGTGAAATTTCATATTTGCAAAGCTTGCTACAAAATTATGTCGGATGAATTGAAGAGCGTAAGGAAATTTTTTCAAAAGAAAAAGTATTTTTTAAAATAAATTATTTGTTTAATTTTTTTAAATATTTTTTTGAAAAAATAAAAAATAAAAGTTATCCACACTTTTTTTAAAAAAAATATTGCGAGTAATGTAAATGAAAGAGATAATTAGTACATGGTTAGTGATATTGGTCACCATCGCTAACACTTACCAATAATTGTTCCTTACTTCAATACCATGGCAGTTAAAAAGAAAGCAAAGAAGGCAGCAAAGAAGTCAAAAAAGAAGGCTTCAAAAAAGAAGAAATAATCTTCTGCTACTCACTTAACAAAACATCTCGGAGTAAAATCCGGGGTGTTTTGTTTTGTGAAATTATGCTAAAGTAGGCATCACTATGACAATACTTACTTCGATATTTGGTACACGTTCGAGTCGGGAAGTGAAGCGGTATCAAAAAATTGTTCAGAAAATCAACGCCCTTGAACCTCAAATCAAGGCTCTTTCCGATGAAGAACTCAAAGCTAAGACTACTCAATTTAAGACACAGATTTCAGAAAAATGCAACACAAACAATACTGCAGAGGAAAATTCAATTTTGAATGAAATCTTGCCAGAAGCTTTTGCTGTTGTACGAGAAGCGTCACGACGAGCTCTTGGTCAACGACATTACGATGTGCAACTTATTGGTGGAATGATTATCCACGAAGGAAAAATTGCTGAGATGAAAACTGGTGAAGGGAAGACTTTGATGGCAACACTTGCTGTGTATCTCAATGCTCTTACAGGAAAGGGTGTACACCTCATCACCGTAAACGATTACCTTGCCAGACGAGATGCTTCATGGATGGGTCAGATTTATCACAAGCTTGGCCTCACTACAGGTGTGATAAATGACGGCTCTACATATATATTTGATATTGAACATGTTGGAGCAAAAGATGTTGCACCGACTGAAATTGCTGCCACAGAAACTAATGCTCATACAAAAGAAGAAGTAGAAAAAGAAGTAACTGAAGCTTCAAAAGAAAATGAAAATAGTGCATTTAAAGTGGGATATGAATTTCTGAAACCGGCCACAAAGCGTGAGGCATATCATGCTGATATTACATATGGTACGAACAATCAATTTGGATTCGATTATCTAAGAGACAATATTGAACATTCTGTAACTGAAATTCGTCAGCGAGAATTCAACTTTGCTATTGTAGACGAAGTCGATTCTATCCTCATCGATGAAGCAAGAACTCCGCTTATTATTTCTTCACCAACTGCCGAATCGGAAAGTTTGTACGTAACATTCGCAGACATTGCAAAAAAACTAAATCGAGATGAACATTTTACTGTTGATGAAAAGTTTAAGACTATCGCTATGACCGAAAAAGGTATCGATGAGGCAGAAAAACTTCTCGGTGTTTCAAACATTTATACCGAAGGTGGTATCAAATATGTACATCATCTGGAAACTGCAGTACGAGCGAAGGCTCTATATCATAATGATGTTGAATATATTGTTAAGAATGGAGAGGTGATGATTGTTGACCCTTCGACTGGACGGCTCCAGCCAGGACGACGATGGTCAGAAGGCCTACATCAAGCTATTGAAGCTAAAGAAGGTGTGAAGATCCAGAAGGAAAGTCGAACATTCGCTTCTATTACATTTCAAAACTATTTTCGAATGTACCCAAAGCTTGCTGGTATGACAGGTACAGGTATGACAAGTGCAGAAGAATTTCTCAAGGTGTATGGTCTTGATGTGATCGAAGTTCCGACACATCGTCCGGTTGCCCGACTTGATCGACAAGATTTTATTTTCCAGAACGAAAAGGGGAAGTTTATAGCTATTACAAAAAAGATCAAAGAACTTCACCAAAAAGGTCAGCCTGTTCTTGTTGGTACGGTTTCGATTGAAAAAAATCAGCTCCTCTCGGATTATCTCAAACGAGAAGGTATTCCTCACGCACTTCTTAATGCCAAGCCAGAATTTGCAGAAAAAGAAGGTCAGATTGTAGCTGAAGCTGGTAAACGTGGTGCTGTAACCATTGCGACAAACATGGCTGGTCGAGGTGTAGACATTAAGTTGGGTGGTGCGCACGGTAATGCTGCAGAGATAAAAGAACTTGGTGGTCTTTATGTGCTTGGTACTGAACGACATGAGGCGCGACGAATTGATAATCAGCTTCGAGGACGATCAGGACGACAAGGTGATCCAGGAGAAACCCAATTTTTCGTATCCATGGAGGACGATTTGATGCGTATTTTTGCGAGTGATACGGTGAAGAAAATGATGACACGATTGAACATCCCGGAAGATGAACCTATTCAGCACAGCATGATTAGCCGGTCTCTCGAATCTGCTCAGCGGAAAATTGAAGGTTTTCATTTTGATTCTCGAAAACATGTACTTGAATATGATGATGTCTTGAATCAGCAGCGACTTAAGGTTTATAGTCGAAGAAAGAAAATTCTCCTTGGAGAACCAAAAGATGTAGAAGAAATTTTGAATACCATTCTTCTTAAAGCGACTGAAGCACAAAAAATTGCGATCGAAGAAAATCGAAAACGATTTACTCAGGCGAGTGAGCCAGAACAACCGCTCAATTTCCTTCGAACAGCTCGTGGTGTGATGCTTCAGACAATCGATCTATTCTGGATTGATCATCTTGAGCTGATGGACTATATGAGATCAAGTGTGAATCTTCGGGCGTACGGCCAGCGTGACCCTCTTGTGGAATATAAGCGAGAAGGCCTCATTTTCTTTAGACAAATGGAAGAATCGGTTGACCAAGAAATCATCAGAATTCTCGCACAAGTTCAGGGTGAAGTCGGCGTAGGGACAAATATACCTGTCGTGGAACTTCGACCGTCTGCTGACGCAAGTAGTATTGTTGGTGAAGCTATTGCAGAAGCCAAAAAGATTGATGGGGCTCGAGTGATTACTGTAGGTGCAAATGGTTCTGCTGAAGACAAGGTTGGCCGAAATGATCCTTGTCCTTGTGGGAGTGGGAAGAAGTACAAAAAGTGCCACGGAGCGTAGTTAAAGATTGTAAATTCACCCCAAACGAGCTAACATTATATATATGAATACTAAATATCAGAGCATTTTCTTTGCCACTGTTTTTCTTGTTATAAGCGTTCTTAGTGTACTTATATTTCAATCGTTTCTAATACCTCTCATCTTGTCTGCGATAGTGGCGATTCTCGTTGCGCCACTTCATCAAAAAATTCTCCAAAAGATGCGGTCAAAAAACTTGGCTGCGGTGACAACCGTACTTCTCATTGTTATTCTAATACTCGTTCCTTTAGCTTTTTTGGCAAATCGAATTATCTCAGAAGCTCAGGGTTTGTACCTAACAATTGCTTCTGGTGAGATGGTTTCAGTCGATGCTGTAACACATAAAGTTGAGACTGTTGTTAAATCATATATTCCAGACTTTAAGTTTAACGTACGAGAGTACCTTGCCGGATTCTCGGCTTGGATTCTTGGAGCGGTCGGTGGAATTTTCTCCGGTACTCTAGACCTCTTTGTAAAATTCATCCTTGGACTTATTGCACTCTTTTACTTCATACGGGACGGGGAAGAGTTCAAAGAACAACTTTCATCACTGAGTCCGCTTTCACAAGATAAAGATGACATGATAGCTCACTCTATTAAATCATCTATTGGCTCTGTAGTACTCGGTTCATTGGTTGTGGCACTGGTCCAAGGTGTTTTATCCGGTATTGGCTTTGCAATCTTCGGCGTACCAAATTCAGTACTTTGGGGAACTGTAGCTGGTATCGCGGCTCTGGTGCCTGGTGTTGGTACAGCACTGGTCTGGATACCTGCGGTAATTTACCTCTTCTTCTATGGAAGTTACGGTGTATGGGTAGGACAGATCATTTGGTCTATAGTTTTTGTGGGTCTTGTCGACAATGTACTTGCACCATTTATCATCAATAAAGGTGTAAATATTCATCCACTTTTCATTCTCTTTTCAATACTTGGTGGCCTCCAGTACTTTGGCCCTGAAGGATTTCTTCTTGGTCCACTTTCGGTAAGTCTTTTGTTTGTACTTGTGAAGGTGATAAAGACCAATTAAACAAATCTACTCTGGTTTGTGACAGTGAATAACTGTAAGAAATTGATTCCCGCCCGGCCAGCTAAAAGTACCCCTAAAAGCCTAAAAATGCTAAAATAGCCCTATGATATTAAGGCCGATACTCATCTTGGTCATATTCTTTGGTACCTTGTTCTATTTTAGAGAACCGTTGCAAAACGTTGCCCCATCCTTTAGTCAACTTCACTCTGAGTACGCAGATTCGTTTAAGAAGTTTTTCAAAGAAGTTACTTCGGCCTCATCAACGACTCTTTTTGGTGTGAGTCAAAATTATATTCCATTTTTCTCTGGATCAAACTCTACGACTTCCGGTTACAAAACTTCTACTGTAACAACGATTGATGATCCTCAGGGTGATCTGCAGGGTGGCAGAGGAACATCATCGGCAAACCAAGGTGGAGTGCTTGGAACAGTTTCGGTTACTGGAAAAAACGGCGAACTACTTCCTGTGATTTCAAATCAAAATGAGGCAAGTCTGTCTGTGCAAGGTATTATTCTTGGCACAAATGCTGAACGTCAAAAACAAGGCCTCCCGTATTTGAATGTAAATAAGAAATTAACAGAATCTGCAGAATCAAAACTTCAGGATATGTTTAAAAATCAGTATTTTGAACATATGTCTCCATCTGGTGACAGCGTATCTGATGTTGTTAGAAAAACTGGCTATGATTATATAGTAGTAGGTGAAAATCTTGCGCTGGGTGTTTTCTCTGGCGACAGTCAGGTGGTTGCGGCATGGATGGCAAGTCCGGGACATCGAAAAAATATTCTAGATTCACGATATCAGGAAATAGGGATCGCTATTGGTCAGGGAACATATCAAGGTCGAAAGCAGTGGCTCATTGTACAGCACTTCGGTAAGCCGCTCTCATCGTGCCCATCTCCAAGTGATTCGTTGAAAAAATCGATCGAAACTCAAAAGGCAGAAGTTGCTGCACTTGAAAATAGGATCGCTGAAACCCGAAAGGAAATCGATAGTGCAACTGGTGATGCGTATGTAGAGAAAGCTAATGAGTATAATACTCTTGTAATTGACTACAACACTAAGCTTACTATGCTCAAACAGTCTATCGATTCTTACAACACAACCGTGCGACAATTCAATACATGTGCAGGGATAGCTGAATAGAGAATAAAAATCCTTTTCTTCGTTGTGTCACTCATCTTACTAGAGGATAAAAAAAGTGGATGAGAAAATATGCATGCCTTGCGGAGGCTTATATTCTGCTGAATATAAGCTGAGCAGAGCAAAAATTCTGGAGAATTTTATGCGTAGTATGCATGTTTTCGAAGAAGCTTTTATCCCTTGATAAGAAGTGCGTATCGTACACCGAGAAGCATAAGAATACCTGTCACGAAGAAGACATATGCAATGTTACCGAACATGAGTGTTATCGCAACAAGAGGTGGAATTATGAAAAAAGGTAATGATCGAGTCATTCGATAGAAACTTACAAATCCAGCATTTGAAGGACTTATATGTTTGAAAAAATAGCTCTCACTTGAAACTTCTACGATACTTGCACCGATACGACTTACAAAAAGTACCGCAGACCAAAGGATTATATTTTTCTCGTGAATAAATGGAATAAGCATGAAAGTAAAGGCCATGACACTAAAGCCGAGTACGAGCACGTGTTTTTCGTCGTGGTATCGATCTTCCATTTTTCCAATAGGAATCTGAAATAGAATAAAGGGCAAAAGCATAATACTCAATATAATACCCATCTCAGGGATAGAAAAACCTACATAATCAATGAGATAAATAGGTAGGTAAATTACAGTTAAACCATAAAAAAGGTGAAGTAAAAAATGGTCAACAAAGACATCGAAGATATTTTTTTCCTGGCGAAATTTTTGCCAAGCTTCACGAAGATTTATAACAGGGTAGTCCTGATCCTCAAAATTTCTAAAGTTTGAAGATATGAGAATAATAAAAGGGATAAGAAATAATGCGCCAATCAGATACACTTTCCAATACTCAGCCTTAAGCAGAATAATTCCAAGCATAACTGGTGCGATAATCGGGGGGATATTTTGCATCGTTAAATAGAAGCCACGAATACTCCCCATTTCTTCAGCTGTAGCATACTTTTCGGCAAAAATATCCATGTTATAGAAGAGAATAGGGGCAATCGCCATGTGAATAATAAATAAAGAAACGATCAAAATAGGGTCAGATGTGTAGGCGAGACTAAAGAGTGCTACAAGTTCTGCGAGCGCTGTTCCTATGGTAAAGCGGTAATTTCCAATCGTACGAAGTACTGAGGGGGCTGATATAAAGAGTAGAATATTTAAAAGTGAACCAATTGCATATGCGTACCCAAGCCCTTTGGTACCAATAAATCCTTCAAGATATTTTGAATTAATAAAATATGCAAAGAAGTAATGGAAGGAGAGGAGAAGAACCGACACGAAAATCAGAAGCATCGCTTGAAAGTTTTTAAGTTTTCCAAGAACTTTATCCATAAGCTATGTGGTTTATTTTAGCATAATCAATCGTAATAAGGGGGGGCATCGGTACATTGAATAAGATATAGGTATAAGAATACAAAATCCCGAGCGTGTAGTTCGGGATTTTGTATTGTCTTTTCTCTCTGAATAAAAACATTTGATGAGTTGCTTGAAACTTGCGAATTGCAGTGAGCAGAGGAAAATTTCAGTAGAAATTTTCTGTTTTCATGCAACGAAGAAAATGTTTTTATTCACTTAGACACAAATCATAACCGGAATGACAATCGGTCGTTTTGCTGTGTGTTGGAAGATAAACTTGCTCAATGCCTCTGAAACAACATCTTTGATGTAATCAATGTTGATAGGGTGCATATGTTCAGTGTTCTGTTCGACGACATGCTTCACAAGATATCGAGTTTCTCGAAGAAGTTCTTGTGATTCTCGAAGGTATACAGAACCTCGTGAAATGATGTCAGGAGATTTCTTGAGTTTGCCAGTAGCGGCGTTGATAAGTGCGATCACTACGAAAATACCATCTTGTGAAAGTACTTGTCGATCTCGGATCACTACGTCCTGTATATCACCAATCGTAAATCCATCTACCATCACAACATTGTCAGGAGCCTTCACAGCAAGTTTTACAAGTTTCTGACCTTCGTCTTGGATTTCAATAATTGTACCGTTATCAGGCACAATAATGTGATCAGCTGGCATACCAAGTTGCATAGCTAGATCGGCGTGTTGCTGGAGCTTGTAGTGGTTACCGTGAATTGGGATTAAGAATCGCGGTTTCAGTTTCTTGTGGAGCCATTCGATTTCACCACGGTTTGCATGACCGGTTGAGTGAACAAAAACTTCAGATGTTCGGTAATGAATGATTTTTGCACCCATTCGCGTAAGTTTGTCTTTGAGTTTGTCTACTGCTCGTTCATTTCCAGGGATAATAGAAGCAGAAAGGAGAACTGTGTCTCGATTGCTGATTTTGAAATGTTTGTAGCTACCAGTAGCCATTCGCATAAGCGCAGCGAACTCGTCACCCTGTGCACCTGTTGCGAGTACTACGACTTTATCTGGAGGATAATTATCAATTTCTTGAGGGGAAATAATAGTACCTTTGTTTATCTTGAGGATGTTGGCCTGAATAGCAATGTCGATATTGTTCTTCATGCTTCGTCCTTCGATGATCACTTTCTTGCCGTACTTTTCTGCTGATTCTACGATACTTGCAATACGATGGAAGTGAGAGGCGAACATACCTACGATAAGTCTGCCTTTGATTTCTCGTACGATCTGGTCAAGACCTTGAAGTACGAGTCTTTCAGGAGTAGAGAAGCCTGCATTCTCAATGTTTGTAGATTCACCAAGAAGCATCAATACTTTTTTATCATTGAAAAAAGAATAAGATTTCTCTTCTTCAGCTGTTGGTACTTCATCAACATGGTCGAGTTTAAAGTCACCATTGTTTACGACATACCCGTATGGGGTTTCAATAGCGACACCGATAGAATCGGGAATCGTATGTGTTACACCAAAAAATTGTACTGACATATCTCCGATCTTTACGCGGTCGTCTTTTTCAACGATCTTAAAATCAATAGGATCAAGATGGGGGAATTCAGATTGTCGCTTCTTGACCATAAGCATCGTAAGATTTCGTGTGTACATTGGAGGATTGCCGATTCTGTCCATGATGTATGGAATACCGCCGATATGGTCGAGGTGACCGTGGGTAATGATAATGGCTCGGATCTTTGACTTTCGTTCTTCGAGGTATTTTGTGTTCGGTAAAATATAATCAACACCAGGAGTTCCTTCTTCTTTGAATGCAAATCCAGCATCAATAATGATGATATCGTTTCCTATTTCAACCGCTGTCATGTTCATACCGATTTTTTCTACACCACCAAGAGGTATGATTCGGATATTTCCAGGTGCTACAGGTGGAATGTGTCCACTTTCTGCAGGCTTAGGAAGAGTGTTGATCAGTTTTCGCTGTGGAGGTTCAGGTCGTCGCATTGGTCGATTTCGGTTCATGATACGGCTACCGCCCGGAGATTTTCGAGGACCTTGCTGTGTATGCCCATGACCTTGTGTATGTGATGTGCTTTGTGTACGTTGCATTGTGGCCTGTGGTTGTGGAGTAGTGTGTGAGTATGAAGTGGTTGTACCTTTGAACTCATTAATAGCACCTGTGTGTGAGACAGCGGTTGCTGTTCCTGTAGCTACAGGTATTGCACCTGTAGATGTGCTCTGTGCACTTTGTGCAGGACGAGAGTTGTTTGGTTGTTTGTTATTCTGGCTGAATCGATTGTTAGGTCTGCCGTGGAATGGTCGTCTGTTCATAATTTCTTTAACTAATTTTTAATAATTTTTTTAATTTTCTTTATCTTTCTAATATCAAATTTATTTCACGAATATATTCCAAACTTTTTCTGTTTCTATATACCAGTTCGTAATATTCATAAATCTTTCTGAAGGGGAAGTGATGTTCAAGATTTGAATATCTTTTACTGATTTATTGGTTGCGTAAATATAGTCAGGAGAATAGAGGAAAATGGCAGGAATATCATTCTGAATCTCTTTTTCGAATGCTTTGTATGCATCATTCTTCTTTGTCTCGTCTGATGTATCTCTGATGGTTTCGAGGGCCTTATCTGCCTTTATGTTGGTGTAGAGTGCGATATTTAATCCAGGATCATTTCGTTGTGAAGAATGCCAGAAAGGATAGAGGTCAAGGTCGCGCCCGACGACATTTCCGAAGAGAAGAGAGTCATACTTTCGGGGTCGGATTACCTTTTGCGTAAGGTCAGAGGGTTCGAATATCTCTACTTTAACATCCGCACCGAGTTTTGTCCACGTGTCTCGCAAGATTTCGGCTGTCTGCTTAAGTTCAGGGACATTTGAAGTGGAAATACTAAATTGAAGGACTTGAGTTTCAGTCGATTTACCCTTCTTTGTTTGTTTCTGAAATATGCCATTTTCACCCAATTTCCATCCAGCATCTGTAAGAATTTTTCGAGCAGTGTCTAGGTTTGCCTCGTCTACTGTCTCGGTCGAAGTTGAAAATGCGGTGAGAGGCGAATCAGCTCGTTCTGTAAGCTCGGTCTCACTTGAAAGACCGTGTGGAATAGCACTCGTCGCGGGTGCACCCCAGCCTTTAAGTACAGCATCGATAAGTGTATTTCTATCAATTGCTGCGTCGAGAGCTTTTCGCACTTCTTTATTTACAAGAACAGGTGCTTCACTTTGATTGAAGAAAAGACCAAATACTCGCGGAAGAGGAGTACTGAGCACGTTGTATTCATCAGTCTTCAGTTTCAAAGCTTCATCTGGCGAGATGCCACCAAGAGCATCGATTGAACCATTTCGGTATGCTTTAAGTGCTTCTTGTTCGTTTTTATAAAATCGCATTACAAGGTGGTTGATATATGGTTGACCAAGTGCATATTCTTCAAATGGTTCAAGTTCATAATATTCATAGATTCCTGTCTCATTCTTATACGCTTTTTTAATTTTAAATGGTCCAGATCCGATAGGTTCACGGTTAAATACATTTATATCAAATGCAGCATTTTCAATATTTGCCCAGATATGTTTCGGTAAAATTCCTACGGTAAGATTTTCAAGAAATGGTGCATATGGTTCCTGAAGTGTAAAACGCATTTCTCGCTCATTCACTTTTTCAATCTTCACACTAGACCAATTTTCGGCACGAGGACTTTTGATCTCAGGATCAATGATCTTAGTCAGCGTAAATTCTATGTCTTCAGTTGTAATAGGTGTGTTGTCGTGGAAGAAAATACCATCTCGAAGGGTCACTGTATATGTAAGACCATCATCAGATACTTCCCAAGATTCAGCCAGATCTCCTACGAGTTTTCCTTCAGGTGTTGCCTTGAGAAGACCGGAATAAATAAGATTAATCATATCTCGGTCCGCATCGGTGTATCCAAGTACGGGATTTACGAAACGAGCGTAGCCAACAACACCTTCAGTGTATGTGCCACCATGTACAGGTAATTCAGTAGAGAACCTGTCATTTACATTTTGCAAAAAGAACCATCCTCCGATAATAAATACAGTAGAGAAAAGTACAAAAAAAACTTTTTCAGTTGGCCGCATCTTTTTGTATAGAAACGCTATTCGATTTCGTACACGACTAAAAAAAGCCTTAAGAGCACCTTGGTCTTTTAAAGAATGAGTTTGATTCAAGTTAATGGTTTGCTAGCTGGTAATACCGATGAATTCCTTTTGCGCTACGCAACGTGAAGATTTCCGGTTTATAATTTTTTTGAGAATGATAGAGATGCGGAAAGAACACAATAAGTACGCCTATCATAGATCAGAGACCAGAAAGGTTTTAACGAATTTGAGCCGATAGGCTTAAGCTCGTAGAGCAAGTAGTGCTGAGGCAACAAAGAGTACAGAGAGTACAACAGTGGCGCTAAACAAGAACTTCTCAAATCCTCGTCTGGTTCTCCATGACGAAACAGAATCACTGCCACCAAATGCTCCTCCTGCACCTGCTTCAGATTGCTGAAAGAGAACAGCTACCGTCAAAAGGACAGCTAGAACGATTTGAATAATAGGTAAAATGGCTTTGATTTCCATCATTGGTCTACATGTTATCAAAGGTTTTTGTGGTTGTCTATCGACTACCCGGCTAGGTTTGTGTTGTTGTTCTTGTATTCAAAATTCACAATAATATGCTATAGTCACTGTATATATGGCTTTTATCGATGAAATGACCGTGCATATCAGGGCCGGGCGTGGAGGAAATGGTGTTGTACGCTGGCTTCATGAAAAATTTAAAGAATTTGGCGGTCCTGCTGGTGGAGATGGGGGACGTGGTGGTCATGTGTATATTAAAGGTATTCGAAATACCCAGCTTTTGGCGCGCTATAAAAATATAAAAGAATTTAATGCTGAAAATGGAGAACCGGGTGCGAACAACAGCAAGCACGGTGCAAATGGTGATGATTTGTATATAGAATTACCGGTTGGAAGTGTTGTGACGAATAAATCTTCGGGTGAAGTGTATCGGCTCGATGAAGATGGTCAGGAAATTCAAATTCTCAAAGGTGGAAACGGAGGGCTTGGAAATGAGCGATTTAAATCTTCAACCAATCAAACCCCAGAAGAATGGACACCTGGAAAAAATGGCGAAGAAGCAGATTTTTATGTTGAAGTTGAACTTATTGCTGATGCTGGGCTTATTGGTCTTCCAAATGCTGGGAAATCGTCTCTCTTGAATGCGCTTACTAAGGCTGATGTAAAAGTTGGTGGCTACGAGTTTACAACACTTGAGCCGAATCTGGGTGCGTTGTATGGCTATATTCTCGCTGATATTCCAGGACTTATAGAAGGTGCATCAGATGGAAAAGGACTTGGTCACACATTCTTGCGACACATTCGAAGAACTCGAGTGCTTCTTCATTGTGTGTCGCTTGAGGGTGATATTGATGCAATCAAAAATTCTTACGAGACTATAAGAAATGAACTTGCTTCGTATGATCTTGAAATGACGAAAAAAAGAGAAATTGTTATTCTTACAAAAAGCGATACTGTTCTACCCGAAGAATTGAAAGAAAAAATTTCTGCTATAAAGAAAACACTTGGTTCAAAAAAAGAATTTTTAATTGTATCGGTGTACGATATTGATTCAATAAAACAACTAAACGATACGTTGACGAAAGAATTGGCTGATGAAGATATTATGCTTAAAAGAGATGACCAAGGTTTTAAAGAATAATTTATGAGTAATACTGTTACATCTGCAACTGGAAAAACATATTATCCTGTCATCGGTCTAGAGATTCATGCCGAGCTCAAAACTCATTCAAAAATGTTTTGTGCGTGTCGTAATGATCCTGATGAAATGGCTCAAAATAAGAATATTTGTGCTGTTTGCATGGGAAATCCTGGAACACTTCCGGTACCAAATAAAGAGGCGATTAAGCATGTGATACGTGTAGGTGTTTCTGTTGGTGGCGACATTGCAAACTTTACAGAATGGGATCGAAAAAATTATTTTTATCCAGATATTCCAAAAGGCTATCAAATCAGTCAGTATGCATATCCGCTTGTAAAAAATGGAGAAATTGCTGGAGTAAAATTGACGCGAATCCATCTTGAAGAGGATACAGCGAGTTCGTCACATGATCATCCGACAGATGCTCATGGAAATTCTTTTAGCCTCGTCGATTTTAATCGTGCCGGAGTACCACTTATGGAACTTGTAACCGAACCGGTGATTCATGATGCGAAGACCGCCGGAATTTTCGCAAAAGAATTACAATTATTACTCCGCGAACTCGGTGCAGGTGATGCAAATATGGAAAAAGGTGAAATGCGAGTTGAAGCGAATATTTCTGTTTCAACCGACCCGCGAGCACATGAATTTCCATATGATTTCAAAACGTTTGGACGAAAAGTTGAGGTGAAAAATCTAAACTCTTTTAGATCTGTTGAGCGCGCAATTGAATACGAAATTCAGAGACATATTGATCTTATTGAAAGGGGTGAAGCGGATAAAATAGCCCAAGAAACAAGGGGATTTGATGAATCCACTGGAAAGACTTTTTCGCAAAGAGCCAAAGAAGATTCGCATGATTATCGATATTTTCCTGATCCAGATATTCCAAAATTATTTACACAAGAAATCCCAGAATTCAACGTGAATACTATTGAACAAGGTCTACCGGTTTTACCTTGGGAACTTCGTGATCGATATCAAAAAGAATACAGCATGAAAGCAGAAGATGCTGAAATGTTTGTACAGCAAAAAATGTTTAGAAACTTTTTTGAACAATCTGTTGCAAGTATAGAATCGAGTGAAAACCATATTAAACTCATAACCAATTACATCACTTCTGATATTGCAGGTCTTGTAAAGAAAAATTCTAGTGTTAATGCTACTGATGTTGATGTGAGTGAGATCCGTATCAGTGTTCCTGCTTTTGTTGAAATTATTTCCATGATTGATCTTGGTGAGCTTTCGTCTCGGGGTGCAAAAGATTTGATTGCGATGTATTGGACCGATGATCCTGTTATTTTGTCCGATATTTCATCAAAATCTCCAAAACAAATTGCTGAAGAAAGGGGTATGATTATTAAAAATGATCCTGAAGCATTAAAAAAGATGATTTCTGAGATAGTTTCAGCTAATCCAACTGTACTTGCGGACTACAAAGGCGGTAAAGAAGCATCGCTGCAGTTTTTTATTGGTCAAATTATGAAAATGACTAAAGGTTCTGTAAATCCTCAGGTTGCAAAAGAAGCACTCTTGATACACATCAACTCTCTCTAAGATTTCGTTAAAAATTCGCTAAGGGGATAACATAATCAGGGTGAACTTTTTGATCAAAATATAGACAAAAAAGTTATCCACTTTTTCATTTTTTACGCAGTTTGACATAGAAAATAAATTAGAAATTCTTTTTTAAGAATATCCACATTTTTTTCCAAAAAACCATAGAAAAATAAGGAAAAATAAAGTAAAATAATAGGGATATGGGTATGCGATTGAATTTTTACATTCAAACACTTTTTTTCGTTATAATTCTGGCGGTTTTTTCAGTCGCAATACCAGCTCTTGGAGATGATTCTTTAGTAAAATCTACAGTAAAAAGTGAGTCTCAAAACAAGAGTCAAAAAGTTTCTCAAAATTTGGCTCAAGTTTCAGCACCGACATCGTCGGTTGTGTATACTCTAAACAATTCACTCTTTAGCGGATTTTTCGGCTTTGCAAAGACAGTCGGCGGTGCGTTGAAAAATGGATATTCAAATACTGTTGAAGCTACTACAAATCTGATTCAGCCACTTTTTAATCGTGATAACTCAGTTGTAAATTCTTCATCACAAAATTCTAAAAATTCTACATCGAGAAATGCGAATAAAAATGCATCAAATACCTCGAGTACTTTTTCAAAAGTTGGGACAAGTTCATTTGTAAGCTCGCTCGTTTCTCCAGATATTTTCTCGCTCATTACAGGTAAAAATAATTTTTATGGAAATAAAGACGGTGTGAATGCTAATAGTGATTCTGGTTCTGACTCAAGTGCCAATTCAGAAACAAGAATTATTTACGTGAATGCAACACCTACTCTGTCTGACAGTTTCGACGATTCTGGGTCTTCAAAGACCGTTATTCAAACTACTGCAGTTGATCGATACTTGATTCAAAGCATATTAGCCAGACTTGAAAGAGTTGAGGAGACTCCTCGAACGATTGTAAATAATATTTCAAATACATACTCAGGAACGTCGAGTGGGGGTGGTATCTCAGCATCATCATTCAACAGTTTAGCGGATTCTGTATCACGTGCGCTAGATGAGTTTAGACGAGGCTCAATCGAACCTGCTATTAGTTCTGCAACCGCTTCACTTACCACAACTAACGTGAGTGAAGGTTCAAACCTGTACTTTACTGACTCAAGAGCTGATGCTCGTGCAGACTTACGATTTGCAGAAAATCTTGGCTTGGCAACTTCGACTATACAGGCGATGGTTCCTTCAACTTCAATCTCTACTTCTACAATTCGTGGAATGTTTTCTTCTAATGAATCTACGCTTTTGTATAACAATAGCACTGGGGTCTTTGAACTTGCTGCTGGATATAACATTCCTCTCACTGCATCTACAACAGAATGGTCAGCGAAGATTTCGAGCCCTTGGAGAATGGCAGGATCGAATAACATATACTCGGCAAGTTCAACAGCTCCGATCTCCGGGTCGAATAACTTCTTCTTTGGTAATGAAGTTGGTGGAGCAGGTTTAAGTACTGGTGATTCAAACTTTTTTGCAGGTGCACAATCAGGATATTCAAACACGAGCGGATATAACAATATCGGTATCGGTACAGCTACTCTTGTAAACAATACGGTTGGCTCGGGTAATATTGCGATGGGATATTTTGCTGGTCGGTCTATAGACTCAGGGCACGATAACATTTTTACAGGAAATCAGGCTGGTTACAGTACAAACATTGGGTATGAAAATATTATGTCAGGTACATCTGCTGGATACAGCAACACTTCTGGTACTTACAATGTTTTCCTTGGATACGGTGCAGGTGATACAAACATTGATGGTAGTTACAACATTGTTATTGGTAAAAATGCAGATGTGGGTTCAGCTTCACTTATAAATGCTGTAGCAATAGGTCACTTTGCTGTTGCGGATAGATCTAACTCAATTATTCTTGGTGGGACAGGTGGATACGCTGTGAATGTTGGTATTGGTACAAGTACACCTGATTCTACATTGAGTGTTGTTGGAAGTGGATCGTTTACGGGTAATGTGACAGCTAATGCTTTTTATGGGGATGGGTCAAATTTGACTGGTATCACTTCATTTTCGACTTCAACAACTCGAAGTGTGTTTTCATCGAGCGCAACGGGACTTACGTATACAAATTCAACAGGAGATTTTTCTCTCACTTCTGGATACAATATTCCACTCACAGCATCTACAACAGAGTGAGTAAGTTCATATGCAAATCGTATAACGAGTGCTTCTTCTCCTCTTTCAATTTCATCTAACGCAATTTCAATTAGTCAGGCAGGTGCTTCACAAAACGGATATCTCTCATCAACTGACTGGAATACATTCAATGATAAAGTTTCAAGTCAGTGGACAACTTCTGGTTCAGATATTTCATACACATCCGGAAAGGTTGGTATAGGAACATCGTCACCAAGTGCCGATCTTGCAATCAAAATGCAGTCTGCGTCATCAAGAGGTATTATATTGCAGACAGCGTCAGGACAAACTGCTAATATCTTTGAAATTCTTGACTCGAGCTACACGCAACGATTTTATATCACACCATCGTATGCGGTATTGATGAACGTATCAAACGGGACATTCAGTACAACATCACCAGCTTTGACTGTTAAGCAAACAACTCTTTTTGATACTGGGGCAGCAGGGACTATCGGTGTTGCAATCAAGGGGCGAACTTCACAAACTGCAGATTTGCAACAGTGGCTTGATGTAAATAACACAATTTTGGGTGTTGTAAATGCGAGCGGTGCACTCGGCCTTGGGTCTTCTACTCCGGCTGCAAAACTCGCAATCACCGGTACATCTGGTGCAACAACTGACTTATTTGCAATTGCATCGTCTACGAATGCAAGATTGTTTACGGTTACTAGTGCGGGAAATGTAGCAATTGGGGGATCTCAAATTACTATTGGTGGAATAAATGCTGTAAGTTACAGTGCTGGTAATTTCTTTGATATTGGTTCAGGAGGAGGCACTTCTTCGAGTGTGAGAATTTGTCGACCAGGATCAGGTCTTTGTCAAATAGTAATTGGTATGACTGGGGGCATTAATGATAATATTTATCTAAATCAAGATAATACCGGCATGGTTGCAATTGGAACAAGCTCACCAGCTGCAAAATTATCTGTGACAGGGAGTACTTCTGGTGATTTACTAGATGTATCATCGACAACAGGATCCTCTTTCTTAAGAGTTACTTCTGCAGGAAAGGTAGGAATCGGTACAACAACTCCCGCTTACAAACTCACTGTATTTGGTACGACATCTGTTAACGCAATTAACTTGAGTGCGGCGATCTCTGGCGCGACAAATGGTGAATATCTTACATATGATGGAACAAGACTTCTTAAGGCTGGTACTGCATCTGAGGGAACTCTTTATCTTGGTCTCTCAGCTGGGGTTAGTTCAGTGATTGGAGGTCAGTACAACACCGGAATTGGTCATGAGGCAATGAACACTACAACGACTGGTGGTAACTATAACTCTGCGCTTGGGTATCAAGCTCTGTACAAAAATAGTTCTGGTGATGCAAATACTGCAATCGGTGCATCAGCGATGAGCGCTGCAACGATGGGAAGCTTTAGTTCAACATACAATACTGCTTTGGGTTACAGTGCGGGTTCAGGTCTCACAAGCGGAAGCAATAACCTGTTTATAGGTTCAAGAAGTGGAACTAATATCACAACGGGAAGTAAAAATATTACCATTGGCGAAAATATTAGTGCAGCGTCATCAACTGCTGATAATCAGTTAAATATTGGAAATATTATTTACGGTACAAATATAGATGGGACAGGCTCGACATTATCAACTGGTAGTATTGCCATTGGTACATCAAGTCCTGCACGAATACTTCATGTTGTTAGTACTGCAGATAATAATGCTATGATTCGAGTCGGCTCTGCTATTTCTCCATCAAGTTATGCGGAGTTTGGAAGATCCTCGGGGGCTCCTGCATATGGTGCAGGAATCTGGCTTGGGTCTGTCCAACAAGCAAACTTTAGTCAGACGGGAGGTCTCTCTTTGGGAACTTATGTAAATCAAAACCCACCAACTTCAGGGTTGATTGTGAGTGGATATGTAGGCATCGGTACAACAACCCCAGCCTTTCCGCTTGATGTGTATGCAAGTGTAACTTCGACTGAATCATATGGTTACCTCAATTCATCTGGACTTGTTGGGACCTCATCGGGTGCAAATTCATATTCACTTAGAGCGCAAGGAAGAATTATTGCACCAGAATTTAACGCTGTATCAGATGCTCGACTCAAAGATGTGCAGTTTGATCTTAGTCCAGAGGTTGCACTTGAAGCAATTACAAAACTACGACCGGTTTCATTTACATGGAAAGACAACCCAACTGGTCAACCGGTTCTCGGTCTCTTGGCACAGGAAGTTGAAGTTGCTATTCCAAACGCTGTTTCAAAAATCGCGACAGATAAGTTTAGTGACCAACGAGAAGTTTCTTACAACCAAATTGTTGCCGTAATGATTGGTGCGGTTAAAGAGTTGAAAAAACAAGTTCAATCTATCAAGACACAACTTGCAAATGTAATGGTGTGGTTCGGCGCTGATGGTGACCGTCTCAATGTAAAAGGTATGGTATGTGTAGATGATGTATGTGTTACAAAAGATCAGTTTAAGCAACTCCTTATCAACTCAGGTTCTGTTATGATTGCTCCACAAAGTGAACAGAATAATGCTGGAGCAGGAGAAGCTGATACTACCTCTAGTGATACAAACAGTGGTAGCTCAACAGATACAAGTGACACATCTGCAGAGTACCCAGAGACTGACTCTGGTACGACTAGTGTTTCAGAAAGTGATCAACAAGATAACCCGGAAAATGTTTCAGAAGTTCCGCCTACATCGAGTCCTGAGCCAACCGAATCAACTCCTTCTGTCTAGTATCGCGGTGTAGGCCTATCCAGATATATACATATATATAGTATGAATATCTTGGTATACTAAGAGGGTAATTAATCCATTAACCCAGAACATACAATATATATGAGTGAATCAAATACAGGCGGAGCAAAAAAAGTAGCAATTAACGGTGGGGGACGAATCGGGCGAGCATTTCTCAAACTCGCAGTTATGGAACCTTCACTTGAGGTGGTTGCTATTAATGACCTTGCAGATATTGGAAACATTGCGTACCTCATGAAATATGACAGTGCATATGGACGGAGCGGTCTTGATATTAAAGTAGATAAAGAAAAAAATTCTTTCATCATCAATGGAAAAGAAGTTAAGTATGTAAGTGAAAAAGATCCTGCGAACCTTCCATGGGGAGCTCTTGGTGTAGATATTGTTCTTGAGTCAACAGGACTTTTCACTTCATATGAAAAGGCAAGTGCACATATCAAAGCTGGAGCAAAGCGAGTCGTTATCTCAGCTCCATCAAAAGACGAAGCTGGTGCACAAGAGGCGGTAACAGTTCTCATGGGTATCAACACTCCTGACATGCCAAAGTGTGCTGTGTCATCAAATGCATCATGTACAACAAATGCAGCATCGCCACTCATTTCTATTCTCAACGAAAAAATTGGTATTGAAAAAGCTATTTTGAATACGACTCACGCATATACAGCAAGTCAGGCGCTTGTAGATGCTCCAAACAAAAAAGATTGGCGAGAAGGAAGAGCTGCCGCAATGAACATGGCTCCATCATCAACTGGTGCAGCGAAAGCGGTGACGCAGGTTATTACAGAACTCAAAGGAAAATTTGATGGTATTGCTGTGCGAGTACCGGTTATTACAGGTTCACTTGTTGATGTGACATTTATTGCAAAGCGAAATACAACAGTGGAAGAGGTAAACCAAATACTTCGAAACGCTGCAGCAAGTACAAACTGGAAGGGTATATTTGATGCAACAGATGAAGAATTGGTGTCACGAGATATTGTAGGAAATCCACATGCTTCTATTGCCGACCTTAAAATGACACGAGTAGTAGACGGAAATCTTGTAAAAGTACTTGCATGGTATGACAATGAAGGTGGGTATACTCATGCGCTCGTCCAGCATGTGGTTGAGGCAGGTAAGTTGATATAAATTCATGAATATCTTCATCGCTTCAGATCACGCCGGTTTCAAACTCAAGCAATTTTTGATTGGTTCACTTTCTGAAATTGGCCATACGGTCGTTGACTGTGGTGCCTATGCTGAACATCCAGGTGATGATTATCCACCTTTTATTGCAAAAGCAGCCCGAGCAGTTTCGGAAGCTGAAGCTGTGAAAATTCAAAATGAGGATGCGGCATCATATCTTGCAGATCATCGACGAGAAGAAAATGAAACGCGGGGAATTGTAATTGGTGGATCGGGAACTGGAGAAGCGATAGTTGCTAACAAATTTCCTCATGTACGAGCTGCGCTTTGTTATGGTGGGGAGCAGGCTAGTGAAATCATACGACTCAGTCGTGAGCATAATAACTCAAATGTACTTTCATTAGGTGCTCGTTTTCTGGCAGAGGATCAATCACTTGAGCTTGTAATCGAATGGCTTAATACTCAGTTTTCTGGGGATCCAAGACATGTACGGAGGATTCATGAAATCGACACGCTTGAGCATGATAGAAAAATAAATTTGTATGAATAATATAACTCCTGTTACACAAAAAATTACGCCAGCTATATTGCCGAAAAGTTTCAGTGAACTTGAAGAAAAATTGAGACTTGTAGTTGAAGTGGGTAAGTCTGATTGGGTGCAAATCGATGCGGTTGATGGGATCTTTGCAAAAAATAAAACATGGCCATACCAGAATGACGAAGAAATGCGTTTCTCAGAGATGATTTATCAAACTGAGTCTTTGCCATATTTGGATCATATAAAATTTGAAGTAGATCTCATGGTTTCTGATCCACGTTTTGAAGCTGATAAATGGATTGCCGCCGGTGCAAGTCGGCTCGTTCTACATATAGATAGTCTTGATCAGGTTGTATTTGTCGATGTGGCAAGGAAAATAGCAGCAAAAGGTGTTGAACTTGTACTCGGTTTCGGTCTACATTCTTCTTTTGAAAAATTGCAGTCGTATATAAATTCAGTTAATTCATCGGAATCACCAAAAGTGATAAGTGGTATTCAATGTATGGGAATAGAAAAAATCGGTTTTCAAGGACAAGTATTTGAGCTTATCGTACTTGAGCATATTAGAAAAATAAAAGAAATATATCCAGGACTTTCGGTGTCTATTGATGGGGGAGTAAATATCACAACTGCACCTAAGCTTGTAGAAGCTGGAGTTGATCGGCTTGTGATTGGATCTGCACTTTTTTCTAAAGATAAAACAGTCGGCGAGTCGATAGATGAATTTTCAGCGCTGTTTGCGTAAATTTCATATCTTTATATAAATTGCAGAAAATAATAAAGAAAATAAGAAGCAAAATTGTGAACTCAATTATGAGTTTAATTCGGCTGCAAAGAATTTTTTGCTATACTATACGCATGTCACTCACTGATGATACTGTACATTTTCTCGAAGAGAAGGCACGCGACATTCGTATCTCTGTCATAGAGATGTTGGCCGAGGCAAGATCAGGTCACTCCGGCGGACCACTCGGTATGGCTGATATTTTCAGTGTACTTTTTTTTCATACTCTAAAACACGATCCGAAGAATCCATCATGGAACATGCGTGATCGCTTAGTTCTTTCGAATGGTCATATTTGCCCGGTACTGTACTCGTCTATGGCGCACGCAGGATACTTTCCTGTTGAAGAATTAAAAACTTTACGTAAGTTTGGTTCACGGCTCCAAGGGCATCCACATCGAGAATATTTGCCAATACTTGAAACAAGCTCTGGTCCACTCGGATCAGGTCTTTCGCAGGCTGTAGGTATGGCTCTTTCCGATAAGATGGATTTTGGAAAAGTCTCCCCAAGATTTATATACTGTCTTCTAGGTGATGGTGAACTCAATGAAGGACAGAATTGGGAAGCTGCAATGCTTGGCGCAAAAGAAAAATTAGGAAATTTGATTGCAATTATTGATCGAAATAATATTCAAATTGATGGCTTTACAGAGGATATTATGCCACTTTCGCCTTTGTATGATAAATGGAAATCATTTGGTTGGCACGTACAAGAGGTTGATGGTCACAATATACAAGCGATTGCTGGGGCGATTCAGGAGGCACAAGCAATTTTTGAAAAACCTTCTGTGATAATTGCACATACAATTCCAGGCAAGGGCGTATCGTATATGGAACATCGATTTGAATGGCATGGTACACCGCCAGGGATTTCTGAAATTGCAGGCGCACCGGAAAAAGCGAAACAAGTGGAGGTGGCACTAAATGATCTTCGATCTGGTATACAAACTCTGTAAAATAAATTTCACCATACAATATGACTAACGTCTCACTCAATTCACATATTTTTGAAAAAGATATTAAGGATCTTGAACAAATGCCTATCCGAAAAGGTTTTGGCGAAGGGCTTGTCATTGCTGCAAAAGCGAACTCTGCAATCGTGGGGCTTTGTGCGGATCTTACAGATTCTACGTTTATGCATCTTTTCAAGAAAGAATTTCCGAAGAGTTTTGTAGAAGTTGGTGTAGCTGAACAAAATCTCGCATCAGTTGCATCTGGTATGGCTGCCATGGGCAAGCTTCCATTCATCACTTCATATGCCATGTTTAGTCCTGGGCGAAACTGGGAGCAGATCCGTACAACTATTTGCTACAACGATAGAAAGGTTATTGTTGTTGGTTCGCATGCTGGTCTCTCTGTGGGTCCTGATGGTGGAACGCATCAAGCTATTGAAGACATCGCCATAACTCGAGTGATTCCAAATATGACTGTGATCGTACCATGTGACGTGATAGAAGCTAAAAAAGCAACTATCGCACTTGCAAAAGATAGTCAAAATGGTGGCACTGATAGTCCTGCATATCTTCGTCTTGCTCGTGAAAAATCACCAGTTGTTACAACCGAAGAAACTCCTTTCGTTCTCGGAAAAGCACAAATACTTTTTGATGCTACTCAAATTTCAGATGATTCTCTTGTTCATGCAAAAGCTGATGTTGGAATCATTGCATGTGGGGTACTCGTATACAAAGCGCTCCGTGTAGCTAAGGCACTCGAGTCTGAGGGTGTAAAAGCGATTGTGATGAATCTTGCCACTATAAAACCACTTGATACTGAAGCAATTGTTTCGCTCGCAAAAAGAACTGGTTGTATCGTGACAGCTGAAGAGCATCAGGTTGCTGCAGGAATGGGAGGTACTGTTGCTGAATGTTTAGTAAAAGAATTTCCAGTACCGATTGAGTTTGTGGGAGTTGAAGACACGTTTGGTCAATCAGGTACTCCAGATGAACTCCTCGAGCATTACTGTTTGAGTGAAAGTCACATTAGAGAGGCTGCTCTGAAGGTGATCAAGAGGAAATAAAAATAAAAAGCTCATTCAAAAATATGTATGCTACGCATGAAATTCTCCAGAATTTTTGCTCTGCTCAGATAATATTCTGCTAAATATTATCTTCCGCAAGGCATACATATTTTCTCATTAGCTTTTATTGCAGGAAGGAATGTGATTGTACGATCTAAGAATTTTTTAGAAAACTCTGATCTGCCAATTTGCTGGGGCGGATTTGATATACGTATCAATCTTTTCACGAGAGAGAAGGCCTTTCTGTGCGCCAATCTCCTGGCATACATTCATGGAGTTAATCGAGCCCCATTTGAGCGCAGTTTCTACATTTTCGCCAAGGGCGATAGCTGAACTGAATGTAGAAGCAAATGCATCACCTGCACCTGTTCGCTCTTTTGGTGGAGCGATATCTGGATAAATAGGAAGGTGTGCAACGTGTTCAGTAAGATTTCCGGCTGCATCAGGTCGAGCAATATATGTAAATGATCCATGCGGCCCATCGGTGATGATAGGTAGTTTTGGTCCGAGCATTTTCAATTTTGCAAGCAAATCTTTTACGTGTGTATCTTTGATTGTTGCATCGGTTTCTGTGTTGCCGCTATATTGTGGTGCTTTGATACCGAGGATTAATTCGGCTTCTTCTAAGTTGCAAAAGAAAAGTTCTGTCCTCTTATACAAATCTTTGAGAGCTTCAGTTCCAAATTTGATCTGATATGTACCTGGTTGGAACACCAGTCGAGTTTCAGGGTTTGCCGCAAGAAAATCAGCGATTGTTTTATGAAATGGGAGCGAATGTTCTCCGAGTGAACTCAAATACATCCACTCTGGATTTTTTATTCGTGGCATTGAAAGTGGAAAATCTTCGTGCTTGATGAGAATTGTTCGCTCGCTTCCAAACCATAGTACATAATGATAATTGGTAAGAAGTCCAGGATGAACTCCAATATACCGAGTTGAAACACCTTCTTTTTCTAGCTGGCGAAGGCATTTTTGTCCATTTTCATCTTTACCTATATGTGCTACGAGGCCGCTTCCAAGCCCTAGTCGAGCTGCAGCAACAGCAGCGTTTGCGCTATTTCCTACGGCGACAACCTCTTCTGCAAATTCAAATGGAAGTTTTGTGCCAAAGACCATACAAAGTTCGGTTGAACCTGTTGTTATATTTTGTGTTTCGTGCGCGTCTTTTAGTTTAATGAACGCATCGATTACAATATCGCCAATAGCGATGAATTCGGGTTGACTGTTATTAGAAAAAACAGAGCTGATAGGGTTGAAGATTTTCTTAAAAATACTCATATAGTATGAGTATAACATGTGCCACTCAGCCAGTCTGTTAAACAGGCCAATTATGCTATTATTTAGGCTATGAAAACACTTAGACAATACATTCTAGAAGCTAGAGAGAAAAGAATAGCAATCGGACATTTTAATATTTCAAATACAGAAGCCTTGAACGGTATTGTTAAAGCGGCCAAAAAACTAAATGTGCCCGTAGTTATTGGTGTATCAGAAGGTGAGCGAGATTTTATTGGTGTTCAACAAGTATCGGCACTTGTGCGATCGCTTCGCGAAAAATTGAATCACCCGATCTTCCTAAATGCAGATCATACGTATTCTTTTGAACGAGTAAAAGAGGCTGTTGAAGCTGGTTTCGATATGGTAATCACGGATCATGCTGACGCAAAAAATCTAGAAGAAAATATCGCATTTACGCGCCAAGCCGTTCAGTATGTTCATGAAGTAAATGAGAAGAGAAAAAATGGCGCAGAATCTTCATATGAAAAGTTTAGTAATGATGTGCTTGTTGAAGCAGAACTCGGGTATATCGGCAAATCTTCGAAAGTTCTTGATGGTGTACCAAACGAAATTAAACTTGATGAAAATGGGAACGTGGACGTGTCGTGCCTGCCAACCGCTGAAGAGGCATCTCGATTTGTACGAGAAAGTGGGGTCGATATGTTGGCTCCAGCGGTTGGAAATATTCACGGTATTGTAAAAAATGCTCAGCCAAAACTAAACATAGAGCGAATCGCAGAAATTGCTGCGAGTACTGATGCTCCACTTGTACTTCACGGTGCATCTGGAATAGGAAATGATGAATTAGCGGCGGCAGTTGAGGCTGGAATTTCGATGGTTCATTATAATACCGAGCTTCGTATTGCATACAAAGATGCCGTCGCTCAATCGCTTGCTGAAATGCCAAACGAAGTTGCTCCATATAAGTTTTTGGCCAAATCAGTAGATGCTGTTGCTGCCGTAGTAGAAGAGAAACTCAAGATTATGAACAGGATGGTCTAGTAGGCTATACTTATATCTGTATGAATAGCTTCTGGCAAAAAAAGAGGCAAGCAATGGGTCAAACTTTGGTACTTAGTCTATCTTTGGCAAAGACCAATTTCAAGCTCAGAAATGAAGGGAGCTATCTCGGTTTTATTTGGTATATCCTTAGCCCTCTGGCCTTATTTTTCATAATCTTATTTGTAAAAAATCAAGCTTTCAACGGGTCACTTTCGCCAAGTGTCTTACGAGGTACTATGGCTAATTTAACGAATTATTACCCAGTATATCTACTTGTTGGCTTGTTACTTTTCAATCTTTTTGCGCAGACTGTAAGTGTTTCGATGGATGTGATTCGCTCGAATGCAAATTTTGTAAAGTCTATAAAGATTCCACTTGAATCACTTGTACTTGCAAAAGTTTTTCAGTTTTTATTTTCACATATATTTGAAATTTTATTGCTGGTTGTCTGTTTAATGTATCTGGGCATTTCTCTGGTGGGTCTGTTACCGTATCTAGTAGTACTCATCTTATTTTTGTTTTTTGTAGCAGGAATATGTTTCTTGTTTTCGACCTTGGGTGTTTTTGTGAATGATCTAAACAACGTTTGGTTAGCAGTATCACAACTTCTATTTTTTATAACACCAATTTTTTATATACCAGTTGAGGGAACTTTATTGTACAAAATCAATATGTATAATCCATTATTTTATTTTATGCAGTCAGCTAGAGGGGTGCTGCTTGGTGTTGATGTTTCAAATTTTATTTGGATGATCGCTACACTTATTTCACTTGTAACATTTAGTGTAGGATTTCTAATATTCAGAAAATTTAAACCTAGATTTGCTGAATTTGTTTAATATATGAAAAAGATAATAGTAAAATCAGTTACAAAAAGTTTTAATCTAGGTCATAAACGCGGTGACGGGGTTTTGGCGCGACTTGTTGATTTTGTTTCTGGAAAAGAACGTACATGTATCAAAACAGCTGTACAGGATGTAAGTTTTGAAGTCGAACAAGGAGAAGTTGTGGCTATTATCGGAAAAAATGGTTCTGGGAAAAGCACCCTTATGCGATTGATTGCTGGTATCTATACTATCGACCAAGGAGAAATATGTGCTGAAAATGTACTCTATATAAATGGCTTTAATCATGGTATAAAACCTCGACTCTCGATGCGTGAAAATGTGTATACTATTGCAACTATTATGGGTCTAACCAAAAGACAAATCGAGAGTGTCTTTGCGCAACTTATTGATTTCTCGGGTCTGGCTGAATTTCTCGATACAAAAGTTTATCAATTTTCAACTGGTATGATTCTGCGTCTTAATTTCTCCATTTTTATCTTTTGTATTCAGTTTAAAAAAGCTGAGATACTACTCCTTGATGAGATTTTTGGAGCAGGAGGAGATGTCGATTTTAGAAATAAAGCAGATGAAAAAATGAAGGAGTTGATACGAAGTGGAGTAACGGTTATCTTAGTTAGCCATAATCTGGCTGATCTAAAACGTCATGCTAAACGGGCTATATGGATGGATAGTGGTTCAATAAAAATGGACGGGGAAATGGATAGGGTCCTTGAAGCGTATAAGGGGTAGTGGCTATAGATGTCACTTTAAACTTACATATGGAAAACAATACTGCAAACAATTCACAAGGCCAGAAAAAGATAGGGATAGTAGTGCTCGGTATGCATCGAAGTGGTACTTCAGTTGTTGCAGGTGCATTGTCAAAAGCTGGAGTATTTTTCGGTGACACTTTGTTACCTGCTGAGTCATATAATTCAAAAGGTTTTTTTGAGGATGTTGATATTCTTGCCACAAATGAGGAAATCTTAAAGACTTTAAGTTCGAGTTTCAAAGACCTGAATCCATTACCAGAAGATTGGTACAAGTTTCTTTCTCTGCTCCCACTTAAAGATAGATTGAAAGATTTGATTCAGGATAAATTTAAAAATGCTGCCATTTTTGGTTTTAAAGATCCTCGGGTCTCTATTTTGTTGCCGATGTATCTTGAAATATTTAAAGAGCTTGATTTAGATATACGTTTTGTGGTCTGTGAAAGATCGACAGCGGAGATAATTGCCTCATTGCAAGAAAGGATTGGATATTCAGACGAAGAATCCCTTCTACTCTATCAGAAATATAAGACGGCGATAGAAGATGGAATCAAAGGGCAAAACTACACTAGGGTATATATGAGTGACTTTGTAGATAATCCACTTAGATCTATTAAAAATATTTTCTTGGTATTGGATATACCTATTCATATCACTGAAGATCAAGCTCTATCTATTACTGATTTTGTTGATAAAAAATTAAAACATCACTCGGTTTCATTTGAGACTTCTATTTCTGTTTTACATGATTTAAAAAGAAATTTACATGAGGCTAATTTACAAAAGAATAAACTAGAAGAACATGTATCAAGAGTGGATAAGGAGATGGAAATTTATATAGAAAGTCAAAAATACCTCGAGTCACACATCGCTAGACTCAAGAATACTTTGAGTCACAGGAACAATAGAATAAGTTTTTTGGAGGATGAAAGGCAAAATTTTCTGTACAGAGAAGCTGTGGGACAGGGAAATAAGGATATTGTGCATCAAGACCTGCACGATAGACTTGATGCGATCGAGAGAAGTCTAAGTTGGCGAGTTGTGCGAATTTTTCAAAAAGCACTTGATACTTTGATTCCGGCCAAGAGTGCACTGCGGCCATTTTATGTGAGATTACTTAGGACATGGCAGAAAAAACCTAAAGTCTTTACAAACACTGAAGTGATTAAGCCTATAGTCAAGGAAACCGAAGATCTGGTCTCTGATTGTATAGATGTGTTGTTTATCAATCACGAAGAATCAAGGACTGGTGCACCAAGAATTATTTTTGAAATTTCAAAAGCAGCAATTGACAAGTATTCGATTGCGGTTATTTCCAAAATGAAAGGTGGTATGACTGGGGAATTCCACAGTACGTTTAAAAACAAAGTCTTCTATCCTCATGAAATGTTTGAGACAAGAGATAGGCATGAGTTGGCTCGTATAATGCTTGAAAAATTGAAACCAAAACTTGTGTATGTAAATTCGATTGTGAGTTATGAATATGCACTGGAGGCAAAACAGCTTGGCATACCTGTCATTTTTCATATACATGAAATGGCGAGCGCTTTTGAGATTGCTGTACACAAGGAGTCTCACGAAGTATTTGCTTCCCTGGCAGATGTATTTATCGCTGTTTCTGAATCTACTAAGCGAGATTTGGTGAAAATCATGAAAGTCCCAGACAAAAAGATACGACTGATACATGAATTTATCGACAGTCAAAATGTGCTAAAACTTGCAAAAGCTCAGGCTGAAAATGTAGTTGAAGATATGTTGGGAATAGAATCAGACGATATTCTTATTGTATCAATGGGTACTTTTGATAAACGAAAGGGTGGTGATTATTTCTTAAAAATATCAGAAGAAATTACGAAGTTTAATCAAAAAAATAATACAAAAGTTAAAATGCTCTGGATCGGGCGCCGACCGCGGTCACATGATCTTTTGTCGAGTATGTTCAAAGACTATTCGAACCATTTTATACATGTCGACGAGACGGAAAATCCATTCCCATTTCTCAAACGCGCACATGTGTTTTTCTTGGCGTCACGAGAGGATCCTTTTCCATTGGTTGTGCTCGAATCTATGGCGCTCGGTAAACCGGTCGTAACCTTTAAAAAGTCAGGGGGCGCTGTTGAAGCAGGGAAATCGGTGTTCGGTATTGATGAATTTAATATTAACACTGCTAGCCAAGTATTATATGATTTAGCTCTAGATAAATCTGAACAAAATAGGCGAGGTGGAATGGCACAGGAAGAACAAAAATCTTTTGAGAAAACTTCTATTTTATCTAAGATTTTCGAGGAAATTAATGGATTGCTTGAAACTGTAAATCATTAAAATTATCAAAACTATGCACGAACAATGCTCGCCAATTTTCATAATAGGATCAGCTCGTACAGGAACGAGTGCGCTGGTTCATGCACTCAAAAATGGTGCTGATATTGCGGGCTACAATGAGGGTCACTATTTGACGATGATGCATGCACTTATAAAAACAGCTGTTGATCATGTAGTCATGCAAAAAAACAAAAATAAAAGTGGTCTCGTCATGATGTCGCATATCACAGCTGATCATGTTGTCCAAGATATTATGGAGATGATGAAAAAAAGAATGGAGGCAACATTTTCAGGAAAAATAGTATGGCTCGATAAAACACCCGATGGTCCGATGCTCCGTCTCATTCCTTACTTGATCCTGATGTGGCCGAATGCGCGATTCATCTATACAAAACGAAGGGCCATGGAAAATGTCGTATCACGGTTGAAAAAATTCAAACATTTAGATTTTAAACAAAACTGCGAGCGCTGGGTGATGTCTATGGATTTATGGCAAAAAATGAAACATCATATTCCTGAAAATCAGAGAATTGAAATTGATCAATATGATATGAGCCTAAAGCCTGGATTTGTTGCAGAGCGGTTAGGTACATTTCTCGGACTTGGTAAAAAAGAGGTGAGAGGTATAGCTGAAACTTTAGGAGGCACACGAGTAGAGTTTACAGGCGGAGACGAAGAACACCCGAAAGGTTTACATGAACTTGGTTGGACTAGTGAACAAATTGATATATATAATGCACTCTGTAAAGACCTCAATCGTGCATATGGATACTCTGAGGATTCGTCGTATTACTTGTCGGCGTAATATTTAGGTACAAAGTTTCGTTATTTTCGATTTAAGATTTGATTTATAGTAGCTTTGATTTTTTCAATAAAAATAGCTGTATCAAATTTTTTGGCTTGGTTGATACACTTTGCCGCATATTTTTTAGGATCCAGAGCGAGTTGTTCATTGATTTCATGAACACTAGTAAGTAATTTTTGAGAGTTGATTTCTTCTATCAATATTCCGGTTTCTCCATGGATGATTGTCTCTTTGTATCCTCCATCTGCCGGGGCGATAACTGGTTTACCGGAAGCCATTGCTTCAATCGCTGTCATTCCAAAATCCTCCGCCTTTGATGTGGTGATAAAACCTTTGCAATTTGCATATAGGTTGCGGAGTTTAGTATCAGGTACCCAATTTAATATTCGGACATTTTTAGTTGCACTTTTTTCGATCCGGTCTTTGTAAGTTTCAAAATGCTTTGAATCTTTCTCATAACTTCCAACAATAATTAAATTCTCAGAAGGAATATCCTTAAAAGCGTCGGTCTGCATTTCTATTCTTTTGTGACTTACTAGTCTGTTTACAGAAAGCCAATAATCTTTCGATGTATCCTGTGCGCCTGACACCTCTATGGTGGCAAAATCTTCAATGTTCAAATTCGTCCCGTATTTATTAGTATAAATAGGCGGATTAATAACAATCGATTCTTTCTTATAATAAAGGGAAATTCGTTCTCTAGTATTTAGAGAGTTTGCAATAAAAGTATCTACATGTTCAGCATATTTTAGTGTCAGTTTTCTATTGAACCATACCCATAAATCATAGATTGGACGTTTCCATGGAGATATCATTGTGCTTCGTATCTGGTCTTTGAATGCCCATAGTTCGTGTAAAGGAGAGTGAACGTACCAGAGATTTGGACTATTGTGATTTGCACCAGACATTGCCCAGTCGCCAGAAATTATAAAGAAATCGTATGCATGTCTTACATTATACAAGTCGCGGATTTTTTGTTTGTGTAAATTGAGTCGACCAAATCTGTAAAATGCCGTTTGTTGACGGAATGGAGCATTAAGGGGAATTTTACCAATTGATTTGATTCGTGGAAGAACATCTGTAAAGCCCATTTCACGGATATGTTCAGGATTAATATTTGTGGTATAGATGTCGGCATGAAGTTCGCGGGCCAAAGTTAAGGTGACAATTTCTGCACCACCGATGTTATCCATGAAGTTGTGAAAAATTGCGATGTTCATCTATTATTTATCTTTTCTTTATTTTTCTTTTATACCTAATATACTAAACATGAACGCTCCAAAAAAAGTTTGAATACCAATTGTTATAAAGGTCAATGCGGCAATTGAATTTTTAATTTCATCGAGTGATCCAAATCCTGAACGAACCCATTTTACGAAAATGAACATGTAAATTGCGACACCGACCAGTGACAGTGTGATACCAGCAAAACCGGCTTTTTCAATCGTAATCTTTCTATACAAAGGCTCCAGAAATGAATCTTTGTCGCCGAGGTGAGTAACGGCATATGTTCTTGCGAATCCTGCAAACAATATAAGCTGATAACCTGTCATTATTAATAATGAAGAAACGAAAAGTGGGTGCACATAGAATTGCAAGCCGAATATTTGTGGATTTCCAAAATAAAGCCCTAGAAATGAAATTGTACCTAGTAAAAACATTAGTGCACCTGGGGCTAGAAAGAGTATGAGGGGCGAATAAAGCAGAATAAATCGCACATGTCTCCAGCCGTCTGAAAATGAACGTAACTTTGAATCGCCGATCCGTGGTCGATACTCGATAGGAATTTCTATGACCTTCTTGTGCCGTTTCGCTGTTTTGATGAGCATCTCAGATGCAAACTCCATTCCACCAGTATGAAGATCTAGTGACGAAAAAGTCTCACGGGTGATTGAACGCATTCCGCAATGAACGTCGTGGACTTTAACATTGAAAAAAATCCTAACTAGAAAAGAGAGAAGTGGATTTCCGATATGAAGATGAAGCCAGGGCATTGATGTGAGCAAATCGCTTTTACCTGCAAATCTATTTCCGATTACCATGTCCGCCTGACCCTCATGGAGCGGCTGAATAAATTTCGCCAAGTCACCAAGATTGTAGGTGTTATCAGCATCGGCCATAAAAATGTACTTTCCGTGAGCGTGCTTGAATCCTTCGAGGTATGCCGAACCATAACCTTGATCCTCGGCATATATATAGTGGATAGATGGATTTTGTGTAGCGTATCTCTTGATAATAGAGGCACTCTTGTCTCTTGAATTATTGTCTACCACCAGGGTTTCAGTCTTTAGTCCTAAGCTCTTTTCGAGACTTAGAATGGCTCGACCTATCTCTTCAAGACAGTGGGGTAAGGCAAGCTCTTCGTTCAGGCAAGGTAATATGACGGTTACATCTGGCATTTGGTCAAATAATACCATGGTTGCCTTTTTAAGAAATATATATATAATCAGGAGACCATGAAATTAGCTATACAAAAACGAACAGAAGATGCATCTGTTGTACGATCTACCGGCTCTATCCCGGGCGTATTTTACGGTCCAAAAGTTGCATCTACTCCTATATCAGTAAACGGTGGTGAATTTATGAAAGTTTGGAAACAGGCAGGTGAATCTAGTGTTGTTACACTTACTGGTGTTGATGAAGATCACGATGCTCTTATCCATGATATCTCAAAAGACCCTGTATCAGACGTTGTGACACATGTTGATTTCTACGTAATTGAAAAGGGTAAGAAAGTAGAAGTTGCCGTACCTCTCGAATTTACCGGTGAATCAGTTGCTGTTAAAACTCTTGGAGGTTCACTTATCAAGGTTATCCATGAACTCGAAATTGAGGCCCTTCCAAAGGATCTTCCACACTCTATTGAAGTTGATATTTCATCACTTGTTGATTTCGAAGCTCAAATCAAAGTTGCTGATATCAAACTTCCAGTTGGTGTGATAGCTCGAATCGATGCTGATGAAGTCGTCGCTCTTGTTTCAGCTCCAAAAGAAGAAGTTGAAGAAGAGTCAGGTCCTATCGATATGGCATCTATCGGAATCTCTGAAGAGCGAGGTAAGAAAGAGGAAGAGGAAATTCCTGCAGAATAACTTCAAGATTCATTCATCAAAATCTAGCCCCACTTTAAGGCTAAAAATAAAGTCAAAAACGAAGCTTCGGGAAACCGAGGTTTTGTTTTATAATAGGACTCATGTCTTTTTGTAAATCTGTCCCTAAGTTTTTTGCCTTCATTATTGCGCTGCTGATATTGGGCTTTGCTGGATACACTACATATGTATCTGCTCAAGCTGCCGACCTGACCCCTGAACAAGAAGCTGCCCTCCGTGCACAACTTGCTGATATTGAAAAACAGATCAAAGAACAACAGGATATTCTAAATACGAAAACTAGTGAAGCTGTAGGTTTTCAGCGTGATATCGATATCTTGAATGCTAAGATTAAGAAAGCGCAACTCCGTATTAAGGCTCAAGAGCTTTCAATCAATAAACTCGGTAAAGATATAAACATAAAAACAAACACTATTACAGCACTCGGGTCACGTATCGATCGTGGACGTGAATCTTTGGCTCAAATCATTTCGCGAACGCGAGAAATAGATAATTCAACATATGTAGAAGCAATACTTAGTAATAAAAATATCTCAGATTTTTTCCTCGATCTTGATTCTTTTGCCTCTATTAAACAATCACTTCAAACTCAACTCACAGATATTAAAGATGCTAAAACACAAAACGAAGTTGCCAAAAAAGAGCTCGATACGAAACGAAATGAGGAGATTGATACAAAGGTGAGTATTGAAAAAGAAAAGAAAGTAATCGAGGTGGCTGAGGCGGAAAAGAAGCGGCTCTTGGCTCTCAATAAAAACGAACAGCAGAATTACAAAACTTCAATTGCCAATAAAACTCAAGAAGCTAATAAAATCAGAAATCAGCTCTTCAAACTTCGAGATGCGGCTGCTATCAAGTTCGGAGACGCGGTGACGTATGCTAAAGCTGCAAGTAGTTTAACTGGTACGCGTGCAGCTTTTATTCTCGCGATTATTCAACAGGAAAGCAGTCTCGGTGTAAATGTGGGTCGATGTTATCTCACTGATGCTACAACGGGCGCGGGTGTCCATTCAAGTTCTGGAAGGGTGTATTCAAATCTGATGAAAGCGTCACGAGATGTTCAGCCTTTCTTGAAGATTACAGGTGCGCTTGGTAGAGATCCATATAAGACACTTGTTTCATGTCCGCTCGATGTGGGTTACGGTGGCGCCATGGGTCCAGCGCAGTTCATTCCTTCTACATGGGTACTTTTTGAAAAGCGTATTGCCTCAGCACTTCAAAAATCAGCTTCAGACCCTTGGAATCCACAGGATGCTTTCATGGCCTCAGGCTTCTATTTGAGCGATCTTGGTGCCTCAGCCCAAACATATACAGCTGAACGAAATGCTGCTTGTCGATACTATTCTGGCCGATCATGTAGTGGTAGTAATACTTTCTATGGAAATCAGGTTATGGAACGGGTAAGTGCTATCCAGGCAAATATCGATATTTTGAACGGTATTTAGTGTTATAGTTCGGTCTATCAAATTGATGTTACGGGCCATTTGCCTAAAAACATCAAGTACGGTATAGTGTGTCCCTATGAAAGCAGATATCCATCCTACATATAATCCAAAAGCAGTATTCACATGCGCGTGTGGAGCTTCTTATACTATTGGCTCAACCAAAGAATCAGTTCAGGTTGAAATTTGCGCAAAGTGTCACCCATTTTATACAGGTGCTGAAAAGGTACTAGACTCAGCTGGACGAGTAGATAAGTTCAAGAATCGACAGGCTGCAGCAGCCAAGAAGGCCGCAAAGAAGTAGCTACGAGAGGAAACCGCACATTCTTTTGAAAGGCGGTTTTTTCTTTTGCTATACTTTACATAAGTTAAATATCACACATAGACATTGTGTAGTTTCGAAAAAAAATGGAAGAAATTCAATCACAACTCGACGAACTAAAAAAGAATCATAAGACAAGTTTTTTTGCTTATGAATTTGAAAAACTTCAGAAACAGAAAGAGGAGGTTTCTTTGATGCTGTCTGATCCAGCTAACGCCGCTGATCCTTCTATGGCAGATATGGCGAAAGAGGAAATTGCACTTCTTGATGAACAGATTAAAGGTATGGTTGAAAAAATTCAGGATATTATAAAGGAAGATGAGGAAGCAGATATGTTTCCATCAGAAATTATTCTTGAAGTTCGCGCCGGCGCAGGCGGAGAAGAGGCTGCACTTTTTGCGAGCCAGTTGGCTACCATGTATCAACGATATGCGGCTACTCAAGGGTGGAGTACAAAACTTGTGGATTCTTCTGAAACATCTATCGGAGGTTTTAAGCAAGCTTCATATGAAATGCGTGGTCATGAAATTTATAAGTATCTTCGATATGAAATGGGTGTACATCGAGTACAGAGAATTCCGGCTACAGAAAAATCTGGACGAATTCACACATCGACGGCTTCGATTGCTATCTTGCCAATGCGAAAGAAGGTGACACTTGATATTCCACCGTCAGATATTGAAATGGAGCTCTCACGATCTGGTGGTGCAGGGGGGCAAAATGTAAACAAAGTGGAAACTGCTGTGCGCTTGATTCACAAACCAACAGGCATCGATGTTCGATGTACATCGGAGCGAAGTCAGCTCAAAAACCGAGAACGAGCAATGCAGATTTTGCTTGCAAAGCTTGAACAGAAAAAGATGGAAGAAGAAGCGAGCAAATTCGCCAAAGACAGAAAAGATCAAATCGGAACAGGGGATCGATCTGAAAAAATTCGTACATATAATTTCCCTCAAGATCGCGTAACCGATCATCGAATCAAAGAATCTTGGCACAATATTGAGGGGAAAGGTGGAATCATGGAAGGTGGTATCCAACCGATTATTGACGCCCTTCTTCGAGCTGAGGCAGGCGGAGGTGTGGGTAATGCAGAAGAAACAGGGGATTAATTACAGAACCCAATTAAATATGTGTTAAACTGGATGTACTATGTCAGTTGAATTCGATGAAGAGAAAATAGCCATGAGTTATAATGCTGCTCACACAGCAGAAGCTCAGTATCAACAAGCGGTCCAAGCAAGTAACTCTCCGGTGAAGCAGGTTGCCCTGCTCATATGCGCCGGTCTTTTCATTGGCGGAGCTTTGTATATCCCACGACTTATTAACCCTCCAGAGGCAGAGCCGGTTGTATACCTTGAAGATCTTACAGAGGCACGAATGCGGCTTATTCCAGGTGATGTACGAGATGGGATTCTTTTAAATTTAAAATCAAGAAATCAGTTTCCACCAGGGGCAGAAAACCAATAACTAACCTCTATCATAAATACCATGAAAAACTCCTCAAAAAAATCTAAAAAAAATCTAAAAAAACTGCAGACAACTGTGCATACTGGTTTTACTTTGATCGAGCTTATTGTAGTTATTGCCATTATCGGCCTCCTCGGGTCTGTAATCATGACAAGTTTGGCGAAGTCGCGTGCTCGGGCGGAGATTGCAAAGGTTATGGTTGATTATAAATCAGTAGCAAATGCTCTTGAACTTTATAGACAGGAGAATGGTAATTATCCAGGTGCGGTAGCGACCCCTCTTGCAGTTACAACACTTGCCGCTGATCACCTTGGTGCCTATCTCAAGCAATCACCGAGTGTTTCTCCAAAAGTGGTGTCAGGATTTTCTTCTCCTGATGTGCTTTATTATCTAAATCCAACCGATGGGTCTAGTGATCGATATTGGTGTGGTGATCCAAGTTCAACGCAGGATTACATTCTTTATTTTGAACCAACAAGCGACGCGGAAGAGTCAGGATTCTTTGGTACAGTGTATTCTGGGGAAGATGCAAATGATGCCACTCCTGTAGCAGGTGTTCTCTGTGTTGTCGTAAACCAGAAATAGGCCCCTTAAAAACTTTAGCCTAGATACTAGATTAGCCTTAAAAATAAGGGTTATTTGCCCGTACGGTTGACCTTAAAGACTGGTTGCCACGGGGCTCTGGGTATGGTAGACTCTACCGTACTTATGAAAGTAACCACAGAAAAAGAAAAAAACAGCAAGAATCCAGCCGTTGATGCGATGTTCAAGGTTGGTGCTCACTACGGATTTGTAAAGTCACGTAGACATCCTACAATCAAACCTTTCATTTTCGGCGTTAAGAACCGGATTGAAATTTTTGATTTGGAAAAAACATCAGCACAGCTCGAGTCTGCACTCGAATTTATCAAGAAAATTGCATCTACAGGTAAGCAAGTAGTTTTCGTTGGCTCAAAGAGTGAAGCTCGACAGTCAGTTAAGGAAGCTGCTGAACGAATTGCACAGCCATTCGTTGCAAGTCGATGGATTGGAGGAACTCTCACGAACTTCGAAGCTATTCGAAAGCGAGTTGAGAAACTTCTCGACCTTTCTTCACAGAAGGAAAAAAATGAACTTGCAAAGTTCACAAAGAAAGAGCGACTTATGATCGATCGAGAAATCGAACGACTCACAAACCTTTTTGGTGGTATTACCTCTATGAACCATCTTCCAGCTGCAATGATTGTAGTTGACCCAAAGAAAGAACATATTGCGGTAGCTGAAGCTATTTGCCGAAATATCCCAGTTGTAGCACTTGCTGGCTCAGACTGTGATGTTTCAAAGATTGCTTACCCTGTGGTTGCAAACGATGCTTCAGTAGACAGCGTTGCTTACTTCGCTGCGCAGTTCTCTAATGCATATGCAGAAGGTAAGAAGCTTGTGGTAAAGGAAACTCCTAAAACAGACGCTCCTCGAGCGTAAAGACTCTGGCCCGTAAGGGCTCTACCTCTTGAAAGCAGCAGGTCTATATTGATTATGAAATCCAGATAGTCCTGTCGTTTTCATTTAAAAATGATACAATTAAACACGTAACGACCAAACACCTAAAAACACTATGGCAACTGAAATTTCAATGGATTTGATTAAAGCGCTTCGAGACAAGACTGGTATCTCTGTGATGCAGTGTAAAAAGGCACTCGAAGAGGCTCAGGGTGACGAGGAAAAAGCGATGATTCTTCTTCGGAAAAAAGGTGCAGAAATTGCTGCAAAGAAAGGTGATCGAGAATTTGGTGCCGGTTCAGTGCAGGCCTATATTCATTCAAATGGAACTGTGGGTGCAATGGTTGAACTTGTATCAGAGACAGACTTCGTATCAAACAACGCTGAATTTAAGACTCTTGCATACGATATTGCGATGCATGTTTCGGCTACTAACCCTGAATTTATCAAGAAGGAAGAGGTAAATGAAGCCGCTCAAGCTAAGGCCAAAGAAGTGTTTGCTGCAGAAGTTGAAGGTAAACCTGAAAACCTCAAGGAACAAATTCTTGCAGGTAAGCTCGACGCATACTTCAAGGACAAGATTCTTCTCGAACAGCCATTCATCAAGAATCCTGATCTTACGATTAAGCAGTTGATCGAGAATGCTACTCAGAAGTTCGGTGAACGAATCGAAGTTCGAGAGTTCAAGCGAATGGCAATCGGAAAATAATCAACAATGGATGTCCGGCGTATATACGTCTGGACATCTTTTGTACATAAAAACCATGTTCATACCACTTATATATTCACTTGTAGGATTAATGTTTGCCCTCGCAATGCTCGGAAACAAAAGCCGAGAACTCAGCAGGGGTAGGGGTTTTTTAAAAAGTTCATCTACTAAAACAGACTCTTGGTGCCTTGCTGTATATGAGAAAATTAAAACTCTTGGTGGTTCTCTAAAAGTGGTCACTTCTCGGAAGGCAATCATCCGAGGTGTAGTAAAGTTTGAACAGTTTTGCGTGAAGATGTTCTCTCGACTTGCAAATAGGTTCACTATTGTTGGTGAAGTGATGATAGGAGGTAGTATTCCAAAAAACAGAGGGTCTGTATCGTTTTTCTTGAAAAATATCGAGGCCAGTAAGAAGCAAAAAGTTCATTCTGCTGCACACTCTGGTGGTAGTCATAGCGATTTTACAAGATAAAGTTTTTTTGCTAGACTTTCCATACAAATTATAAATGCCACCTTAGCTCAGTTGGTAGAGCAACTGTTTTGTAAACAGTGGGTCCCCAGTTCAAATCTGGGAGGTGGCTCCGTCATAAAGAAAAACCTCGCTATGTGCGGGGTTTTTCTTTGCCTGTAAAATCATACTAAAAAATATGTATGCCTTGCGAGGGTGAGTTTTGCCTGTCCGCTTTAAATGAAATTATTCTGATGAGCTGCTTGAAACTTGCGAACTGCCGTGAGTAGAGGAAAATTTCAGTAGAAATTTTCTGTTTTCACGCAACGAAGAGAAATAATTTTTATTACTTTAGTTCTTCGATGTACCGATTCCTCTTATGTAATCGATAGTATAATCTGCAGTTCCTTCTGTAACACAATCTTCACCATAGTACACTTCGCAGTCGCCACCTCCTTGTTGGAGACCTCCGATGACATTTACATTAGTGGTCCAGACATTTCTGTATTCTTTAAGACTTGATGTCGGCGGAGTATAAAGCATCTTCATGGTACTCTGTGTAGCTTTGTCATACACTTCGAGATATGTGGAGACGCTACAAGTACATACTATTGATCGAGTGATATAACCTCCAAAGTAGAGATTTTGACTATTGCCACCTGTACCAGTTGTCCCGCCAGAACTTGAGCCTCCTCCGAGACCACCTAGTGCACCAGCTCCTGAAGACCCTCCACTGCCGCTCGATGAACCACCTTTAACGAGTGGGTCACTTATGAACTTATGGAGTGGACTAATTTGTCGTAATTGTTCCAGAGCTGGGTCTGCTTGAGGTTTTACACTATCAAGTGGAGCCGTAGCTTGTGAGCCAGGGTTTGTAGTCAGTTGTGAAGTTGTGTTGTTTCCGCTCGTGTTTCCACTTGAACTATTCACACCTGTGCTGCCAGAGCTATTTGCAGTTGAACTTGCTCCAGCTTCGACGTCACGTCGGTAGATGGATGCAAAAAGTTCATTATTTGTATCTTTTCTTGTTGAAGTTGCACGCGGATCTACGAATTCTTGGATGGTTGTATTAATGCTTGGTGTGTCAGCGTTAGGGAATCTGATGACGTGAGTTACAGGAGTTGTACTTTTACCATTTTCATTTTTCACATTCATCACAACATTGATTTCCTGACCTTTGTATTTATTGAATGCTTCCATGTAGTATGGCAGATTTCCGATTAAGAATGATGCAAGGCGGCGATCGGTTGATTGGATCTGTATGTTACCGAGATTTGTTTCAAGGGTATTCTGCGTTGCGAAATTATTTCCATAGATAGTAATTTCATCATTCATATTAAACGATTTCAAAGGGAATACACCTTCGAGAATTGGTGAAAAAGTAGTTGGAATCTGTGGAGCGGTAAATGCAAGTGTTGAAGCTGATCCGTAGATATTTCCAGTACTCGAAGCAAGTTTTGCTGTGATAAGTGCAATATCGCTCCCGATGACATTGAGATATATATCACCAGATGAAGTTGTGCCATACGTATTGATAAGGCCAATCTCGTACGTACCAGTCAAAAGGCTTGTTGGTACAGTAAATGTTATTTTTATACCATCTTCAGTAGAAGGGAAGATGCCAATTTTTTGTGAACCAAGGTATATGGTGTTTTTTGTCGGATGAAAATTTGCACCATAAATACTCATCATCTGTCCTGCGAAGGCTTTGTATGTCGAAAAGAGGTTGATAAATGATTTGGTCCCCGGGGCGTATGTGATCGGAGAGGTGTCGGTTGGACCGCCTGTTGCTGTGCTTGTTGTTGTGTTTGAACCCGTACTCACTCCAATTGCGGTAGCGGTTGTGATGTTTTTCTCAAAAGCAATTTGATTAAGTTTTGTACGGGTCATAGAGCCTACAATTCCTGTAGGGTTGGGTAAACCAGCTGGCACTAAAATCTCATCTCTGTAGAGCTCTTGAAAGCGTTTTACGGCACTTTCAGTCTTTGCGCCAAAATAGTTAGTAAGTTGTCCAGGAGAACCTGCACCTGTAGCAGATACTGCGGTGCTTGAATTGGTGTTGAGTATGTATTGGAGATATGCGACATCTGGGCTAACAGTGTCGCCTAGTTTAAGGTTACGTTGAAAAATATCTCCTGTCGCTGCAAATGTATCAGTGGTGACACTTTGACTAAATAAAAGGGTGGCAACAAGAATAATTATGAGAGAAGGTGAGGCTTTACCCAAAACGTGCATATAGCACCTATTGTATCACAGCGGATGAGGTTGCTCCGCTCTGTGTTTTGTTCGCTTCTGAAGTTTTTGCTTGTTGTTTTTCTTGTTCGCGTAACTTATCAAGTTTCTTTATTTCAGGGATGATATTTTTCATATCTTCAACTGACTTGAAGCCTGTATATGTGTCATCGTTAAACACAAATGCGGGTAACTTTCGTGAATCAATCCTGTAGATAGATTTAAGGGTTTCTATTGCAGAAAGATCAAGATTTGTATCAAATGAATAAATCCGGAGTTCAGGATACTGTTCTCTAAGATATGTAAGGACATAGCTCATTTTTTCACATTCAGGGCAGTACTCTTTATTGCCGTAGAAGTAGAGAATAGAGATCGGTTTCGCACTACATTTTGAGGCGAGCTGCTTCATGAGTATAGAGTCTTTGATTTCGAGAAGGGAATAATATTTCTTTAAGTATTCAAGCTCTTCATTTTTGTCACCGTTGTTGTTTGATTCGAGGTAAGTGAGTTTTGTGGCGAGGGAATTAAGCTCTTGAGAGAGAATAGAACCATTAACATTTTTACATGAAGTTTCTTTGAGAAGATTGAATTGTGTTTCAGAAGAAAGAAGGTCGAGCGAGATCTGATCCTGAATAGCTTTGGTATCGCCGAGCCGTTTTTCATCAAGAAGATTATTAACATACATAAATCCAGCGAAAATAATGGCTGTAATAATAAAGGTGATGATGTACTTGTTTTTGTCGATCGGTTCGCGCAAGTTTGTTTTTTCTTGGGTATTCATATTGTTATTTTGATTTGTATTCATGTTGTTGATGTTAATTATCTGCAAATCTTATCGCCAAGCTGCATCTCTTTGTCTAATCGTATTATACACGGAGGTTACGAGCCAAAGAGGGGAGATGAATGAATATATAAGAAGGAAGTACACGAAGTCAAATGATTTTTGATCGGTTACACCTGTAAGTCTTTTGCCATACCAGATTGCAAAAAGTACTACGCATACGGCAAATGTTCCGAGGAAAAAAGTCGTCTGAAGATTAAAATAAATCCAATCAAAATTGATATTCGTAAGACTGAAGTCAAAATTAAATCCAACTGTTTTTATTTTTTCAAAAGTCTTATATGCGTGGGTAAAGAATTGAATTATATTGTATATAAGGAAAAGCATTGATCCGGCAATACTGTACATTGCAAGCGGCAAGATCAAAAGGCCGAGATTTCCATAGCGAGGATTCAAAATCATTTTTCTGTAATCAATAGTGTTTTGAATAAATCCTCCAGTCCATCGTACTCGTTGCTTATATAGTTTGTATAAAGTTCGAGGTCCTACGGTGTACACGATCGCACGATGTGCATTTCGGATTCTGTAGTTGTGTTCCTGCAGTCGGAGGGCCATCTCGAGATCTTCGGTATTGTGAGCGTGTCTGTACATTCCAACTTGGCTAAATACTTCTTTTCTAAAAATGGAGAAAGGGCCAGGAGTCACGTACTGCGCATCGAGAAGCCCTAAAATCTTTCGTGTGAACACACCCATGTTGTATTCTGCGCTCTGTACCATCCCGAGGATTGTATCGGGGTTCTGAATTTTGAGTGAAGGTGTCACGGCAGCAACTTGCACATCATCGAAGTATGGCATGATGTAATTCAAAGCTTCGCCGTCCACAAATGAGTCAGCATCGAGGCAACCAATAAACTCTGTAGTAGCGTGTTGGATTGCGTAGTTCAGTGCTGTATATTTTCCACCGTTTTCCTTTTTATGGAGAAGTACCTGAGGGTTGCCTTGGAACTGTTGTACTACTTGCCAGCTCTTATCTTTTGAGCCATCGTCTACGACCATAATGAAAAGCTTGTCTTTAGGGTAATTTAAGTCGAGAAGGGAGAGGACAGTTTTCACTACCGTCTTTTCTTCGTTGAAAATTGGCACAATAATAGTCACCGACGGCTTTCGGTCTAGGGTGTGACTAGAGCTACTATAGAGATTTCGCTTGTTTTCGACTAAGGTCAATATCAAAAACACCTGAAAATACAGTACGGCAAAGAGGAAGACATATAAGAATCCGGTAAAGAAGATAGCCATCTAAAGTCTCTATAATATACAGTATTTTGGGCTTTTTTCAATAATACGCTATACTTTGGGCACTATGTCAGACATCTCGAAAAGTGCGCAAAATGACTCAAAAAGTGGCGCCGCAGTTGCCTCAGTCGCCTCAGAAAACCCTTATATCACAGGGCTTAAGGGTGTGCCGAAAGGTCATCTTCACCCGCTCACAGAGGTTCGGATAGAAATTAACCGAATCTTCGCTAAAATGGGCTTTGAAATTGCTGAAAGTCCTGAGGTAGAAACTGAATACAATAACTTTGATGTACTTCGAGTAGCCAAAGATCATCCGTCGCGAGATATGCAGGATACATTTTGGCTTAATGAATACGACGGAGAGGGGAATCGACTTTTACCTCGAACTCACACATCGGGTGCGCAGATCCGTTTTCCAAAAGCACACAGTGCTCCCTTTAAATTCATTAATCCTGGAAAAGTTTTTCGAAATGAAGCAACTGATGCAACTCATGAAGCAGAATTTTACCAAGTTGAAGGAATGATGGTTGCAGAAAAAGTTACAATGGCTGATCTCAAAGGTACTCTTGAATTTTTTGCTAAAGAATTTTTCGGACCAAATACTGAGATTCGTTTTCGACCGAGCTTTTTCCCATTCGTAGAGCCTGGAGTCGAGGTTGATGTACGGTGGAAAGATAAATGGCTCGAAGTTCTCGGTGGAGGTCTCACTCATCCTGAAGTCTTGCAAGCTGGAGGGCTCGATCCGGAAAAATGGCAAGGTTTTGCATTCGGTATGGGACTTGATCGAATGGTAATGCTCAAGTACGGCATTGATGATATTCGTCAAATGTACAGTGGTGACTTACGTCTTGTAAATCAATTTTAAATAAATTTAGAATAAATAAAAGATAAACTTAATCTCAATCTTAATCGCACGAATTTTATGTTAATTTCATACAATTGGATCAAATCATATTTCAAAGAAGCAATCCCTGAACCAAAGAAGTTGGCTGATATCATCACTATGGGTGCTTTTGAAATTGATGGTATGGAAGAAAAAAACGCGAATGGTGCGAACGGTACTGCCGGCGGCAACAGTGCGAGCGATACGATTCTCGATATAAAAGTTTTACCTGATCGATCAGCTTATGCGCTTTCACACAGATATATTGCCCAAGAAATCGGAGCACTTATTGGTCAACAGATTGTAGTTCCAGAAATTGGCGAGCTGGATGTTGATCAAAGTGTAGAAAAACTCGAAGTGTTAAATGAAGCAGGTGTTACATCTGCTGATGTTCCGTTTTGTATTCGATACGCAGGTCGGATCGTGCGGGATATAGTGGTTGATGATTCTCCGACTTGGCTCAAAAATCAGCTCGAAGTCCTCGGTCAGCGATCAATTAGCTCAATTGTAGATCTTACAAACTATGTGATGTTAGAAACTGGTCAGCCACTTCATGCTTTCGATGCGGATAAAGTGAAAGGTGCTATTCGCGTACGGCTTGCAAAAGAAGGTGAAGAAATCACCCTTCTTGATGGTACTGTCTTGAAACTTTCTCCATCGATGCTTGTGATTGCTGATGATGAAGCCCCGCTTGCGCTTGCCGGTATCAAGGGCGGTAAAAAAGCCGAAGTAACTCGTGATACTGAAAATATTATTCTCGAAGCGGCATGCTTCAATTCAACAACTACACGAAAAACTTCACAGCAAGTTAGCATCAAGAATGATTCTTCAAAGCGGTTTGAAAATGGTGTGACTCCTGAGCGTGCAGGTCTTGCTCTTGCACTTTTGTCAGCGAAAATTCATGAATTAAATCCAGGTGCAAAGTTTGGTGAGGTGGCTGATGTGTATGAAAATGCAAATTCAAATAATAAAAAAAATGCATCTACAATTGTCATCTCTGTGGCGTATATTTCAGAGCGACTTGGTTTAAAAATTTCAAAAGAAACCGTTATGGATATTTTGTCACGAATTGATATTGCGGTTACAGAATCTGATTCTGAATCAACATCAACGCCGGAAAATGACACACTCATTGTCTCAGTGCCAGCATATCGTCCTGATCTAAACATTGCTGAAGATATTATCGAAGAAATTGGTCGCATCAATGGATACGAAAAAATCAAAGGTCATACACCAGCGGTAGAATCGAAGCGAAGAATCAATAAAAACTTCTACTATCACAATGTAATCCGCAAAGCTTTAGTTGATCTCGGATTTTCAGAAGTATATACATATACATTGACCGATGCTGGTGATACAAAACTCGCAAATCCTCTGACAGTCGAACGAGCGTATTTGCGAAATAATCTGTCAAAGCTTATCGCAGAAAAAGCTTTGTTCAATTTGAAAAATGTAGACCTACTTGGACTCAAAGATGTTCGAATGTTTGAAATTGGAAAAGTGTTTGGTAGTGGAGCTTTGTCTGAACGATTTTCATTAGCACTCACAATTGCACGAAGCAAATTACCAAAAGGTCATGATGCTAAGCTTGAGCTCGAGGCTATAGGTGAATACGTTTTGACAGCACTCGGCATAGGATCTGGCGAAGGGGTGACTGAAGAATCTTTGATTAAAATAGCTGAGGTTATTCCTACATTTACTGAACTTCAAGGTGATGCACAAACTCCATGTGCTGGTCTTGTGATTGAATTTGATCTTGATACTTTAATTGCACGACTACCTGAAATTACAGCTGATACTGAAATGAATGCCTTGCCACAAATTAAATTCACACCAATTTCTTCTTATCCATTTTCTGTGCGAGATATCGCAGTATTTGTGCCTGGAGAAAGAGGACAGGAGGCTACTGTCGAATCTGTAATTGTTGAGGCGCTTTCATCTATAAGTAAGGCGGACCTTCTTGTGCGAAAAACTCTGTTCGATGTATTTACAAAAAATAAAGAAGGTGAGCCTGTACGAACTTCGTATGCTTTTCGACTCGTTTTCCAGTCACAAGAAAAGACCTTGGGTGAAGAGGAAATAAGTGAATGCATGAATTCTGTAAATGAAGCATTCAAAAAAGAAGGGTGGGAGGTGCGGTAGTTTTGTAAGAGGGCAATGTGTTGGGGCCTTTTCTTGTACAAATCCGTGCACTTTTACACACTTTTTTATGCTATAATCCATTCATATGAAAAAGACACTTATGATCGTGGGGGCAATAGTGGTGGTTGCGGCATTATATATTGGTGGAACTTACAATTCGCTTGTCAAAATGAACGAATCAATCAACGGCCAGTGGGCGCAGGTTGAAAATCAGTATCAGCGACGATTTGATCTTATTCCAAATCTCGTGGCAACAGTTAAAGGTGTAGCGAAGCAGGAAAATGACATTTTCACAGCCATCGCTGAAGCACGAACTCGATATACAAGCGCGGTTACAACAGATGCAAAAGTAGCAGCGGCAACTCAGGTGGAAGGTGCTCTTGGACGACTTATTGCTATTGCGGAAAATTATCCAACACTCAAGTCTGCTGATAGTTATCAAAGTCTTATGGTTCAGCTTGAAGGTACTGAGAACCGTGTATCAATTGAACGAAAAGTCTATAACGATACAGTTCGAGAATATAACATGGGTGTAAAAATATTCCCTCGATCACTCGTAGCTGGTATGTTTGGATTCGGTCAGAAGCAATACTTTGAAGTAAGTGATGCTGCAAAAGTTGTACCAAAAGTTGATTTTGGAAATTAAGAAATTAAGCGAAGTATTAAGCTTTGAGTTTATGTACACTATAAAATGATTACTCGTGTACTCAAGAAAATACCTAACACAATTGCCCTATGCGCTGTACTTATTGGTGTGGCGTGTTTGGGTATTGCTTTGTTACCGTATATTGCGCGAGCTGAAACCTCTACCGAACTTATTAAAGTAAAACCAACTAGTTTTGTATTCGATAATACTGGTACATTAAGCGCAGCTGAAAAAGAAAAAATCGAAACAATCATAACGGCTCATCAGACTAAAACTGGGGGTGTAGCAAGTGGTGATCAAATCGCAATAGTGATTGTGCAGAATCTAAGCGGTGATGCTATTGAAAATTTCGCCAATAATCTTTTTCGTGGATGGGGAATTGGAGTAAAAGGAAAGGATAATGGAATCTTGGTTTTAGTTGCTTTGGACGAAAGGCAAATACGCATTGAAGTTGGATATGGACTTGAAGGAACTTTGACGGATTTGCAGAGTTATAAAATCATTGATGGAATTTTAAAACCAGCATTTCGAGAAGGAAAATATGGTGATGGCTTATATGACGCTGCCACAACAATTATTCAAACCATTGAAGGTGATGCTTCACGTGTTGATAATATAAAAGTTGATACAAGAACTAGTGCCGATACAAATAATGGAGTTAGAAATTATATTGAGTTGGTATTCTATTTCCTGGCTTTTGTTTTACCTATTTTGAGCTCGGTACTTGGACGTACAAAGCGATGGTGGCCTGGAGGAATAGTTGGTGCTGTTGTTGGTGGGATTCTTGGAGCACTTTTTGCCACAGGCTTTATGATTGCACTTTACACTGTTTGTCTTGGATTATTTGGTCTATTATTTGACTATATAGTTTCGAAGAATTACAAGAATGGCGGACGTGGCGGTTTCGGAGGCTTCTTTTTTGGTGGTCCAGGATTTGGTTCAGGCCGATCATCGGGTGGATTCGGTGGTGGAAGTTCTGGAGGTGGAGGGTCAAGTGGTGGGTGGTAGTTTTGCCGCTATGATACAATGTGTGTGTAATTTAATTAGATATACTATATGATGCTCATTAAATATTACCTGATTGCACTCCCTTTATTTTTAGTTATGGATTTGGTATGGATCGGTATTATCGCTAAAGATTTTTATCGTGTACAGATTGGTGCACTTATGAAAGCGGATGTTAATTGGATTGCAGCCGTGTTTTTTTACGTACTATTTATTACAGGGCTTGTACTATTTGTGATTCTTCCATCTATGGAAAAGCAATCTTTAGTGCATGCACTTGTATTCGGGGCTTTGTTTGGTCTGGTTTGTTATGCTACGTATGATCTGACTAATTTGGCACTAGCTAAAAATTGGCCTGTTCTTGTGACTATCGTGGATCTTGTATGGGGTGCTTCGGTTTCTGCATTTGTTTCAGGAACAACGTATTACATAGTGAGTAAATTCTTGTAATTATAAAGTCTTCAAAATAGATTATTGCCAATTAATCTCTGACAGACCATTCTTATGTAAATATGCGTTTGCTTTACTAAATGGTTTACTACCAAAAAATCCATTGTTGGCTGAAAAAGGGGATGGGTGTGCTGATTCTATAACACAGTGTTTTGTACGATCTATATGCGCACCTTTTTGCTTCGCATAATTACCCCAGAGTATAAATACAGCATGTTCACGTCTTTCAGAGAGTGTTCGTATAACAGCATCTGTAAATTCTTCCCAACCCTTTTTCTGGTGGGAGCCAGGAGTGTTTGCTTGTACAGTTAGTGTTGCATTTAAAAGGAGTACGCCTTGCTTTGCCCATCGACTGAGATCACCACTTGGTAATGGTTCAATTCCAATATCAGTTCGGATTTCTTTGTATATATTTTGCAGAGAAGGTGGTAGGGGCACATGCTCGCCTACGGCAAACGAAAGCCCGATGGCCTGACCTTTTCCGTGATATGGATCTTGGCCAAGAATTACCACCCGAACGTCATCAAAGGGACACTCTGAAAAAGCTCTAAAAATATCCTTTGGTTTTGGATAAATTTCTTTTTTGTCCAAATATTCAGCCCGTACAAACTGAGTGAGATTAGCAAAATATGGCTTAGAAAATTCATCACCTAGGACAAATTCCCAGCTTGGCTCTATTTTTACAGTGTTTCCTGAGGTGTTTATTGGATCCATATATAGTATGCATCGTCTCCGTGCTTATTGGCGTGCATTACACACAAGTATTATACATTTTATATATTTTTCAAACTTTCTTCATGTTACAATTATGAGGACAAATTTGGCCTTAGTTTAGTTAGTTTATGGAAAATTTAGGCTATTTTATAAAATCTTTATTCATCTATAAAGGAATATCTACAAAACCTATGCACCGAGTTTCAAAAGTACTAATTGTAACTGCCCAAATACTGCTTCTTGTAGCGATCTTGGTAGTAATTGCAGCAAAATCTGATAGTTTCTTGTATGACAAGTCGATGCAAAAGCAAGTAGCTCAGGTTCTAGGTGCATCTGAATCAGTTGGTGCTGGAGTTTTCTGCCACCTCCAACCTGAAATTGATCAAAAAGAAGCTGATCAAAAAAATCTTGAAAATAAATCAACAGAACTATCCTCACAAGTTGAACTATTAGACGGCCAAATTAGGGATACTCAAGAACTTATTGCAAAACAAGATGAATTAATTGCCGCTGCAAATAAAGATATAGTCGATAAAACGATTTTAGCAAAATACAAAGATGCAATAGATACAGGTACTTCACAACTTAATGATCGAAATACAATTGCTGCACTTGCAGACAGAAATGCTTCTGCCAATAAGATACTCGTTGTTGCAAAACCAAAAATTGAAGCTGCAAAAAACGCACTTACACAACTTGAGACACAGCTTGCAATGCTTGGAAAGGTTTACTCAACAATGGAATCTGATGCTAAAGCTGTGGCAGATCTCGAAGGCTCTTTGCCACCTCTCAAAGCAGAATATTCTGCGCTTAGCTTAAAGATAGAAGACCGAAGAAAAATAGACACCCTTGCAGCAGGTGTAAAGTCTGCTGAGTCACAGGTTAATGCTGCTAAGGCGAATAGGAGAGCAACAAAGGCTGTGATTGATAAATTGGTTGAGGTGTACAACAAAACGAAAGCCGAATATGACAAAGCCATTTCTGTATATCTGGCTAAATATAACGATAATAGTTCAGTAAGTAGCCTAGTCTCAAAATTGAGTGATATTACCGGAAAAATCTCAGCAATAAATACAAACCTCCCACGCTTGAAATCTCAGTTTGCCACAAAATATAAAGGCGTCACATTGGATACAACGAAAACAAAGCTTGATCAATTCGAACGAAACTACAATGATCAAAAAAATAAAACACAGATAGTTGTTGATCAATATAATAAAGACATTGATACATATAAAAATACATTTATACCTGAATACAATGCAGCGCTGAGCCAATTCAATTCGAAATACTCTAACCCGGGCCTCACAGTTGACCAACTCAATACTTTGATAAAAAAGGCAACTGACACCTATAATGCAAATCTTGATAAAAACAAAAAAGTTCAGGAAAAAATTACTGAAATCCAAAAGACAAAAGATCAGTATTCTCAGAACATAGTAGATCTAACAGCACAAAAATCAGAAATTAAAAATCATAGAGCTTCAATTGTTGCCGATATTGAGAATCATAGAAAAGAAATTGAAAATGCCAAATCAAACATCTGCCCGACAAACGAAACTCAATGTTCTGATGAGGTTGATAATGATAGGGATGGTGCGGTGGATTGTGGAGACTCGGACTGTGTAGAGAGTTCTGCTTGTGTGATTACGGAAGAGAAGACTACAGAGCCTCCTGTATCAAAAGAATCAGCGATAATTATCGGAGTAGACACTTCTGGTGTCTCAAAATCTACTTCAGTAAAAGACGCACAGAATACTGCAAATACACTTGACTCTATTGAGACTATTGGAACTGTTAGTACTTACCCAAGTGATAATCAAATAGAGGTTAGCTCAAGTTTAAGTGAAATAGTTATAAACTTCGACAAAGATATATATTCAGTCAACGAAGGTGAGCTTATTTTTGTACCTGATAATAATACCGGAGCAACGATTCGTGCTACAACAATTGGAGTGGACCCAAACAATTATTCGGTTATACATGCAGGAAACTTTGATGGAGAATTTGCTCTTAATTCTACATATAGTGTGTATGCACAACTAGAACTTGTGGTGGATGATAAAGTGATTGCTTGGAATAAAACTTGGTCGTTTACAGTCGGAACACCTGAAAATGTTTCTTTTGATGATAATGCTACTGATAATAATAGTGGAAAAAGAAATATATATGGACAAGTGCAAGGAGTATGGAAATAGTCTATAATACCTAGCATATGAAAAAATACATTGCAGAATTCATGGGGACAGCTGTCCTCGCACTGGCTATCATCGGTTCTTTTGCAGCGGGGTCAGGTTTTGTGACTATGCTAACAGTCGGTATTACACTTGGTCTTGTTGTCGCCACTGTTGGCTCTATAAGCGGTGCACATATTAACCCTGCAGTTACACTTGGACTTCTTAGTCTTCGAAAGATTCATTGGAAAGAAGCACTCTTTTATATTCTTGCACAGTTTGCTGGTGCTGCACTTGCTATGGTTTTGATGCGACTCCAAAGTCTCCCTACTCCAAATCTCGACCATGTATTTTCTTGGACCTCACTCATTGCTGAATTTATCGGTGCATTTGTATTTACATTTGGTATTGCATCTGTCGTCCTTGCTCACGATGGTCACGAATCTTCAAAACATGCCCCGTTTGTGATTGGAGCTTCGCTTACTATCGGTGCTACTATTGCATTCGGTCTTGGTTCAAATGCAGTTCTCAATCCTGCGGTGGCGTTTGGTATAGGTTCACTCGGACTTACTTATGTGATCGGACCGATACTTGGTTCTCTTGCGGGTATGTGGCTTTTTAAGGCTCTTAGATAATTAGGTCGCGTATTTGTTAGTTATATTTAGCGCTCGGTATAAATTCTAACTTGGTATAAATTCTAAATCGAAAATTTCTCACATATATAAAACATGAAAACACTTATCGTAACTGCTCATCCAAGCTCAAAGGGATTCACTCATCAGATTGCTGAAGCGTATAAAAATGCACAGGAAAAGAGAGGTGTTGAAGTTGAGATTCTTGATCTCTATAAGACTGAACTCAAGCAAGATTTTATGCGTTTCGAAGAACCGAGCGATATGGGAAATCCAGATCTGGTAAAAGACGCGATGCGAAAAAAGATCACTGAAGCAAACAATATTGTATTTGTGCATCCTATGTGGTGGGTGAGTATGCCTTCAATTCTTAAAAATTATATCGATATAAACTTCGGTGCGCGATATGCATATCGGTATATAAACGGTCGGCCAGTGGGACTTCTGGGCGGACGTACGGCTTCTGTATACATCACATGTGATGGTTCACGGTGGATTTACTATGTTATAGGTATGCCATTTTGGATTATTTGGAAATTCGGTATTCTTGGGTTTTGTGGTATGAAAGTAAAACGTATTAAGCTTTTCGATCGAAAGCTCTTCCGAACAGATGATGAGAAAAAAGCTTTTCTAGATAAAGTAAAAGGTTGGGCAATTAAGGATGTCAAGTAAAATGAAAAGAAAAATTCAAACGATTGGAGCAATAGTTGCACTGTTGCTAATTGCTTTGGTGATGCAAATTTTTTTGGAAAAAAAAGAGAGCAGCGAGCAGAAATACGACATAAGTTTTAATACAAAGATAACTTCGAAAAGTGTAGGCGCGGAAACTTTTCAGACGGATGGTCTAGAATCCAGATACATCAAATATGGTCTAGGGAAAAGATATGGTTTTGCGCGAGAAGATGATTCGTATTTTATTTTCAAAACAACAGTTGCTCATAATGAAGAGTTGAGAGAAAAAGGTCTAGGTGGACGAGAAAGTCTAGCAAAAGATGAGGCTATGTTGTTTGTCTTCGACTATGATAACTTGTGGTCATTTTGGATGAAAGATATGAAGTTTCCAATTGATATGATTTGGCTCGATGCAGACCAAAAAGTAGTTCATTTTGAATCAAATGTAAGCCCTGATACGTACCCACAATCTTTCAGACCCACAAGTCTCGCACGATATGTACTTGAGGTAAAAGCCGGAATGGTTCAGGAAATGCAACTTGAACTCGGGGATCAATTTGTAAAATATATTTAGCTGTACATTGACGGCTTGTGTGAAAATTTCTCAAAATTTACTTTTTTACACTCAGTAAAATTGCACATGATTGGTATAGCGTTTTTGTAAATTTTAGCTTTCTGTAAAATATAACAGTAAAATAAATAAAAAATAAAAACACCCAGTGTCTCCGAAGAGGTGGGCGCTTATTGCATGAGCGATCCGAGGTGGATGCGCTGTGGCAGGGCTTCTGGTTGAAGCTTGCTGTTCACAACGCATCCTGAGCACGGATTCGGGCATGAGGGGTTTAGGGGCGGCGGGGTTTGATGAGCGGGGAGGGTGCTGTCGGTGTCACAGGAAGTGCTGCAGACACTGTTGCTACTGGCGACTTGACGGTTTTGCTGTGGTAATCCCGACGCTTTTCAGCAGTCGGAAACCAGAGTCCATAGCCGTTGTCATCGCGACCTCCAGGGAAAGGGAGGTGAGCGTAGCAAAACTCTGACATGTCTTGAGCGTTGAGGTCGGTGGGGGTTAAATACACACCGATCCTTTCATGCACAGAGATAGTCAAGAATTTCACTTTGTCGAATTCCATGTTATCCGGCAGATAGGCTACGAAATACTTGATGTCGCGTTTCGGAGAATCTTTGGGATTTACAGGGTATTCGGTGTAGACGCTTTGCAACAGAACCTTCAGCAATGCTGGTTTGCCTGTTTCGGGTTCCGAAGGGAACTTCTCATGAACTTCAGAGATCGGTTTGCCTGTGAGCTCACCGGAGTCTTTGAATTTCATGATGAAATAGGAGTTGCTCTCGTACTTTTTGAAGGTGCTTGCGAGCAGGACAGCCTTTTCCTTGTCTGAACTTCTCGAAGCGACCGCTTCGAGAGCGACCCTGACTTCCTCTTGGAAAGAGGCGTCAGTCTCATGAAGGATGTTCACGAGGGTGTCGTCAGAGGGGTACAGTGTTTCCATCACCTTTGCTCGACGGTCACGTTCGGCATCACGTGCCGCTTCCTTTTCAGCTTCACGCTTCTTTTCATGGAAGGTGAGACGCTTTTTGGGAGAATTCCGATCGGCTGCGAAGCCGCTCAGAGTAGTGAGCACAAACGTGGCGAATGCCACGAGGAGGAACATGGTGTTCTTCATAATGTCATGCTGGGATTGCGGAGTTTGGTTTTTATGCGGGGAGACAGCACGTCGCTGTCTCTGGTCCCGGGACTTTGAAGCTTGTAAGCCTATGTCTTGCCTGGTGGCAGTACCTTAAGCGGAGGGCTCCTTTTTGTGATCATAGTGTACCATAAGTGTCTGTTTTAGTAAATGCACCTCAAAAATGCCGCTATAAAAACATACACCACGCCCATGTAGACGTGGTGTATGTAGGATGGTTACAAGCTAGGGTTCTGGGAGACTAGATTTCCTTGTAGTCTGGGCTAATCGTACATCGTGCACTTTTGATCTGGAATGTAACGCCTTGGTAACACATGAGTGAATATGCGCCAGGGCCTACTCGAACACCACTCAAATTATTATCTGCAACTGGATTACCATTGATTCGACATCCTTGTTCAGGGTCAGTAATTGTTGAATCAATGTTTGATTTCCATGTAAGGTTACATCCATCACCAATTTTTGAGACAATGCTTGGCTGTGCTTTGAATTGATCAATAAGTCCTGTTGATTGATCTGTTTGACATTCAGTACCCTGACACTGTCTAACCTGACATGTTGGGTTGATGTTATTTCCGTTTTGAATACTTGTACAATTCCAAGAATATATGCCCGTATCATCATCGATCGAAACAGGGGAGTTATCCGTTCCACTAATACAGAGATTCGTACTAGGAACTTCTGTCACATATGGTATTTGACTGATAGATCCACATGCTCCAGTTGTTGTGTTCCAACAATATCCAAAGCCGTCAGGTGTTACATTGTTAGAAGAAAGATATGAGCCATCCTGAGAGCCAGAAACATTTTTACATTGATCAGCTGGTCCACAATCGAGGTCTGTGCAAGGTTCGCATGATTGACCATTGCAAGTTCGGATCGCTGAACATTGTACTTCACCTGCGTTACCTCCGTTTGCTACGCTACAGGTCCAGTCATATGAATTTGTATTTGTCGCTACTCCGCTTGGAGTACCGTTCTGACATAAGTTACTAGTTGGTTCTGACTCAAATTGTGCACCATTTGAAAGGCCACATTCTGGTGCCATCTCACATTCTCCAGTTTCATCGTTCGGAACAGTCCCATTTGAACAACAAATACCTTCACCTGAGCGATTGTATCCATCTTCTAGTCCTTGGGTGCCAGCTATGTTTAAACAGTAATCTTTTGAAGTAACTGTATATGATGAAAGAGCGTCAAGTATGATAGGTGTATTTAGTGGAGTATCTGGTGTTGCGTCTGCTGCTGCCATCCCTGCGAGATAGGCTTCTTGTGTAGCAACATCTTCCTCTCCACAGGCATCAGACACTGCGGTAGTAGCAGATCCACTTATAGCTACACCTGATTTTATGACTGAAAATCCTGTATTTATTTCACAATAATTTCCATCTCCGTCATCAGGGCATTGAGTACCTTCATGATCTCCTGAAGCATGGGTGCCACTTGATCCGCAACTACATGTACTATTGTCACATACATCTGCTGGTCTTCGGTTTGATGGTTCGGTGTAGTTATCGTAGCCAGAGTTACAGCAGATTGGATTTGGGTCGATGCAAACATCTTGATCGTGTACATAGTGTGGATCTGAACAAAGTGTTGCATCAAAATTTAATCCTTGTGGATCACAGCATGCAGAAATGTATGTACAAATACCACCAGGTTCTCTTCCTGCGACACTTGGATCTTTATAGTTTGTAGCATTTACATCGGTACAAACTTTTTCCTTTATTGTCGGATCCTCCTCTTCTTCTTGTTCGGGATCGGTCCAACCGCAAGACGCAAGGGTATTATCACATCTATATCCTACGTTTGGATTTGTCCCATCAGGGCAACACATTGGTGTACATTGATTGTCATCACAGTATTCATCAACATCTGGTTGTTCGCCATTACTACAACAAATAGGATAAGTTGCACTTATGTCACCACTACCTGTATTGTCCCCAGATGTATCACTTGTATTATCATATGGATTACTTGGGTCGTATTCTTCTTGTGCAAAAGCGATATTTTCAGTATCTAGATTACCAAAATCAAATCCAGAATTTGAAGCGAATGCCTTCTCGTTACTTTCTTTAATATCTTCAATCTGTTGTCGTACTAATGTGTTCAAGAAATCTGGATTAGGTGCGGAAAACATAAACCCTGCCAGAATAAAGACTGCAGAACATGATGCAAAAAACTTTTTGAATTTACCAACTCCTTGTTTCGAGTAGAGTGTCTTTTTCATATTATTTCTTTAGATTATTAGTAGATGTTGCACCAGTGCTCCCTGAGAGTATGTCAGTCATTTTTACCGATTTAATCGTGACGGATGTGATTTCGCCGCTGTAGAATTTCGCATACTCAGTTTTTTCTACAGCACTCAAGACAGTATCGGTCTTAAGGAGTGAGACTATTTTTTTACCAATTTGATTTGCTTCAGCGTATTTATTTTGCAAGAGATCTGCCTTGTAAAGTAGGGCATATGCATAGATATAGTCTGGTTTGATAAGAACCGCTTTATTTGCTGCATCTATTATTTGAGCGAGTAAATTGCCGCGTTCTGCAGATGGTGCTGATCGATAGAGGTTGATAAGTGTTTCACCAAGAAGTACTGCAGTGTGAACATTTCCAGGTCGATAAGTGAGAGATTTTTTATAATTTTCAACGGCAGCCTTGTAATTAGGTTTAAGGCTATTTGCAGAACCTAGGATAGCGTATGCTTCACCGAGTATAGCGTTGTTTTTACTCACTGCAGCTGCACTGCTCGCTCTTTTTTCTGCTTCACCTGGGTTGTTTAGAGTTATGTAGTGTCGCGCCATTCCGAGAAGTGCCATTTCATTTGAAGGCTCTCTGTTTAGTGCTTCTTGGTATCGTGTGATTGCGAGAGTGAGTTCTCCTTTGTGTTCATGCACCATTCCAAGTCCGACGATTGCATTTGTATTCTGACTATTGCTGATTTTGATTGCTTGGTTAAATGAGGCTTCTGCACTCGCTATATTGTTTTGATAGAGTCGTGCTACGCCAGCAAGTCGGTATGTCTCGCTTCGATTCGGGTCCATTTTAACTATTTTGTTTATGGTTGAAATAGCTTTAGTGAGCGCTGATTTTGCATTTACAGGTTCAGCATCTGCTTTTTGAATATATGAAGCAGCTAAAAGCTCAAGCGAGTTCAAGTCATCTGGATGAGTTTTTGTCCAATCTTCAAGTTCTGGAATAACCTCGCTATATTTTCCTTGGTCGAATAATACTTGGTACCCTGTATCAAGTTTTAGTGGTTTAGTTGCATAATACACAGTCGCTACGCTAATCAAGACAACTGCTATAAGTACAGCTACAACTTTTTTTATACCAACTCTTTTTAAAAATAAAATAAATGATCTCATATGCGCCCAATTATAACACTTTTAATATGTTTGGCGGTACAAAATGATGCGTAGTATGTGTATAGAAAAAGCCCACCTGTTACGGTGGACTTCTTCATGAAATGTGTTGTGTCTATAAGCCGAATTCTGTATCGTTTTTTTGTTCTGCACATATTCTTGCGAATATCTGCAAGTGAAAACAATCTATACGACGACAGTCATTTATCTGGACTGATGATTGCTCATCAGTTCGAGCGGCACTTCGGCGAAAGCTACAATAACTGCAACTGTTGCCGACACGGCCTTGCACTCGGGTAAGGATTTTGCCGTTTCACTCAGCGTTTATGAATTATACGCTGATTAATCTAAAATATCGCACTACTCACTTTTGCCAAAACTTTCGCTTTGTAAAATTGATCAATACTTTGCTTCAGATCCGAGACCATTTTCACAATCTCGCGTCACTGCTCGCACCTCATGATTTGCATCAGACGGGGATTACCCGCTACCTGTCTCCGGTGCTTGATTCACATCAAGCAAGGGGAGTGTTCGGACTTTCCTCCTCGAATAAAATTGAGCGAAAATTGTCCCGGTCAGGACAAAAAACTCAAACTAAATTCGAAGCGACTGTCCAACACAACAGATACATTATAGCATAGTTTTGTGTTTATTTCAAACAGAGGTATAATTTGTGCATAATGTAGGTCATATTTCCGCACCTTTTCATTACATTTTAATCAAACTTTTATTAATTCTTTAGGAAATCTTTCAAAATTATATATGTACGAGAAAATCACTTCATGGGCTGTCGCAATCTGTCTGGTACTTCTGCCAATCTTTATAGTTCCATTCACTGACACTTCGTTTTTTATGGCAAAGTTTGGTCTCGTGACTTTGGTAGGGATTGTGGCGGTCATAGCGATTATACTTCGAGCTCTCAGTGATCGAAAGATTGAGAAATATCCTGCACTTATATATAGTGCACTCTTCTCGCTCCCTCTTGTGTATATTGTATCCGCACTTTTTGGTGCACATTCATCGGGAAGTCTTATGGGAAATGGTAGCGAGATCGATACTGCTTATTTCTTCTGTCTAGGGTCAGTACTTGCATACCTCATATCAGGCCTTTATCGATCAAGAAATAAGATCTTTATGCTTGCACTCAGTATGTCTTTGGTTGGTCTTTTAGTTTCTATCTTTCATGTACTTCGGTTTGTATTTGGAAAAACATTTCTTTCGTTTGGACTTTTCAACGCTATAAGTTCAAATACGGTTGGCGGATTCAATGATCTTGGTATTTATGCTGGACTTATTGCTATCATTTCACTTCTTTCAATTGAGTTACTTTCTGTTCATAAGATTTTGCGTGTCCTTTTGTATGTGACGCTTGTGCTTTCTCTCGCTATTGTTGCAGTGGCAAATTTCAATTTTATTAACGATCTTTTTGGACTTGGTATACCAGTATCGCTCTCTGCTTTAATTGCACTTTTTGCACTTATTGTGTTCATTCATAAAAAAGTGACTCATATGAAGAACTCATTACCTGTTGCTTCGCTTGTGACACTCCTGATTGCACTTGTTCTTACGATTGCGGTTTCTCCGATTTCATCTTTCATTTCATCAAAGATAGGTCTTACTCAAGATGAGGTATTAGATATCCGGGTATCACCATCGCTGACTGCTGATATGGCCATTGCTACATATAGTGACAGCCTAAAACAAACATTTCTTGGTACAGGTCCAAATAAGTTCTATACAGCTTGGGCACTACATAAACCAACCGTATACCCAGGTTCTATAAATGGCACTGTGTTTTGGAATACAGATTTTAATCTTGCATCAGGGTTTGTACCCACTTCATTTGTGTCAACTGGTGTGCTTGGGGTCCTTGCTTGGCTCCTATTATTCAGTGTTATTGTCTTCTATGCAATAAGACTCTTGAAGCAAGTGGCAAAACCTGAAAAGGATACGATGGGACTTTTTGTGGCTTGGTTTTCAACTATTTCTACTCTTTATCTATGGTTCGTGGCATTCTTCTTCACACCTGGTCCTGTTATTCTTTTCTTTGCGTTTATGTTTACTGGACTTTTCTTAGCAACGCTTATTCATGAAAATATTATTTCTACAAAAGAAGTAAGCTGGGATGTCTCGACCTATTGGCGAGGATTTGCACTCACATTGGGTATGATTCTTCTAATCGTGGCACTTATTTATATCGGATTTATTTGGTCACAGCGTCTCACAGCATCAATGTCAGTTCAAGCTGCAACCCGTGCCCTTCAGAAAAATCCTCCAGCGATTTCTGAAGCACAGCAGGACATGCTTAAGGCAGTGAATACCTATTTCAACACGGGGGACCTTCGATTAGCTTCGGATATTTCGCTTATTCGACCGAACATGTTGATCGCTGAAACAAAAGGTGTCGTAGCTCCTGAAAAATTAAATCAAGAAATTGTATCTGATATTACATTTGCCATAAACGCGGCGCGTCGAGCTGCAATTGATAGAGGCGCTTCACCTGATTATAGAGATTGGCTCCAGCTTGGAAAAGTGTACGAGACTGCAACATTCCTCGGTGCAACTACAACTGCTACACTTGCAGTGCAGTCATATGCAGAAGCTGAACGATTGAACCCTACAAGTCCGGTGCCGCCATATCTTATTGGGCGACTATATGCACTTGCGCGAAATTTCCCAGTAGCTGCTCAAAAGTTAAGGCGAGCACTTGATCTAAAACCTGATTATACAGAAGCTCGAGATTTGTATAATTCAATCGGTGGTGAATCTATCGGTGCAGCTGAAAATGCAGTAGTAAAAACTGCAGCGAGTTCAGCTACTAGCACATCAGGAGCAAATAGTGCCACATCAACAAAAACTAAAAAATAAACACTACAAAATAAGCGTAAAATGGTAAATAGAATTCTTAGAATATTTCATAAAGAAATCGCAGGGTTACATCAAGCGGCATTTCTTCTGGGGGCTTTTACCTTTTTATCTCAACTTTTGGCACTCGTACGTGATCGAATGCTGGCTGGATATTTCGGTGCAGGCCAGACTCTCGATGTTTATTACACTGCCTTTCGAATTCCTGATCTAATCTACGCATCGGTTGCATCACTTGTTTCTATCTCTGTGTTGATTCCGTTTTTGACAGGTGTTATGGAACAAGACAAAGAAAAGAGTAGTGATCCTGCTAGCGAAAAAATTCAGTCAAAGAAAATCCTCAATTCTGTTTTCACAGTATTTTTTATAGCGATGGTTTTAGTGTCAGTTTTGGCTTTTGCTCTAATGCCAATTTTGGTCCATACATTTTTCTCGAATATTGGCGATGAAACAGTGTTATCGAAGATTATTTTCTTGTCGCGACTTCTCTTGTTGCAACCGATTTGTCTCGGTATATCAAACGTACTTGGTGTTGTAACACAAATAGGTAAGCGTTTCTTCTTGTATGCGCTTAGTCCTATTTTCTACAACATTGCCATTATTGTTGGTCTTGTATTTTTGTACCCACGATACGGGATTACAGGAGTAGTGCTCGGGGTGGTTTTTGGTGGACTACTTCATTTTGCAATTCAAATTCCGTATGTACTTCGGGTGGGATTATTACCGAAATTTACTTTCAAAGTAGATTTTAAGATTATTCTTAATGTGGTAAAGGTTTCTATTCCAAGAACAATCGCTTTGTCTGCTAATATGTTTGAATTGATTGTGATCACCTCATTTGCCTCATGGCTCGCGGTCGGATCTGTCGCGGTATTTAACTTGGCGCTCAATTTGCAATCAGTTCCATTTGCGATTATTGGTGTAAGTTATGCATTGGCTGCATTTCCAACGCTTTCAGCCTATTTTGCGAAAGGGGAGCGCGAACAGTTTATGAGTCACATCATCACTGCTACGCGTCATGTAATTTTCTGGTCGATTCCTATCGCTGCACTCTTTATCGTACTTCGTGCACAGATTGTTCGTACGATTCTTGGTAATGGATATTTCAATTGGGATCACACAAAGCTTACGGCTGCTTGTCTTGCACTTTTTGTGATTTCGCTTGTGGCACAGGGTCTTGAGCTACTTTTTATTCGAGCATATTATGCAGCTGGCAATACTATTAAGCCTGTTATTATTAACATCTTTTCATCTGCTGCAACTATCCTTGCTCCACTTCTGTTACTTAAACTATATGCAAGCTATGAACTTTTTCGATTCTTCATAGAATCTTTATTTAAAGTTCAAGACATTGCGGGAGCTTCTGTGCTTATGTTGCCACTTGGATATTCTATAGGGACTTTGCTCAATGCACTTGCGTTTTGGATTATGTTTGAACGTGATTTTGGAAAAAATAAAGGCACTAAGGTCGAAGTGATTTCAAGTGAATCAGGTGAAGTTGAGTCAACAAAAGTTACAGATTTTGGCTTCACATCTTCTGTATTACCTACACTTTTTGCAAGTCTTCAAGCGGCGGTCGTTGGTGGTTTTATGGCATATGTAGGCCTTAATGTATTTGATGGAATATTTAATCTTTCGACTGTTACGGGAATATTTATGCAAGGTTTCTTGGCTGGAATTCTTGGAATAATCGGTGCAATTTCGGTATTTATTCTCCTCGAAAATTCAGAACTAAAAGAAGTTTCGAAAACACTTCAACAGAAGTTTACACGAGGAAAGATTATCGTATCTGAACCTGATAAGATTGAGGTCTGATTTTTTGCTTCGCACAGTTTTGGACATCGATTTTGGGTGCAATTTAAGACATTAAAAAACTGCCACGCATGGCAGTTTTTTTGAGCAGTACGGTTATGTTTCTAGCCTATTTTGTCTCTGCTGTTAGTGCCTGAACTGAATGTCTTTGCAAAAATTTATGCACGAATTTGATGGCAATAAAGACTGAGAATGCAACGATAAGAAAATTTACAATATTGTTGATAAAAGCACCCACTTTGATAACTCCACCATTGATATGAATCGCAATCGATGCAAAATCAGGTTGTTTAAACAGAGCTGCGATAATCTGCATGATGATGTCGTTTACAAGAGAGTCTACAATCTTATTGAATGCAGTACCGATTACAACACCGACTGCAAGATCGATCACGTTACCCTTGACCGCGAATGCTTTAAATTCATCAAGAAAGTTTTTCATATTTTTTAATGCTGCTTATTTTTTAATAGGAGCAACTTGTACTGGTCTAGCTTCAAGTGAGCCACCCTCTGAAGATTGCTCAATTACTTCAACGTTTGTAGTGATTGATTTCGTACTGCTGCCAACTTTTACTTCGGTTGTATTTGCTGCAGAAGCTGCTTTTGGATTGAGTTCTGCTTCAATGATTGCTTTAAGTTTGTCATACGTTACTACTCCTCGAATCAGAGGTTTACCATTTACGAGAGCTGTTGGAGTCGAATTGATACCCATTGAATTTGCATCGATTTGATCCTGATATACGATCTTGGCGTACGCTGTACTATTTGCTTTAAGATCTGCCTTGTATTTGGCTACATCAAGACCAATCTGCGCTGCGTATGTTTCAAAGAGAGTCGATATTTCATCGTCTTTTAGACCGAAAGCTGTCCATTTGTCCTGATTTTCATACATGATGTCATGCATCTCAATAAACTTGCCCTGCTCACGAGCGGCAAATACTGCTGATGCAGCGAGTACTGAGTGAGAATGGATAGGGATTACTCGGAATACAAAGTCGATTTTGTCTCCATATTCTTTCATGATTTGCTTCAGAGCAGGGTGAAGCATTGCACATGCTGGACACTCAAAGTCAGCAAATTCTACAAACTGAATTTTAGGATCGCTACCAGTTTTTCGCAAGCTGTCTTCTCGAACAAGTGCGTCTTTGTTTACTGTTATTTCTGGCTGGCCTGCTTTCTGCTGGCTATTATTTGCGAGCATGAGTCCGATAACAATAACTGCAACCGTAATAATACCGATAATGCTTAAGATTTTTGTGTCTGAGTTCATGAGGGGATTATAACAAAAAAGCTACCCCTCTCGACAGTCTGTACAAGGGCGTGCTTCTCTGTTGTTTTGTTGCTGGTATCTTGAATCTAAATCTAAATCTAAATCTAAATCTGAGTTAATGGAAAATTTTGCTGATTGATGTTACGTGTATGTAACAGTTTACATTGCAGCACCTACTCTACGTCGTTCAACAAGCATCATCACGATGATAACTGAGAACGCTGTAAATGCGAGAAATGGGATTGTGATAAATCCAAACCATTCAATGTATCGAGTGGTACAGGATACGCCAGTTTCGCATGGAGCGAGTGTGTCGGGAACGATCTTGTAGTAGAGCAGGTTATGGTAAATGGAAATAACCCAACCGATGAGTGCTGGAGCAAGTACAAAAAGCCAAGTATTTTGATCGCGTTTTATGATACCAATAGTAAGTGCGATAAAGAGAGGGAACATGGCAATGCGTTGATACCAGCAAAGAATACAGGGTTTCAAAAGCATCACATCACTAAAATACATACTTCCAAGAAATGCGACGATTGCTTGGATAAGCGCGAGAATAAGTGCATTCCTAATAATGAATTGTTTGATTTTTTGCATATGAGTCATATGTGTTTAGTATATCAAATAGCAAGACAGTGTTTCGTACAGTGTTTCGTATCGTTTATTTGACACACTTACATAAATAATACATAATCACAAACGCAAAAATGCCTGCTTTTTGCATATCTAGGTATGAGCCACGGCTGCTACAAGACAGCTTGTCGCTCGGATCAGTTGATCCCTTGGGTAAAACAACATAAACCAGCAGGTCAGGAGGGATAAACCCAAATGAAATCGAAAGACACCGGTCGCACAGCGGTTAATCTGCGCAATCTTGTTCTGCTCTTTGTGTCACTTGTGCTGGCATCGTGCCAAAACGAGTATATGAGGAATCCTTTCTGGGCTGGTCCGCCAATGCAGCGAAGCTATGGCTCTTACGGTGGAGCTACCTATGGTCACCGAGCGCCGGTTACGCAAAGCTACTACGGTTATGTGCCGAAGTACCAGTATCCTCCGGGAGTGAAAGGGTCAATTTCATCTCGTCCAAAAACCACAGCAAAGACTGGTTCAGGCATCGAGACTAAGAGGCCGACTACAACAGTGAAAGGTTACAGCCAAGACAGATCACGGGATTGGCTACCGCCAATCCCTACATGTCCTGGCTACCACGCACGTTGGGACACACGTTCTTTTCCAAAGTCAAAGAATGGATACTACTGGGTCGTCGATCATAAAGGAAATACATGGTCTATGACGCCTAGCGAGTTTTATCCGTTCTGGTCACAGCGGATCTGGAATTACGAATATATCCAGACTTTCGAATCGTATCCGTTTAAACGACGATAGTTGCGAAACAAAAAAAGTTTGCAAACAAAAATCCTGACATACAACACGTGTGTCAGGATTTTCATCTTTTTAAATTTCACAAACTGGTTGGCAAAATTTTTCAGCGACAAAATTACTCCAATGCCTTTGTTTTAATTTTCTCAAGAATCATTGTAAGCGCCTCATCAACACTAAACACACCGATTTTCTCTTTTAGACCTTCAAGTGTGAGTTGACCCGCTTCGATTTCTTTATCTCCAATCACGGCGGTAACTGGAATCTTTTCAGTCTTGGCGTTTCGTACACGTTTACCAAAGCTGTCATTTGAATCATCGAGTTCAACACGAATACCAAGTGCTTTAGCTTTTTTGTACACCTCATCTGCAAACGCTGTTTGTCGTTCACCTATCGGAACTATTCGAAGTTGAACAGGTGCCATCCAAATAGGGAATGCACCGGCGAAGTGTTCGATGATAACGCTCAAGAATCGTTCGATAGATCCCATGATTGCTACATGAAGCATTGCTATGCCTTCTTTCTCACCTTTTTCATTGATACAAGAAAGTTCAAATCGAGCTGGTTGTACAAAATCGAGTTGGATTGTTGCAACTTGGTGCGGTCGTCCGATTGCGTCTTTTGCCATAAAGTCAATCTTTGGACCATAGAAAGCAGCTTCACCTGGACCATCAACCCATTCATCGGTATGTGAAAGGATAACTTTCTTTAAAGTTTCTTCTGCTATATCCCAATTTTTAGCATCACCGAGATATTTCTCCGGATTTTCAGGATCACGTCGAGAGAGACGAGGGATGATCTTTGAGAATCCAAATGTTGAGTAGAATTCGTTGATAATACTCCATACATTTTCTACTTCGTCGTTGATTTGATTGATTCGACAAAATACATGCGCATCGTCTTGCGTAATACAGAGTACTCGAGAGAGTCCTGAAAGTTCACCGGATTGTTCGTCACGGTATACAGCAGTCGTCTCGCAATATCGCTGAGGCATATCTCGATAACTTCGCATTTCAGCATCAAAAATTTGCGTATGATGCGGACAGTTCATGGGTTTCATTGCGTACACATGTTTTTCTCGAGTCTCGATTTTAAATAAATCATCTTTGTATTTGTCCCAGTGTCCAGATTTTTCATACAAATCTTTCTTTGTGATATGTGGAATAGAAACCTTCTGGTACCCGTACCGAGATCGAAGTTCCATTACGTAGTCATTAAGAGTTTCTCGAATCATGGTTCCTTTTGGAGACCAAAGAGGGAGACCTGCTCCAACAAGTTCAGAGAATGTAAAAAGCCCGAGCTCTCTTCCAAGCTTCTTGTGGTCTCTTTTCTTGGCTTCTTCCTGCATGTGCTGATACTCTTTTAGTTCATCTTTTGTAGCAAAAGCTAAACCGTATACTCGTGTGAGCATTTTATTTTTTTCATCACCTCGCCAATATGCACCGGCAACACGGTTAATAGTGAATGAATTCTGATCAATAGTACTCATATCATCAGCATGTCCGCCCCGGCAGAGATCTGTGAATTCGTATGTAGTACCTGAGCCAACCGTGTAAAGTGTAATCTTTTCACCTCGAGCGACGATTTCTTCTATGAGCTCAAGTTTATAAGGATTTTCAGAAAAAAGAGCTCGTGCTTCTTCAGCGGAAACTTCTTTATGCAAAAAACAAGCAGCATCTTTGGCTGTACCTCTTTTGCTTGCGATAGTCCATTCTTTGAGAATTTCTCGCATCTTATCTTCGATGACAGGCAGATCGGTGTCTTTGATAGGGGAGGTAAAATCCATATCATAATAGAAACCATTTTCAACGGCAGGACCGATAGTAAGGAGCGTTTGAGGGTAGAGGCTTACCGTCGCCGTCGCAAGGAGGTGGGCTAGGGAATGTCTAATATGTTCGATATTTGCAGGAGCCCCTGCGTTTGCTTCTTTGTTCATAATACGGACAGTGTAGCAGAAAAAAGCCCTTTGGATAAGGTAGAGACTGTCTGTACTCCTCTAGGCGATTAAAATGATTCATATCTTTAGTTTTTATGTTCAAATTGATTTATTTAGAATTTCTTGATACTCGCTTCATCTTGATTCTATATACTCTTTCGTGTGACTTTGGTGTGAGGTCGAAATTAATTAATAGTCCAATATTAGTCCTTCAGAGACGAGTTTCAGTGATTGACTCAATGTATCTAATATATATACTTTAGATACATATGAAAAAAACTACCATGATACATGTTAAAACAGATGCAAAAGTAAAAAATGAAGCACAAAAGATCGTTGAAGAGATGGGTTTAACCTTGAGTGGTGTTGTAAATGGTTTCTTAAAGAATCTTATCAGGACACGAGAGGTACGATTTGTAGTTGGTCCTAAGTTAAAACCATCTGTTGAGAGGGGTCTTATTAAGTCCATTAAAGATTACAAAGCGGGTAAACTTGGTAAACCTATGAATTTTGATGAAGCACTTGAGCATTTGCGCGGACTTTCAAATGAAAAATAATTGATAATGAATTTCATCTATTCAAATAAGTTCAATAAAAGATTCAAAAAACAAAATAGAGAAATACAATTAAAATGGGAGGAACGATTCATTCTTTTTAGAAATTCACCTCAAAATCCATTACTAAATGTTCACAAATTGCACGGAAGGCTAAGTGACAGTTACAGTATAAATGTCACTGCTGATATTCGGGTTCTATTCGAGAAAATAGACAAAGACACGGTACTCTTCGAAGATATTGGCTCACATAGTGAACTCTACGAATGAGCCTTAATTCATCACCTTTATAGTATCAACAATAAGGCTCGGTGTACCGTTTCTGCTTGAGGTTTTAGCTTTGATGGCTACACATTTTTCAGGTACCAAGATTGATTTGAATTGTTCGTATGTTTTTGGAAACACTACTACTTCGATCGAGCCAGTAAAATCAGCCAATTTCAAAAACATCATACGAACTGATGGATCTTTTTTTGTGGCAATTTCTTTTACTTCTTCGATGATACCTGCAACTACAACTTGTCGCTCGCGTGGCTGGTTTGCTGCCATTTGTTTTTTCCATGCTTCTTTATCGAATCGTTTTTTAGGTGCATTTGGATCAACTTTCTTTTTTGGCTTAATTCCATTAGCCTCATCTTCTGCGACTTTGGCTGCTTCAGCTGCTACTTTCTCAGCAGCCTTTTCTTCATCAGTTTTAATACCATTGGCAATCTGGAATTCGCGCCGCTGTCGGTCCATTGAATCTTTAACGGCTTGAGCCTCAGCTTCTTTGGCTTGCTTTTGGGCGAATTCTTCGGCATCTTGTTCGATTAGTTTTCGCAGTTTGAAAATATTTGTGTCGCGCTTATCAAGAACCTCGCGGTATTTATCAAGTGGGTGACCTGAAATGTACAAACCAAGAAGTTCTTTTTCCCAACCGAGTTTTTCTGTTTGCGTTGCCTTGTCAGCATCTTTCAGTTTCAGGTGTTGCACTGGACTTCCGTCGCTGTCACCAAACATTCCAAAGAGTGAGTCCTGGTTGTCTGGAAGTTTTGTTCGCTCTCGGTTGTAGTCGAGCATATCTTGGAGATTAGCGAGCATAATTCCTCGTTCACCGAATTCATCCATGGCTCCTGCTTTGATCAAAGATTCGAGAGATTTTTTGTTTAAATTTTTATCTTTAATTCTATTTAAGAAATCTTCGAGGTGTTTAAACTTACCGCCCGTTTTTCGCTCTTTAATGATGACAGATGCAATACCTTCACCGAAATTTTTAATACTAAAAAGTCCGAAACGAATAGTGTTTTCCGCAACTACACCGAAATTTCCAAAACTTTCATTTACATTTGGCGGAAGCACTTTGATCTTCATTCGCTCACATTCTTTTACGGAAATAGAAACTTTTTCTACGTCGCCTGACTCGTGAGTAAGTACGGCACTCATGTATTCAGCCGGCCAGTTAGCTTTGAGATATGCGGTAATATATGCCACTCGTCCATACGAAACTGAGTGTGCTTTGTTGAAACCGTATGATGCAAACGGTTCGATCTTTGCCCACACTTCTTCGGCACGTTCTTTTGTCCATTTACTGTGCTCCATGCAACCCTTGATAAATTTTTCTCGCTGGAGGGCCATTTCCTCTGGAATCTTTTTACCTACAGCTTTTCGGAATTTATCTACTTCACCCCAGCTATATCCAGCAAGTTTGTGGGCCATCATCAAGAGATCGTCTTGGTACACCAAAACACCAAAAGTTTTCTTCAAAATTTCATAAACATCTGGGTCCATTGGCGGAATTTTCGAAGGGTCATGCTTTCGTGCAATGTAGTCGGGGATGAACTGCAAAGGTCCTGGTCGATACAAAGCTACCATCGCGTTGATGTCGTGGATGTTTGTTGGTTTCAATTCCTTCAAAAATCGTGTCATACCGTCACCGTTCAATTGGAACAAGTCTTCAGTCTCTCCGCGCTTTAACATGTCATATGTCTTTTGATCATCAAGTGGAATGGTATCGAGATCAATTTTCAAACCTGTGACAGTTGAACCATCAGGCTTTGTATACACTGTATTTTTATTTCGCGCTTCTGCGATTTCGATAGCATCGGCAATGATTGAAAGGTTTTTGAGACCTAGGAAGTCAAACTTCAAAAGGCCTGCATCCTCGATTGAGTACATGTCGTACTGCGTGATGATCTTATTTTCACCTTTTGGATCGTACTGAAGGGGAGTATAGTCTGTGATTTCAGTTGGTGAAATTACTACACCAGCCGCGTGAATACCCATGTGCCGTGCACAACCTTCAATCTTTTCAGCCATGTCGATGATTTTTTTAACATCTTCATTTGAGTCATAAAACTCTTTGAGTTCAGGAACGGTTTTTAGTGCAAGCTCAATGGTCATCGGAAATCCTTGCTTGCCCATTGGGATTTGTTTAGCTATCTGGTCACCAAGTGCATGCGGATATCCAAGTGCTCGCGTCACATCACGCACTGATCCTCGAGCGGCCATGGTTCCGAATGTTCCAATCTGTGCCACTTTATCCTCGCCGTATTTTTTACGGGCATAAGATACCATTTCATCACGGCGGTTATCGGCGTAGTCCATATCGATATCGGGAGCGGATGGTCGGTCAGGATTGAGGAATCGCTCGAATGGAATTTCGTATTCAAGCGGGTCAATATTTGTAATACCAGAAAGGTATGTCACCATCGAGCCGGATACCGAACCTCTAATATTAGAGAGGATGTTATGCTCACGGGCATATTTCAAGAGGTCGGCTACTACAAGAAAGTATGGCGCATACCCTTTATTACGGATAACTTCAAGTTCGTATTCAACTCGCTTGAGAACATCTGGAGTTTTTTCAACATTTCTCCGTTCAAAGCCGGCATATACAATTTTTTTCAAATATTCATCGTATGGTTTTTCAGCATTTTTAAATTCTTCATCTATTTCTATCTTAGGGAATACCCATTTTCCAAGAACAATTTCAAGTGTGCATCGATCAGCAATGATACCGGTATTTTCACAAGCATCCTTGTACTCGGCGAGCATCTCATACATTTCATCAGGACTTTTGAAAGAGAAATCACCCTCGTCATCTTCAACGGGTCCGCTACCGATTTTTTGTACAGAAAGAAGGGTAGTTCGTGCTTTTTTGTCGTCAGGGTCGAGATAGAAGATGTTGTGTGCACCTACGAGCGGCACTCCGGTTTCTTCAGCAATTTTAGCCATACGATCCATAGAAGTTTTATGATCCTCAAGGTCGTCGTGTCGCGTAACTTCAATAAAAAGATTACTTTCTTTTGGATCAGTTGAGGTGCCAAATACAGATTTATAATATTCAATTACGCGTTTTGCCTCGTCTATATTATTTGTACGCGCAAAAGAAACAGCTTCACCACCAAATGATGGCATAATAGCAATCAACCCTTCTTTGTATTTTTCAATAAGTTCTTTGTCGATTCGTGGGCGATAATAGAAACCCTCAAAGTTTGAGAGTGTTACGAGTTGCTTTAGATTTTCGTAACCGATTGAATCTTTTGCAATCAAGAGAAGTTTTTTGCTTCGGTTATCGATTCTTGGTTCCTTGTCGTGACGGGTTCTGGTTGCCACGAAAAAATCCACACCGATAATCGGCTTCATGGCAGTTTTTGGATTGGCACATTCTTTTACGAACTCTATGGCGCCGTAGAGGTTACCATTGTCGGTGATGGCGAGAGCATCCATACCGTAACCCTTGGCTTTTTTGAGCATGTCTGGAATCTTCGGAAGTGCCTGAAGGAGACTATAATGAGTATGCGTATGTAGGTGTACGAAACGTTTAGACATATATATGTTCCTGCGGTGCCAAGGCCTAGCCTTGCAAAGAGGATTAAAATGTTAAAATTGGTATGCTTCCATTATACTCGGGTTTTGGTGAAATGAGAAACTGTGGAAAATTGATAAGGTTACTGAATATGTGAAAGGTGTTGATGATTTTGCACGAATTTAAATATGAAGAAAAACTCAAAAAAATATCAAAAAACTGCTAAGACCTCAAAAACTGTGGAGTATGTTTTAGGTGTTGATGAAGTTGGTCGGGGACCGCTCGCAGGTCCTGTGACTGTTTGTGTGTCAATGATTCGAAAAGGGCCTTTTGAAAAACTATATGAAAAAAGATTGAAATCAGAATTGAAAAGAATTTCAGGTACTGCGTATCCGATCGGTAAAGATTCTAAAAAAATGAAAGAGAACGAGAGAGAGTTTTGGTTCGAATATTTACGTGTTTTTGAAAAGCTCGGTGATGTTTCGTTTTTTGTTGGTTCAAAAACTGCCAAGCAAATTGATCAAAAGGGGATTGCTGTTTGTATTCAGGAACTTGTGGATGAGCTTGTTGGGTGGGCTTATGAAAAAGCTACAGATAGTGCAGCTAGTGTAGCTGAAAAAAATTCCAATGCGCAAATTTCACTCCTTGCCGACGGTGGATTAAAAGCGCTTCGAACACTCGATAAAATTCACTCACAAAAAATTATTATAAAAGGAGATGAAAAAGAATTTGCCATATCAATTGCGTCTGTATACGCAAAGGTGACTCGTGATCGTTACATGAAGAAATTATCAAAAAATTCTAAATATTCGCACTATAAATTTGATATCCATAAAGGGTATGGAACCTTGGCGCACCGAACTGTTATGATCGGACAAGGTTTATCTGATCAACATAGGAAGAGTTTCTGTAAGCGATTCGTCTAGAAGGCAGTTCTTTTGTATACAATAATTGTTATCTACGATCTTTTGCACAAAACCTATATTCATAGTATGATAGGGTCGTTCCTAGTTTCTCAAGAGCCAGCGGTATCGTTGGGCAAAAGAGGGTCGGCTACGGATACATTTATATCAATACCCAATTAAGTACCAAATGGCAAAAAAACTATATGTTGGAAACCTCGCATGGGCGACTACTTCTGACAGCCTTAAGGATGCTTTCTCACAGGCAGGCGAAGTTATCTCAGCTCTCGTAATGACAGACAAGATGACTGGCCGATCACGAGGCTTCGGTTTCGTGGAAGTTCCAGATGAAGTTGCAGACGCTGCAATCTCTATGTGGAATGGTAAAGATCTCGACGGACGAGCTATCATCGTAAATGAAGCACGACCTATGACAGATCGACCTGCAGGAGATCGTCCTCGACGAGACTTCGGTGACCGAGGTCCTCGACGAAGCTTCTAATGTCTTCGGGCTTGTCCCGAACTTAGAAACAATCTTTCTTATCAGCCTGGTCTGCATCTCAGATTAGGTAAGGCAGAAAACAAAAACACCATCTCGAAAGAGGTGGTGTTTTTGTTTTCTGTATTTCCTTTAGTGAGGAGCATCAAGGCGTAATAGCCTCAATGGTAAAAAATAATTCTTAGATGAGTTGCTTGAAACTTGCAAACTGCAGTGAGCAGAGGAAAATCTCAGGAGAGATTTTCTGTTTTCATGCAACGAAGAGAAGAATTATTTTTTACCATTTCTATCTCTCTCAGTCTTCGTCAAAAACTTCTTTCGAATTCGTACGTTTGTTGGAGTAATTTCCAAGTATTCGTCTTCGTTAATGAGTTCAAGACCTCGTTCGATGGTGATTTCAAGTGGAGGAACTAGATAAGTTGTATCGTCAGTTCCTGAAGCTCGCATGTTTGTAAGCTGCTTTCCTTTAGTTGGGTTTACTTCCATTTCTTCACCCTTTGATGTGTTACCGACAACCATACCGCCGTACACTTCTGTACCGTGACCGATATAGAGAATACCTCGTGTTTGAAGATTACCGAGCGCGAATGTCACGGCCTTACCATTTTCCATAGAAATCATAGAACCTACTTCTCGCTTTTCAATCACGCCGGCATGTTCTCGGAATTCAATAAATCGTGATGACATAATCCCTTCACCCTTCGTATCCACAACAAATTGGCTTCGATAACCGAGAAGTCCTCGAGTTGGAATATCAAATGTAAGTCGAGTCACGCCATTATCCTGCTTCATTGAAGTCATGATACCTTTTCGCTTACCGATTTTTTCGATCACAGTTCCTGAAAATTCATCAGGTGTATCGATCACAAGTTCTTCATACGGTTCTGATTTAACACCATTGATATCTTTCAAAATTACTTCAGGTTGTGACACTTGAATTTCATAGCCTTCTCGTCGCATTTGTTCAAGAAGAATGGCAATGTGAAGTTCACCTCGTCCATATACTTTCATTCGGTCTCCGTCAAAATCAACTTTAAGACCAACGTTCACCTCGAGTTCTTTTTCAAGTCGATCTCGAATCTGTCGGCTTGTTACAAATTTTCCTTCTCGTCCAGCAAAAGGAGAGTCGTTCACAAGGAAGTTCAAAGAGATGGTTGGTTCATCGATAGAAATAGTAGGAAGCGATGGGGTATCAGCACTGTCTGTGATTGTGTCACCGATGTAAATATTTGTGAGCCCTGCGATCATGGCAACATCGCCTGAGATAGCTTCAGCTGCTTCGATTTTACCCATACCTTGGAATGTGAAAAGTTTTACAACTCGTCCTTGTTCAACAGATCCATCAGGTTTTTTCACAAAAACATTTTGATTGGTTTTGATTTTTCCTTTCCAAATTCGGGCAACCGCTAGTCGTCCGAGGAAATTGTCATATGCAAGGTTGAATGGCTGAGCCACGAGTGGTTCATTGCTTTCATCTTTTGCAGGCTGAACTTTGTCGAGAATCATTTCAAAGAGAGGATCAAAGTCAGCAAAAGTATCAGTGAGATTAATCTTTGCAACACCGTCTCGTCCAATCGCATAAACCATAGGGAAGTCGAGCTGTGCATCATCGGCACCAAGTTCCATAAAGAGTTCGAGCACTTCATCGTGTACTCGGCCAGGATTTGCTGCAGGCTTATCAAGTTTATTCAAAATCACGATTGGTTTAAGACCAAGTTCGATAGACTTTTTCAAAACGAATCGTGTCTGAGGCATTGGACCTTCTTGAGCGTCCACTACGAGGAGTACACAGTCGATAGATCGAAGAATTCGTTCTACTTCAGAACCGAAATCGGCGTGACCTGGCGTGTCGATGATGTTGATTTTGTGTTCCTGACCAGTTTTTTTGCTCTTATATATAAGAGAAGCATTCTTGGCGTAAATAGTAATACCTCGCTCTTGTTCAAGGGCGTTTGAGTCCATAGAGCTGGCATCTTTTACCATGCCTGTGTATTTCATCATCGAGTCTACGATGGTTGTCTTTCCGTGGTCTACATGAGCGATAATGGCGATGTTTCGAATGTCCATAATAATGTGTAATATTGGTTAATAGGCGCGGCGACTTGGCTAATTTGATTTGCGTAGGCGAGCGATTTTTGTGAATAAAAATGACCCGCACTGCGTGGTCTAAGTGACATTGATTAAAGCATTATTTAGAGTTTGGTGCAAGGTATGGATTGACATATTGTATTTAAATGATTTACTTTGTCAGAAATACGGATCTCCAGGTATGTACCTGAAGAGTAATGATCAAAACCATGATATATTATGAGTATGAAAAATAAACTCAGTTCATTAAAGAATTTATTAAAGAAAAAGCGCATACTGATTCCGCTCATTCTTGTTTTGCTCGGCGTAGGTTATGTTGTGTTTGGAAAAAGTGGCACAGATAGTGAAGATATTGTCACAGTTCAGTCTTCAACTTTCATTCAGGAGGTTTCAGTAACTGGAAAAGTTGTTGCTGCACAAGATGTTGATATGGCATTTGAAACATCTGGTAGAGTTTCTCGGGTAAATGTCAAAGTTGGTGACATCGTCAAGACTGGTCAGGTTCTGGCAAGTGTTGGCAGTGGTGACCAATATGCAACTGTACTCCAACGGCAGGCTCGAGTGGATTCTGAAGCAGCAAAACTTGCTGAAATTCAGCGTGGGTCTCGAACAGAAGATATCTCTATTGCACAAACAGAGGCTGACGGTGCACGTATTACACGAGATCAAAATCTTCAATCTCTTGTAGATCAAATAAAAGATTCATATTCAAAAGTTGATGATGCTGTTCGAAGCAAAGCCGATCAGCTTTTCAAAAATCCGCGAAGTGTAAATCCAGAAGTTGTCTCTTTTGATAATTATCAGCTCCGAATTTCTGTAAATGATCAGCGAGTGAAAATTGGTGAAATGCTTGATGTGTGGGCTAAATCAGTTGCTGCACTTACTGTCTCAAATTATTCTGAAAATTATATAAATGAAGCACGGATCAATCTGGCTATTGCTCGAAGTTTTTTCAATGATCTTGGTGCGGGTGTGGCAATCCTTACTGCAAGCGACGCAGTGCCACAAACAACTATTGATAAATATAAATCAGATATCTCATCCGCTCGAACATCTGTCGCTTCATCTATCACATCTCTAGCTTCAGCTGAACAAACATACAAGTCGAGTATCACAGCGTACGCTCGAGCTCAAGATCAATTGGCGCTAAAAAAGGCTGGTTCGACGATCGAACAGATAAATTCACAGCAAGCAATTCTAAAAAGTGCACAAGCTGATCTACAAAGTGCTCAAGCACTTTTAGCAAAAACAAACATCACTGCGCCATTTGATGGAATTGTGACAAAAGTTGATACAAAAGTTGGTGAAATTGCCAGTGTTAATACAAATGTAATCGCTATGATAAGCGCGTCTTCGTATGAAGTCGAAAGTCATATTTCAGAAACAGATATTGCAAAAGTACAAGTTGGACAGCCTGCACGTATTACACTCGACGCATATGGAAAAGATATTATTTTCTTGGCAACTGTTGTACAGGTTGATCCAGCAGAAACTGTTCTAGATGGTGTGTCAACATATAAAACAAAATTACAATTTAATTCGACTGATAATAGGATTCGTTCAGGTATGACTGCTAATATCACGATTCAAACTGCTGAAAAACCATCATCTGTTGTTGTCCCACAAGAGGCGTTGTTTCTTGAAGCTGGTGAAAAGATGGTCACCATTGATCAGGCTGGTAATCGTGTGAAGCGAAAAGTTGAAACAGGTGGCATTAATTCAGAAGGTAAAATTGAAATAATTTCAGGTATTTCAGTGGGTGAGCGAGTGGTAGTGAAAAAGTCAGAGTAGTGTATCTCTGCGCTTTTAGGTGAATTTTGTTCAAAAACGCTAAAATATGGAACGAAAAAATAAATCATTAGGAAACAAAAATGTGTGGCGGGTAGGAATTTTCTTATCCTATCGGCAGATTAAGCGTGCCAGTCTTTGGACTACTACACTTATTATTGCTGTTATGACGCTTACATTTCTTAATCTTGTAGTGGTGAATGGTGTACTTGTCGGACTTATTCAAAGTTCTGTTGAAGCACAGCGAGAACGAGGGACCGGTGATGTCATCGTGACAAAACTTCAACAAAAGAATCAGATTGAGCGAAGCCAGGATATTCTTAATGTGCTCCATGGTATCTCTGATGTTGCAAAAGTGTCACCACGATACACTGCTGGTGGAACTTTGAATGCTGATTATCGACGACTTCTTCGACAAGATGAAACTCCAAACAAATTAAGTGCAAATTTTGTAGGAGTTGATCCAATCGTTGAGGATAGTATCACCGATATCTCAAAGTATATTATCGAAGGTGCGTATCTTCAGGATAATGATGTTGACGGTATAGTCATTGGTGCGAACTTCCTGTACAAATATACGCCGATTGAAACTGCTGGTTTCCAAACGCTCAAAGATATTTCGATTGGTCAAAAGCTAAAACTTACAATCAATGGTAATTCAAAAGAAGTGATTGTGCGTGGTGTGATTAAATCTAAAGTTGATGACAATGACTTCCGTGTATTTATGCTTGGAAGTGAGCTTCGAAAACTGATCGGCCGACCGGATATGAATGTAGATGAAATTGCTGTAAAGCTTTTACCTGGCGCAAATGAGCAGGATGCTCTTCGTGTAAAACAGCTTCTTTTGAATAACAATTTCGAAGATTCTGCTAAGATTCAGACATTCGTCGAAGCTCAGCCGAAATTTCTCAAAGATATCGCGGCTACTTTTGGACTCCTTGGTAACATGATAGGAACAATTGGTCTTGCGGTTGCATCGATCACTATCTTCATTGTAATTTTCGTAAATGCACTCACTCGCCGAAAGTTCATCGGAATCTTGAAAGGTATTGGTGTGCATCCAAAATCAATCGAGGTGTCATATATTATTCAATCAATTTTTTATGCAACAACAGGGTCGGTGATCGGGCTTATTATGCTGTATGGGTTCCTGGTGCCATTTATTGATGCTCATCCAATCAACTTCCCATTTAGCGATGGTATTCTGTACGCACCAGTGTTTGGTACAATGCTTCGTGTAGTTGCGCTTCTTATAACCACAATCATTGCTGGTTATATTCCTGCGCGCATGATTGTTAAGAAGAATACACTTGATGCGATTTTGGGTAGGTAGAAGAATATGTCACTATGAAATTTACATGAAAATTTTCTAAATAAAAACATGAACACTCACCATACTCATCATCCTCAGCACAAAAAAGATAACATTATTGTTACAAAGGACTTAAAGAAATCTTTTATTGATGGTGATAAAGTTACAACGGTTTTGAAAGGGATCGATCTTGAAATTAAGCGCGGTGAATTTGTGGCAATTATGGGACGCTCAGGTGCTGGTAAATCGACACTTCTGTATCAAGTAAGTCTTCTCGATAGGGCTACAAGCGGAGATGTTCATGTCGATGGTGTGAATGTAAGTAAATTGCCAGAGGATGAACGTGTAGCGTTTAGGCTTCGAGAACTCGGGTATGTGTTTCAAGACTATGCACTACTTCCTGATCTTACTGCTCGTGAAAACGTCGCAGTTCCACTTATTATGCAAGGGTATGCAATGAATGATGCCTATGAAATCGCTGAAAAAAACTTGGCACGTGTAGGTTTGTCACATCGTGTGCATAATCTCCCTTCAAAGCTTTCTGGAGGTGAACAACAGCGTGTAAGTATTGCGCGAGCCATCGCACATAGTCCAAAGATTCTTTTTGCAGATGAGCCAACTGCAAACCTTGATACTGAATCATCAGCTCTGATTTTGAAAATTTTCCAAGAATTAAATGCTGAGGGACAGACTATTGTGATGGTGACTCACGAGGAAGAGTACGGTAAAGCAACTGATAGGGTCATTTTTCTAAAAGATGGACTTTTGAGTGAGGATAGATAAAATATGAGTAAATTGATCAAGTACGAACGCGGTGTTCGTACACAAGGTCTTTGAAACTCGGTTAATAAACCTTACATAAATAGAAAGGAAAAGCATCGCATGAATAGATTCGTATCATTTGATGCGATTGATAAGTTGCTTCAGGAAGGTGCCAACAGTGGTGTTTTCACTGAAGCAAGTGTGGCTGTGAGAGTGGGAGATGAGAAGCGATACTTTTCGTATCGAGTCATAGACGAAGGAAAAAGTAAGCAGGAAAAAATATCTTCTGGTTGTGCCAGTGGTGGCCGGCGATTGTTTGATATTGCTTCTGTGACAAAACTTCTCGTTACACTTCTCGCTTTCAGGCTTGCCAAGCTTCCGGGAAAAGCTTTCAATTTCGGGCTTGATGATCATGTGCAAAAACACGTTGATTTCTCTGGTCCTTACGCTGATAGGTTGACCATTCGTCATCTGCTCAATTTTCACGCTGAACTTAATACATTCATGCCGAAAGAAAGTGTGGTTGATCACGAAAGTTTGATGGAAATGCAAAAGCAAATCAAATCCGTCGGTCTGACCAAAGAACCAGGTTCTGAATTCCGGTACGCAAATTGGCAGTCAATACTTTTGGGTGAAATTTTGGAGCAAGTCTTCAAAACTCCTCTGAATGTTCTCATCAGGTCTTGGCTGCTTCGGCCACTTGGAATGACTAGTACCTGCCCTGCATTTATGCTGAATGGTCAGACTCAAAACTGTATGAAATCTCTTCACGGTTTTGATTTGGGTACAGTGAGTGATCCTGTTGCTGCTGTGGCAAATCAACACAGTAAGCTTCTTGGTTCTGCAGGTCTTTTCTCTACAACAGAAGACTTATTGGTTTTGGTTGATTTGATTCTTCAGGTGGGCAATTTCACCGCGAAGGGTACAAGGATGATCAGGCCAGAGCATGCAGATCCATATGAGTTTCTAAATTCGACTGATGTTTTGAGTCTCTTCACACCGGCGACACCGGCTCTTAGGTTTTCAACTGGTATGGGGATTTGGAAAAATTTCATTGATGATGTTGTGGAGAAAATCTCTGAGACTTGTCATATGCCAACTCAGGTACTTAGGCAAATCAAAGGTGGATTCAAACGTGGGTATGGCGGGTGTATGTTCACGGTCTTTCCAGAGTATCAAGTCGGATTCGTTGTAGGGACTGATTTTCTCAGTCTGAAGCGCACTCCAGAAGAGCTGAAGAAGGCTCGGATTCTACTTGATCGTCTATACGCTCGTGTAGCCGAAGCGGCCATCTGTCACAAGTTGAGCTCTGCGTAGGAAACATTCTAGTTTGGTGTTTACTACATAAGCCCTGTCACATGTCCGATATGAGGACAGTGGCAGGGCTTTTAAACTTTTAAAATTGTCACTCTGTGAGATGTCTATATAGTGTGCAATAGATTTTCGCATTTTGCCTGAAATCTGCTATATTGCTCATACATATATATGAATCTCTTACATATTCGTAACTTCAGTATTATTGCTCATATCGATCATGGGAAGTCGACGCTTGCCGATCGAATGCTTGAACTCACGCATACAATCGAAAAGCGAAAGATGATGAATCAGGTTTTGGATAACATGGAACTTGAACGTGAAAAGGGGATTACGATCAAGATGCGGCCGGTGAAAATGCATTACAAACCTGCGGACTCATCCGAGACGTATGAGCTCAATCTGATCGACACGCCAGGTCACATTGACTTTTCGTATGAGGTATCTCGTGCACTAAAAGCGGTAGAGGGTTGTATCTTGCTTGTAGATGCAACACAAGGTGTGCAGGCGCAGACTCTAACGACGCTTGGTATGGCAAAAGATGCTGGCCTCACTATTATCCCAGTTTTGAGCAAAGTAGATTCGCCGCTTGCACGAATTGATGAGATCAAAGAAGAAATGGTTATGCTTCTTGGTTGTAAAACTGAAGATATTATGGAGACTTCAGGAAAGACAGGACAAGGTGTAGATAAGCTTCTTCAGGAAATTATAAAAAAAGTTCCTGCACCAGTTGAAGAAATCGAGAATTCGGGAAGTTTTCGTGGACTTGTGTTCGATTTTCAATATTCAAATCATAAAGGCGTAATCGTGTATGTGCGTGTAATGGAAGGTTCTGTTAAGAAAGGTGATGAACTTTTGTTTAAAATAGCCGGTGAAAAATTCTATGCACTTGATGTTGGAATTTTTACGCCAGATGAAGTGCCGGCAGAAAAACTCGAGGCGGGACAAACGGGATATATTGTGACAGGTATTAAGCAGCCTGGTATCGCTTCGGTAGGTGATACGATTACGCTTTTTAGAAAGCAACTTCCTGAACTTTCTGGATATATGAGCCCTTCACCTGTTGTGTGGGCATCGGTATATCCTGAGGCAGCAGATGATTTTGAACTTTTAAAACAGGCACTTGGTAAGCTCAGACTTTCTGATTCTGCATTTTCATACGAAGAAGAATCATCAGGATCACTCGGGCGAGGTTTTCGATGTGGATTTCTTGGGCTTCTTCATTTAGAGATTATTACTGAACGGTTGAAGCGAGAGTTTAATTTAAATCTTGTAATTGCAACGCCAAGTATCACATACGAAGTGACACTGAGACGACATGGTGGTGCGCTCAATATAGGTAGCAATGGTTCAGGTGGTCCCGCAACACATAGTTTTGAAGTTGGAACAGTGAGTGGTGTACTCCCTGCCAATGGACTTGGTAATGTATACATGGGACGGATCAAGACACATGAAGACGGGCGACGAACAGTGATGATTTACTCTCCATCGATGTTTCCTGACCAGGGTTCTGTAGAAAAAGTAAGCGAACCATGGGTAAAACTCTCTATTATTACACCTGAAGAATATGTAAGTCCTGTCTATCAACTTCTCTACGATCATGAGGCTGAGCTTGCTGACACTATTACGTTTGGTGATGGGCGATCAAAGCTCATCATCCATATGCCGCTCCGCGAATTGATGCGAAACTTTTTTGATGAATTGAAAAGTATTTCTTCTGGATATGCATCTCTGTCATATGAATTTGAAGGAATGCGTGATGCTGATGTGACACGACTTGATATCTTAGTTGCTGATGAGCCAGTTGAGGCCTTTACACGAGTGGTTGCTAAGCGAAGAGTGGATGAAGAGGCTAGAAAAGCGGTTGAAAAATTGAAAAATATTTTGCCTCGGCAACTTTTTGTGACGAAAATACAAGGCCGCGCAGATGGGCGAATTATTGCCTCTGAAACATTGTCGGCACTTCGAAAAGATGTGACAGGGTATCTTTATGGAGGCGATATTACACGAAAAATGAAACTCCTCGAAAAGCAAAAGAAAGGTAAGAAGAAAATGGCAGAACGTGGAAAAGGAAATGTAAATATTCCACATGATGTGTTTATTAAGATGATGAAAAGTGGTGAGTAGTTTCGAAAATATATGTACTACGCGTAAAACTCTGCAGAGTTTTCGCTCTACTCGACTGATATTCTGCCGAATATCAGTCTTCGTAAGGTCTCTGTATTTTCTTGCTAGAAAATTATTCGTATAATTAGACTTTTCCACAATCGAGTTGAGTCTAAGGTGTGGTATTATGTAAGTAGTAAGTGCTAAGACATTATGTACCAGCTTTTTTTACGTATTTTTAGATGGAGAAATGCAAATAAAGTAACCAAGATTGTTACTTTGGGTATCTTATTTAGCTTGTTAGGTACTGCGTCTTACGTGTATGCAGATTTTTATACGTGGACACAGCTTACAGATCCTTCTTTTGATACGGAGTGGCAGGCAATAGCTACTTCAGATGATGGGGCAAATGTAGTGGCGGTTCGTAAGACCGATCCTGGCGGTGCCCAGTCTGTATTTTACTCAACTAATGGAGGGGTGAATTGGACAGAATCAGTCAATAATTCTGGTAATTTTCCTGAGACATTAAAAAGTGCTGCTATGAAGGGTGATGGGACTAAAGCTATCATTGGCGGGAGTGAGGGTGTAATTTATTATTCATTGAATGGTGGGGCAAATTTTGGAGCAGCCAGTGTTCCTTCAAGAGACTGGCTTTCTCTGGTCGTGAGTCCTGCTGGTTCCTATATGTATGCAGTCGGCTACTCTCCTGGTGGTGGTAACATTTTCAGATCTCAAGATGGGTCCTCATGGACTGCGTTAGCGGATGCTACTGTTCCTTCTATAAATACCAACATAGGGTCAATTTCGACTGACTCTTCGGGAGAGATTGTTATCATTGCTTTGTCTGGCTTACCGTTATATCGTTCACTCGATGCTGGAAATTCCTGGTCAGCCATAAGTGGAAGTCCTTCTCGGGACATACCATATGTTGATGTTTCTGCCGATGGACAGACTATCGTTGTAGCTGCTGGTGGTGGTGGAGATTATATATATGTATCACATGATGCTGGGGTAACTTGGTCTACGACAATCAGTGCTCATTGGACTTCCGTATCTGTATCAAAAGGTGGTGATTTTATGGCAGCATCGACACAGGATGGTCATGTCTATACATCAACTGACGGTGGACAGACTTGGGAAACTGAAGCGTCGTCACCCTCAAATCCTTATGGGACTGGTATAGCGATGTCGGCGAATGGACAAAAATTATTTTTAGCTAGCTCGCAGGCGTATCTATATTCTGCACTCGATACTACAGATCCTTACTTGGTGCGTGTTACGTCTAATACACCTGCTGGTTCATACAATGCTGGAGATCAGATCGAACTCGTATTGCATTTTAATGAACCTGTTTTTAGTACTGTTCCAGGATTTATTAATTTAAATAGTGGGGGATCTTGTGAAGCTGTTGTTGATAGTGAGTCTTATCCTTATGGTCAATTAGATGTGCCGTGTATGTACACTGTTGGAGGTGGTGAAAACACACCAAATGGCGGCCCTCTCGTGGTTACTAGTACTAGTTTTGGAGGAGATTTTACTGATGGACAAGGGAATATTTTAGATGATGCCTTTACGGGCGAAAATCTTAATGTTTTCGGTAGCTACATAATTGACACAGACGCGCCTACTTATCCTGGATCTCCTGATCTTTATAATGAACAAGATACGGGTATATCAAACACCGACAATATTGTAAGCCCATCTTTAGTCACGTACAATCCAGAGGCATACTACTTTTCAGTTTCTGGCTGTACTGATGGTGTGGACTATGTTTCATTAAAGAAGGACGGTTCTTCACTTGCTACAACAACATGCGCTGCGGATATTGCTACCTTCTTGGTCCCTACATCTGAGTTTTCTGATGGGACATTCACAGTCAGTGCAACTCAGACTGATCTTGCAGGCAATGAATCAGCTTCAAATGGCGATATACAGTTTACTGTAGATAGTGTTGCTCCTATATTGTCATCCGTAACTCCAACAAGTAGTTCGTCTATAAATAGTGTTACAGGAGAATCATCTGATATTGCTTTCTACAGCAGTGAAGGTTTGGGTAATAATCCTTTTGATAATAATACGTATCATTCAAAAGTCACAATAACTCGGACTGGTGGAAATATTGATACTGGCACACATACTTGTTATCTAAAGGGTGATGCTTTGACGGCCGGGTCACATACACTTGATCTGTCTGATACGACTGATGGTTGTTACGATTCTGATTATGCCCAGTATCCAAACTTACCCCTTGTTTCCGGCGCTATCTATTCATTCCTTTTTGAATTAACTGATCCTGCAGGTAATACTGGCGAATCTGTGCTAAGACAAAATGTTCTCTTTGATGACACTGCGCCTACGATTCCTGGAATACCAGATTTAGAAGATGCATTTGATTCGGGTGTGAGTAGTTCAGATAATATTACAAACAGTACAACCCTTAATTTTACTGTCAGCTGTGAGAGCGGAAATACAGTTAGCCTGTATGACGAAGATGATAATATTATTGATACAGATGATTGCGAGGGGGGCATAGCTTATGTAGGTGGAAGTGGTTTTTCAGATGGTACTCATGACTTTTATGCAACCCAGACTGATCTTGCGGGAAATGAATCTGAAAGTTCTGGAACAAACAATGTTACTGTGGATACGGTGAATGGTTACTCTAGTCCTTTAAGTGCTCCAAATTTGTCTGCAAGTAGTGACTCCGGTATTTCTAATAGCGATAATATTACAAACGAATCAACTTTAGTATTTTCTGGTGGAGATGCTGGATGTCTAGGATATGCGTACTTATATCTAGATGGTGTCAGAATCGACAATGACCTCTGTGTAGGTGAGACCTACAGTATCTCATATGATGTTTTCGAATTGTCTGAGGGTGAACATACTTTTACTGTTAGATATGGAGATGATGCAGGAAATACATCGTCTGATTCTCCTCAACTTGCAGTTATATATGACGTAGGGTCTCCTGATGCTCCGGGTACACCTGATCTCACATCAGGTTCAGACTCGGGTACATCTTCAACTGACAATATAACAAATGCTACACAACCTGTAATCACTGTCTCTTGTCTTACTAACACGTATGTTACATTGAAAGACAGTGGTTCTGATCTGATCACTAATCCATGTATCAGTGGTGCGGCTAGTTTCCAACCAACATTAACCGGAGGAACTCATACTTTTTATGCAACTCAACAGGATCTTGCTGGAAACGAGTCATCCAATTCAGATAGTCTAGCTGTCGTGATTGATACTACTACCCCTACAACTTCTGGTGCTCCTGATCTCGGAGATAGTTCTGATACTGGATTTTCACCAACCGACGACAACACAAACGATACAACACCTACTTTTACAGGATCATGTACAACTGGAAATGCAGTTACTTTGTATTCAAGTGCAACGTCGATCGGTACTGCCACTTGTGAAAGTTCAACTTTTACAATCACCGCATCTGCATTAACTGCTGGAACAAAGACAATTACATTTAAAGAAACTGATGTAGCTGGAAATGAATCCTCAACATCAAGTAGTCTCACTATTACTATAAAAACATCTGCACCAACCGCTTCTCTTTCTAGTGCGTCAGCTGGAACGGTAGATGCTAACTTCAGTGCAACACTTACTGCGTCTGAAGCGATCACTGGTTTTGCACTCGGAGACATTACAGCTACAAATGCGACACTTTCTAATCTCGCATCTGTAAATTCATCTACATATACATTTACTGTAACACCGCTTGCTAACGGCGCACTTACATTAATGCTTGAAGATTCAACAGTGTCTGATATTTTTGGAAATCTAAACGCTATTGATTCAAATATCTTGAATCGAACAGTTGAGCTCTCATCAGATGAAGGGGGTGATACTGGTGGAGGTGGGAGTGGAAATACAGAGCCAATTGCCGGACCAACCGGAGGGGGATCAACAATGAGTCAATTCTCAATGCCAATTGGATTCCCTGGATCTATACCTCTTCAAAATTCTACTCAATCAACCACTAAGACAGAAACAGGAAATACACAAAAGCTGTCGCAGCAAAGTGGTCTACTTGTAAACAAAGCGGCATTTACTAATACTGGAGGCAAACCGTATCAATTCTCTCGAGTACTAAATACAGTGTCACCGCAAGGGGTTGATGTGCGCAAACTTCAAGTCTTTCTAAATTCAACAGGGTTTACTATCGCAAAGTCTGGTGCAGGTTCATTCGGTCGCGAGACAAATAAGTTTGGTGCTGCCACAAAAAATGCCCTTATCAAGTTCCAAAAGGCTGTGGGTATTACTCCTGCAACTGGTGTGTTTGGTCCAAAGACTCGTGATTATGTAAATAAACTTCTCCGAACACTTGTGGGTCCTTCAACCAAGTCTCCATAATATTACTTCTATAAATAGCATGAATATAATTGTTGCGTTTATTGGAATACTCTTGTTACTCGCACCATTTTTCCTCGTCTTAATTTTTCCGAATAAAAGACAAGGATTCTTAACTATTGCATCTGGGGTTGGTATGTTTCATCTGCTGCTCGGTTTGATTGCGGGTACACTTGGCATTTTCACATATGGTGTTATTTTTTTAGTAAATTTAGTTACTGCTAGCATTGTGTTGTATGTGACGTACAAATATTTGGTTAGAACATATTCTCTGCAAAAAATTAGAGTGGATATCCGCCAGTATATTCGAGAACATGGCAGTATGTATATGAGTCGATATTGGTTTATTGCTTTGGTGTGCCTTTTTTTGATCGGAGGACTTCTCTCGATCCATTTTTATTACACTGGTCCGGCAGATATTGGTGGATCTTTAGTACAACTTTCAAAAGATTCATATGCATATCCGTTTTATTCAGATGAGTGGGTAGGAGCATCGCTTGTGAACTACAGTATTGATTCTGGTAAGTTACCTCTAGTCAATCCGCTTTATAAAAATCAGCCATTTACAAATTTTCTATTCTTGGCGCATGTTCTGATCGCCGAAATGATGCTTTTATTCGGTCTGAATGCATTCACGGGGTATGTTTTTCTTGCGGTGGGTAATACAACCCTATTGTGTCTTGCTGTATATTTTGGATTAAGATTTCTAAGTGTCGGTCGTTCAGTTGCTATTTTATCTTCTGTTTTCCCAATACTTATTACAAATAGTGGCAATCTTCCTAGTACTTGGTCATTGTTGCCTTATTCGGTGTCACTGATGTTTTTATGCTGGTCAATCGTTGGGTATATTGCTAGAAATCGTGTGGCGCATTACTTGAATCTTCTAATAGCACTACTATTGTATCCTCCAATGATTGTGTTTGTTGCTCCAATTCTATGTGTTTCATCTTGGCAAAAAATTTCAAACAGACGCATGCTTCTGATCGTATGTGGAATCATTGCAGTACTAGGCTCTTTGGCTCTGTGGGTTGGACATGGGTATATAATTCGTAACCCGCTTGATGAAGGGAGGACATACTATGCTCTTTGGAATGTAATGCCATTCTTTGTACTATTTTTTATCGCTGTCGGCTGCATTGAAACATATAGAAGGGAACTATATATCTTGATGGCACCTATTATTGTTGGTATCTTTTTCTGGATTTTATATACGTTTATTTCGAAAGTTATCATTATCGAGCCGGCTCGAATAGTGGTTATAACATCAGTACTTTTGATGTTTGTTGCAGGACTCGGACTTCATCTGTTTGCCGGGTTTATCGTGCGCGAGGTTGTTACTCATCCAATTCATACACTTCTGTTTAAGATAGTCAGTATTGTATTCTTAGCATTTTGGATGCTTCATCTGTCACGATTTGGTCTGTGGCACAAGTTGAAACTTGTGATTCAGTATCAGGGTCAGACGATGTATTTGATTCCTGCTCCGCCCGTGACTAGGTACCTCAATCCTGATGACATAAAGTTGTTTGCTCCGTACACTGGTGTTGCTACGAGTACTGAGTTTGGTGCTGGTAAAATCTTCATTGCTCCTCCTTGGAAAGGTTTGGTAGTTGGCACAATTACTGGTAATTATCCTCTGGAGTCAAAATCTTCCACAATCACTAACCGTTTTCTTGTGTACGATGCATTTATGAAGGCAGATTGTATAGAGAAAAATAAACTAGTGAAGAAATTCAAGATTGATTTAGTATACAGTTCGAGGTTTGATTGTGAAGGTTTTGACCTACTTGGTAGTAGCTCAGAACATCTATACCTGTTTAGAACATCTCTACCTTTTTAGGGAGCGTTAGGCTAAAACTGTGACAGTGCAGGGATATAAAGTGCAATCATTGAGATAGCGATCAAGATACAAAGTGCACCCCAAATAAAGTTGATCTTCTTTTTGTGTCGTGGGTCGAATAACATAATGTTCATATAGTATCAAATGGTATACTGGGTGCAAGTTATTGGTGCCGAATCTTGGCACAAAGCTGATATAAAAACCGGTATGCGCGAATTTCAAGAAAAAAGAATTACAAAAAAAAGGATTTATTCTCGATGGGCTATTCTTACTCTATTGCTCTTATTTTCCATCTCTATAAAAGGCATGATAGGTGCATATTCAAAAGTAGAGGAGAGCCGGGCTGAAGTTGAGCGTGTTCAGAAAGCAAAAAACGATTTACAGAAAAGATATGAGGTTATAAATAGTCAGAGTGATCTTTTGAAGAGTGATATTGGTGTTGAGACTGAGATTCGGAGCAAATTTGATGTGGTAAAAGAAGGTGAAGGAGTGATTGTGGTGGTAGAGAAAGATATACCTGCGATTCAGGAAGATAAACGAGGTGTTCTAAGAAAGTTCTGGGACGGTGTTAAGGGTAGTGTGAGAGGGGTTTTCAGTCCGGCTATTTAGGGTATAATGATCAATTATGACTATAAAAATATACAGCACGCCAGCTTGTACGTATTGCAAAATGGCCAAGGATTTTCTAACGAGCCACAATGTTCCTTTTGTGGATGTTGATGTTTCAGCAGATCCAAAGGAGCGGGAGGAGATGGTGGAAAAAAGTGGCCAGCTCGGGGTGCCCGTATTCGATATCGATGGACAGATTATGGTAGGTTACAACGAACAACTTCTTACAAAAGTTGTAGGTATTGGTCAGCCAAAGGTTGAAGCTAAAGTTGAAGCAACAGAAGCATAAGTTGAATCAGAAGAAATATATGAATAAATTACACATAACAATTATTGTAATAATCGGGCTTCTTATTGGAGCGACTGCGATTTATTACGGAAAACCAATTATGAACGACACAAACTCACAGATGACAACGGAAAACGGCGATACAGTATACGTACATTACACAGGTAAACTCACTGATGGTACAAAATTCGACAGCTCACTCGATCGAGGTCAGCCATTTGGATTTGTCCTCGGAGCGGGTATGGTGATCAAGGGTTGGGATGAAGGCGTACTTGGTATGTCGAAAGGTGAGAAGAAGACACTTACAATCGCACCAGAAAAAGGGTACGGTGCAGCAGGTGTACCAAATGGACAGGGTGGATATATCATCCCTCCGAACTCGACTCTTGTATTCGATGTAGAAGTTGTTGATATTAAGAAAGCGGTGAATTAGTTTTTTTGGTAAAAAATATCAAAAGATAAAATGCTGTACTTCGTTACGGCATTTTGTTTTGTAAAATGAGCGCAGATGTATTACTCTAGTTGGGCAGTACAAAATGCCCTTGTAGTTCAATGGATAGAACTAGCCCGTCCTAAGGGTTCGATGTCGGTTCGATTCCGGCCGAGGGCACCTGACAAAAAAGACCGCACTGTTTTGATTTTTTAGTGCAAAAAGAGGAGGGGCAGGCCTGTGCTGTATTCTTCTGGTAGGAAAAATAGGCGCGTGAAGTTTACGAAAATTTATGAGCTAGCAAGGAAATTATCTGTGGGCACCGACGCTAGTGTGTTATCATATTAAAAATGACCTCTCATTCACGTATCATTAAGATCGATCCTCAAAAAGAATATGCACTCATTGATAGTGGTGATGGTATGAAGCTTGAGCGATATGGAAATGTAAAAGTTGTACGGCCTGATCCACAGGCTCTTTGGAGAAAAAGTCTGTCAGAAAAAGATTGGAAAAATGTTGATGCATATTTTACGAACGATAAGGATGAAACTGAAAAAGGGAAGTGGATTTTCACTCGACCAAACCTCGAAGAATCTTGGCCAATTCACTTCGGCGATTTGGTTATGAATATAAAATTAACCCCTTTTAAACACACAGGACTCTTTCCAGAACAAATCGCTAATTGGTTGTGGTGTAGAGACTTGATAAAAAAGCGAGTGGAAAATACTGCCTCGAATCGTGTATCAAATACTGCACAAAACACATCTTCAAAACCAACCGTGCTCAACCTTTTTGGTTACACTGGAGGAGCATCACTCTCGGCAGCTCTCGGTGGTGCAGATGTAACACATGTTGATGCATCGCGGAGTGCCATCACTTGGGCAAATGAAAATGCAAAATCATCAGATCTTTCAGAGGCGACTATTAGATGGATTCTCGATGATGCATTTGCATTTGTACGACGTGAAATCCGTCGTGGTAAAAAATACGATGCTATCATCATGGATCCTCCAGCCTTTGGCCGTGGCGCTAAAGGTGAGATCTGGAAGATTGAGGAACACTTTTTAGAATTTTTTGAAGATTGTTTGAAACTTCTCTCAGGTACGCCACTTTTCGTTGTTGTAAATGGATATGCTGCTGGATATTCTGCCATTGCATATGAAAATAATCTCAGACAACTTGTTGAAAAGTTTGGTGGTGAAATAGAAAGTGGGGAACTGGCTATCTGTGAAGAAGGTCCGAAGAAAAGGCTTTTACCTTGTGGGATTGTATCGCGTTGGGCTTTAAAATAATTAATCTTGAATTCGTGTCATCTCGGTATCTTTTTGTGTTAAAATATAATATATATGGCCGAACAAACCACAAACGATATTGACCATCTGGAAGAAGAGGTAACGGATCTCCATGAAAAAATAGACGAACTTACTACACTTGCTGAGGAAAACAATCGCATGGTCAAAAATCTGTATCAACGGGCACGAATGGCAACGGTTGTTATCTTCATAAAATGGTTTGTGATTATTGGTCTCACAGTAGGATCGCTCTATTTTATTCAACCGTATCTTGAGGCTGTGTCTGGTGTATATAGTGGAATCAGCAATTTTGGTGGCTTTGGAAATAAAACCCAGGACACACAGAATACCGATGGCCAAGAAGGTAAAGGTGCACTAGACAACATCAAGGACTTGTTCAATCTTATTAAATAGATATAATCGATAGACCTGCTTTATATGCCGGTTTGGTAGAAACATGGTACATATATTGCAAATGCCGAGGTAGCTCAGTTGGTAGAGCATTTCCCTGAAGAGGAAGGGGTCGCCGGTTCGAGCCCGGCCCTCGGCACAAAATTTAAATAGCTACGGCAACGCCGTGGCTATTTAAATTTCTAAGTAACGAGGAGAACTGGACTGCTCCAGTTCGTGCCGGGCGAGAAAGGCTTTTCGTTATCGAATGAGCGTAGCGAAGTGAGATCGAAAAGCACCTGCCGATGTAGTCGGAGAGTCCCGGCCCTCGGCACAAAAATAAAATAAGTACAGGCGAAGCCCTGTGCTTATTTTATTTCTTAAATCTACCGAGAGGTTCTGAACTGCTTCAGAAGTGAACAACCCATTGGCGTACATAAAATAATGATTGTATAATAAAGGTGCATTACAAATTCAGATATAATCATTGAAAATAATATGAACGACAGCGATGTACAGTTTCTTGAATATATTGTTAAGTCTTTGGTGGAAAATACAGATGCAGTGAAGACAAGTCGACGAGTTGATGATATGGGGGTTTTCATTGAGCTCACAGTCGATCCAGTTGATATGGGAAAAATTATCGGACGAAATGGTCACACAGCTCAAGCTATTCGAACTATTATGAAAGCATTTGGTAAAAAGCATCAGGCAAATATCAGCATTCAAATCAAAGAGCCTGCTGGTGGTGCCCGACTAGCTGGCACAGAAAGTGGCGCGATGAAAAGTGTAGACGAAGCAATTGCAGACTTGAATATATAGATGATGTGAAAAAAAAGGGGGTGGTTGGTCTAGGGGTAGGTCTGACAAGGGTCTTTGCAAGAATATAATGTAAGTACTTTGGGTAAGCGATGGCTTATGGCAACCTCTCTCCTTAAACGAAGAGAGGAACATATAATAAAAACACTGGTTGAAGCCGGTGTTTTTATTTATAAAGATCTGCAAATCTATCTTTTACTTGTTCGAAATTTTCTCCACGAGACATGTGAAGAGAAGTTAAAAATATTATAAATATTTACTAAATATTAAAAATTAAAAAGCGCCAGGTTGTAAGACCTGACGCTTTGATGGAAGTACTTGTTCGTTCGTGCTTTTTGGCTTATTTTTTCAAGTTTTGTTTTGCAAGAACTTTGAAGTCGTAAGCTTCGATGATGCCATTTTCGCTTGGCACGATAGAAGAAGTCGAGAAAATGTTGGCTGATTCTTTACTTGTCTCGAACGAGATAACGAGTGATTTGTCGAGATCAGCCAAATGCTTGAGTTTGATGGCTCGTGCATATGCTGCCGTAAGCTGTTGGATAAAATCCGATTTCTTTTTATCGAAATCAAACCACTGATTTGTGTCATCTGAAAGCGAGCCATCAAATTTGAGGATACCTTTTACCAGTGCACCATCCGCTGTTTCTGCTTCAGAAACACTGAACGAGATGTCCTGTTTTTTTCTGATGACTGTTACATCATTGACAAAACCAGAGGGAAAGATCCAGATAGATTGATTGATGAGCAAAGCTTGATTGTTGATGATCTTGGCGTACTGGTCTTTATCGCTTCCTGTAAAGGAACCTGCAAAGTAAGTGGCCACAATCATTGGAACTGCGCATATGCAGGTGAATTGATACCGATGCATTTTTTCGAGACCTTCGAGTGGATCATCAGCTTTTTCAAGGTTTTGCAACACATTCAGTTTTAGGAATGTGAATATTCTGGAAATCGGTACTGGAAAAACAATGCTAATCAAGAATGTGATGAAGGTTAGTGCTGCTACTTTTCCTCCACAACCACCATCGCCGAGATGTTCATTTCTTGATTCTGCAAACGCAGTCACATGTATGACATAGATAAATGCGAAGATAAAGAATGTCAATTTTTTTGAGAGAATTCTCCACAACTTGCCGAAGAACCTGGTTAGATCCTTGGTGAGTTTCTTGATCAAGCGTGAGCCAGAATTTTCTGGCAGAACTGCTGTTGTGCTCATGCGAGTATATATATTTCTATTTGTTGATGTGAGGGTGATCGAGTCCGACTGCGGACATGAGTCATGACTAAACTAAAAAACTAGACACATTTAACTAATCTTTTGTCATGCTGTCAAATCTGCCCACTTTGTGTTATCTTTATTTCTAATGAAAAAGGCAGCACACAAATCTCTTTCGTTTCATGTTATTACACTCTTTCCAGAGTCTCTTTCGTCGTACCTGAACGAATCAATTATTGCGCGTGCGCAAAAAGAAAAACTGATTAAGGTGTACACATACAATCCGCGGGATTTTGTAAAACCAACCAAGGCTCAAGCTAAAAATGAGAAGCCATATCTTCGAGTGGATGACAAACCTTATGGTGGCGGCCCTGGTATGGTAATTCAGGCGGAGCCAATACTCAAAGCTACAGAAAAAGCCGTCAGCACTGCTAATAAGAATGCTGTGAAAAAACCTAAAACACTTATCCTTTTTCTCTCACCGAGCGGTGAACAGTTTACAACTGAAACAGCTACTGACTTTGCGGCGACCTACACAGACATAGTGATCGTTTGTGGACGCTATGAAGGAATTGATGCTCGTATAAAAGAAGTTTTCAAAATGCGAGATATTACTGTTGGTCCATTTGTAACAACAGGTGGCGAGTTGCCGGCTATGCTTATTATTGATGTCACGGCGCGGCAGATTGAAGGAGTCCTAGGAAAATTTGAAAGCAGGGAAGAGTCGCGTATTAGCTCAAGCGATGTATATACTCGTCCTGAAGTTTTGGTTTATCGTGGCAAAAAGTATAAAGTACCCGAGGTGCTTCTGTCAGGGGATCATAAAAAGATTGATGAATGGCGGTTGGGTGGAAAGTAGATAGGACTGAAAAATTATTGAGATATAAAACAAACTCATCCCTAATACCCACCTTGACAGGGCATGTCAACAACACTATTCACAAGCTTAAAATACTCCTAGAAACAGTCCTTTTATAAAATCCACACCCTGTCAACATTGACTCGTTGACACCTGTGGATAAATCGTTTAATATAAAGATCCTGTGTAAGACGATTGAGTTTTGACCGGCTCTTCGCAGACCTCCTTATTCTATTCATGTTTTTCGCCTTCTTATTTTAAACACACACCTTCAGATCAATATTGGGTCAACAATGTTACTGGGGGTGTTTGTTTAATATATGTATCGCGTCGAATTTTAAAAGAAAACGGGAACCTTTATACATACATATACATAACGCACACTCATACCAATGACGCGCCAGAAAAAATATTTCTCACGATTCAAGGAACCGCTCGCACCGCTTCCTAATCTCGTAGAAGGACAGCTCGAATCCTACAAGTGGCTTCTCGAAAAGGGCCTCAAAGATGTATTCGACGAATTTGTTTCGATTAAAGATTATTCTGACAAAAAATTCGAACTCGATTTCACAAGCTTCGAACTTACAAAGCCGAAATACGACGAATTTTACGCGAAAGAAAATAAGATCAACTACGAAGGTGGTCTTAAGGTGATGATCAAGCTCAAGAACAAAATCCTAGGCTCAACAAAAGAGCAGGAGGTTTTTATGGCTGACTTCCCACTGATGACTGACCATGGTACTTTCATTATTAACGGTATTGAACGACTCATTGTTCCGCAGATCATTCGATCTTACGGAGCATTTTTTGTTTCTACTGAAACAAAGGGTAAAAACTACTTCGGTGCCAAGATTATCCCAGCGCGAGGTGCATGGATTGAACTTGAATCAGATGCCGATGGTGCTATCTATGTTCGAATCGATCGAAAGCGAAAGTTCCCAGTAACATCTCTCCTTCGAGCTTTTGGCGCAGAAACTGATTCTGATATCAAAGCCCTTTTCAAAGGAAATGAAAATGCTACATCATATATTGAAACAAGTCTTGCGAAAGATCACGCTAAAACAAAAGACGAAGCGTATATTGAAATTCACAAGCGACTTCGAGACGGAGATCTTGCAACAGCAGAAAACGCTCGAGATTTCTTTGTGTCACTCATGGGTCCAGAGCGATATGACCTTTCACGAGTAGGACGATTCCGATTCAATCAGCGATTTGAAAAAGAAATGGATGAAAAGTCACTCTCTAAGATGACGCTTTCACTCGAAGATATTGCAGCTACAATTTCAAAGATCATTGAGTTGAACCATAATCCAAATGCTATTAACGATGATATCGATCACTTGGGTTCACGACGTGTGCGATTCGTCGGTGAACTTCTTCAGCAGAAGATCCGAGTTGGTATGACTCAGATCAAGCGAAATATCCAGAACCGAATGTCGACTATCGACACCGATGCGTCACTTCCTGTGCAGTTTGTTTCTCCTCGACCTCTTCAGGCTCGAATCAAAGAATTCTTCACAACAAACCAACTCTCACAGTTCATGTCACAAGAAAACATTCTTGCTGAAATTGAACACCTTCGACGTATTTCTGCCCTCGGTCAGGGTGGTCTTACACGAGAACGAGCTGGTATTGAAGTGCGAGATGTGCACGCGTCACACTACGGCCGAATCTGTCCGATCCATACACCGGAAGGCCAGAACATTGGTCTTGTACTCCAGCTTGCAACATATGCACGGATCAACCACTTCGGTATGATCGAAACCCCTTACGCAAAAGTTAAGGACGGTAAAATTACAAAAGAAATCGTATATTTAAATGCACTCGAAGAAGAAGGCTTTAAGATTGCGCATGCAGCTACTGAATACGATGAAAAAGGTCTCATCACAGAAAAGCGAGTTGAAGTTCGACTCAAAGGTGAACCGATTATCGTAGATCGAGAAGAAATCGACTATGTTGACGTTGCCCCTGAACAGGCGTACTCAGTTTCTACTTCTATGATTCCGTTTGTAAACCATAACGACGCCAACCGAGCGCTCATGGGTTCTAACATGCAGAAGCAGGCTACTCCTTGTATTGTTCCTGAAGCTCCACTTGTTGCTACAGGTATTGAATCAAAAGCAGCTGAAGACACAGGACGAGTAATTCTCGCTCCAGAAGACGGAACAATTGAAACTGTAGATGCTTCACGAATCGTACTTAAAGGTGCGAAGAAGGAACATGAATACAAACTTGCAACATACAGCCGAACAAACCAGTTCACAGCTTCTCACCAACGACCAACAGTTTCTCTTGGTCAGAAAGTAAAGCGTGGCGATGTTCTTGCAGACACATCTACATCTGTAGATGGTCAGATGGCACTTGGTCAAAACTGTCTCGTGGCATTCATGACATGGTCTGGATCAAACTATGAAGATGCCATTATTCTTTCAGAACGACTTGTAAAAGATTCAAAGTTCACGACAGTTCATATTGAAGAATTTGTAATCAATGTTCGAGATACAAAACTTGGGCCTGAAGTTACAACTCACGATATTCCAAACGTTGGTGAAGGCCGACTGAAGAATCTCGACGTTGACGGTATTGTACGAGTAGGTGCGGAAGTTCGACCTGGAGATATTCTCGTAGGTAAAATTACTCCAAAAACTGAAACTCAACTTACTCCTGAAGAACGACTTCTCCGATCTATCTTCGGTGAAAAGTCTCGAGATGTGAAAGATACATCAAAGCGACTTGAAAACGGAAAGAAAGGACGAGTGATTGGTGTGAAAATCTTTTCACGAGAAAAAGGCGACAAGCTTGATTCTGGAATCTTGAAGCGAATTCACATTGAAGTTGCAGTGCTTCGAAATGTATCAGTGGGTGACAAGCTCGCTGGACGACACGGAAACAAAGGTGTTATTTCACGAATTCTTCCTGTCGAAGATATGCCATACATGGCGGATGGAACTCCTGTGGATGTAATCCTTACTCCACTCGGTGTACCTTCACGTATGAACCTTGGTCAAATTCTTGAACTCCACCTCGGTCTCGCTGCTCACACATTGAATTATCAGGCTATTGTGCCTCCATTTGTAGGTGCAACAGTAGATGAAGTGAAGAAAGAACTCGTAAAAGCTGGATACAATGAAAGCGGAAAGATGAAACTTTTCGATGGACGAACTGGTGAACAGTTTGCTCAGGATATTGCCGTTGGATACATGTACATCTTGAAACTTCACCACATGGTTGATGACAAGATCCACATGCGATCTATTGGTCCTTACTCTCTCATTACGCAACAGCCGCTTGGAGGTAAAGCTCAAGGAGGAGGTCAGCGATTTGGAGAAATGGAAGTGTGGGCGCTCGCCGGATATGGTGCCGCTCATACACTTCGGGAAATGCTCACTATTAAGTCTGACGACATCCAGGGACGATCTCAGGCCTTTGACTCTATTGTAAAAGGTCAGAAACTTCTCGAACCAAATACACCAGCATCATTCAACGTACTTCTCGCGAACCTTCGAGGCCTCGGTATTGATGTTGAACTTATGAAAGAAACAGAAGATGGTCAAATTATTACTACTGATGAAGTCGCATCAGAATAAATCAATCGAATAATCTATACACATAACGCATACGCATTAGCACAACGTGAATAAATAGAAAAAACGAAAAAATATATGAAACCATCATTCAACACAAAACAGAAACATACGATTGACGAATTTGATGCGGTTATTTTGAAGCTTGCTTCACCTGATCGAATCCGAGATTGGTCACATGGAGAAGTTACAAAGCCTGAGACGATGAACTATCGAACTCAGCGATCTGAAAAGAACGGTCTTTTCGATGAAAAAATCTTCGGTCCAGAACGAGATTACGAATGTTACTGTGGAAAATATAAAGGCATTCGATATAAGGGAATTGTCTGTGAAAAATGTGGAGTAGAGCTCACACGATCAATCGTTCGACGAGAACGAATGGGTCATATTGAACTTTGTGTTCCTGTTGCTCACATCTGGTACCTTCGAACTATGCCATCAAGAGTAGCTACTATTCTTGGTATGAACGCGGCTGAGATTGAAAAAGTAGTGTACTTTGCTGGTTACCTTATCACTAAAGTAAATAAGGATAACAAAGCATCACTCCTCCAGGAACTCGACAACGAATACAAGAACAAAGTTAAATCTCTTCAGGATGAAAAATCAAAAGAAGCTCTTACTGAACTTCTTATGGGTGCAAAACGAGATATTGAAAGCATCACAGAAGGACGAGTACTTGATGAAGTTGAATATCACAAATTCTCATTGAAATACGGTACAGCTTTCGAAGCAAACATTGGTGCAGAAGCGGTATACGAAATTTTCAAAAATCTTGATACTAAAAAACTTCTTGCTGAACTTGAAGGTCAAATGCAGAAAGTTTCTGCAGCAGATCGAGAAAAACTTTTCCGACGAGTGAGCCTTCTTAAATCAATGTCACGATCAGGTATTCGACCTGAGTGGATGTTCATCAATGCTCTTCCTGTTATTCCAGCAGCACTCCGACCTATGGTCGCCCTTGAAGGAGGTCGACATGCGACATCTGATGTGAACGATTTATATCGACGAGTAATCAACCGAAACAATCGATTGAAGAAACTCAAAGAAATCAGCGCACCTGATGTAATTCTTCGAAACGAAAAGCGAATTCTCCAAGAAGCTGTTGATGCCCTTATCGACAACTCAATTCGACACGGATCAACTGTGTACGCAGGTCTCAACATCGCACAGCGACGACCGCTCAAGTCTCTTGCTGACAACCTTAAGGGTAAGCGAGGTCTATTCCGACAGAATCTTCTCGGTAAGCGAGTAGACTATTCTGGACGATCTGTAATCGTAGTAGGTCCTGAACTCAAATTGAACCAGTGTGGTCTTCCAAAGCACATGGCACTTGAACTCTTCCGACCATTCGTTATTTCAGAACTCTTGAAGCGAGAAATGGCATTCAATATTCGAGGAGCATCACGACTTATCGATGATGGTATTCCAGAGGTGTGGGCGATTCTTGAACAAGTGATTCAGAACAAGCGAGTACTCCTAAACCGTGCTCCGACACTTCACCGACTTTCTATTCAGGCTTTCAAACCTGTACTTATCGAAGGTAATGCTATCCAGGTACACCCACTCGTATGTTCACCATTCAACGCGGACTTCGACGGTGACACCATGGCCGTTCACGTTCCACTTTCAGAAGAAGCTCAGAAAGAAGCTGAAATGATTATGGAATCTTCAAAGAACATCTTGAAACCTGGTTCTGGTGACTCAACAGTTACAAAGAAAATGCTCGACATCGTTCTTGGTTCATACTGGATGACAAAGAATGTGAAAGGCGAAGTGGGCGAAGGAAAAGTATTTGGTAGCCCAGAAGAGGCGATTACTGCGCAAGCATATGGAATTGTTTCTTACCGAGCAGCTATCAAAGTTCGAACTCCAAAAGAAGGCGAACTTGCTACAAAATACAAAGAATTTGACGGACAGATTATCGATACAACCGTTGGACGAATTCTTTTCAACAACTTGTTGCCACTCGATTACCCATTCATCAATAAAGAAATCACAAACTCTGTGATGAACTCTATTATGGATGACATTATTACGCACCGAACGCTTGAAAATGTGCACGAACTTATCGACGCCATCAAGGCATTCGGATTCAAGTACGTAACACAGTCTGGTGTCACATGGTCAATCGACGACATTAACGTTCCGGCAGGGAAAGAAACTCTTGTAGAAGCTGCAGCGAAGAAGTCAGAAGCAGTTATCAACGAGTACAACGACGGTCTTCTTTCTGAAGAAGAAAAGACTCGAAAGAATGTTGAAATCTGGCAGGAAGCTAAGTCTGATGTTGAAAAACTCGTAGATCAAGCACTCGATAATACGAGCCCTGTATACGACATGGTGAAGTCAGGTGCCCGAGGTACCATGGGTAACCTTACACAGATGGTAGGTATGAAAGGTTTGATCTCAAACGCGCAAGGTGAAACGATCGAACTTCCTATTACTTCATCATTCAAAGAAGGTCTTACACCGATTGAATACTTCATTACAACTCACGGTGCGCGAAAAGGTATGACGGACACAGCCCTAAACACGGCGCGAGCGGGTTACCTTACACGACGACTCTTCGTAGTTGCGCAAAGCGTAATGATTACAGAAGAAGATTGTGGATCAAAGGAAGGTGTTGTTATTCACAAAGTCGGTGCGTCTGGAATCACAACTTCACTCGTTAAAAGCGTTACAGGACGAATCCTTTCAAAAGATCTCGTTGATGGTACAGGTACAGTTCTCTTCAAAAAAGACCACCTTGTAACAAAAGATGATGCCGGCGTGATGGAAAAATCAGGCATCAACGAAGTGTGGGTACGATCACCACTTACATGTAAAACTGAGCAGGGTATCTGTACACAGTGTTATGGATATGACCTCGGACGAAACAAGCTCGTTGAAGTGGGTGAAGCGGTCGGAACTGTAGCCGCACAGGCGATTGGTGAACCAGGTACTCAGCTTACAATGCGTACATTCCACGCCGGAGGTGTAGCGACAGTAGGTGGAGACATTACAGCCGGTCTTCCTCGAGTAGAAGAAATCTTCGACAACCGAACTCCAAAGAATCCTGCAATCATCGCTGGCTTTGACGGTGTGATTACAGATATCAAGGAAGTAAACAAAGAACGAGTTATCAAACTTCTTCCAGATGTTCCGACAAAATCTAAGAAGGGTAGCGAAGTAGAATATGTATTCCACTACGCTCGAACTCCGATTGTGAAAATGGGTCAGCATGTGTCAAAGGGCGATTTCCTCACTGATGGTTCTGCCGATCTCGAAGAACTCTTCCAGCTTGGTGGTAAAGAACGAGCTCAGGAATACATCATTGCTGAAGCGAAGAAAATTTACGAACTTCAGGGTGAAAACGTTTCTCGAAAGCACCTCGAAGTAGTTGTGCGAGAAATGTTCGGCCGAGTACGAGTTACAGAAGCTGGAGATTCTCCATTCGCAGTCGGTGACTATGTTGAAAAGTTTGAATTCGATCAGGCTAATCGACGGGTGAAGATAGATGGCGGTCTCGAGGCAAAAGCTTCACCAGTTGTCATGGGTATTGCAGAAGCATCACTTAACCGAAGAAGCTTCCTTTCAGCTGCTTCATTCCAACACACAAACCGAATGCTCATATCTGCATCTGTAAAAGCAAACAAAGATCCACTCTACGGTATTATGGAAAACGTAATCATCGGACGATTGATCCCGGCTGGTACAGGTTTCAAGGGAAGCAAAAAGTACGAAATGATTGAAGAATTCAAGGCTGAAACTATGGCCGAGGATGCATTGTCATCTGGCGAAGTGGTGGCATAAAGTTTGTCGGATTGAGCAATTGCAGATTGCGCGCGAGCGCAAAATGATGGGCGCGGGAATGGTCGCAAAATCTAGTCCAGGTACTACGGTCGAATACGGAAATATTTCGCAAAAGAACACAAATTAATGCGAAAATTTTAAAAAATATTCGGCCGGTGAGCGTGAACTAGATAAATAATTTACACATATACAAAGAATGTCATCAGCAACTGAAACAATCAAAGATCGGCTCGGGATTGTAGAAGTGGTAAGTTCGTATATGAAAATTGATAAGGCTGGCACCAACTACAAGGGCCGGTGTCCTTTTCATCATGAAAAAACGCCGTCATTTTTTGTATCGCCTGCGCGAAATAGTTATTATTGTTTCGGTTGCGGCGCGAAGGGTGATATTTTTTCATTTGTGCAGGAGTTCGAAAAAGTTGATTTTCTTGGCTCATTGAAGTTACTTGCAGAAAGAGCTGGTGTTGAGCTTGAACAATTCCGTACCAATAATGGCCAAAAAAGTGAATCGGACCGGCTATATGCAGTGCTCGAAAAATCTGCTGAATTTTATACTGCAAATTTACTGCGCAATAAAAAAGCTTTGGAATATCTTCACGGTCGAGGTCTTTCAGATAAGATGATTTCTGATTGGCGAATTGGCTACGCCGAAAATGAATGGCGAAAACTGCATGACATGATGGGTACTAAAAATGTTTCTGATGAAGATATGGAAAAAGTCGGGCTTATTAAGCGGTCGGAGAAAGAAGTGCCGGGTCGGAGTGTTTCTTTTTATGATCGATTTCGAGCGCGGATCATGTTCCCGCTCTTTGACGCATCGTCGAGAGTGATTGGATATTCAGGACGAATTTTTGGTGTGCCAGATAGTGAAGGTCCAAAATATTTGAATAGTCCAGATACGCCACTTTTCAACAAATCAGAAATTTTATACGGCTATCATAAAGCCAAAGAGGGAATTCGCGAGTGGCGATATGCCATCCTTGTAGAAGGTCAAATGGATCTTTTGATGTGTCATCAGCATGGCTTTACAAATACAGTGGCCACATCAGGTACTTCACTTACGATTCAGCACCTTGAAAAATTAAAGAAAATATCAGATAATCTTATGTTAGTCTATGATGCTGACAAAGCGGGACTCAAAGCTACGCTTCGAGCTTGGACTTCAGCTTTGTCGCTTGGTATGGATGTAAAAGTCGCTTCGCTTCCGGCTGGTGAAGACCCTGCATCACTTCTTTTGAAAGACAAAGAAGCGTTCAAACAAGCGATTAAACACTCTAAGCACATTATTGATTACTATATCGACATCTTGCTCAAAGAAAATCTTCCAGAGATTGCCTTCAAGCGAGCAGTCGAAAAAGAAGTATTGCCATATATCGCTGTCATCGACAGTGCTATAGAGCGATCCAATTTCATATCAAAAGTTAGTCTTAAAACCGGCATATACGAGTCGGATATTCGCGAACAATTAGAAAAAATCAGCGTCAATGGCATCAAGGGTAACAACAGCAATGGCGCTTCAAAATTTGATGAAAACAGTACGGCAAAAAGTCATAATCTTCAGGCCGAGTCAGGTACATACAATTTACATATTTCAAAAACATCAACTCCATACAAAGGAGATATCGTGCTTCGCAGATTAGTCGGATTGGCAATCTGGAAAAAAGATAGGGAAATTATCGAAAAAATAAAACACATCGTATCGCTGGAAGAATATGAGCGAGCGAAACAGGATTTTGATTCGCCGCCGGAAGATCTGGTGTTCGAAGCGGAAATGCTCTTCGAGGGAAGTAAGAAAATAGATAAAGATATCGAAGAATTACTTCAAGAGCTCGAAGAAAGGACACTGAAAGATACTTTATCGAGAGCTATGGCAGATCTCAATCTAGCAGAGAAGAAAAAAGATAAAGCTAAATCAGAGGAGTTGATACGGTTATGTCAGGAAATTTCAATCAAGTTGTCAGAATTGAATCGGAAGAAACAGAATTAGCGGGTGAGTAGCAAGTAAAATCAAGGCTACAAAGTAGCTAGAGAAAATTAAAAATTTATTAAAATTATAAAAAAGAATTCGTTACATTTGTCACAAAATAAAATGAAAACAAAACAACCTATAAAAAAGAAAGCTCATAAGCCAACAGCAAAAGTGTCTAAAAAACCTGCACATAAATCTGTGCCAAAGAATTCTAAACCAGTTAAAAAAACTGCAAAACCTGCTCAGAAAAAAGTTGCTAAAACTACCGCAAAAGGTAGTGTACAACCGGTGAAAAAGTCTGGCCCACTTACACCAGCGTTGCCACCAAAAAAGAGCAAGGAAGAAATGGCTTGGGATTTGAAAGCGAATGTGCTTCTTCAGCGAGGTAAAGATAGGGGTTTTGTGACATACGATGAGATTTTAAAAGAATTTCCAAACATCGAGCTTGATGTGATGTTTTTGGATTATTTGTATGAAAAATTTTCTACAGCCGGCATCGATATTCTTGAAGGAGGAGGGTTACTTGATTTCAAACAGGAAGAAGAGGATATGCTCAAGAAATACAGCAAGAGTGATTCTACATATGACTCTATCCAGATGTATTTGAAAGAAATTGGTCAGTATCCTTTGATTGGTGCGCAAGAAGAAAAAGAATTGGCAAAGCGAATTCAGGCTGGAGACCTAGAAGCAAAAGGTCTTCTTGCAAAAGCGAATCTTCGACTTGTAGTTTCTATTGCTAAAAAATATGCCAATCGAAGTCCTGACCTTACGCTCCTTGACTTGATTCAGGAAGGTAATCTTGGTCTCTTTAAAGCCGTGGATAAATTCGACTGGTCAAAAGGTTTCAAGTTTTCAACATATGCTACATGGTGGATTCGACAGTCGATCACTCGAGCGCTCGCGGATCAATCACGAACTATTCGAGTTCCAGTTCACATGGTAGAAACGATTGCTAAATACAAGCAGGTCGTTCGACGATTGTTCCAAGACCTTGGACGAGAACCACTTCCTGAAGAAATCGCAACAGAAATGGGGCTCGATGTTGATAAAATTTATACAATCGAAAAAATCGATCAGAACACGGTGTCACTCGATACTCCTGTGAATGAAGACGATGATAAAGCTTCTGCATTTGGTGACTTTATCGCAGATGATAAAATCCTTTCTCCAGATCAGGAATCTTCACGGAGAATTCTTGCCGATCAAGTTCAGGAAATCCTCGGCGATCTTTCAGAAAAGGAGCGAGAAATTCTCGCGCTCCGACATGGCCTCAATGATGGTATCCAACACACACTCGAAGAAGTAGGGAAGATGTTCGGTGTAACTCGAGAGCGAATTCGACAAATTGAAGCCAAGGCTCATGAAAAAATAAGACAGCATGAGAAGGTAAATCGCCTCAAAAATTACTAATTCCTCGTTCACAAATACTACTCCTACGTGTTCTGGCCTGCTGACCAGCCACTCTGCTCGGGGCATAACCCCTGTGCAAGGGAGTAGTATTTGTTCATTCTGAATTAATAATTTTCGCCGTTAGAAAAGAACAAATTAAAAACCCCGCGAAGCTTTTTTAGGCTAAGCGGGGTTTGTGGTGTCATTTCATGAGCTGTGCTTTACCAATCGGAGTCATCATTTCGTCGATCGGTATGTAAGCATTGTCTTATTGCAAACCAAGACGCACTCTCTTTTGTAATAATGAAAGAGAATATGAGGGTTAAAAGATACGCGATGGTTTCTCTGCCGTTTTCCCAGATGAAATTCAACATGCGTGTATAAAGCAGATCAAGTACGAGAATTATCATCCCATACAGAATCGTGAATACTACTTTACCTTCTCGGGTTCGCTTTTCTCGCGGAGCGTGACATGAAGGTATCGATGCTACGCAAAATCCAAGATAAAAGAGCGTGAACGGTACAACCTGGCTAAGATTCATGGTTATGAATTTCGGCAAAGCTGGCATTGGATCGAATTGCGCTGCAATAAAAAAAGGAAGACAGAGTAGCCAGAGTACTTTCTCGGATAGATCCGGTGCTAGGCCATGCTTGTTCAGTATGAGTCGATCTTCCATGTACAAAACTTGGCGATAATGTGCGAGCTTTGCAATGAAATAGCAGTACATCATTTTGAATACCAGCAGTACGATGCAAATGTTAAAAGCGCGTACAGCTGATTCTGTATCATTCATTTCGTAGATTTTCAAACATGTTCCAGTGAAAGACTTGAAAGTCAGCACGGCAGAAAAATGCATGATCACAACAGTAACGAATGCTGGCGTGAATCCAAATCGCCATTCAATTGATTTGATGAGTGGTCTCAAAATCTTCGTAACAAAAACCTGATCAGCCCAGATAATGAGTGATGCGACAATGTCAAAAAGTCTGAAAATGTTCATATAAAGCGGGAGGTTTGTTGTTGTAAAAGGGTAAGCGTTGTGCCAACCCGAACTGCGCTGTGGGCAATATAAACATTAAAAATTAAAACAGTCAATCCAACAGAAATCAGTCAAACTTGTATACTTACATACATGAAAACTGGCTCAAAAAGTTCTCAAAAATCAGCTCCAAGTTCAACATCCGCGCACACAACGGGTGACGCTTCAAAATTGCAATTCCAAACACGCTATAAAAAGCTAAATTCGGCCCAGAAACAGGCCGTAGACACCATAGATGGTCCACTTCTTGTAGTTGCGGGTCCAGGCTCAGGAAAGACCGAAATTTTGAGCCTCAGAGTGGCTCGTATTCTCCAGGAAACTCAAGCTTTGCCGTCTAACATTTTGTGCCTTACTTTTACCGATTCTGCCTCAGTGAACATGCGAGATCGACTGTCTAGGCTCATCGGTCAAGAAGCGTATAGGGTAGCTATTCATACTTTCCACTCATTTGCAGTTGATATTATCCAAAAGTACCCTGAGTTCTTTTATAAGGGTGCGATTTTTACGCCAGTTGATCCAGTTACAAAGATTGGTATCTTGCAGGAAATTTTTGAAGCACTGCCACATGCAAATCCACTCTCGGCATCACATCCAGAGCAGGGTTTTGTGTATTTGACTGATATTTCACAGCTCATTGGAAATCTAAAAAAAGCCGGTATCTCTGAAGATGAATTTGAACAGATACTTTCGCAAAATGAAAGTGATGCAAAATTTGTAAATGAGACTTTGTCGCCGATTGTTGAAAAGAGATTGAGTGATGCAGTTGTTGCTGAACTCGAACAGGCGCGTCTAGAAATCCTCAAAAAAGATGTCGAGCAAAATGCCGCACAGAATGCACACAAAACGGCGCGAAAAAATTCAGAACAGAATGAGGAAAACCTTGCGCAGACAACCGGTATACCATCGTTGTTAAAAACGATTGCACTTAATCTTGAGGAAGCTTTGATTCGGCGTGCTGAACTCGAAAAAAATGAACCAATTTCAAAATGGAAAGAAAAATGGTTTAAGAAAGATGATTATAACCAAAAAGTCTTTCGTGATATATTGTCGCAGGAAAAATTGCGGGCTGCAGCACAGATTTATAGAGAATATCGACGCATTATGCATGAGCGATGTTTGTTTGACTTTGATGACATGATTCTTGATTTGATTTCGGCTATCGAACATAATCCGCGATTGAAGTACGACTTGCAGGAACAATATCAATATATTTTAGTGGATGAATTTCAAGATACAAACAGTGCACAAATGCGAATTGTAAAAGCGGTGGCTGATTCTCCGGTCAACGAAGGTCGACCGAACATTATGGTAGTAGGTGATGATGATCAGGCGGTTTACAAATTCCAGGGTGCTGAACTTTCAAATATTCTCAATTTTAAAACTATTTTTAATGATGTTGCTACTGTAAATATGACTGAGAATTATCGTTCGACTCAGGATATTCTTGATATTGCTATGCATGTGATTAAAAAGGGGGAACGTCGTCTGGAAAATCTTGTTCCAGAGCTACGAAAAACGCTTATTTCCTCAAATCCGGAAATCAAGAACGGATCAATTTTTCATAAAGTTTTTGATACAAGTCTTCATGAATTTCACTATATATCAAGGCGAATCAAGGCACTTATCGAGTCTGGTATAAAACCGTCGGAAATTGCTGTGATTGCAAGAAAGCACCGTCAGCTCGAATCTCTGGTACCGTTTCTTCAGGGCGCTGGCGTTCCTATCAAATATGAGCGTGAGCAAAATGTTCTCGAACAGCCTCATATTGTGCAACTCATCACTATGGCTCGTTTTGTCTATTCTTTGGTCAATAAAAACATGATCGAAGGTGATGAATATTTACCAAAGATTCTAGCCTTTCCATTTTGGCAATTACCGCGGATGACTGTCTGGAACATTTCACGAAGTGCGTATAAAGAACGGAAGACATGGCTCGAATGCATGCTCGAAAATCCTGATACAAAAGCTATTGCAGAATTTTTCATAGACCTTGGTGAGCGTGCGACACATGAGCCACTTGAAAGTATTTTGGATAGTATCATTGGCGCACATGTGCAGTTGGTACAAGAATCTGAAGATGAAGAAATTGGTGATTCAGATTCTGCAGAAAATGGTGACGTCGAAAATCGCGATGCAAAAAATATTGATGCAAAAAAAATCGACCTAACAAATTCGAGCGAAAAATTCTCAAGTCCATTCAAGTCATATTATTTCAGTAAAAAAAGATTTCAACATGCACGTGCGGAATACCTCTCATTTTTGTCGAGTCTTCGAGTGTTTGTAAGAGCGCTTCGTGAATATAAAGGCAAGAGTGGCGCACGAGAGTATTTGTATATAAGCGATTTAGTGGATTTTGTAGATATTCATGAAAAAAATAATATTGCCCTGAATGACATGAGTCCGTTTGCGAATGCAACTGATGCGGTAAATCTTTTGTCGGCACATAAAGCTAAAGGACTCGAGTTCGATACGGTTTTTGTATTGTCATGTACTGATGAAATCTGGTCCGGCCGAGCACTTCCTCGAAAAATAGTTCTACCGGCAAATCTTCAAATCGAACCGGCAGGCGATACAGAAGATGATCAACTTCGACTCTTCTATGTTGCACTCACTCGTGCAAAGCGAAATCTGTATCTCACTTCGTATACCTCAAAAGATGATGGTAAAGAATCTGCACGACTTCGATTTTTGACTACAGATACGACTGAAATGACAGGCTCTGATCAGAAACTTGAAAGTGATATTTTGCGTAAGCTATATGATCCTGAAAAAGGTGATGAGGAAACATTCGCATCATCTTACACACCAGAGACGCACGAGCTTTTGACAGCTTCTTGGACCAAATACTATATGCCACCATTTCTCGGCGAAGAAGAATCACTCCTCAAATCTCTCCTTGAAAATTATCAACTTTCTGTGACGCATCTCAATAACTATCTAAATGTTGCAAAGGAGAGAGGTGGGCCGCAGCTTTTCCTTGAGCAAAATCTTTTGCGTTTTCCTCAGGCGAAGACTCCGTCTGGTGCATTTGGTTCTGCTATACACAAAACACTGGAGCGTGTTTCTATAAAACTTCGACATGATGGCGTGCGTGCAGAAAAAGAAGAGATGCTTAAGTGGTTCGGCGAGTATCTCGATCATGAGCGTTTGGCTCCACAGGATTTTAAACAGTACAGTGAACGAGGCCGACAGGCTCTGGCTGCTTTTTATGATCAAAAAATAGGGGAGTTTGAGGTAACTGATATGGTTGAAGTGAATTTTAAGGAGCAGGGAGTGCTTATTGATGATGCAAACTTGGCACATGGCATGAGCGGCGCTCATGTACCAGCGCATATCACTGGTAAAATCGACCGGATCATTCAAGTTGGTGGTGGGCGAATTGTGGTGTGTGATTTTAAAACAGGCAAACCTAAAAAAGAGTGGGTACCAAAAAATGAGTACGAAAAAATTAAACTCTATGAATATGAGCGGCAACTTTTGTTTTACAAAATCTTGATTGATAATTCTCGTGATTATAAAAATAAATACACAGTTGAATCCGGCAAATTGATGTTTGTTGAACCGACTGCCGATGGACGAATCGCTGAACTACATCTCGATTTTGATCAAGAAAAACTCGATCGTGTAAAAAAACTAATCTCAATTGTCTATCAAAAAATTATGAATTTAGATTTTCCTGATACGAGTGCGTATAAAAATGAAAGTCTGGCAGATATTCTGGCTTTCGAGGATTCACTTTTGGGGTAATTAGGGTTTATTTTTCTGCGTGACCTCTTTGTTTTTTTGGCTGTGTATGTTGTTGTATTTACCTTTACAGCGAGTGATTTTTAACTTTCAAAGACGCTCTAAAATACCTCGCTAAAACACATTTACCATATCCTTGCAGCTAACTTAAAAATCTGTACTATATTTCCAAATAGATCATTTACTTAAGAATAGACATATAACACAGAAACTAAAAAAGACAAACAAAATAGAAAGGGTTTGGACAATGAAAGAAGAAACCAGTAATCATGCAGTTGAAAAACTACGAAAGATTTTCGTGCTTGGAAAATTCACCAATGGTCACGACGCTGCGATTGAATTCATTAAACGCAATGGTTGGATGATCGATGAATGTGAGATTATCTTTTGTGGATCGCACGAACAAGTGCTCAAATGTTTGGTTGGCAATCAGTCCTATGCTGTTTTGCCAATCAAAAATCCAACCGGTGGAGAGGTAAAAGAGGTCGTCAGTCGGTTGCATGCATTTCGCGAAAAAGGCTACAGGCTCGATGAGATTGATCGGTTTGATCACCAAGTAAAGCATTGCCTCGTCGTTAAGATGAGTGTTGCAGACATTGGTGTAATCAGAACGGTTAAATCACACGAGCAAGCCTTGAAACAGTGCCACAGATTTCTGTCGGCAGTAGAGATTCAGGAAAATGAGCGTATCTCAGATGGTATTCATTCTACAGCTGATGCTGCGAGAATTGTTGCTGAAAGCGAAGATTCGACTGTTGCTGCTATTGCCTCAGAGCATGCGGCAACAGGCTTCGGACTCAAAATCCTTAAAAAAGATATTGGCCCGGAGGGTAATAAGACAACCTTCATTCTTGTTGAAAATAAGGCAGAGGTTGGTTGTCCGAAAGTTGGCATTATTGGTATCAAAGGAAAATCAGGAGCGATGCTCGCCGAATTCTATTGCTCCATTGGATGTGTAGTCTTCGGTTCAGATATTCGTGATCCTGGCGGAATGACCAATGAGGAGGTGGTTTCGCAAGCTGATGTGGTGGTCATTTCAGTGCTACCAATCAATTCAGTGCCGGAGGTTGTCCAAAAATTGCTTCCGTACATTCGAAGTGATCAGCTTCTGGTAGATATTTCATCTGACAAAAGTGTAGCAATCAATGCGATGCTTGAAAGTAAAGCAGATGTGGTAGGGCTCCATTTTATGTTCAGACCTGGAGTGCCAATGATGGGGCAAACAATTGTGTATTGTCCTGTTCGTTTCGGTGATCCGAAATGGCGTTTTTGGGTTTTAAACACCTTGACCCTGACCGGTGCGAAAATCGTCGAATCAACGTTTGAGGAGCATGATTTGCATATGCGGCCAATCCAAAAAGGTCCGCACATTCAAACCTTGGTTTCAGTCTTGCAACTTTTGCATTCACAGCTTCTACCGGAACGGGTGGTGGATTTTACAAGTCCATTCTATCGCTTGGTCTATGCTTTGATGGGAAGGTTTCTCTATGGTGGAGGAGATGTTTACGCGTCGATTATTGCGAGTGGAAAAGAAACTGCAGCAATGCTTCGTGAGCGAATCAATATTGAGGAGATGCTTATTGGTCTGATTGAGAATGAGGACGTAACAGGCATGGCCGAGATTATCCACGAAGCAAAAGCACAGTTCGGTGACAAATCAATCACTGATGCTAACGAGCTCTTTGAAAGATTACTCGAGGTATTCGGTGTTCTATATGGGAAGAGTTCGCTCACTCTAGAATTCGACAAAGTCGACGATGAGCCAGGACTCCTTGTGAGAGTACTCTCGGTTTTTAGTCGGCATGAAGTTAATTTGACGAGTGTTCATTCGTTTCCAGCCAATGGCAAATCGATACGATTCGTAATTGCCACTCCGCACGAAAGGTATTCGTTGCCGATCCAGACAGTACTCGAGGAGATCGACAGTTGGCCTGAGCACAAGCTCAGGGTTGTGGAATCTGTGTGGTAGTTCCGCAGATGATCGGCGTTAGCCTCCTATGCATGGATGTCTAGCAAACAGCCAAACCAAAAGCCCGGCCGGAATCATTTCCAGTCGGGCTTTTTAAATTGCTATATTTGGAGCAAAGTACGCATATAACTTGTTGCACACTTATGCTGAAATTTTCTTAAAAATTATCTAAAGATTGCTTCAAATTTATTTCAAGAAACTATCAACAATTGCTTTAAGTGAAGTGTAAGGGAGAGCGCCGAGACCTTGACCATTATCATCTACAAGAGGAATCGTTTCAGTCTTTGAACCTTTCTTTACGATAAGGACTGTATACGGAGTACCTCGTGCACCAGCCTTAAGTCCAGCATTTTTTGCTTCACTTATTTTAGCAGCATATTTTCCACTATCGAGACATTTTGTGAATGCAGCTTTATCAAGACCAGCTTTTGGAGCAAGAGTATAAAGCATTGCAGGATCAAGACTATCATTTGAGGTTGTTGTCTCGTAAATCAAACCGATGTAATCCCAAAATACTTTGTTACCACCGAGTTCAGCTGCACATTCAGTTGCTTCAGCTTCTTTTGGAGCTTTTTTGTGGAAATCGAGAGGGAAGTGTCGGTATACCCAAGCTACTTTTCCAGATGCACCGTATTCAGCAAAGATTTGCTTGAGAGTGTTATGGAATCGTTTACAGAATGGACACTCGGTATCAGAATAATCAATGATTGTAACTTGCGCATCTTTGCTTCCAAGAAGATGGTCAGCGGAAGTAATAGGTGCAACTTCAGTCTGTGGAGCGTTTGCGTTCTTTGCGATGTCTGCTACATTTCCAGCAGTTTTTGTGCCAGCAGGATTCGTATTTGTATAATAAATTGCTAGGGCAATAAGTCCTCCTGCTACAATGATTGCAAATGGAACGGCAAGTTTTTGAATAATTTTCATATAAGTTGCGTGGTGTGGATTTCTTGTAAATCTAAATAAATTCTAATAATTCCGAATATGTCTTTGATTATAGCATAGGCATATGAGCCTTGGAGTGACTAAAACATCTTAAAAAGGCAGTGTAAAAGTCATCTTTGAAGCTTCGTCTACTTCATCCCAGCCAGCGGTATCGATATTGAATTCAACAATTTGCTGGCCATTTTTATAATCTTTAAACTTGAGCTTTTTATTTTCAAGAGCGTAGTCGTGAATGGCTTTTGTTACTTTTACATCATCGATACAATACTTGATGATTTTTTCGATTTCACCTTTTTTCCACCATTCGACAGCTTCAAGACCGTTTCCGCTTTTACCCATACCCAAAGTTCCTTCAGCAATCACACCAAGACCAACACGATAGCCGAGCGATTTTCGCACTTCTTTCAAAAGATCAAGACTCTTTTTCTGCATCAAATCCCCAGAATAGTATTTATTGAGAAGTGGAATATCAAAATGATCGCCATTAAAAGTCACAAGCATGTCCGCTTTTTCAACAATTGGCCAGAGTTTCGGTAAATCTTCTTGTAAGAAACTTTCATACTGTTCAGTAAATGGATTGTAAATACATACTACTGAAATATCGAGAAGAGCAGGATCGGCACCTCCAACATCTTGAAAAAGATTTCGTGTTTCGATGTCAAAAAAAAGTTTCTTCATGTTTTCTGTTAATTTAATTTATCTAATTGCGTTTTAATTGCGTGGATTTCCTTCGCAAACTTACTTTGCGATTTAAGTCTCTATTTTACCTATTCTACTTTCTATTTCAAATCTTTGATTGTGTATGACTTCGACTCTGCTTCATTTTCACCAATAACAATTACAGAAGAGATTGATTGCTTTTCAGCACTTTTGATCTGATCTGGGATGGATTTTTTAGAATAATTTACAGAGACTTTCTTACCTTCATTTCGGAGTTTTTCCGCAACTTCATCGGCATACTGTGCTACTTGGCTCGCGCCAGAATTTGTACCACCGGTGCTTTTTTCCTCCATGATACAAATCATAATATCTGTCGAAGATGTGTAAGCTGGCAAAAGCCCATGTGTTTCAAGAAAATCTCTGATGGTTACATCGCCCATACCGAATCCAAAAGCAGGAAGACTCTCGTCGTTGAAAAGTGACATGAGTTTGTCGTAACGACCGCCACCGAAAAGTGATCGGTTATTTGCAGGGTCAGTGTCGAATACTTCGAAAACCGTGCCAGTATAATAGTCGAATCCTCGAATAATATATTCATCATATGTTGCATTAGCAACACCTCGAGCTTCGAGTCCTGCCAAAACCTGATCAAGTTCTTCTTTGGCTTCGCGAATAGCAGGGAAGGCCATGGCTTCTTCGTATTCAGGATTTTTCTCGCTTAAGTTTAAAAACTCAAATGGTTTGCCGATAATCTTTTCAGCTTCAGCGTAGAACACGTCTTCAGGTGTTTTAGCTTTTCGATCAAGCAGTCGTTGAAGCGCTTTTGACTGCATTTCATCAAGTTCGTACCAATTTCCAAAAACGGCATTCATTAACTTTCGAGAGCTGATTCGGATTTCAAAATCAGAATCTTTTGCACCGAACGCTTTCATGATTTTGTATGAAAGATAAATAAGTTCAATATCAATTTCAACATCTTTCAAGCCAAAGGCGTCAACATTGAGTTGCCAGTGTTCTCGAAGTCGTCCTCGCTGTGGTCGTTCATATCGAAATACATTTGGAATAGAGTACCACCGTGCTGGCATACCAAGTTCACGTCGCTTACCGGCAATCATTCGTGCAACTGTTGGTGTCATCTCAGGTCGAAGTGTAACCTCACGATCTCCTCGATCAATAAATGTATACGTCTGTTCATTTACAATCTCGTCACTTGTCTTTGCTTTGTAAAGTTCAGCAGGTTCAAGAACAGAAGCGTTGTACTCAACATATCCAAATGATTCAACGGTCTTTTTCCAAGTATTGAAAATGAAATTTTGCACCGCCATATCCTCAGGGTAAAAATCCCGTACCCCTTTGTATGGCTCAGTTGACAAATTAGTGTTGTTTTTTGACATAATACGTACTATTCTAGCGTATATTTATGATTACTGTAACCTCCCCAGAAGACTTTGAGCGTGGTTTGTTTGGTGAAAAGAGTCTTAGCTGCAAGGATAGTCTGCATGGCGAAGGCGGTCTGTATGGTGCCTTCATACTACATAAAGAATGGGGCCAAACTCCACTTGAGACACTTGAAGTATATAGGCAAACATTGTTGGAAAAGTGTCAAACTGATGATTTGGCTAGGCTTCGAGAAAAGTTAGCAGAAATGCCTATGACTTATGCTGGTCGGCTTGACCCTGCAGCTGAAGGTGTACTCTTGGTTTTGATTGGTGATGAGACAAAAAACAAAGACCAGTATCTCGGTCTCAATAAAGAATATGAAATTGAAGTGTTACTTGGTTTGAAAACAGATAGTGGAGATATTTTTGGAGTTTTAGAAAATGAGATTAAAGAAGGTGAAAATTTTGCAGAAGAAAAAATAAAAGAAATAGTTCAGTCATTTAAAGGTAAACATTTATTTGAATATCCAGTGTATTCATCAAAAACAGTTCAAGGAAAACCACTTTTTCAGTGGAAAAATGAAGGCAGAATCGGCGAAATCGAAATTCCTAAGAAAAATATAGAAATTTATAACATTGAGTTGCATGATGTATATGAAATTTCTATCAAAGAAGTCTCAAAAAAAGTTCAAGAAGCTTTAGAAAAAGTTCACGGAGATTTTAGATTTAAAGAAATAGCAGAAAGTTGGAAAATATTTCAGCAAAAGAACCTAGGATGCAATTTTAAGGTATTAAAAATAACTTGTCAGTGTTCATCTGGTACATACATGAGAGTATTGGCGGAAAAAATTGGAAAAAAACTTGGCACTCCAGCTCTTGCGTATTCTATCAAACGTACAAAATTTATCTTTTCTTGAGTCTGTCTTAATGTTGATCTGCTAATCTGTCCGAGTGGGAGATAAAACAATACAAAAAAGTGCTATCGAGCATGTGAATCACTTACTTGAACATGCCTGCTCGGTGTACGCGAGTGATGTTCATGTCGATCCTCGGTCGAGTGAATTTACAATTCATCTTCGGGTCCAAGGTGTTTTTGTGTTGCATGAAATACATGATCTCTCAGAGTACTCAGATCTTCTTGGTCGCATTAAAGTCTTAGCGAAACTTCGAAGTGATATTCATGACCGTAGCCAAGATGGCCGATTTGAGTTTAGGTATATGAACGGGCATGTTGAGGAGAAGATTGATCTACGAGTCTCGATTCTGCCGACTTTCTATGGTGAAAATATTGTAATTCGAATTCTTCGTCCAGAATTTCAGAGAACGGGTACACTTAAATCACTCGGTCTTCTTCAGGCTCAAAGCGAAATCGTTCAGTCAAAACTCAAAGATGATCAAGGGATAATCCTTGTAGTTGGTCCGACAGGTTCAGGTAAAACAACCACTATCTATACTTTGATCGAATCTTTACGTAAGCTTCAGAAAAATATAATCACAATCGAGGATCCAATTGAGTATGTTATGCAAGATATTCGGCAGGTGCAAGTATCTTCGATGTCAGGTTTTGGTTTTGCTGATGCACTGCGTGCAATTCTAAGACAAGATCCAGATGTGATTGTGGTAGGTGAAATACGTGATCCAGAAACTGCTCGGCTAGCATTCCAAGCTTCAGTCACTGGACATTTAGTGATTGCAACGGTGCATGCGGAGGACTCCGCCAGTGTACATGGTCGGCTTTCAGATCTTGGTGTAAGTAGGGAAATGCTTCATTCACTTATCCTCATAATCAGTCAACGGCTCATAAAAGCAACAGAGACAAAACTAAAACGTACTGGAGTTTTTGAAGTTATTCCGGTCGAAGGAATGTTCAAGATCGATTTATTTCAAAATTCCTTTCCAGAATACATACGCAAATCTTTGAAGAAGCACGGAGCGTACCTTTTAGAAGATGCGATGGCTGAATATGTCCATGCACATCAATCGATACGGTCAAATACAATCGAATCAGCAATAGAAGCCGAACAAATAGAACAAAACCCATGATCAAAGAACAACAGGAAATCTGCAAATATATTTCAATGTATCTATATTCTGGAATTGATCTAGATACTTCTTTGGAATTGGTTATTAAAAGAATCCGCCATAAAAAGCTAAGAAAGATTTGGCAGAATATTCGTATTGATATTCAAAGCGGCAAGACCTTGCGAGATTCATGTATACCACTTAGAGATCTAAAGCTTTTTGATTCTGTTGAATGGTCCATTTTTGCATCAGCAGAATTTTCTGGAAATTTAGCAGAAACATTTACAACAATTGGGAGAAACATAAAGGATCGACTTAAGCTCGCTGCTTCACTTTTCGGTATTCTATTGTACCCAGTTGGTATGATTTTAGCTTCTGGTGGCATGATATTCTTCTTGCTTACGGTCGTCTTTCCGAAGATTACTCCAATGTTTAGTTCGATGAATATTCAATTACCAGTAACAGCTCGTGTTCTTCTGTTCTCTTCAAATTTTCTTCTTAAAAATATGTGGCAAATACTAACTATATTAAGTTTGATAATCATCTCTTGTGTCATCTTGTATAACCGAAAAGAAAATTTTAGATACGCTGTGCACCGAGCTATTTTATCGGTGCCAATTTACGGAAGACTTATAAAATACAAGATTTACGATCAGATCTCCTCTGCGGTCTACATACTTATGAATAATAGAAAAACACTTATAGAATCAATAACAACTATGCGTGGCACAATAAAATCTTTACCATTTAAGGTCGAATTGGCTGACATTGTGACAAATCTAGAAATGGGCCAATCTGTACCTGGTCTATTTCAAAAAAGCCTACTCTTTGATTCAGAATGGTTCGACCTATTAACAGTCGGTGAGAGGACGGCAACACTTCCAAAGGCATTTGGTGATCTTGCACTGTATTACAAAGAAAAAAATAAAGAAATGATTGAACTTATCATGAGGGTCTCTGAGCCGCTCGCGCTCGGAGCTTCGGCATTTGTAGTGCTCATTATTGCTCTTGCGGTAATCGGGCCAATGTATTCGCTCATTGAACACATAAATACTCGATAAATATTTAACTAAGCAAAATATGTTAAAGAATTTACGCAAAAATTCATATAAAAGTTTGGGTTACTTATGTCGCGGTTTTGGACTTTTTGAGATACTTATTTCCGTGGGAATAATTGCATCTATCATACTGCCAATCGTACAGCTCCTACAAACTATTTTTGTAAATTACACAGATGTGCTTTCTTTAGATATGGAGAGTATTAAGTCTCCATATTCTCGTCAGTTTACTGATGGTGGAACTATTTATAAAACTTCGCCAAAAATCGGAAGAGTCAGTAGGTTACTACATGATTCAACGTATCAAACATTTAAGCACTCGATGGCTAGCTATGCTATTTGTCCGACCAAATCTCAGATCGACCAGGTGAATACTACTCCTGTTTTATTTACACTGAGTAATCTACATATGAGTTCAACAACCATAGCGACAGGGATTGCTATAAATGGTGAGAACGTTTATATCTCAACAAATTCTTCTAGTACAACCGAACCAGACATATATATGTATGAGACTGGATCGCTGTTTCAAAATCACTCAGAGTTAATCAATCTACAGGGAACCAAAGACACTGGCCCAGGCATCTCCTCGATGGATCAGTTCGGTGCCGAAATTTTCTATCAAAACACCGGTGTGAAAAATCAACTCGGCGTATTATCCCTTCGAGATTTAGGTATTCAAAAGACATTTACGATTCCAGGATCAAACAGTACAACGAATCCAATCACAAAAGTATTTGCACAACATGGCGGAAAAATATTCATAGGTACAGAAAAAAGTGTATTACCTGAGATTCAAATATTTGATGAAATAAATAACATGCAAATTGGTACCATCGAAACAAACTATGGAATCAATGATTTATTTGTTTCAAGTACGACACTCATTGTTGCTGGACCGCGTGACCCTGAAATTGAAGTATATGATCTGAGTTTGTTGAATTCGAATTCAAGTTCAACTTCAGTTTTACCTAAAATCAATACGCTGGATATTCCTGGAGGGTCTGGGAATGGAAAACTCCTCCAAGGTGTCGGATCAGGACTATATATTGGTCGGACGAAGGGTGGAGAAGAATTAATGAAATATAGCTATGCATATGGTCGAAACGGTACTCCAGATTTGACTATACAGGATTCATTTGAAGAGCTTGCGTCAACTCGGATCGGTTGGAGTATAGATGAAATACTTGTTTGTGAACCGTATATTTTTGTATTTACTGCTGACGCAAATAAAGAACTGCAAATATTTTCAACAAAAGATTCTGTTACACACAAGGACACATTTACTTTCGTTCGCGCAATTGATTTGCCAAGTCGTATCAGTGCAGCACGGTATGATTTTGGAAAATTATATATAACATTTCGTGATGGCACCTATGCAGTTGGAATTTTAACTTTTTGAAAATGCTAAACAATAAAGATAAAGGATTTACATTGCTAGAACTACTTTTGTATATTGCACTTTTTACAATTGTAATATTTGGATTTATCAAAACATATATAGTATTGGCAGAGAGCTATGAGTGGTATCAAGGTAAAATTCAGAGAAATGAAATCACATTTTATGCATATGAAATAACAAGATTTTCACTGGATAAGGATATTTTAGGAGCCAATGTCCAGCACATCGCTAGCTCCACTGAACGTATTCTTAAATTTTATCCAAAATATAAACTTAAAAGCTTTAAGATCGAAAATCATTCAATCGGAGATACTAACGTTGCACATGTATCGTTTATTCTCAATAATTCAACTGTAACTTTTGATATACTAGTGATATGACATATGGTTATACACAAGGTGGAAGTTTTAGTAGCCACAAGCAGGCACTTGGATTTGATGCGGCTGCATCTGAACAGTTGCGTGCCGAAGCGGCTATTAAAGAGCAAAAGCGACAAGCTCGTGAACGTGCAAAGCAACTTCTGAATGATGTACAGCGAAAATATGAGCTCAATAAAACGTCCATCTCTCACCATGAGGTAGAGGCTCGCCGCCTTATCGCTTCTGTAAATAAGGAAATTCATGACTTACATGAGGTAGAGATAACTCTAAATCAGCTCGAAAATAAAGATCATCTTGCAAAGCGACAGACGGGAGATACCGGTACTCAAATCCTTGACGCCAAAAAGCACGAAGCCGAAGAGAAGAAAGAATTAAGTGAAGACGAGCGTCTATTGAAAAATATTGAAGCGCAAATTAGAACATTGCAGCAAAAAGCTGATGATTACAAAAAACATATTACTGATGCTATGCAGCAACTTCAGAAATTGGCACTTCAGATTAAACAACTTGAGGGTCAAGAATCAAAAGGCCAAGGTGATGCTAACAAAATGCGTGCAGAAATTGCGCATGTACAAAAAGAAATAGACAACAAAAAACGACTCATTCAAGCGATGGACCAAAAACGTATGCATGAAGTGGCAGAGGTGGAACGAGGTAAGTCTGAAAACGTCAAATATGAAATAGAAATCAAACGGCTGGAATCCGAAATAAAAGCCAATCCACTTACTTAGTTCAATTTAAGACCTTAGTACAAAGCCTCTCCGCTCATTGTCTTTGGTTTTTCAATGTCGAAATATTTGAGCATTGTTGGTGTTATATCTGCGAGTGTCCCGCCTGTTCGTAGCTTTGCCTCAAAACCTGCATCAGTTGAAGTGAAAATAACCGGCACTGGATTGATAGTATGTGCTGTGTGTTTTTCACCAGTTGTTTGGTCGATATTCACTTCTGCATTTCCATGATCGGCTGTTACAAATGCAACACCTCCTCGTGCTTTCAAAGCTTCGAGTACTCGGCCGAGTTGGGTATCGACAGTTTCGATCGCTGTGACTATCGCTGGGACATTGGCAGTGTGACCAACCATATCAGGATTTGCAAAGTTGATAAAAATAAAGTTTGTGCCGGCATTAATTTCTTCGATAGCCTTATCAGCAATTGCCTCAGCCCGCATCTCAGGAGCTTCGTCGTGAGTTTTCACATCTTTTCGGCTAGCGAGTAGGATATGTTTTTCTCCATCATAAGGTTTTTCAACTCCGCCATTTAAGAAATATGTAGCATGTGGAAATTTTTCTGTCTCAGCAATGTGAGCTTGCGTGAATCCATGTGCTGAAAGTTCTTTTGCTAAGGTTGTTTCAATAAGAGCAGGAGGGAAGGCGATAATACAGCCAGATTCTTCGCTATATTCTGAACCGTACGAGGTAAGTGTTACAAAGCATACATTGTTAAGTTTATCTGCATCTTCTGTGTGAATTCGTTCAAGAATTTTTGATGAAAGCATTCGTGCACGATCAGCTCGGAAATTGAAAAAGAAAATCCCATCATTATCAGAAATCGTACAGCTCGTACCATCGGCAGCAGGGCAAACCATTGGTTCTAGATGTTCATCGACTTTTCCATCTTTGTAAAGCTGACGCAAAAATTCTGAAGGCTTGATCTTGCATACGTGGCCTTTCGCTTCAAAAAGTGCCTGCTCAACCTTCGAGAGTCGATCCCAGTTATTGTCTCTATCCATTGCAAAAAATCTTCCAGAAACCGTGGCAACAAAACTCATGTGTGTTTCGTCGTTTACTTCTTCAAGAAGTTTTTCTAGATCTGCGAGATATGTTGCGGCACTTTGTGGAGCTGTATCTCGTCCGTCGGTGAATACATGAATAGCAACTTTTTTGATACCAGCTTTTTTTGCAGCTTTTATAAACGCAAAGAGGTGATCAGAATGACTATGTACTCCACCTTCACCTATCAAACCTTGTACATGAAGCGTAGAGTTATTGTCGAGTACATGTTTGAAAAGTTTTGTGAATGCTGGATTGTTATCATAATCGCCAGTAGTGATGGCTTTTTTGATTCTCACAAGATCCGTATCGATTGCTTTGCCGGCACCAATAGTTGTGTGACCGATTTCGCTATTTCCCATCTGACCCTCAGGAAGTCCAACCGCCAAACCACTTGCTTCGATCAAAGTAGTAGGGTATGTCGTCCAAGCTTTATCAAAAACCGGCTTTTTGGCTGCTAGAACTGCGTTGTCTTTAGGGTCTTCTCGATAGCCCCAACCGTCGAGAACGATGAGTACAGCTTGTTTGTTTTTTGGATCAATAGTTGTGTCGTTTTGCATGATTTGCGTAGGATTTGTGCGCGACGAGAAATGTGCGACTTTTTTGTGAATAATATGCGGAAGATTATACAGGATTTACAAGATTTGGAAAAAGAGTAGTATCTAGTCCGGATGCACATGACAATCTGTCTTGTGATCTTTGAAACTTATTTTTCGAAATTATGCCAGTAAATCCTTCTTTTGTTGTGCCACCCGCTGTCTCCAGTATCTATTTCTGCATTATCAAATCAACGGATTTGCACGCAGATTACGGCACTTTAACTCAGGGTGGAATCTTGTCCATCAAAGATGTGGGTTTCGCGTTGGGTGAAAGATTCAGGAGACGTTCCGAAGACAGTGAGCTTTACAATGATTTTGATGTCTTCACCACTAAGTCCTGCGAAGCGGCGACTGCGTTGCTTGTGGGTAGACTGCCTGTACGCGATTCAGTGTCTGATCTTGGCAATGCAGCATATTACAACTGCAAAGATTTTGATTCGATTGAATGTTCACCAGAAGAATCAGCTGAATTTTTCACTCGATGTATGCCAGAACATACAAAGAAGAGTAAGATCATCTTTGTCGGCTCACGATCACATTGCCTCAGATTAGTGGACCGCTTGAGAATCAACTGCAAAGATCCGGAAAGGTCAAACCAGTATATTTTCTGCGGCAAAGAGTGGCGATTGATTCGCTTCACAGCCTATCGGGAGGAGCTCCAGTTTAGTCTCCAATCAGACCTTGAGGCGTTTACATCGTGAGCTGATTCACTAACAGCACTTCGGTGAAAGTATATGCATCAGGTTCAAAACTACGAGATTGGCAACCTCGTAGTTTTTAATTTTATAAATAGGATTTATGTATAACAAAGAAATATCAACCAAAAGAATTGATTTTCACTCGCATTTTGTAATTAAGCATTTTAGAAAAAAATAAGATAGAAAATATATCCTAGTACAGCAATGGTAGTGTAGACTGGCCATAATTGATAAGCTAATCCTCTCTGGTGTTCAAATTTATCATGAAGACTATCGCCAATAATTCCGAATATATCTCGCGATTTCTTTTTCTCTCCTTTTTCGTGTTCGCTCATATCCAAGCTAGTATATCAAACAAAAAACACCACACATTTCTGCGCGGTATTTTTCCAAATTTAGAGACGATGAAGTTTCGTTCAAAATTATCTCAAATTTTCACACTAAGACTTGCTCCTAAACACATCTTACGCTTTAAAAGCTCCGCGACCAGCAAACACTGCTTTCTTTCCAAGCTGTTCTTCGATTCGGAGAAGTTCGTTGTATTTAGCAACTCGATCAGTTCGGCAAAGTGAACCCGTCTTGATCTGACCACACCCAAGTCCTACTACAAAATGTGAGATCGTAGTGTCTTCAGTTTCGCCAGATCGGTGAGAAACAACGGCTGTCATTTTTGCAGCATGTGCCATTTTGATAGCGGCAATAGTTTCAGTTACAGATCCAATTTGGTTGAGCTTGATAAGAATAGAGTTACCGGCTTTTCGTACGATACCAGTCTTAAGTCGATCAATGTTTGTTACAAAAAGGTCATCGCCAACGATCTGAACTTTCTTTCCAGATGATTTTGTAAGTTGTTCATATCCAGCCCAATCGTCTTCTGAAAATCCGTCTTCAATAGAGACGATAGGGTACTTAGTAAGCCATTCTTCATAGAACTTAACCATTTCCGGCGTACTCAATGTTCGTCCTTCGCTTGTAAGTTCATATGTACCATTTTTACTTTCACCAGCAACACTGTCTGCACCTGCTTTATAGAGTTCAGTTGAAGCAGCATCGATTGCAATCGCAATGTCTTTTCCAGGCTTGTATCCAGCTTTTTCGATAGCTTCGAGAATTACCTTGAGAGCGTTTTCATTGTTACCAAGTGATGGAGCATATCCACCTTCGTCACCTGTAGTTGTTCCAAGTCCCTTATCATGAAGAATTTTCTTTAATGCATGGAATACTTCTGCACCCATCTGGAGTGCCTGCGCCCAACTCTTTGCACCAACAGGCATTACCATGAATTCCTGAAGGTCAGTAGATTTTTCAGCGTGCTTCCCTCCGTTCAAAATGTTCATCATTGGAAGTGGGAGAGACATTGGCTTGCCAGTCTTTGCGATGTCAGCAAAGTATTTATAGAGAGGTTTCTTCTGTGACTTTGCGCCAGCGTGTGCGAATGCAAGTGAAATACCAAGAATGGCATTTGCACCTAAAACTCCCTTGTTGTGAGTTCCGTCGAGTTCGATCATTCGAGCATCGAGAGTTTCCTGATTAAATTGTTTTCCAACAAGTGCTTTTCGGAGCGCTGTATTTACGTTGTTTACGGCTTTGAGGACACCTTTTCCTCCATATCGTTTCTTGTCACCATCTCGAAGTTCGATCGCTTCGTATGAGCCAGTTGATGCTCCTGATGGAACTGCTGCTCGGCCGAATGATCCGTCCGCGAGTGTAACATCTACTTCAACCGTAGGGTTTCCTCGTGAGTCGAGAATTTCTCGTCCAACAATGGCTTTGATTTTTGGAAGAGCATTTTTTGGTAATACTGAAAGTGCTGATTTTTTTACTGATGCTGTTTTTACGTTTTTTACTGAAGGTTTAGCTGCCATAAATGTGCTGAATTTTTTATAAATTTTTATTAAAAAATGACAAGCGACATTGTAGCATAATTCTAAAGTTGTGGATAAGTGTCCTGTAGACTTGAATCTAAAGTCCTCTTAGCATAAACTGCCGTAATGGTTTATCTCGGATTCTGGAAAGAAATTCACGAAAAAGCGAAGCGCGAAAAGAGGCCTCTTTATGTGTTGGCGCCGATGGCAGATGTGACAGATTGTGCGTTTCGAAAAATGATCAATAAATACGGCAAGCCGGATGTGACTTGGACTGAGTTTGTGTCGGCTGATGGTCTTATCCGTGCCACTCCTGAAGGTAAAGCAAAACTGATGCGAGATCTGCTTTTTAATGTTGTCGATAGTGCTGATGCGACAGTTGCAGATTCCGGCAAAAATGGCGAAGTTGTAAACGAGCATCCAATCGTTGCTCAACTTTTCAGTTCACATCCTGAATATATGCGTGAAGCTTGCAAACTTGTGGCAGCACTTGGCTTCGATGGAGTGGATATTAATATGGGTTGTCCGGACAAGGGGATTGAACGACAAGGTTGTGGAAGTGCCATGATTAAAAATCCTGCGAAAGCTCAAGAAATAATCCGCGCTGCAAAAGAGGGTGCAATTCGGCCAGATGGAACACCGATTCCTGTCACTGTGAAAACTCGACTTGGCTACAATAAAGATGAACTTGAAACTTGGTTACCAGCTCTCCTTGATGCTGAACCAGCCGTGATCACTTTACATGCTCGAACTCGAAAAGAAATGTCAAAAGTTCCGGCGCGATGGGAGAGGGTAAAACGAGCGGTAGAAATTCGTGATGAATATTTTGCAAAAAAAGAAGGCGAAGATAAGACTTTAATATTTGGAAATGGTGATGTGCTTTCAATTCGTGATGCGTATGAAAAATGCACTGCAAATAATGTTGATGGGGCAATGCTCGGTCGTGCGATTTTTGGAAATCCTTGGTTATTTAAAAATGTTCATGAGGCAAATGCGGATGCAATCGAAACATATACAGCGTATGAGCCAAGCGTGCAGGAAAAACTAGAAGTAATGTGTGAACACACTAAAGAATACGAGAAGAGACTCGGTGATATTAAAAGTTTCGCCATTATGAAGAAGCACTATAAAGCGTATGTAAACGGTTTTGATGGTGCGAAAGAGCTTCGAACAGAACTTATGGAAAAAGCTGAAAATGCTGAGGCAGTGAAGGGGATAGCTGGTAAATTTCTTGAATAGTCTAAATTAATGCTTAAAAATAAGGATTTTTTGCGAGGTCTTTTCTTTTTTTAAACAATACATAAAATTTTTTTTAAAAATTTCGCAAAATAAAATAAACAAAAAACAACAGCGCTAGATTGTAAGTCTGGCGCTGTTTGGATTTAGTCGGGGATGGATTCCGTGAAATATCCAAGCGAATGATGGAACAACGTTTGAATGGATTCAGACGAAATGTGGCATTCGTCGTGACATTGTCTGCTTTTTCTCAAAGGGGTCAGCGGCTTGCCATTTCTGACGAGCCTGATTCCACTCGAGCTCAAAGTCGTATCTCGCACCGTCGCTGGCACGATGTACATTGAACACTGCACCTTGGCGGATCATGGATTCGAGGACTCGATGAAAGTCTTCATCAATCCACTCCACCTCAGCACAAGTACTGTTCGATGAGAGTATTGCGAGTGTCTTCAACGAATGGTTCATCCATTGCCGGAATGGTTTCTTCAAAAACAATTGTGGCCATTTGAAGAAATTATCCAGACGGTAGAGCACCAGGGTCCAATCAGGATTTTTTTGGTATGGTGCCAACTTGACACCATTGTTCCCAAAATAAAGAGTTGGATTCGTGATGCTCTCGGTATCACTGTTTTGCACAAAGGCTACGCAGTGATGAGGGTCTTCGAGGGTCAATTCGAGAAACCTTGATAAACTGACTTGTTTACCTCTTATGATCTTCATGGTTGGAAGGGTTGGTTGGAGTTGAGAATTTCTGGGGTTTAATTTTCAAGGAAACTTACTTGACATATAAAGAATACCAAGGTCTCGTAAGATTGTCCACTACATATATAACAGACAATGATAATCTAAATGATTTATACATTAGGATACATCATTACATTTATGTAAATATTTACGCATAATCATAAAAGGCGTACAGTTTTATGTAACAAGAAGCCGCACCTTTTATGAGAAGGATCGCCGCGACTTGCCACAACAACATCGACAAAAAGAAACCTGTCCAGGTTTCCTGTTCTTTTGAAACAACACAGTGCCTACCCCGCGAACAATGGTCGCTCCTCCCACAAGAGTCTTGCCACCTGACCGCGCAACAGTTGCACTGTATGCCCACATCAAGTAAGTAGTTTATCTTGTCTTGTCACTTATGTATCTGAGTTCCTGGCCTTCGGGTCATACCAACAGGCTTACGCCTCGTAATCAGAACTGGTCACTAGACGGTCAAAGAAAACTGCGTCTTGATGTGGGCAGTTTTATTTTAGGAATTTTAGTTTTTTATCTAATTTCAACAAATTTTATTTCCCATCGGCGTTTTTTAGCAAATCTGGCAAACTAAGTGAACTTTATATATAATTGAGTGGAAATTCATATCAAAATTTACAGAAAATTTACGCAAAAAACACACCATATACATGTCCACATCACAAACTCAGCCACACATCTCTCTCTATCGAAAATACCGTCCACAGGCTTTTGCTGATGTGATAGGGCAGGATCATGTGGTCAGTGTTCTCAAGGAGTCTTTGAAAAACAGCACTATCGGACATGCCTATCTTTTTTGCGGAACGCGAGGAACTGGCAAGACTTCGATTGCACGAATATTTGCGCGAGCACTTGGAACGACTTCGAATGATCTTTATGAAATCGATGCAGCTTCAAATACGAGTGTTGATGATATTCGTGAATTAACTGAAGCGGTATATACCGTGCCGCTCGAATCGAAATACAAAGTTTACATTTTGGACGAAGTCCACATGCTTTCAAAAGCGGCGTTCAATGCTTTTCTTAAAACTCTCGAAGAACCACCGAAGCACGTCATCTTTATACTTGCTACAACTGAAACTGAAAAATTGCCTGACACAATTGTTTCTCGATGTGAGGTTTATAATTTCAAAAAACCAACGACTGAGATTTTGAAAAAAGTTGTACAAAATGTGTGTGAAAAAGAAGGTGTGAAGATCGAATCTTCAGCTGCAGAACTTGTGGCACTTCTTGGTGATGGATCATTTCGTGACACTTTGAGTACATTACAAAAAGTTTTGAGTTTCAAAGGTGGTGACAGTAGTGATGGGAATGGTACAAATGGTGCCATCACTCTGGCTGAAGTTGAAAAGATCACTGGTGCGCCACGTGGTGAACTGGTGACAGAATTTGTAAAAGGTCTTCTTCTCAAAGATCAGGTAATGGCTTTTGCAGCACTTGCAGGAGCGCAGGAGCAAAATCTCGATATCAAAGTGTTCGCTGAACTTGCTATGACTCGACTTCGATATGTGCTTATGAAAACTGTTTCAGAAAAGACGGCTAGTGCACTCGCTAGTGATATTTCCGCTGAAGATGTGAAAGTGTGTGACGAACTTGCAAAGCAAGTAAATGGAAAACAAACCGCGGAGACACTTAGAAATGTGCTTAGTGTTTATCATATGATTGGCAAAGCATATACTGCAACTTTGCCACTTGAAGTGGTGATTGGGATGAGGGGGTAGGGTGGGTTTTGCGTCGCACTGGCGATATATTCGCTGGTGTTTTTACTAGAAATTTTTCGAAATTTTGTACTGATTATTTACGCAAGAGTTGTCAATTTATTTTTCTAAAAAACCTGTCATAATTTAGGTTGATATATAAGGCTCTGTGAGTTTTACACAAGTTTTGATGAGATTTTTATGAAAAATTTAATACGTGGGTGATATAAATTGCGTATGAGTAGAATCGATACGTTGTATAAGTTTGGGGTAGAAAATATTCAGCAAAATGTTGATACATATAACCACCTAAAAGATGGTTTTGCTGTGCAATCGCAAAATTCAAATCCATCTGGTTCTGCGCCACTTCGCCTACCTACAAATTGTGGCGCTCGACACTCTAAGTCTACCAAGGAACTTGCGATTGAAATGCGCAAAAAAGGATGTACCTATAACGAAATTCTTGCCGTGGTACCTGTAGCCAAATCGACATTATCTTTATGGCTTCGTGAGGTTGGACTTTCGATGAAGCAAAAGCAAACAATAACAGAGAAACGAATAAATGGTCAAAAGAAAGCTGCTCGTGTTCGACATGAAATGGCGGTAGATAAGCGCAATGAAATTTATGATACGTCACGTGAACAAATTGGTAATTTAACCGATAGAGAAATATGGCTTTTGGCAACCATGGCATATTGGGCAGAAGGGGCGAAGGAAAGAGTAGGTGGTAAGTCGGCGTCTATTGATTTTGCAAATATGGACCCACGAATGATTCGCATGTTTGTATATTGGTTAACATCTGTACAAAAGATACCATTCGCAGGAATCAAATTTGAAATATATATTCATGAAAATAACAGACACAGAGTCGATGAGGTTCAGAGATATTGGTCAAGCGAACTCTGTATTTCAGTGGATCGACTTCAAAAGGTAAGATTTAAAAAACATAAAATTAAAACCAATAGAAAGAATACAGGAATCTTGTATAACGGCCTGATTCGGGTTAAAGTAGTGGCTAGCTCGACACTTGTAAGGCAGCTTGAAGGGTGGGCGCAGGGGATAGATTCTGTTGTAAAAGACAAGATGAGTTATATCTCTTGAGAAACATATTGGGGGATCGTCTAATGGTAGGACTGCGATTTTTGGTGTCGCGTATCGGGGTTCGAGTCCCTGTCCCCCAGC
>CAYXQC010000002.1:0-137196 GCA_964467385.1 uncultured Candidatus Saccharibacteria bacterium
TAGTCTTGATGGAAAAAACTGAACAAGGTACTATTTTTCTTGAATATAAAGTATTAGCAAATAATATATAGTTCCAGTACGCATAAATCCGACACACATACGCAAACCAATATATACAAAACCTATGAAAACTCCCTCAAAAAATTCTAAAAAAGCAAAAGTTTCTGCAAAAGCTCCACTCACCAAAAGCCGTCCAAGTTGGGATGAATATTTTATGTCGCTTGCAGAAGTGGTAGGTAGCCGAGGAACATGTGATCGAGGAAAGTCAGGCTGTGTAATCGTAAAGGATAAGCAAATTCTCACAACGGGATATGTCGGCTCTCCGATGGGACTTCCCCATTGCGATGAAGTCGGACACGAGATGCACAAAGTTACTCATGCTGATGGTACAGAGACTATGCACTGCATTCGGACTGTCCACGCTGAGCAAAACGCTATGATCCAAGCGGCTCGAGTAGGTATCTCCCTTCAAGGTGCAACCCTATACTGTAAGATGACGCCGTGCTATGTATGCGCTAAACTTATCATTAACGCAGGTATTATTCGAGTCGTCGCCGCTAAGGACTATCATGCCTCTGTACAGTCAAAGAGAGTATTCAAGGAGGCAAAAGTGAAACTGGAGATCTTAGATAAAAATGTTGAGCAATACGCGAATATGAAATAACCACTCGCAAAATAATGCAAAAAATCCAATGTAGAACCTAAATACAAAACTATGCCCCAACTTACTCTCAAAATAAAAAAGATTCATCCGAATGCAAAGATTCCGAGCTATGCCCACAAAGGTGATGCAGGATTTGATCTCTATGTTCCTGAACAAGTGGTTATGAATGCCGGTGATCGAAAAACCATTCCACTCGGTATCGCTATTGAGATTCCAGATGGTTATGTAGGATTGATGTTTGACAAAAGCAGCCTCTCCCATAAATACGGCCTCAAAACTTTTGGAAATGTTATTGACTCCGGATATCGAGGTGAGATTCACGCAGGACTCATCAATCAGTCAGGTCAGACTCAAATTCTTGAAGCTGGGCAAAAGATCATTCAGATGCTTATTATGCCAGTTGAAACAGTGCAAATTATTGAAACGGACACACTCAGTGATTCAGAAAGAGGTGATGGTGCATTTGGAAGTACAGGGAAGAATTAAAAAGCATATTCAAAAACATGTATGCTACGCATAAAATTCTCTAAGGAAAAGGAATAAAACAAAAATACACGTCACTACTAAGTGCGACTGGGGCGAATTCAAGGAATTTTCTAGCAAGAAAATATCCATGCAATAAAAAATCGCAACTTTCGTCGCGACTTTTTATTTTATGAATCTGAGTTTTTACCCTACTACTTCGATACCGAGAGATTTACAAGTTCCTTCGATCATTCGCATTGCACCTTCAATGTCCTTTGCGTTCATATCTGGCATTTTTCGCTCTGCGATTTCTCGAACCTGAGCCCGTGAGATCTTTCCGGCCTTCTTTGTATTTGGAGTACCTGATCCTGACTCTACATTGATAGCCTTTTTGATGAGGTTGGCAGCTGGAGGAGTCTTAAGGATAAAGTCGTATGATCGGTCTTCATAGACACTGATCACTGTTGGGATAACGTCACCCATCATAGAGATTGTCGCGTCGTTGAACTTCTTTACGAAATCACCGATCGGAATACCCGCCTGACCGAGTGCTGGACCAATAGGTGGAGCTGGATTAGCTTTTCCTGCAGGAATCTGCAATTTCAGCTTCTTGATTATTTTTTTAGCCATTTGATTTTGTTATAAGGACCCTTATTCCAGGCCTTGATATATTAATTTTTAACTTGGTTAGAGTACCTTAAACTCTTTTAACTTGCAAGAAGTCGAGTTCAACCGGAGTTTCTCGACCGAACATTGATACAAGGACCTTAACCTTTCCTCGATCATGATCAACTTCAGAAACCTTACCTTCGAGATCCTTAAATGGACCGTCAGTAATGCTGATGAGATCACCCTCTCCGAGATCAATCGTATGTTTGATGTTGTCAGTACTCATTCGCTTGAAGAGCGTATCAACTTCAGCCTTTTCGAGAGGCACAGGCACAGTTCCTGAACCAACGAAACCAGTTACTCGAGGAGTGTTTCGTACTACGTACCATGAATCATCAGTTACAATCATGTCTACAAGAACGTAACCAGGATAGATTTTCTCTTCTTCTTCGACTCGCTTACCTGCTTTGATTTTGATCTTCTTTTCTGTTGGCACGATTACATTAAAAATTTTATCTTCCATACCAAGAGATTCAATTCGCTGCTTCAAGTTTCGAAGCACCGCGTTTTCGTATCCAGCATATGTGTGAATTGCGTACCAATTTCTCTGACCTTCTACTTGTTTTGCCATTGCGTTTTATTTTAAATTAATAATTTCTAATGTTCCTTAGTTTAATGACGGAATAATCATCTTGAGACCTGCACCAAAGACTGAATCGAGAAGGCCGAGATAAATTGCTACAAAAACTGAAATACCAACAACAAGGAGTGAGTACATAAGTGCTTGCTTTCGAGTAGCCCATGTTACGTGGTTCATTTCTGCTCTTGTTTCTTGAATGTATTGTTTTAAAGCCATATATTTGGTGTTAGCTTATTAAGATTTTTGTATTTAAAAACACCCTTTCGGGTGCTTTTATATATGCCACTATTGTAGCCTTCAGGCTGGTTTTGTCAACCCTTGTAAACCTTGGTGTCCAAGGTGACGAAACCCTCCAAACTAACGAATCTCGTAGGTAATAGTAACTTCTGAAGTCACTTTATTCGTACCAGTTGGCATTTCAGGTGCAATCGCAGCTTTTTCGGCCATTGCCGGTCGAGCAGAAATATAGTCCATAGCATATGGATACCCACCCATACCATTTTCGTTGAACGAAGTAATCTTCACGAGTTTTACACCAAGTGCCTTCGCTAGTCGCTCAGCCTCTCGTCGAGCCTTGATAATAGCCTCATCTCGTACAACTTTCTTGTACTCTTCAATATTGTCGATTGTACTTCCTTGAAGTGAGGCTGTCACACCAATTTGTCCGAGACCTGCCACTATTTCGCTGGCAAGTTTTGGATTTTTATCGATATCTCGAATCTTCACTGTAACCGACTGATTCGTCGTGTAACCGGTGATCACTGAACCTGATGTACATGGAGGATAGATCGCTGGTTCAATCGCAGGTCGAACAGAAGAAACTCCAGACGCAGAAGTTATACCTGGGCAATTTTTGTAAGACTGTTCATATCGTGGATATGTATTATATGAATCAGTCTTAATATCCGCCTCTTTGATTCCCTTCTCTTTTACAAAAGCAATCGCTTTGTTGTTCATTTCGGCAGATTTATCCTGAGCATCTTCAGCGGTTTTTCCTGTACCTTCAGAAGAAAACGTTAGTACAGTAAGATCCGGCTTCACATCCATTTCAGATTTTCCTGAAACAGAGATAACATTCTGAATACCGTTCTTATTAGCATCAGTAGTTGCAAAGATCTTCACTTCAGTCATCGTTTTTACAATAAGAAGTAGTGTAAGAACTGTTAGACAAATTGCACCAGCTCCTTTAAGAAAGGCGTTTTGCTGTTCAGGGGTATAATTAAAATGAAATTTTTCTGGATTCATATGTTAATGGTTAATTTATTATTTTATCGAAGCGCTAAATATACCGTTAGTAATATAGACATAGTATAACACGCCCATTTTAGGGCGTACTTAGTTGTAAGCCGCTGATTATTCCAAACTATTACTGAGCGTAGGAACTAAGAGTAAATTCAGACGGTTTTATTTAGCTATTCTTTAGTCGTTATTGAAATTTTTTCTAGTTTTTCTTCAACGAATTTTCATAGGCCTCATAAACGTTTTGGAAAAGTGAACACACAGTGAGCGGCCCTACTCCACCAGGAACTGGAGAAATCGCTGCAACAATTTCTGATACCGGACCAAAATCAACATCGCCATATAGTTTTTGCACTGCTTCATCTTTTAGAAAAGTAATACCGACATCGACAACTACCTGTCCTGCGCGAACCATGCTCGGTGTAATAAGATATTTCGAACCAGTTGCTGTGATAATAATATCCGCTTCTAGCGTTTGTTCGTTCAATTTTTCAGTATTCGAATGACAGACCGTCACAGTTGCTCCACTGTTTATAAGTGCCATAGCTGTAGGTTTACCCACAAGCGTAGAACGACCAATAATAACGACTTTTTTACTCTTAACCTCGATTCCATAGTACGAAAGCATAGTGAGTACGCCTCTTGTGGTCGCTGGTAAAAAGTAAGGTGGCGTGTTGATCCACAAGCCTCGGATGCTTGTTGAGGTTAGACCGTCGACATCTTTTTTTGCCGAAACAGCTTCGATAAGTACTTCGCGGTCAATATGTTTCGGTAGAGGAAGTTGAATAATAATCCCATGAACCGTATCATCGGTATTGAGATTTGAAATTTCCTCGAGAACTTCTTCAGTACCAATAGTGTCAGGTAGATGAATATGTCGCACTTCTGCACCAACCGAGTGGCCGAATTTTTTCTTATGATTAATATAACTTTCTGTTTCGCGATTATTTCCTATTTGAATAATAGCTAGGCACGGCTTCAGAAAACCCTCCTCTGCACGAATAGCAATCTTTGTTTTAAGATCGTGCATAATTTCCGTATTTATTTTTTTACCATCAAGAATAAGAGCCATATATGTATTGCTCCTGTTATATCACATATTTTACAAATAGCTAAAAGTAATAGAGTGCACCAAAAAAGATAAGTGCCAGTATCATTCGGTAGATACCGAAAGCAGTAAACGAGTGTTTCTGTACATAGGCCAAGAATGACTTAATGGCAATAATTGCCACGATAAATGCAATAATAAACCCAATACCAAGCAGTTGCCAATTTTCACCACTGAAAATATCGTGATGCTTATACAGGTCAAGCAAAGTTGCAGATAACATCACAGGAACAGCAAGGAGAAATGAAAATTCAACAATATTCTTCCGTGACAGACCAACTATCTCCCCTCCTATTATAGTGGCTGCAGATCTTGAAATACCAGGAATAATAGCAATCGCTTGGAATAGTCCAATGGCGATGGCCTGCTTGTACGTTATTTGCTCGACTGTCGTATCCTGCACCATTTCTATCTTTCGATACTTACGTTCAAAAAGAATAATAATAATTCCGCCGAAAAAGAGTGAGCTAATTACAATCAATACATTGCCAAGCAAATAATTTTTTACAAAAGAATACAAAGCCAAACCGATCACAGCAGTTGGAACGAATGAAGTAATCACTTTTGACATCAGCTTCATATCTTTAAAAATCAAGTCTCGATACAAAAGAACAACAGCTAGGATAGCCCCGAGCTGAATAATAATTTCAAAACTTTTCGTAAATGAATCCTCGGCAATACCAAGAATCTGACTAGTAAGAATCATATGCCCTGTTGAAGATACAGGTAAAAACTCAGTTAGACCTTCGATTATTCCTAAAATTAGTGCATCAAATACGTTCATGGTGTTTCATATACAGTAGCACGGAAATACCTGATATTATAAGGCCAATAAGAAAGCCTGCAATCACATCGGTTAGATAATGTACACCTAGGTAGACACGACTTATCCCTATCATGAGGGTAATAACCATTAGTAAAACACCAAAACTCATACGTCCAAGTTTGGAATTGAAACGATCTTTATATGAGAAAAAAATAAGTGAAAAGAAAACAGTAGCAATCAATGTGTGACCACTAGCGAAACCATATCCGTACTCTTTTATAAGTCCATAATCAGGTCGCGGTAATTGAATAATTAATTTTGTAAGAATGGTAACCAAGCCCGCAGTACCAAGTGTTAAAATAAACTGAGTAGCATGATCGTACTTTTTATGAAGCCACATGAACATAAGGAGGACTAAGCAGCACAGAGCAATACTATTCGGACTACCGATATCAGTAATTGCATACATGATTTCAGTTAACCGATCATTGCGAATTAATCCAATCACATAAGCAGCGAAAGAGTTGATGCTATTTAGGTGATTGAGATAAAGAAAGTTCATTCTACTTTTTCACAAATACAAGTGATTTACCATTCCCTACTCTGTACATTAAGGTCATGCGAGCTTCATCAAGATATTGAATTTCGTATGTATAGATTTCACCTTTATGACCATACTCGTACTGCATTTTTTCAAAAAGATATAGAGTCTTAAGAATATCATTACTCTCCAAAGTTGATGTACCTTGAAATGGATAGCTTTCGGAACGTGGATAGACTTTCCATGTCCCAAAACCTTCTTTTTTATCATCATAGTATTCTGCAAATTCTCCATTTACATCAATATACAGTTTATACCGTCCATCTTGCGCACTGTACCATTCTCCAGAAATAAAACTCTTAATACGACTGATTGTGTTTTTTTGTTCTTTAGTGAACACCTCTCCGTTATTTGATAAATCGAAAGAAGTACCATTTCCCGTTTCTTCTGAAAATTTTGCAATCTGGTTGGCTTTTTGCTCGACAAGCCCAGAAGCTTTTTCTTCGTATATATTAAAAAAATGTACCACAATATATGGACCACCCATAAGAACCAAAACAAAAAATATGAATTTAACGATTGGACCTATCGTACTTTCGTTTTCACCAGATCGTCCCTGTGATTTTGTAGCAACCATAATATACCTACAAGTATATCACTCCAAAGAGTAGGGTCTGAGTTTAGACCTTATGTTTGTTTTTAATATGTTGTACAAAAAACCAAATACCAGAAAGCATGATTGTACCAGCAAGAGTTAAGCCAATGGTCGAAACCACGAGAGAGGATTTTGAATCGCCTATATATGAACCAATAAATACAAGCATGCCTGCAGCAATCGATGATGCGGGCCATAAAATAGAGATGAACTTCCAATACGGAAGTTTACTCAAACCAGTTCCATAGGAAATAAGTTCCGGTAAAGCAAAGCAGGTCATGCACATATGTAGAAATCCTCTAGTAGTACTCACATGTTCAACAATCATAGAGAGCAAACCTTTTTCATTTTGAGAAATCATACGTTCGATGAACGGCCGCCCAAATGTTCGACTCATTAGAAAAGCACAGGAATATCCAATAAAGTCACCAATAATCACATATAGAAAACCTTTTTGAAATCCAAAGAAGACACCAGCGAGAGGATAAATAGGTGCACCAGAAAGCGGGGCGACAATAATCGTTGTAACTTTTGCCAGGATGATTACAAAAGGTGCCCAAACACCAGCACGCGCAACCATTTCTTTGAGTGAACTTAGGTCGAAAAAAGATACAGCGAGGATTATCAAAATAATAGTAATAATGCCACCGGAAAGCTGAATATTGTCTGTGAATTTTCTGAGCATGTTTTTGTGGTTTATAGGTATGATTACATTATACTAGACGTTTGAAATATTTGGAGGTATGAAAATAGAGGTTTTAAAATGCTAGAATAAGCCAATGAAAGATTTTATCGCCATAATAGCCACGCTCCTCGCATTTATCGGAAACACTTCATATCTCAAAGATGTATTCAAAGGACGAATTCAACCACATCCATACACGTGGTTCATCTGGTCTATCGTTTCCATGACAACTTTTTTTGGAGGACTTGCAAAAGGTGCAGGCATTGGAGCACTTCCAACAGGTGTCGCCGAAGGGTTCACGATTGTTATTTTTCTGTTCTCACTCAAACATCTTTTTAGGGGGAAAGTTGGGCACATTCGAACAATAGACAACTATTTTCTTTTAATCTGCCTATTCGGACTTATCCCTTGGGTAATTACAAAAGATCCAACCATATCAGTCATTATCGTTGTATTGATAGATATAGTTGCCTTTATCCCGACACTTCGTAAAACATGGCAACATCCCAAAACCGAAAAACCAACTCTTTATGAAATGAATGTCGCACGACACATACTGACGCTTTTTTCATTAAACACATATAATATCGCTACCACATTCCATTCGGTTGCGATGATATGCACCAATACGATCATGACGATTTTTATACAACGTAAAAAGAAATAGTATAATAAGGGTATGGCATACAATATTCATCCGTTATTTGTTCATTTTCCTATAGCATTCCTGCTTTTGTATTCTCTCTTGAAAACACTTCCCTTTGAACGTCTGGTGCCGAGGTTTGCGTGGCGAGAAGTGCAACTCGTTGTACTAGTTTTTGGTGTACTTGGTGCAATAGTGGCAAGCGCTACAGGAGAAATTTCTGAACACCTTATTCAACCAGATCGACAGATTGTTGAAATGCATTCATTATTTGCTGCTACCTCAACTTGGATATACGGACTACTTCTCCTTGGTGAACTGCTTACGCGCATGAATCCATGGATTACACGAAAGTTTCCTAGCATGGGTTTACCAAGACTCTTCCGTTTTCTTGAAAGTACCCTTACCAATCGAGTGCTCTCTGTGGTTTTTGCTATAGTTGGTCTACTTACCATTTCGCTGATCGGTCTTCTGGGTGGCGTCATGGTATATGGGGCATCTGCAGATCCACTTGTGCCAAGTATTTTAAAATTACTAGGGATTAAGTAGAGGATTCTAAATGATTCCTTCCAGGGTGGTAAGTATAGGAATTTTGTTGTACCTGCTGAAAATACTCAAACCTAGATCAACACTTCCAATCGAATTCAGAATATATTTCCTGCCAGATAGCTATCGATCGCAGCTTTTATCTTCGGTACCATATTTTGAGGAAATGTTTCGAGTAAGGATAATTTTTCCATCTTTGATTAATAAGATATTTACAGTAGCTAGAAGTTGAAATCTTTCTATTTTTAGATTATATCAGTTCAATTCTCTTTAGTCCTCACATAACAAAACCACCCTTTATTTACAAGGTGGTTTTGTATAAGTCGTTTTTCAGGGGTCACTGTCCGTCTTTTGTTATACCCTCTAGATCCGAATCTCTTTAGCTGAAGCATATATTTGCCTAGTAGAATCTGCTCCGTTCTTGCTTTCTAGAAAAATCCTGCCGTGAGGAGCGTGGAGCGCGGCAAGCTCAATGGACTTCTTATATTTGTGAGCAAAGCTGTCAGTCTCGCCTGAAGGCATGTATACGTGAACTACCCTGATATGCTTCCCGAGTCTTGCAAACCACTCTCCCAGAATGAAATCGGCCGCTTTCTCATCTTCTACGCCATGAAGTGCGTGGTTAATGTCAAAAGTCATGCCGACATGCTCAAGAACCTCTTCGGTGCCGATACCCAGTTCAGACGAGACCACTTCAGACACTGTAGAAATCAGCAGTTCCAATTCCTCAGGTGACTGACCCCACGCACCGTCGGACCCCTTCGTAGGCATATTCTCAATGGCAATCGAAAAGTCTGTCCCGTCATCGATTGATGCCTTGAGGCTTTGGGTAAAAAGCCGCGCGTAGTTTTCAACGACAGTTCTTCTGACTTCTTCAGGGGCATGTTCAAATACGCCGCTCGAAACATTCGGGGGATGAATTGTGTGAGATTCGCCGCCTAGGGAGCGCGTAAGCTCAAGTTCCTTTTTAATCCGCTCTCCGTTTGATATCTCAAGAGTCGAATGATCGATCTTCGGGGTTTCACCGTGCATTGAAATTGAGCTTTCGGCATTCTGCTCGCGGAAGCTTTTTAAACGATCAAGGGAGGACATTACCTCTTCGTCCGTTCTGTTCCTCAGATCAAATTGAACTGCGGGTAAATGCATCTCGTGAGCGAGACCAACCTGCTGATCAAGCGGTGCGTTCTCAGCATCCTTCTGCCTCGTACACAGCACAAGACCTAGGCCATCCCTAAGCCTCTCTTTCCGCTCTGAGATATTGGCAAAACTCTCGTATTTCATACTGTTGAATTATATCAGTTCGATTCCCGTTAGTCCCCTTTCAGCAAAAAGAGCCTTCGTTTCCGGGGCTCTTTTTGTATAAGCAACTTATCTTGGGGTCAGTATCCAAATTTAATTATACCTATAGATAAAGGCTACTAATCTCTCCAATCAGTTTTACCCAAAGTCACATAATAGAAAGATTTACGCACAATTATAGACAGCACGATCACAACCACAAAAAGCCAGAAACCTGAATCAGCATCCTCAGCCATAAAAATGAATGAGAGCAATAGACCAAGCGATAAGGTAAGCACATAGATAACCTTAGCCAACCTAAACCACGGCTTAGATTCGAGTGGATTTTGTTTTGTTATTACAGTTTTCGGTACTTCATTATTTGTAGTGCCGAAATCCATATATGTATCAGGGCTACCATAAAGATCTTCGGCAATTTTTGATCTCTTCTCACCGATGTCCTTTTCAGCGTTATTCGCCTCAGTGATCTGTCGAACAACCCTCTTCCCTTTGATTCCTAATTCGACACCTGAAACATTCTTTGAAATATCTCCATTATTTTCTATTACAAATGTAGGTAAAATCTCATCTAAATCGATATCTTCTGATACTGCATTTATTGCTTTTTGTCGGTATGGCAACAACTCTTTCGATAGATTCAACCATTTTGAAAATTGAACTTTCAAATGTTCAGCTGCTTCATTACCATCTTGGCTTTCCGAATAAATACCAAAATCTGTCTTGTTAAACAAATTTTCAAACGTCTGTATCAAAGCAGACATTATCTCTTGTTTTGTTACAATATCAGATTCCATTTTGCTTCGATAAGCTTTTGTTATTTCAATAACATTTTTTGCTTTCGACACCCTGTCTGCGCTAGAAACATCATTTTTTTCTACAATTTGATCAGTTAGATTTCTTGTTGCTGTAAAATAATAATTTTCTCCAGTCTTATTAAAGTGGTGTACTAAGTATGCACTCTGCCAGACAAAGTTTTTTTCTATCTCCTTCCCTAACTCAAACAGTTTATTTAGATTAGTCTGAAATTGATTAACTTTCTCCACCCTATTCCTTTTTTGATCAAACTCTCTTTTTGAATCTTCCCCTAGAACTTTTTCAATTTGTTCATCAAAAGTAAAATATAATATTTTTCTAGCTTGTTCTTCGACTGTAAGTTCGTTGTCAGGTTTTTCGAAGTCGACTTCTTTTTTAATACTATCTTGTATGCGAACAATGTCAGCTATGCTGATATTATCTTTTGATTCATTGAGAGAGTCTTTATTTGAGGACATATAATATTCATATCTGATAAGTAGTAATTAAATCAATTATCTAACACACAGACAAGTTTGTCTATTTATTACAGTCTTCGAAAAATGATAAAAATCTCTAGAAATAGAGGTGGTGTTGATTTTATAAATGACCCATTACATGGTGCACGACTCACTAGTAAAGCTTACTCCTCGCACATATCAATTGGCTGCTATAAAAAAATTGACACGGGAGTGTCGTCTTTTTTATCAACTGATCAGGGTCACTGTCCATCTTTTGTCAGGCCACGCTAACCTCCCAGAGAAACCCTAGCTTCTAAATGTTTTTCTATTTAACGCACGACTGTCATCATCCGGCAAAAAACGAAAATGCTCGCTGAAATATGGGTTTTTAGGATATCCGTCATGATTACTTAGCCTACCAATTAATGGTCTCATTATCCTTGCGGCATACATTACGTAATACTTGGAAGCGTGCTCAACTAGCTGGGTATGGACCGCTAAGTCACTAAGACTATTTATCGCTGACAAATCTTCACGATTGTGAAGCACGTGTCCTAATTCATCAATATTGGGTGCAAGCCAAACTCTATGAGGAGGATGGGTTTCGAGAATATCTTTTATAATAGTGCTGTAAAATTTTACAACAGGCTCATTTGCAAGCCGACGTTTATCTCCACGAGATAAGAAATCTACAATACTGTATCTATCACCTTCAGCAAAATCATTTAGAAAAGATATCAACTTAGCTTCGATACTATCGTCATTGAAATTAATTCCCAAGACATTAATCAAATCTTTTAGTTTATGTCCGTGTGTTTTAAGGTTAACCCCAGACTGCTCAACATTGAGTATTAATTTCATTAGTCTTTCTAATCCCATACTTAGAGCATAAAAGGACTGATAATAGTAGGCATGACTGGATGATATTTTACGGCTATTTTCAAGACCATTAGTAAGCAGTTCGGCAACAATTGACGCTTCTCTATTGAGTATCTTAAAACGCTCTGTTTTTAGCGGATCCATATTACTGAGAATTATATGCTCAACTTTTCTAAATAGCCAATAAAAACTAGCCCGACTGACAACTTATTTAAGTTTTTTTGACCACTACTATTGGACTCTTATGACGGCCTTTACCTGTCCACATATTCTAAAACCAGTATCTTCATTATCAATTTCCTCATCTTCAAATTCAGCGTTCATTGATCTCAATAAATACTTTGAAGAATCACCCAACTCAAATTTGACAATCTTTTTTATTTTAGGCATGCCTTCGTGGACAATAACTGCAACCTGGCCACTTTCAACATTTACCTGTTTCCGTGCTAAAACTAAATCACCCTCCTTAATCATTGGCTCCATTGAGGCACCTTTAGGTTTTATTAAAAAGTAATCTTTTGGATTTGTGATTCCGAATGTTTTAGAAGACAAAGGAACACGCTCCATTATTCGATCATCACCCAAAAAGCCATCTGGACCACATTGTGCAGTCGTTCGGTACAAATCAACATATACAACCTCGGATGCAGGGTTATCCAATACTTCAAAAATTCTTTTATCTGGCTGATATCTACGAAGAAAACCTTTATTCTCCAATTGTTCGAGATGGTGGGCTACCACTTGAGCCCTGTCTTCAATACCCATCTCAGTTCCTATCACTCTTAAGGAAAGCCCTTCTATATTTCCATTATGAGCCTTAATAACCTCTAGCAGTTTTCTCTGGTGAGGATGTAATTTCATATTGATTCTATTATGCCCTAGACAAGGCAGTATTGCAAATAATATTGTGGACAAATGCTATATCGTCCAGAAATACTTGACAAAGAATTTTAGAGGTATATTCTTGCAGTAACACGTTCCTGCGCTAAAAGCAAAAGCCTCGTGACAATATTAACAAATAAATACAAAACAATGGGAGGAAAATCATCAGCATCAGGAAAAAGAATAAGAAAGGATAACGACAGTATTGAGTTGGTACCACTATCTCGAATGAATTCGTCAGGTGGAGGGTCTGGAACAAATAAATCAGACGAAAAACTTCAGCCTGTGTGCACACTGTCTTTTGAAACAGAACTGCCTCAGGAAAAGTCTTTACTTGCAGGTACCCCTCTCCTTCTCAAGGAAGAGGATGGTATATGGAAAATTACACACCAAGGAAAAGTTATTGCAAACCTCAAGAGAGCACGGTCTGCAATGTTGAAACACTGTCTTGAAGAAGGTTATCATTACAAAGGAAAGGTAAAAGTAAAAGAAGACACCAAATATGGAGAATTTCGAAGATCATCCTAGAACGCTGTCTTTTGCAAGCCTTGAGTGTAATGTCAACAATAAAGACTGGGAGCCATTTGTGTCTCCTACTGAAACCTCACAAATACAAGAAGTTTGCTCTGAGGAATCCGTCAATCACATCAGTTGTAAAAATCCAGATGTCGCTCTCTACATTGAAGACGTACAGGGTTTAGAACTTGATGTTAATTTTGATCAAACTCTTCTTCCAAAGCTACCCAAAATGATTCATACTTTGGAAAAAAGCTTCATCTGGTCAGACCCATCAAATATCGAGGGTGACGCCATCAGTATCTCTTTGGGAGATATATTCACCAACCCTCCAAGAAAAGTTAGTGGTATATTGCGTGCTCCAAAAAGATTGAATTTAAATAAAAAAATACTTCAATCTCCAATGTTCCTGCAGAAAACTGTAATTTTAAACATGTCTGCCCAAGACGTTTTAATAGAAAGCTTGTGGATGCAACAAAATAATATATCTATATATTCATCTCTGTACCAATTAGGTTTTAGGTTCGCAACAACTCCAAACTTTTCAGTTTTTGCTGGCGAATGTCCGTTAGGACATAGGATAAACCAAAAGAAGAGTCTTGTTTTTGGAAAAGGATTACAAAAAGCTGGTATTACAGCAATACCTCACGTATACATAATAAATGACAGTCACCTTGAAGCATACATCACATACTTAAAAAGATTTCCGACAATCAAAACAATTATAATGAACTGTACACTGCAACGAAAAAGCCCGCTCGAGATTCAACATGTACATAAGATTATTTCGAGATTGATTTTAGAAAGAAAAGATCTTCATATAATTCTGCAAGGTATAAACATTAAGGATGCAAGGTATTTTTGCGAGTTTGAAGAAAATTTACACTATATGGTTTCAACCGCACACTACAATGCTGTCGTACGAAATGAGAACAAATACGGTAATGGAAAATTAGAAACGATCAGAGGTTCTTCTAAAAATAGAGGTGACTTGATAAAAGCAAATACTCATGCGTATGCGGAATTCATTGAAAATGTCTGTGTCCCTATTTACCGAAACAATATAGGTTGAGCGGAAAACTCTACTTCAAAAAGTCCCACCTTCCTTTGTAATCTTCCGCTATCGGCATATCAAGCTTGTATTCACAGCCTTTTTTACCGAGCATGAAAGACCTCAACTTAGAATCATTACGAGTATCCTTTCCGCTCAACCAGTATTTGTGAGACTCCTGAATGAACTTGGCTACAACCGCACTAGGCACGATATAGAAGTCAAAAGAGTGAGTGCTTTGCAGGATACTTACAAAGCAGTAGAAGAGGGTTGGATCATTAATTGCTTCGTGTTTATCTCCCATTCTCCAATGAGCCTCTACATGACCAAAATCTGCAGATATATATGAATGGTTGTCGTAATGAGTCTTAACCTCAAGTTTGTACATGTTCTTCGTTTCAGGGTGCGAAAGGAGTATGTCTACACTTTTTGTATTTCCTAAGGTCATGTTTGCGTCGTACCCTCGAAGTGCGAGCTGGGACAGTACAGCAAACTCACCTGCAAGCCCTATTTGATTTTTAGATATGAATGACATGGAGATATTTTATCATGCTCTAACACTTTTGAATTTACCGCGTGCTTCCGTTCCAATACCTCGCATTTACTTCACCTTGGTTACAAATAACAACCGAATTATTAACTGTGTGAGTAATCGGGCTAAAAGCCGTACCATCATCGGTTGTAACCTTGGACCATGAGATTATTACTACCTGTCCAGCTTTAACATCAAATGGATTCCTTGTTCTAAATGGTGGTTTATTAAAATTCCATCCATTTCCACCATTAACTCCCACCATGCAGTTACTCCAATCTGTGCTCTCAAGGTTTGTTATGTGAATTCCACTACCCCCAGTCTGAACGCGAACTTTTAAGTCGGAAGTACTTGAATTTGAAGAAGGGACAGAAGAATGACTTGATGAGCCGGATTTTGAGCCTGAAGCTGAGAAGAGTCCTAAAAGCAGGAATGATCCAAATATTACAGCAAATGCTGTAAGGACAAGTCTTTTACTATCGTTCTTTGGTCGACTTCCATGTAAAGAGAAGCTCCTCATCGGTATTTTGATAGTTGATTGACAATAAGGACACTTAGTCGCAAGCGCAGATATTTCCTTTATGCAAAATGGACACTTTTTCGTCTCTTCGTTCATGGTTTTAAAATTTAGCGTTTAAAACCTAGAGTGTAGGAAACAGAAATCCTACCCCTAGGTGACCACGAGGGTCTGCGCCAGTTTCCCGATGCAACGCTGAATAACGTCCTAAGAGTAGGGTTTCTGTTATTCAGCGATTTTATGACCATACCTAGAGCCGAAGCAGTAGGGTTAGGTCGCCTATTTAGTTGTAGCTATACTTTACTGTATTTTAAGATAATAGTGAAGGATCTTAATATACAGAGAAATTTAATATTGGTAATATTTAATTACCAATGAATCAAAACACATATAAAAGTTTGGAAGATTTTATTAATGGTTTCAAAAGAGAATTTGGAAGCATCTATAATGATGAAATAAAACATATCAGAGCAATCAATATAAAGCCAAAAAGAAATGGCCTTTACTACCAAAGCCAGTTTCTGGATCTAACCAATATACTTGAAAAAGAAAAGTCAAAGACGAGTAAATCAATGATTTTTATGAACATTGATGATGTTATTGCTGAAGAAATTCCAACACTAAATATTGAACCATTAAAGAGCGCAGGGAGAAAAATGAGAATTGAAGCTAGTAATTTTTCGATTCTACTCTTAACAGATAAGTTTCAAGAGTTTACTAAACTTTCAAGAAAACTACTGAATCTACCTGACGGGGGTTGCAAAGATATAGACGAGCGAGAAACTTATTTTAAGAAATGGGCGTCACACCTATTTCAAGTCAAAATTTTGAAAACAGAACATGATATGGCAAGTACATACAAATTATTCAATCTTCCATTAAGATTATTTCTTTCTAGAAATTCTGACTTTGATCACAAAACTTTCGAACAACAATTTATGTTGGAAAGAATGGCTTATGACTATATAACACTGGATAAACCTTTTTATTCAGCTGAACTTTTTAATGATAGAAACCAAGATTCTTGTGAACTGAGACTACCGTCATTAAAACCAGAAAAAATGTTTAATGCAGGAGTTGGGATTGGATTAGTTGCATACCACGAGACAACTAAAGCGGATCTGAAACTTCAAATAGACAAAGTCTGGCCAACAATTGAAAATTACCTTAAAAGAACACCTGATAGACCAAAAGAGCAGAAAGAACCTGATCTTGATTCCATGAAAGATAGATGGACAGCTTACCAACTGCACAAATTACACAGAATGAACTATCAGAAAATTGCCACGATACTAGGAAAAAGCGTCTCTCATTGCCGTAAAATGGCTTCAGACTTGAGCAAAGAAGTTAAAAAACTTACAAACAAAAACGCTACTACAAGCAAAAAATAAACTCTCACCAAAAATACTCCATCTTTTGTCATGATGCCCTCATGGTATTTCCATACCATGATTATGTCTTCTAAATCCCCAATCGAAACAATAAATATAGCAACGGAAAAAGCAGTCGAACTGCTTGCGGATATTTTTATTGCGCTGATTGACCACAAGCACAGGCAAAATCTTAATACTAAAAATAAAACGAATAATGAAAACGAAAATCCAACAAACGAATAATGAATTTATTCCAAAAGAAGATACGACCTACTATTGCACTAGCGATATTGGTCTTACTGCATATTTGATCTACAAGGACCACAAACTTTCCTGTATTCAATACAGCGATGAAAAGCTCATTTTTATACTTGAAAGCAATATGTGCACCTATGACGACATCGAGATTTACAAAGGAGAAAAAGAACAGCAAGAAATAATTGACTATATTAAAAACATAAACGCTATACATGCACATGCAGAATAACCCTGATGACAACACTGTAAAACCTATGGAAAAGTTAGTAGGTGAACTTACAGATAATCTAGTTGATACAGACTCAAGAAACACGGCAATAATCGACTATAAACTTACGTCCTTGAAAGAACTTATGGAAACCGAGTTTGACGCAATTCAATGGGTAGTAGACAGACTTATCCCCGCTTCAGGTTTAATTGCTTTGTCGGGGGCACCTGCCTCATACAAGACGTGGTTAGTTCTAGATATGGCACAGAAAATTGCTTCTGGTACCCCTTTGTTTAATAGATTCCAAACAAAGCAGACAGGTGTTCTTTTGGTAGACGAAGAAAATGGTGACCGACTACTTCAAATAAGATTCAAAAAGATTGGAGATAGATTTGATTTGCCTATTTATACACTTTCATTTAAATACTTCAAACTAACAAATGACAATGTGAAGAAAATAATACGAGTCGCCAAGAAAAAAGAAATCGGACTGATTATATTTGATTCTCTGGTTCGAATTCACGAAGAGGATGAGAACAGTGCAATAGCAATGGCTAGCGTCTTCAGCCTACTACGAAAAATTACAAATGAAGGAATAACCGTCATATTCACCCACCACCATAGAAAGAAAGGAAATAATCAGTCTGGTGGATCACAGGAAATGAGAGGATCTTCAGATATCTTAGCTTCTCTAGATTGTCACCTGTCAGTAGATAGCGAAAAGGGAGAAAACTCTGTTAAGGTTACTCAGAACAAATCTCGTTATGCGGAAGAAATTGGCAGTTTCACCTTAAATGTTATCAAAGACGGAGAGAATTTAAGTTTTGAAATTGATGGAGATATTGAAGAACAGCAAAGTAACAAATCAATCGTTGAAGAAGCTATTGTACACGCACTTGCTCTCAATACCGAGCTTTGCAAGACAGACATCCTGAGACTACTGAAACAGGACGGTATAAAAGTCGGAAACTCAACACTTCTAAACACAATAAAAAGAATGGTAAAGAAAGGTGTCATACAAGAGAAACAAGGAGAGAAGAATACAACTTTATGTTCATTGGTAAAGCCCGAAGAATCACAGCCAAAACAGTCAGTTAAAAATACCAACACTATATAGGGGAGAATTTTAACTCACTCATATACAAAGGGGGTGCATAACCTCTGTTGGTTTAAGTGTGCCTTGAAAGGACGCTTAAAGAGAAAGGTTACTTAATTATAAGTCAGTAAAAAACATTAAATATATGAAAAATAAAAATATTGGATTGGCATACTGCCGAGTTTCTACAGAGGATCAGACAGATGGTATCTCACTCGACTATCAAGAACAGGAGTGTAAAAAAGCCGCCTACGCAGACGGGTACACAGATGTAATAGTTATTAGAGACGAAGGAAAAAGTGGTAAAGATCTATTTAGAAAAGGAATACAAGAAGTGATTGAACTAGCAAAGAAAAGAGAGTTCTCAACTATGTATGTTACCAACTCGGACCGCCTTGCTCGTAGCGTAGAGGCTCACGCTTTTGTTAGAACCATACTTAAAAATAATGATGTAAAACTCAAATACTTAAACGGTCAATCTTCAGGAGAAGATGCCAGTTCTATATTGACCGATAACATGTTTGCAACTATTAACCAGTTTTACAGTGATACAACCCGAGAGAAAACGATTCAAGCAGTAGACACAAAAGCACGAGCAGGCTACTTCCCTGCCAATGTACCCGCAGGATATATGAACGTAGAAAACCCAGACAAGAACTGTGAGAAAGTTGCGAAGAGAATTATTGTTCCACACCCAAAGACTGCCCATCTTGTAACGGAAGCTTTTAAGTTATATGCAACAGGTCAGTACAATGTATTTCAGTTAAATGATATGTTACACGACAAAGGCTTAGTGAGTAGTTCGGGTAAAAAATTAGTCCCTGCCATGTTCTATAAGATGCTCAAGAACAGACTGTATCTTGGAGAAATTCATTGGAGAGACATACACGTAAAAGGAAAGCATCAACCACTTATTGATGAAGCAACTTTTGATCAGGTACAGAAAATTGCAAACAACAATACAAACGGACGTTGCCGAAGACGTAAGTATAAGTGGCTTCTGAACGGGTATATCTTCTGCCCTATTCACAATAGAAAATTTACTGCAGAGTGGCACTTAGGAAAGCGTATTGCTTACTACCACTGTACTAATCCAGGAGGATGCGGAAAATATATTGAGAAGTCCAACTTAGAAGGACAAGTTGCAGACAAGTTTAGACTACTAGAATTTAGTGACGACTTTGTAGAATCAATCGTTGCAAAGGTTAAACAGGTTTATCAAGACAGGAAAGATAATTATCAATCTGAATACAGAGGTCTATTAAACAAAAGAAATGCATGTGAGATTAAGATTAGATCTGCTGAAGATAGATTAGTTGACGGATCACTTAGTAGCGAAGCCTGTAAAAGAATCACGGACGACATGAGAACATCTATTTCTAAAGTAGATTCACAGATAAACAAACTGCAAACTGTGCAGGATATAAACATAGACGTATTAGGCGAAATTCTGGCGTTTACGAAGAATTTATACAAAACATATATTCAGGCACCGGAAGACTATCAAAAGCACATGATTGGATGTTTCTTTGATGGTTTTGAAGTAAAGGATGGAGTTATAATAAAAGAGCGATTGACCCCACTATTTCAGGTTTTATTGGATGCAAATACCATGTTTATGAAAGGTGTCAAAAACAAAATATCCCCTGAAATAAAGGGATATTCTGAAGTTATAATAACTAATTTAATGGGTGCCCAGAGAGGATCGAACTCTCGTAACCGGATCCACAGACCGGGGCTTTACCACTAAGCTATGGGCACCATATGTATGCGCCGAGGCGCAATTTACGCCAAGAAAATACTGAGCGTGCACACAGTTATATCAGATAAATGCACTTATTTCAACCAAGACTTATCAGCAAGTGAACCAGCAATTTCTACAAAGGGGATCTTTACATTCATTTCACCAAAAACATATGGAGCGACCTGATATGGACTAAATGCCCAGCGAATGAAACCATCCTCAACATAAAATACACTAAAATTTTCAGCCGTTGGCGCAGTACCTGTCGGCTCAAATATATCATCAACTGTCTGTTTTTCCGATCCCGAATCACCGGTCTGTTTAACTGAGTCCAGATATGACTGCAAATTTTTTTTCACTTTTACGGTGGCAACCTCAGAAATTTTCTTAAGCGGAGCTGGATCATTTTTACTTAAAATAGAATCAAGAGAGATCAATTCCCCACTCTGTGTTATGAAGTTCATAACCACTTTGTATGAGAGAGGGTGTGCAGCGCCAGAGTAATATGAACCGACCGAAATCTCTATGTAAAATGTTTTATCAGTTACTGCAACAGGCTGTCCGGCTTCAATACTCAATTGATGTTTCTGATCTTCAGAAATTAATTTCACACCTGAAACATCAGCAATAAATGCCTCTTGAATTTCAAAAATCTTTTCGCGAACTTGTTCATTGACTGCTTTGTTGAGTGTTGATGATAAGCCAGTTACATCATGTCCACTAATTTGAATGGTGTACGTACTTTTCTCAATTGTGTTTGTGTACTCAGTTGAATTTATAGGCTCAGCAGATTTTAACAGAGAAACATTTTCCCCTTGCCTTATAAAAGTATCCTCTGGAGACTTTTTGAAAAATGAGATGCAGAGATCAATACAGATAAAAACAATAACTATTAGTAGTAGAATTTTGAGGGTCTTTTTCATAGATATATTGTAGCACCGTCGATACAAGTCGCCCATCTACGAAAAAAGACTGCAGCAGTGCAGTCTTTTTTGTCGTGTGCGCAGGAGAGGACTTGAACCTCCATGCCCTTGCGGGCGCTACCACCTCAAGGTAGTACGTCTACCAGTTTCGCCACCTGCGCATGTAGACGACATACTACCTAATATTTCGTTTATTTTCAACTTCTTAACGCAAACACCACCCCGCAAGGAGTGGTGTTTTTACTTATCTTTTTGAACCGAGGAGAAATTTAGGCAGTAGCCTCAGTTACTTCAGTAGCAGCTTCTACCGGGGCTTCGGCGTCTGCTATTGCAGATCGTGAGCTATCTACTCGCATCATTTCCATTTTCATTCGCTTGCTAATTTCTTTAGCAGCTTTTGCTCGAATGTAGTATAACTTAGCTCGTCGAACTTTGGCTCGTCTTACTACTTCGATCTTATCAATAATAGGTGAAAATAGAGGGAAAATTCGTTCTACACCGTAACCCATAGAGTTCTTTCGAACTGTGAAGGTGGCACCTTTTTCAGTACCATGGTTTCGAGAAAGGACCATACCTTCAAATACCTGGAGCCGAGTCTTGCCTTTTTCCTGAATTTTCTGATGAACACGAACCGTGTCACCAACCTGCATATCAAAATCCTTAAGATTCTTGTTTACATTCTTAACAATCTTGACCTCTTTTACTGTTTTTGTTGTTGTTTTAGCTGCTGCCATATGGAAAGACAATATAGCAGACCTTGTATTAATAGTAAAGACCCAGTAGGCAATTATTCACTGGCCAAAAGATTCATAATCTCGTCTTTTTGAGCCTTTGAAACATTCGAGCTTGGCTTAATAAGCTTGAGAATACTAATCCTGGTCTCATCTGACACTTCAGGTCGTTTTCCTTCTAAATCAGCGATAACCTGGTCTTTTTGTACAACTGGCTGGACAACTTGTTGATTTGCAAGCTGAGCGGGTGGAGTTATGAGCTTGAGAGATATCTGAAACGTAAAATAGATAGAGATAACGATTACAATCACCAAAACCCCACCCACTGATACTTTTTTTGCCAATTCATAGAGACTATCTTTATTGGCACCATTGCTATAGTTGCCATTGTCCGGATATGAATTTAAGGGTTGATTAGGTTGATTTGGATTCATGTCATTTTATTCGGCTGAATATTTGTACAAGAAAGTTAAGATCGAGTATTAATTAGATTATCGTTCTTGGAAACTTGGATTCCTTGTACACTTAAGGTACTTGTGTGCAGTGTCTACCTGCTCATTGTTATCCAAGAATACACCATCTGTACAAGTAAGTTCTGCTTGTATTGATTCACAAGTTTCCGTCCTACCTGTTGTAAGTGATTTGGTATAGAAAACACCTTTTTGTTTGTTTTCAAATGTTTTACCTCCTCGTGTACACTGATTCTTTTCTCTACATCCTAATTCCGTGAGTGTTCCCTTTGAGAGGACACCGTTTGTACAAGTCCGTGTCTCTGAAGCACAAGAACCATCAGCGTCTGGCTTGCTGTAGAACGTAAAGTTTGAACCGTCAGGAATCACAGTATTGTAAGGGCCAGTACACGAAGCCTGCTTGTAGTTTGTTTGAACACCTGCAAAATCAACCCAACCCACCACTGTTGAGCCCCATGCGCATCCATTTTTACAAGGTGTACCAAAAGTCGGAGATGCTGCTCCGGCAGGATTAATTTTCACTCCATTAAGATCAATCCACCCGTCCCATCCTCCTCTGTTATCAAGAGGTGTTACGCCATTTTTTGCAACTGGAGGAAATCCGGCAACTGCTCGTACCCATCCTGTCGCTATACCATTTACAAGCTTCGCGTTTGTACCACGAGAAGTATCAGGGAAATCCGAAAGGCCACCGAATTGTACCCAGCCAATGTTCTCTGACCATGCGTATCCGTTCATGTCTCCATTTGAAGCCACAATTACAGGCTTATTTCCGTCCGTAAAAGAAATCCAACCAATATTCTCTGACCACGCATATCCAACAAGACGAATGGTAGGGGTTGAAGTAGCCGCACCAGAAGATTGTGCATCTACACTTTGAGGAAATATACCGAGACTAAACTGTGCTGCAAGAATTATGAAAATAAAACATACAGCTAAGGCCGATAATCGTGTAAGAGAAATTTTTGAATGCATGGATTTTAATTTTGCTAATTTCAAAGCGTTAGTCATACACATAAGTATATCAGAAATGTGTACATACAATTATTTATACACAAAAAACTGTGACTAACTTTTACACCCCTATATTTTAGTGTTCAATTTAACCATCAGAGCCGTAATTATACAGCTAAAATCTCAAAAAAATCTAACCAACTATTTAATCTGTAATCTTTGCAGCCGCTTGAAAGTCTTCAGGAAGTAATGCTTCTACTTCTATGACCTCACCGTTGATTCCCTTAAATGAGATCTTAGAAGCATGGAGCGCGTGTCGTTTGAACCCAAGTGCCTGTGGATGATTTGGTGCATACAAGACGTCTGCTACCACTGGGTGATTTATAGCCTTCATGTGCACACGAATCTGATGAGTACGTCCTGTTTTAGGCTTAATCTCAAGAAATGTGAATTGTTGAGGAATTTTCAAGGTTTTATTCATACTCGAATTGAGCGAAAATCTTTTCAAAACTCTATATTCAGTAATCGCCTCACGAAGTTCACCTCGCGCAAATCGCTCAGCTGACCATTTTCTGAAATCACTTTTACTTCTCCCAATAGGTCGCAAGATAATTCCCTTATCCTCTTTCACTGTCCCCCATACATGCGCATAGTATGTTTTTTGGATTTTATGTTCTTGAAATAATTTCTTTAAAAATTCAAAACTTGTTTGATTTTTAGCAACAACAAGTACACCTGATGTATCTTTATCGAGCCTGTGTACAATACCAGGTCTATCCAGAACTGTACCATCTTGAAATTTGGCAGGCTCACCTACACCAGTTAAATTTGGGTGATGTTCATGAATCCAGTCACTTACCGTATACTCTTTTGATCGACCATCACCATGAACCATTATTCCTGCTGGTTTATTGAGTACAAGAAGATCTTCATTTTCGAAGAGTATAGAGATCATATACCACTCAATCTACCACGTGAATGTAGGATGGTAAAATTTGATACAAAATCTATTTTAGGTTATAGTAGCAACCACACATTGGGAGATTAGCTCAGTTGGTAGAGCAACTCATTTACACTGAGAAGGTCACAGGTTCGAGTCCTGTATCTCCCACCAAATAAAATAGTCCAACTTCTGTTGGGCTATTTTATTTCTCATGGATATAAGGACGAGAAAGCCGGAGCGAAGCTGCTATATGAGCGGAGCGAATTGCAGCAAGCGAGGCGGGGTCGACAGGAAAATTGTGTAGCAATTTTAACTGGTGACCGAGTCCTGTATCTCCCACCATAAAAGAAAAGTCCCTTTAGACAGGGACTTTTCTTTTATCTCAAGACTGACATGATACTAAGTGGTTAAGCTGGTGGAACAAGACTCCACTAATTTCCACTCTGCACCTGACTAATACTCTTACCCCTACAAGTCTCCATCACTGTAGTATATTTTGGACCAGCAGTTCCTGGGTGTATCAATTCCGCAAATGAACCATTTGAAAAATTATATGCGATTCCTAGATTACTTCCATTTCCATCATTACCTGCAAAATAGTACACGTGATCTCTTCCGTCTGCATACCCATAATCACCACGAGAAGCAAGATCAAGATATACTTCAAAATTTCCATTTTTACACTTTACCCAATTAGGCCAACCTGCAAGTTTTTGTTCCCCAGTAGAACTTCCCCCTCCAATAACCGTATTTACTCCCCCTGTACCTCCTGAGAACGTACTCCATGTTGCCTTACCTTCAGCATCAGAAATAAGTACTTTACCAGCACCTTCAGAGCCATCAATGAGTTGGAATTTTCCAAACACTGCCAATCCTCCAAGACCAAGTTTACCTAATTTGTTTTGATTACTGATAGACACGTTGAGTGGTGCAGGAGTGTTGTTTGAAGGAGGATTTGAAGGAGCAGCAGTCCACGCCAGTGCTACAGGCACACCCGCAAAGAGTACGAGGGATGTGATGATTGTTTTGATGTTGTTTGAGTTAATAAATTTCATATTGGTTTTTATTAGAATTTAGTAAATGCAGGATCATTGATAGACTTACCAATATCAAAGCATGGTGCATATTCTTTAGGAATTTGACCACCGCTCATATAGTCGCCGTTTCCGTGGACGATAAGTGATTTCTTTGTTGATGCATCAAAGAAGATAGAAATAAGTCCGCCAATCTGACCATAAATATATCCAGGCTGAGAAGAGTATCTTTCTTGCCCCTTCGGGAAATACCCAACAAGTGGGAGCATGTATTTTCGTCCTGTTGTAGCATTACACATGATTACATTTGGCCAACCACTAATATACTGACCACCACTTGATACACTTGACGCATTACTTGTAACTGTATTTACTCCAGGACCACCAAGTGTAGTTACACAATTTGTGCCAAACTGATCACAGTACTCAGCTGCACCGACCGCACCGTTTACACCAAGGAGAAAGTTCGTCTTACCAGCAGGAGCTGTATACGTAGTATCTTTGGAGAAAGTTCCGATACCAGTAAAAACACTTGAACCAAAGACTGCAAGACCTCCAACCCCAAGTACACCGTCTTTTGCCTGACTTACATTACTGACATTTACTGGTGGTTGTACATTGTTTGATGGTGGATTAGCTGGCGCAGGTTTCCATGTTGAAGCTGCATTTGTGTAAACAATATTGATTCCGAATGCTACTAACAAAATTGCAGCGATCGATGTGATTTGTTTTATTCTTGGTGTGGTGTAATTCATGTGTATGGATATGTATATATCACCATTTTATCATGATTATTTTTTGCGTGTAGAATTTTATACACTTTTAGTCGTTACCTTTCATCTTTACATATCCTCTATCGTTTATTTTCAAATTTTCATACTACCGTCTATCATCACGTACTTTTGAGAGCACATAGAGGCCTATCAAAATAAAAACGGTGATGACGAGTATAGCGATTCGGTAGCGAAGACTACCTAAAGAAATCAATCCGGTCACTACCCCACCCCATACAAGTGGGCCGAGAAGTGACGATGCTCGCTCAACCAATCCAAAATATGCAAAAGTTAAATTTCGATCTCGTTCAGGTGCAAGATAAGACATCACAGACCGAGACACTGTCCAATTGGCACCAAACCAAAATCCCATAAACACAGTAGCCATGAAGAATACATAAAAAATATTTAAAAAACCTATAGTAGGTAATAAAAATACCCACCCCGCCAGAATCCAAAACAATGTCCTCCGATGACCAAACCTATCAGCGATATATCCAGAAACAAGCCCTCCTATTGCTGATGAGATAACGATTCCGGCCAAAATTCCCGTCTTCACAGTGTCTGATACACCCCAAACCTGTTCCAGAAAAATTGGAAAATTATTTGCAGCAGTTACAATTGCATCATTGAAAAGAAAATATGCGAGCATAAATAAACCAACACCTTGAACTTTTAGAAGTTCTTTAGTTTTTATATATGTATTTTTGAAAATTTCTTGAGCATTAAAATTGTTTGAATTGTGTAATATACCTAGACCATTCGAGTTATTCAACTTAACCATTTCATCTGCATCACTTTTTTCCTCTTTTAAGAACAGGAGCACAGGTAGTGCACATAGCATGAAGATAAGGGTTGCAGGAAGAAACGTTTCGACTCGTGCAGAAATTGCCATTTCCTCTGAAAACAATCCGATGATCTTCCATACACCTCTAGCAAATGGCAGAGCCAGAACCAGACCAACAAACTGACCTAGATAATTTGCCGCGATTCCATATCCGGAAACTCTACCAATATTTTCCTTTGTGGATACACTATAGATAAGTGGTGTATAGAAAGTGAATGATAAAAGGTATGTAAAAAATCCAACCGTGTACGTTACCAACGAATACTCTACATTCCCCATTGCAGCAAAATAAACAGTAAGAAGATAAAATAAAATTGTAAACCCTGTACTATATCTAAGCCCACTCAATCGCGAATATCCTTTATCCAGAAAAACTCCAGTAAACGGTACTGTACAGAGAAGCAACAAGGCTGTTATGGTAAAAATAAGATTAAAAGAAAGATCAGACAATCCCTTTTCTACAACAATCCATTGCGTAAAATAGAGAAAAAACACAATAGAAACAATAGAGTTCGCAAAATCATAGAGAACCCACAAGATCATGTTTCGTCGCATCACTTTGTCGTTATTCATGCAAACCTATTATAACGCTACTTATTAAGCTCCGATCTTGTCTTTGGACCTACCGTCCCTGTTTGCAAGATCTTGTATTTCTTTTGAAACGCTTTTACACCCGCTTGAGTCTGGGATCCAAAAGTCCCAGTTACTGGACCTGAGTACACTCCAGCTACGGTTAATCTCTTTTGTAGCTCAGTGACAGCCATACCTTTTGATCCAATTTTTAAATCTGTTGTAAATGTGTATTTTTTTACACCCACACTAGTAGTATTTGAAGTTGTGGCAACACGAATAACAGTAGGCGTGGTAGCCTGTACACTATTTGATATACCACTTGATACCGTAATAGAAAAAGTTGTTTCCGAAACATTCGATCCTTCAGTTGTCATAACCGTTACTATGTGGTGGCCAACATCTACCCTCTCTGGTTTCCATACAAAGTTATTGTCTTCTATTTTTGCTGAATCAATCGTATTTCCTCGAAACGAGTCGCGAATACTGTATGTTGGTGATGATATTCCGTATATTTTAAAAGGAATTCTGATTATGGTTTCTGCTTCAACTGACCCTGGAACTGATTCAAACTTAATACCATTTACCGTGATTGTCTGATAGACAGTATCTCTTCTACCTTGTGAATTAGTTACAGTTATTTGAATATTATGTACACCAACATCGTTCTTTGTTGGTTTCCAATTGAAATTACCATACGCATCTATATTTGCATTTGAAATACTTGTACCACTGAAAGAATCATACACATAGTAGTTTGGTGAGGTATACCCAAGGGCAGCCACACCAAAAGAGACACTTTCATCCGGGAATGCACTTGTGCGAGAAATGTTTTTAATAGACACCGACGAGGCTTGTACAATGGTAAAGTTTTGAGTGAGCGTTGTCTTTGTATTGTTTTGGTCAATTACGGTAAATATAAGAGTATGAGTTCCAATATCTTGTTCTTGTGGCGTCCAATTAAAATATCCAGCTTGTGTAATATTTGAATTTGAAACAGTACTCTGTGGGGAGTCATCAAATATGGTGTATTTGAGGCCATATGCTTCAGTATCAAACTTAAAGGAAACAGTTGTACCTACCGGAATCGTAGTACTTGGAGAAATGATACCAATTTTTACAGTAGCAGCATTAACACAAAAAGGATTAAGCAGGAATAGACCAAAGATAAAGAGTAAGGCGAACTTCATTCTAAATTTAAGAAATTTTGAAGTTTTTTTCATACACAACATTATATACTATGCAATTTTTATTTTTCTGTTTGTGCTATTATTTAGATAACTATGGAACCAATAAACGAAATACCACGGTCGCAAGATTTTTCTAAAATTATTAACAGGGTAATTGTAGGTATACTACTTTTAGTCGTTATTGCTATGACAGCGACATATGCGTTTTTTGGTGCAAAAGATTATTTTAAGAAGCCTGAACCAATCGCAGAGATACCTACGTCAAAAGACTGGAGTGCTGAAGAAAGAGAAGTCGTAATCGGAGACCTCGAATCATTGCCTGACCCTGTTACCGACGATGAGGCACTAAAGAAACTAAAAGTTCTTCCTGAGGCTTCGGGCAGCACAAAGACACCACAGGAGAGAGAGGATATCTTACGGAATTTATAATCACTTTCAGTTTTTTTTATCTGGTGCCCCCGGTTGGAATCGAACCAACATTGACGGCTTAGAAGTCCGCAGTTCTATCCATTGAACTACAGGGGCATATTCTTGCACATATACTATATTACTTGCGCGAAGCCGATTGTATCACGGCTTTAGACCATCTTCCACTCATGACAAAAATACTACTTTGTAGCAGTGGATGAAGCGAGGTTGGGCTGAGATCGTACTGTTCCGTTTAGGTAACCAGCATTCTTCTTTGAGCGAATATCAAAGTTATTTAGAATCTTGTTAATCTGCTGATCTTTACTCTGGTTTGCACCTTCAACACTTTGTGGAGAAGAACTATCACCTGTAGAAACTATACTTTTTTCAGCATCAAAGAAAAACAGAACACTAAGAAGTACACCAACAATCATACAAGTTACCAGTCCAAAAAAAACCCTTTCCCAGTCGACTTCAGGATTTGTTGTGAAGATTGAAATTTTCTTTGAGAATTTTTTTAATTTTTCTTTAAATGTTTCGTTCATGTGTATTACTTAAATTTTACAATTGAAAAAACAACTCCCAATCTCCACACTCCCCCATTTTCCACGATCTCCGCACGCTCAATATTCACAGCAAATGGAAGCGATTCAAGATATCCAACAAACCGAAGCACGTTCGACCATGAGCCAGAGACAGTCATATCAAGTTTAAGTAAATCCTTATTTTGTGTTGCAAGTGAATCGACATCAATAGTGTCTATCGAGTTTGTGACATACTGAAGTGACAATCTGCTCGCAGAGTTTTCAATAATAGATACAACATCAATAGCACCATCTTTTGTAACAAAAAACTTGCTGAGTTTTTTCTTGTCTTCAGATGTAGTATCAGCTGATTTTGTAAGGTCTTGCTCGTGAGCCAGTCGAAGCTCTTTTGTTCGAAGTTCATCTTTTAGGGTATTAGTTCTATCAATCAAACCAAAAATCTGATCATACGCATAAGCATATCCACCTATCGTAACCAGTGCGATAATAATAGAGAGTGTAAGTGATGTTGAGGTCTTAAGATTCATGTGATTTTGTTGTAGTGCTTACAATCAATTTCATTGAAAAAGTAATATCTTTATCTTTGGCAAAATTAGACAAAGGGACCGTCACACTGCTGAAAAAAGTGTCGATCTTCATTTTTTCCTGAAAAGAGACAAGGTCTTTTCTAGTTTTTGCCACACCTGAAAGGTCGATAATCAAGGGAGATACAGGAATTTCAGCAGAAACAGTCTGGCTTGGTGTAAAAACTAAACCCCGGAGAGCAATACCGTCTGGCTTCGCTGCCACAATACCTTCGATTATCGGCAAAATTGGTTTTTGGTTAGCAAAGAGATTGAGTGCGGATATTGAATCAGAAATATCACGAAGATCTGCAACTGAAGTATCTGTATTTTTGGCACCCAATTCACTTTCAACAACAGCCAGTCGACTATGGATTTCGCTATATTTTCCGTAAGAAATAATAAAAGTTGGCAACAAAAGAACTGCACTTATGAAAATAATAGCTGCGAGACCTAAGAGTGAAACGACAAGAATCCGTTTTCGGTATTCCTTAACAATTTTTTGTCGATGTTCTTCAGTTAAAAGATGGAGCATGTGTGTGAATTATATCATGCCTGTCGATTAACTATTTCTAATGTCGAGTTCTCGGGAGAGCGAGACCTATAGCGGTCGCGTAATTTAATGAATCAAGCTGCTCAATTGGTGGAATCTCATCATCAAAAGACAACACATTAACCCAGACGTTCCCTACTTCAACGGGTACTTTCAAAGAGAGGGCCATGTATTCTCTAAAACCAATGATCGACGAATCTCTACCTGCAAGTAAAACTTTAAACGCCTGCGCAGCAGCTTCACCTTTATTGTTTTTATCAACATGAGACAGCCAGTACATATATAAACGCTGAATCTCATCACGGAGAGCAGAAGCTACGTTTATAAGTGACATAAAGAATGTATTGTTCTCTTCCGTACGAACAAAACCTTTGTCTTGAATCATTTTTTCAGCATCATTTTTTGAGATAGAGTATTCTTTCGCAATTGCATTAGCAAAGTCATCACCACCTATATTTACTGTTGAAGTAAATTGTACAGCCTGATCATTTACAATTGATAGAACTGTTTTGTCTTTACCAATATTTACCACCAGATATGTCGAAGGGTCTCCTAAATCTATGATAGTTCGTGAGACTGCCTGATTTTCAATCAAAAATGAGACGGGGGTCATGCTACACTTTTCGAACAATTTGATTCGATCTTCGATTACATTTCTTGGCACAACCGAAACCGAGGCAAAGTCTATCCCCTTTCGTACCTCACGTTTAATAATATGAAAATCAAAAACCGCATCAGCAAGTGCAATCGGTACATTTTCTTCAAGATGGAATTCGATATGATTCCGAGCTGCTTCAGGATCACCCGAAGGAATCTCTGTAGTAAACAAATAGGCTTTCTCTTCAGGTATAGAAACTTCCACGAAGTTAAATCTGTTTTCCGCTTGTACTGTTCGTAAGATACGTATAATTTCCTGATTGTCAGCCAAATGATCATCGACTGTGATAGGTGTTTTAAGTTCAACTGTTCCAAAACGTCCAAGCCTTAAGCCTTTGGCAGATTTTGTAAGTTCAACAAAACGAATTGCGTTAGTTGAAATATCAAATCCAACATGCGGCATGCCGATGTATCGAGGTGTTGGGAAATATCGGAGAACTGACTGAAGCAAATTCATTGCTCACATTTTATCACAGGTTTATACAATGTCGCGACGAAAAAAAATTATCCAAGAATCGCACCTGGCTGAATATCAACAGATGGAGAAAAGAGTGCAAGCTTTTTTGAAGATGCATCTAAAGTTGAGCTTTCATTTGTTGAGAGGACATCTGCAGCAAGAATCATGGCCTGACTTTCCATACCGAGAATTGGCCGAGGTAAGAGATTTGTAACAAACACAAAGGAATTGTTAATCATTTCCTCAGGAGAATAGGACTTTGCAATACCCGAGAGCACTTGTCGTGGAGCAGATTCACCAAAATCAACAGACAGCTTTAGGAGTTTTGGCGACTGTTCAACTTTTTCAGCTGATAGTATCTTCCCTACTCTCATTTCAACTTTGGTAAAATCATCAATTGAAATTTTAGGCTCTACCGATGGTGTCGCTGTTAGCGTCGTATTTTCATTATTAATATCTGTGTTATTTGTGCTATTTGTTTGATTTTGTTCAGTGTTCATATTTTTGAGTTTTTTATAAAATTTTGATGATAATTTAATGATTCATACGGTCTAAATAGCTTTGGAGGATAATAGCGGCGGCAGATGCATCTATCTTTTCATGTTCACCCTGAAATCGTGACGCCTGCATTGTACTCATAACTTCCGGCTCAAAAGTAGTTTCAATACCAAATTCATCTTCGAGAAACTGTTTGAACTCGAACACATCTTTCATAATTTCATTATCTTCATTTTTATAATTCTTAGAATACCCAACAACCACGAGCTCAATAAAATTTTCATCGCAGATTTTTCGAACCTCATAACAAGCGGTTTCTTTTGCTTTTTCTGATTCCCCATTCTGAATAGTAGTGAGTGGAAAAGCAAACTTCTTGTTTTCATCAGAGATGGACACACCAATCCTTTTGGTGCCATAGTCTATACCCAGGTATTTATATACTCTATTTTCATTGTTTTCTTGCATATTGATGTGATTGTATTGCCTAGTGATCTGCACTATATCATACAGTTGAAAAAATATCGGCTTTACTATATAGTCTTACGCGGAGGAGTCGCATAGTGGTTTAGTGCACCCGTCTTGAAAACGGGAGTGCCGCAAGGTACCGCGAGTTCGAATCTCGCCTCCTCCGCATTGACAACCTGTTAGTAACGTGTTCTCATGTGCCTGACGTTTCAGTGCGACTCACGTGCCTACATGTTGTACAAAATACCAGCAATTTCGCTGGTATTTTGTTTGTATAAACGATAAAAGCTTTTAAAGCCTAAAAATGATAAGATGCCTATTAATATGGATGGAAAACAAATTTATCAATCAAAATACTCCAATAGTTGGGCACTAGTTATAGGCATCAATAAATATCATCATGCCTCTCCTTTGGGTTATGCTACCAATGATGCCACAGCCGTAGCTGAAACATTAGAAAAGAAATTCGGTTTTCCAAAAGAAAACATAACACTCTTGTTGGACGATAATGCGACAAAAGATGAGATTATAAAATCTTTTCTTGAATACACAAATAAAACTAGCTCTGATGATCGCATATTAGTTTTCTATGCAGGCCACGGACACACACTTCTTGGTAAGCGTGGAGAAGTTGGCTTTCTCGTTCCAGTTGATGGCAGACCAACTGAAATGGAAAGTTTAATGAGATGGGATGAATTTACCCGAAATGCAGATTTGGTTCCTGCAAAACATATTTTCTTTTTGATGGATGCTTGTTATGGAGGTCTGGCATTTTTAAGAAGTCCGGCCTTCGGTAATATGCGTTTTCTTGGCGATATGCTCCAGCGTTATGCTCGCCAAGTATTGACCGCAGGTAAAGCTGATGAGACTGTTGCTGACGGAAATGGCGTCCGTCCTGGACATTCAATTTTTACTGCACACCTACTCGATGCCCTTGAAGGTGCTGCTGCAACTCAAGAAGGAATTATCACCGCTAACGGTGTCATGGCCTACGTATACGATCGAGTTGGACGGGATGAATACTCTCATCAAACTCCGCATTACGGTTTCATCGAAGGTGATGGTGATTTTATTTTCGACACCTCAGTTTTGGATAAATTGAGAACTTCTGATACCGAATCATCTTCTGAGGCAAAGGAGGGTGAGAAAGGAGAAAAAGATATTCTTATCAATACTTCTCCTGAATTGGTGATTAAAGACAAAGCGGAATCAAAAGTTTCTGTGGCTGAAACGATGAAAGATCTCCTGTCTGATCCATCAAAAAAAATAAAGCTTGATGATTACGTATCTTTTCATGTTAGAAAATTTTTAGACGCAACCGATCTTCGACATTTTCCTGTTCAAGGCTCAGGGGTACAAAAGGAAGAATTTATTGAGCGTTTGAATAAATATGAGGAGCTTTCAAAAGATCTTCAGCAGATTGTGATTCTGCTTTCAAAATGGGGCAACAAGGATCAATTGCAGTTGCTTGAAAAAATATTTACAAGATTGGCGGAGACTGATAAGGGTTCTTCAGGCTTGGTTTTGTGGCTCAACTTCAGCTGGTATCCTATACAACTATTGATGTATTGTGTGGGAATTGCCGCTCTCGGATCAAAAAATTATGAAGCATTGAAGGTATCATTATTGACCCTTGTTAAAGAAGAAAATTTAGAAAAGCAGGTTCCGATAATCATTCCGATGGGAAGCAACATGTCGAGGATTCATGATAGTTTCAAGTGGCTTCCCGGGCATGATCGACATTACGTTCCACGAAGCGAATACCTCTTTAAGGCTTTACAGCCCGTGATAGAAGATTTATTATTTGTTGGCAAAAGTTACGAAGCTTTATTCGATAAATTCGAGATTATCGTGGCACTTACATATGCAGATGTTATGAATAGCGATTGGGGTCCTGTCGGTAGATTCGGATGGAAACACAGTAGAGGCTATGGAATAAGTCCAGTCGCAGCTCTCATAGAAGAAGCAAAAAATGATAAAGATAATTGGGACCTGTTAAAGGCAGGAATGTTCAATAAGTCCTCATCGAGATTTATTGAAATCGCTGAAAAATATCAAGAGAGATTAAATAAACTAGGTTGGTGGTAAGTTTATTCATTTTCTTTTTCTTCTTTTAGTAAGGTAATCTTCTTGTCGTTCAGCACGAGCCTTGAGCGCAGATGTCCCATGAGCTCTCGTTTTTCTATCGCCGTTCCTTCACGTAGCACATACTTGGCATACTCCCTCGTCGCCACTTCATTCTCGTCGATCTTGAACTTCGGACTGCCTTTGCTCGCAAGTCTCTGCAGTCTGTTGAACTTCTTAATTTCTTCCTCTAGCTTCATCCTCATGCCAAGCTCGTTGATGTTCACGATATCGATCACTTTCAGTAGTTCCTCGATTAGCTCCTCCTCTCTTACGTATTTATTCTTGCAGTTTCGATCTTTCGACTTCGAGCAGGAGTAGTAGATGTATTTGGCGTTGGTGCCGTCTTTCAGTTCCTTGTATTTCTCCTGCGCCGTGATGCCCGACTCACACATCCCACAGGTGAAAAGCTTGGTGAAAGCGAACTCTCGGTTTTCTCGCACGATCTTGTCTCGCTTCAATCGCTCCTGCACTTTCTTGAAGAGTTCCTCGGATATGATCGGCTCGTGCTTTCCGTGGTAGAAGAGTCCACTGTTTCTCGGAAACTCAAAGATACCGTAGTAGAAGGGATTTTGGAGCGTGCGATATACGCCCGCAAGAGTGAGTGACTTGTTTCCTCTGGTGTAGAAATTCAAATCGAACTTGAGCCAGTTGTATACCTTTCTTCCGCTCCACTCATCGTATGCTACTTTCTCGAATATCTGCTTCATGATCGGCGCACGATCTGGGTCGACCGCCACTTGGCATTTCTTGTCGAACTGTTTCTGATTGAGATATCCCAAAGGTGCCATTCCAGGCCAGAGTCCCATCTCCACTCTTGTTCTAAGTCCTCGCTTGACGTTGATGCCTCGGTTGTCATTCTCCAACTTTGCTTGGCTACACAAAATCATCAGCATGAACTTGTCATTTGGGGAGTTTGTGAATTGCTGACCGTACGTTCGTATGTCCTTCAGCACGTTCGCATCCATGAGGTCGATCACTTTTCCGAGGTCTCCTGCATTTCTAGATATTCGGTCTGGTGCCCATGTCAGAATCCCATTGAACTTCTTCTGCTTGATCTCCTCGACGATCTCGTTGAAGACTGGTCGTTGCCCAGTTTCCTTTGCCGAGTGTGATTCTCGCTTCATCGTCACGATCTCCAACCCCTCTCGTTCGGCAAGTTTCAGCATCTCACTGATCTGGCTGTCGATCGAGAGGACTTGTCGTTCCTCCGATTCCGTTGATTTTCTCGCGTAAAGGCAGTACTTCACTGGCACTACCTTTGCCGGAGCCTTTTGGGGCAGCTCCGAAGGCCCTTGTGGTGCTTGATACATTGGTTTCCTTGTTATTTATCTATTAATCCCTACAAACACAAGGAATGACGCAAGTCGCCGAGGAAGTCTAGGGCGTCTCATGTCCTATCTGTTGGCAACTCAAAAGGGTCGAAGGTTGCTATTTCTTTCCTCATTTTCTCGAAGTCTCTGAAAACCCTGTTGTATATCCTGATCACTTTTCCCTTACGCTTCTTGGTGTCACCACTTTCAAGAAAATCGACGAGATCGTCGTCGATGAAGGAGGCGAGGGAAATATATGAAGCGACCAGTAATCTGATCCGCTCCTTGATTGCCATCTTTAAATGTAGCTTGGATTCAGGCAGTTTCGACATACGGTTAAAAGGCGTAGAGCCTGTCGGCTCATGATATTTGAAATGCTTTGAGGCATCTATGATTGCTTCGATGTCGTCCACCCTTTAATTGATGACGCTGATACCCGAGGGAGTCTAGCTATTGGTAAGTCGGACTACACAAAAAATCGAATGTAAGCTAGGGTTCAAACAGCTTCGAATAAAGCCATTTTATGTTAAAATCATTTTATGAATGAAAAAGCTCCAGAAATACTACCGACCATGGAATTACCTAGCATTTTGCCGGAAGAGCAAGCGGAGGAGTATTTAGTTCGAATCACTGATCTTATCTATAAAGAAAAGTATGGCGGAGAAGCGACGTTTATTTTTGAAAAAGGAATGAATATTCATGCCGACCCTCTTTATCAAGAACATTTGAAATTGGCTTTGCAAATGGTGGCAACAGCGTCTTTACAGCCAAAAGAAAAGTTTTCTGATGAAAAAAATCAACAGACGTTAGAATCGATTAAAAAAATACTTACTTCCGCAGCAAATGTATCAATGATAAAAGAGGAAGGAAGAATTTCTTTTGGGCATACCAATACAGAACGGCCATTTTCCGGAAAAACTACAAAAACTGACAATATCCCTTATTCTCATTCATTATTCGGTGTGGGAGTTGACTCGCATGAAGCGATAGAATATCTCAAAGGCCTTGTGAAAAATAAAGTAGTGTATCTTTTGGGCGGGGGCAATTCTGTCCAAGATATTCTCCATTCGGAGGATCTTGCCCCTAAACAGGTGGTGAACATTGATCCCTTTATTGAAGTAGAGCCGATGAGTAAAGGAAAAAATAATAATTACATTTCAATTGGCACTAATGCTGAGGATCCAGTATCTGTACGCAATGAGCTTAAAAAACATCAAATTGAACAGGCTGATGAAATTTGGGCTTCTTATTCTGTACCATATTACCTAAGTACCCCTGAAGAAATTGCTGGCTTGTTTGATACGATAAAGCAATCGCTCGCAGAAAATGGTATTGCACGGATCACTCCTATCGCCATGCAGGGCAACGACAAAGAATTATTTGAAAAATCAAAAGAGGAATTCATGAATCAAATACAATCGCTTTTATCGTCTCCTGAATATAATGTCTATGTAACTTCTAGCACCGCAGGATCAACTTTATTTATTGAAAAGCTGCCTCAAAAAACACATGAAGAATAAATATGCGCATTTAAGCATCCAAGAAATCCTTACCCATTTAAAAACTCAATTCTCGGGTCTTTCGAGTGAAGATGTTTCTACTAGACTTAAGGAAAAAGGATATAACGAATTGTCTTCCAAGCGGACGAGTGTCGTGAGGAAATTCATTGAGCAATATTCAAATTTTTTGATGGCACTTCTCATCTGCGGATCCCTCGTCTCCTTCGTCCTCGGAGAAGCGACTGATGGCACGGTCATCCTACTTATCTTGTTAGTAAACGGAATATTGGGTACCTATCAGGAATATCGAGCTGAGCGATTAGCTGAAGTGCTTCAATCACATATACCCCAGAGAGTACGAGTAAGAAGGAACGGGGCTGAGGAAACAATAGACAGAAAGAATCTGGTATACGGAGACGTTATTCTTCTTACAAGCGGACAGCTAGTACCAGCGGATGCGTGCGTTATCGATACTAAAGGAGTAATTGTTGATGAGTCTATCCTGACAGGGGAATCAATTGGGGTTTCGAAAGAGCTTAAAGGAATTGTATACAGCAGTACTCTTGTATGTGACGGAGCATGTGAAGCCGTAGTGACTGCTACTGCTTCCGAGACCGAGTTTGGGCAGATCGTTTCTTTCACTCATCATTCAAAAAAGAGAAGTTCTTTCTTGAAGCAGATCAATGAGCTTTCCAATTTCCTTTTTAAGATTACGATATTTATCACCGCACTTTTGTTCATTGCGCTTGAGATCTTTCGTCCCGAATTAGGCATCAATCATATCTTTCTTTTTACGGTTGCTATGGCTATTGCCATCGTGCCTGAGATGCTTCCACTTATCTCAACACTTGCTCTTACACGTGCATCCCTAGCTTTGGTTAAAAAAGGAGTGCTCATCAAAAGATTGTCTTCGCTTGAGGATATGGGAGGGGTGGAAATCATATGCACCGACAAGACAGGAACACTCACCAAGAACCTACTTTCGGTAACTGATATCGTTTCTGCTGACTCTGAAAGATGTTTGGCAGCGGCCCTTGTCGCTTCGGAGGAAATTCAAAACACTGAGACATTCTTTTCTGGATCATTTGATGTGGCGCTGTGGAATTATGCTACCGAAAGCCTGCAGCAAAAAGCGAGAGAAATGAAAAAGATATTCAGCAGTTCATTTGATTTTAACTATAAATGGCGTTTTACTGTCTCTTCTAATGACAATCATAATATTCGCTTGTTCATCAAAGGTGCTCCAGAGAGCGTCCTTAGTCAATGTCTCGTTTCAGAAGATGATAAAAAGAAGCACTTGGAGGATATAAAAAGATTAGGTGAACGAGGTCTTAGAACCTTGGTGATAGCGGAGAAAAAAATTGAAGTGAAGGAAGAATATACTAGTGCGGAGGTATCAGGCTTAGAATATCTCGGCTATGTTGTTTTCGAGGATCCAGTAAAAGAAAGTGCCTCTATCACTCTTGCACGATCGGAAGAGTTGGGCCTTAAGATTAAAATTATTACTGGGGATGCTTCGGAAGTTGCCCTTCATGTTGCTGAAAAAGTAGGCATGAAAGTATTATCTGAGGAAATAATGCTTGGTTCTGATGTCGAAGAGATTGAGGAATCCAGAAGATACGATGCCTTGAAGCATATAAAGATATTCGCGCGGGTAAGTCCCAAGGAAAAATTTGAGATCATCAGGGTTCTTTCGCTACATCATGCCGTCCTTTTCCTGGGGGAAGGGGTGAATGATGCGCCAGCGCTTAAAAGCGCGGATGTAGGAATGGTCGTTCAGGAGGCTTCGGATATCGCAAAAGAAAGTGCTGATATTATTCTTACCAAACCTGATCTTTCTGTAGTTATCGAAGCAATCTATCTTGGAAGACAAATCATGAATAATATTAGCAAGTACATCCTCATTACCCTGACGGGAAATTTCGGTAGTCTTTATTCTCTTTCTCTCATATCGATCGTTTCAAAAACATTACCTCTTTTACCAACTCAAGTTTTGCTTGAAAACATTCTGACTGATGTCCCTATGATAAGCACCGTTAACTCTCCCATTTCAAAAAGTGAAGAAAGCAAGCCTGTGCGTCAGCATATAAAGGATATCTGTATTGCATCATCAATCTTCGGATTTGCTATTCTTCTTATCCAATTTGTCTTCTATAATCTATTTTCACATTTGCCTGAGGATCTTTTCAGAACTATTTGGCTCATAGAGATCATCCTATTTGAATTCATGCTTATTGTCTCACTTCGGACTACTTTCTGGTTTTGGAAAGCACCTCCCCTCAGACCTGGGACGAGTGTCTTCTTTTTATTTGTTGTAGCGTTCACGGTCTTAATGCCTTTCATTCCTTACATAAACAACGCATTTCATCTACAGCCATTCGGGTTTGAATACGTATTTCCAATCGTGGCAACCATCATCTCTGGATTTATCATTATTGAAATAATGAAAAGAATGGTATTCGCAAAATCACTTCGTTGACTTTCGTCCCGCCAAAGTGTTTTATGTTCATAATAATTAAATTATAAGCTTAATTTTGCTACAATACTCTATATTATGGAAAAACAGCCTCTTAGCGGATCAGAGCAAAAAATTCAAGAATATGTCGCCAGAATTAAGGGTGGTGAGTCGAAAGATTCAATCCTGCAAGGTTTACCGCCTTCCTTTGTTGCTGGTATTGAAGCAGGTATTAATGAATCAGAAAGTACTACGGAATCGAAAACGGAGAAGGTTGACATGAGTGAACAAAAAGACGAACCTTCTGTTCCGCCACAGTATGAAGGTTTGGATGCTGATACCCTTGATTTCATTTGGACTATTCCTGAATACATAGATACCGAAAAAACCAAGCGGGAAAAAGACAGAAAACAAAAAATTATAGATACTCTCAGAAAAAAAGAATTGGGCGGAACAGAAATACAGGAAAAAAAACTTGTCGATGAAGTAAAAGTGGAACAGATCCGAAAAGACCTTGGTATTGGTTCTGATGAAGCATTAGTGTCAAAACAGCAAGAGCTTGCCGCGATTCAAAATAATGAAGGAGAGGAAAATCATCTTATCTCTGGTTTAGTAAAACTTGTCTCTCAAGGAAGAAAGCAAGCTGTCATAGATTTGTATAAAAATCTTTTTGATAATATCGATGATCCAGATTCTCGCAAAAAACTAGCCTCTGGATTATTTCAAGATGTCTACAATAGATACAGAATTGCAGAATACCCAACTGACCCAGTCGAAGAGCAGACATGGGAGGATGCACTCAAAAGCACAAAAGTGGGTATAAATAACAAGAAAAGTGAATGGATGTATCGTGGGGTTTTTCCGAAAAATGGTGAGGAGACTACCACTCGCGGATCGTTCAATGTTAATGTCACACCTGAATTAATTGATAGTCTCGATGATATGATCGCGAGCGGAAAGATAAAAGCAAATTATAAATTTGGACAACCTGGAACAACCGCATCGCCAACAGAACGGCACGACTCGATCAGTATTTATTTCCTAGAACAGCCGAGCGACGAAGCACTTCAAGAATTAGCGACAACAATAAAGCCATATGTCCGTGGCGACAATCTGCTTGGTAAGAAAATAGAAGATGGATTTTTCATGTCAGAGGTTGGTTCTGTAGAAACTGAACACATAGAATCTTTTATCGAGGAACTAAAATCAAAAGATCCCGCTTTTGCCGAAGCGGTGAAAGGATACACCTCACCGCAACCAGGAAGAGGTAATTCACTTAAGATGTCAGAAGCTCAATTCTATGCTGTTAAAGATGTCGCTCGGGCTTTTGGATACGGCATTTCTTACGACAAAGATAAAGGATTTCAGATTTCTTAATGAATAATTTTCTTTGCCTACAACGACAGAAGATCAAAATTACGTATATCACGGCTCGCCAGTAAGATCGTTTGAAGTCGTCACTCCGAAACGAAACAAGCGAGTTCAGATATCCAACAAGACAGGCGAACACGAAGTCATTTTCGATGACATTTCTTTCCATGCCACTCCGTACAAATGGATCGGCATCGCATATACCTATCATTCAAAACCATACGAAATCGATGGCAAGCAAGCCCATTACAATATGGGAGTGAGTCTCTATGTTCACGAGAAAAAGCTCACCATTTATGGTTTTGAATCCTTGGAAAAAAGTCTGGAAAAACTCTATGGCGACGGAGGATATCTATACGTATTCGACAAGAAAGATTTTTTCCATACGAAAGGGTTAGGAAATCTTGAGGTCATCACTAAAGAAGCCATCAAGCCCGTTTCAATTGAAAGGATTACTGATCCAGTCAAAAAGCTCAAAGAATTAGGAGTAGAGTTTGAATTTATTGATTTATCCAAACCTGAGAATGAAAGGGACAGAAATTATTATTAACTCTTTCAATAAATCCCGATATCTCGGTACTGTGAAGGCTCGTCGTAATAAGGATCTAAGAAGTCATCCTCAAATTGTCTCCTGTCAGACATCTTCTTCACTTCTTTCACCATTGTCATCGCAAGCGCACTCGGAATGGAAGAATCAGTGCCGTAATCTGCAAGAGTTTCTCTGTCGATGATCTTCATCTTGTTTCCACTCTCTGCCCATACGATCGATAGAAGGTCATCGAATATCGGCCTGCCGAATAGCTTGCCACCTCTTCGGAGCCAATCAGCTAATTTCGCATAGCTTCGTGTGTAATTGTCCGTGTAAAGATTTGAGTCAAACTGCGGTGATTCGTTCATATCAATTCCATACCTCTGACGATCCACATATTTACCTATGAGAAAATGACCTGGGGCAAACTGTCGCAACAGCTTGCATAATTCCTGTCCTCTGTCGCCTTTGTCCACGAAGATATTTGTATCCGATATTGGTACGTCATAGACGTGCGCTAACTCGATGATCTTCATTGCCACTTTCGCCGTATCTTCAGTTGGTTCGTGATACACAACCTCGGCTGCATTGTCTGATCGAAGCACTATTGTCGAGTGAGTCATGTTTCTTCCCGCTAGAACTACGCCGAATCTTTTGTCACCGACATGAGAAATCTTCTCGTGGTAGCTGTCGTTCAGTAACCGCTCCTCGAAGAGGGAGTGATGGCCTTTGATCACCTTCGAGTCCTGCTCAACGATACTGAGTACGAGGATGCAGAACGCATCACAGAGGTCATCGTGACTTTCTGTGCCGAATCCTGTGAGCTGTGACATCAATTTCTCCGCACCGACTTCAGGAAACACCACCGTACCTGCTTGTATGTGTCCTGATGCCAAGGCGAGCCTCGCTCGTTTGTCCGTTCCGTGCAGTTTCCATTCCTTTGCGGGGAATCCGTCTGATACTAGCTGATCGACCAATGATTTCTGGTATGCCACAGTCTCTATCCACATTCCAGTCGGAATGCCGTTACCGAGCCCATTTGATACCGACTTAATCCTCTCGATGCTTTTTGGAAAGTCCATCCTCTCATTCACTGGATTGGCCATGATATATATCTTCAAGGATTTTCTTCTGCCATGTACTCTCCCCGATACCATTGCTGTATAGTCCGCCGTATCTTTTTCAGAGATAGCAGGATCTACTCCACTTGCTGCATATCTGAATGTCTCCACGGGAGGAAGAACTTTGTATGTCTGTATCCATTCAGGTCTGACAACCTGATCATCATCGGCGATAATCTGCAACATATACTCGCGTTGCCATGCTTGAGAACTCGGCACCGACTTACGGAAAGTATCAATTTCCGTTTGAGTGGAAAACTTTTCAGGCCATAATGATTTACCGTCTGTGTCGAGGAACGGATATGCACGAGTGGTACCCGGCATCTCATTCTTAAATATTGCTGTCTTTAACTTCATGATAAGTGACTCGTTGTGGAGCTTGGTACCGATGACTATGAGACGGGTATCTATGTCTCCCAACGGCATAATATCTCCTGTCAGCCAGTCAAACATTTTCTTCCTGCTTTCTGCCGTTTTTACGATATCCAAATCTTCCAAGTCGTCGCAGATGATGAGGTCGGGGCGGTGGGGTCCGTGCTTGATTCCTCTAATCGAGTTATCTATCGAAGCAACCGTGATTCGTGCGCCATAATTTGGAAGGACGATTGAGACAGCACGCCATTCGTCATTTGGTTCCTCGAACGGTCCGAGGTCAGCCTTAAGGAGTTTGTTTGACTCAAGCTCTATCTTGATATTTGCAAGATATTGTTTTGCCTGACTTTCTGTCTTGGCGATGATGAGGACGAATTTCTTTTGTTGTACCCCGAGAATCGACCAGATGGAATACGAGGTACCCATGATGGTGGTCTTGCTTGATCCTCGGAATGCTTCGACTACGACATTCTTCTGCGTCGTATCCTCCGTCAACTCGAATAATTCCTTCTGGAAAGGCGCGCTCTTGTATTTCATGTAATGGGTGAAATATATCTGAAAGAACCAGTAGTGACATTCTCGGGTCAGATTGCTGCGGGTAACTTGGTCTTTGATGATTCTGTTCAGTTCTTCGGGTTCTATGTCTTGATTATGATTGTGTATAGTCATTTTCGTTTTCTGTTATTGGTTCTTGTAATACTGTTGTTTCCTGTATGCCGAGCACCTTTCGTATGAGTGCCTCCTGCTCGAGAGTCATAGGATCTTCCTTCTCGATCGTCGCCCTCACATCAAGCCTGTTGCTGTAGTCAGGGTGGTGCTGGCGGAGCCAGAGCTGAATTGCAGGGAAATTCTTTTCCTTAATCAAAGTAATGAGCTGGCTTTCGCTCAAGTCATTGATGAGTTCCACGCCATCTTTCATCGCTTCATCGGAATTCTTCTTGAATTCGGCATCGTCCTGCCTCCACCTGTAGTAGGTACTCTTGCCGACATTACATCTGTCGCAGACAAGCTGAATAATCGGCGTTTTCTTCAACTGCTCGATAATCAATTTCTTGTCAGTATCTATTCTTTTTTGTGTGTTTTCATTGGTCATATTTTTGAGTTTTCCACAGTTAGCTTGTAATACTAGGTTTCTCTTTCTTTCTCTTAGTTTTGTGTGTTAACTTACTTAACCAGTTTCGGTAAAGTAGGTTTACTGCTTTCGGTTAACTTGCTTTACCACCCCTCTCAGTTATCCACAGCCCGCGCATCACTTTTTCCTAAGACTTTGTTTCTCTTTGTTTCCTAGATTTTGTGTGTCTACCTAGTAGACCACTATTGGTCTAGGAAATAGACTACTTCTGGTCTACTAAGTAGACTGGTCTATCTGCTAGACTAGTTTTTCCACAGCCTTGCCAGTCAGTTTCTCCCATCGACTTATTGCCGTCTGTACATACTCAGGATCAAGCTCGATTGCGATGCAGATACGCTTGGTCTGCTCACAGGCTAGGAGACATGTTCCCGAGCCGAGGAAGGCATCGTAGACCGTGTCGCCAATGCGGGTGCTGTTGAGGATGAGATGACGAAGGAGCGGCACAGGTTTGGTCGTCGGATGGAAAGGGCTTTTGCTCGGCTTCGGATGGACGATGACGCTCTTGTCCTTCGATTTCAGGAATTCGTGAGTTCCATGCCAACCATATGCGATTAACTCGTGCATCGGGGCATAGTCCATTCTTCCGACGACAGCTTGTGTCTTTACCCAGACAATGAGTTGAGCGAATTTGCATCCGATACTTTTCATTCCATCACGAAGAGCGAATATCATCTTGTCCGAGTTGAAGATGTACAGGGCATTTTTCTTTTCAAGATGTGGTGTGACCACACCAAGCCAGTCTTCAGTGAACTTTTTGTATTCCTCGTCGCTTTGCAAGTGATCATTCTCGATTTTCTTGTCCTTAAGCAATGCTTTGAAATTCTGTTTGCTCTCAGCGACCGCCACGCCATATGGAGGATCGGAAATGATCGCCTTGATTTTTCTCTTGCCGATTACTTTCGCCACGAATTCCTTGTCCCTCGAATCGCCACAGGCAATCGTATGTTCGCCAAGCTGAAAAACATCGCCGACCTTAATTGAGTTTGGTGACTTTTTCATTTGGAGAGAGTTGCTTAAAGCGGTTGATAATGAGCTGGCAGAATATTGGCTCTATCTCGCAGAGATATGCGGTGCGTTTCAGCTGTTCACAGGCAGACAAGATACTTCCTGATCCTGCGGTCAGATCAAGAACAATGTCATTAGGCTTTGAGCATCTTCGCAATGCTTTCTCGTGCAAAGTCGGTGGCTTCTGCGTTGGGTGAGCATATTCTTGTGATGGCAATCTTTTGACCAACCAGATATTGAGCATGTCCATGATGTCCTCGGTGAGACGATTGCCCGTGGTCATCTCTTTGTTCAGAATCTCATGCAGGTTTTTTACCTTGTCAGAAAGGTATGGTTTACCTCTTGTTCCGTACACGCAGTACTCGGTCACTTTGTTGAAAGCGATATTAGGAGTGGGATTCGCTGTGGACTTTACCCATAGGCATAATCTCTTTGAATCGATATCGAGTTCTTTGTAGAGTTCTTGGAGAAGATACACATACCGTTCGTCGCACCAGAAGAAAACATGTATATCAAGCTTTGAAACTGACAGCGCATTTTGCATCAGCGTTTTTAAGAATGTCCGGTACTCGTTTTCGCTTTTGCTATCATCGGTCGTACCACCATACCTTGCTTTGTTGCCGACGCCTTTGCTGTAATCGAGAGAAATATTGTAGGGCGGATCCGTATCTACCATATCCGCAAGCTTTCCGTTCATTATTTTTTTCACCACCTCGGGATCAAGCGAACTTCCGCATATCAATCGATGTCTTCCTAGAGAAAAGTAGTCTCCAGTCTTGATATCGGTTTCCTTAATCTTCTCCAATTCCTTTTCCTCGTCGAAGTTGTCATCGGTCACTTCAAGATTGTCGTCGAAGATATTGGTGAGGTCTGCGGAGTCGAATCCTGCCGTGAGCAGGGTGTCGATATCAAAATCACTCGCCAATATCTCCCAATCCCACGATCCGCCCGAGCGGTTACTTGTGAGAAGGTATTGTTTGAACTCACTTGGCGTGAGTTTGCGATTCGGGGTTCTGACTTCGATTTCTTCTTCGCCTCGGCCAAGAAGCTGTAAAGCTTTGATACGTTGATGGCCTGCCGCGATTTTTCCATCAAGATTTATTGCAGGCAACTCAGCAAGATTGAATTTCTTGAGGCTTTCTTTTAAATCTTCCATTTGTTTGTCTGTGATCTTACGGGGGTTCTTCTCGTATGGAAGCAGATCATTGACTCGGCGCTTTTCGGTGCGCCATACTAGTGGTTGTAGTTTTGACATTGTTATTATTGCTAAATTGATAATGGTCGCAGTATGTACTGCGTGTTGTGCACAAGTATGGGAATTACTTTTGCACAGGCTAATCGTAATGGCAGAAAAAAGTAAAACAGGGTGGATTACTTTTTCTCCCATGACTTAAGGGTAATTCCCGAAAAGTGATTTTCCTGTTGCATTACTTTTGCCTTGCACAATGGTACTCGCTTAAAATCGCAAAAAGGTGTGCATTACTTTTGCTACTCAGAATCGTATGCTGGCCAACGCATCCAATTAGTGGGTATTGAAAATGCTACTGGATATAAAATGTGAAAAACACTGTGCAATCAAATCGTAGCGGACCCGAATAGTTCTGTCTGGAGGAATTACCTGGCCGAGAATAGATATTGAAATTAGTCCAGAAATACGGGATCAGGTATGAAAAAGTAAATGAGACACCGTATTTTGAAGTGTCCCATTTACTATTTTCCATTTCTACCCTTATTTTACTTGGTCTTTTTGCTCCTCACTTTTCAAAATACCCCTATTTGGGATACCCCGTATATGTGTCTCAAATGTCCCATTTGCAAGAAGTCAGACCGTGACTCACAAGCCTCAAACGGCCGAGTCGGAATATGCTAAAATACCCTTACAAGGCCTCAAGGTGTGGGTACCGTACCCACGACGCCCGCACGGTTGTACACACAAACACAAGTAAAGACCCGCCGAAAGGTGTGTTTTTGTTTTGGGTTTTTAATTGCAAAGATATAAAATACTTAATTGACTTTTAGTTGTAGTCCATATCTCCCTATGCTACAGTCTTGATATCTCAGTCAACCCGCCACACTGCTATCCAATGAAAAAGTTCAAAAAATTGATAACAAGACTCATTCTCGGGCGCTCGATCATTCGTCGGATACGAACAAATCGAAAACTGCGACATCAATACAAACATGCTGTTGCCAATAAAACAATGCGCATCAGTATCAAACGCCAAGGAGTGACCATCTCCGCTCGCGTCCATCACTTCTCGGATCTCCTGAGTATTCAACACATCCTCAAGGTGGCCCGAGAGAATTATCGAGCAATCAAAAGGCTTCGCGCTACGCGCAAATGGATACTCGCTTAGGGCTCATGCCAACGAACAGCTTCAGTGTCCTACTCACAAACCGCAGGTCCACCCCGCCTGCGGTTTTTTTATTTACCCCTGCTCAAATTCTCCAAAGGGAGTACTATTAGTATGTATGAAACAGGCCACAATCTGTTTTTGCTTAAAAAATAACCCGATCCTTCTTGGAATGAAGAAGGTTAATTTTGGTACTAGCAAGTGGAATGGGTACGGAGGCAAAGTTGGAGACGAGGTGCCAGGATAAACCCCGAGAGCTGCGGCCGTTCGAGAACTCAAAGAAGAATGCGGCCTTACAGCTACTGAAAAAGATATGACGCATGTAGCAATTGTGCGTTTCTATTTTGAGGACAAACCGATCTTTGAATGCTTCGTCTACACGTGCAACAACTGGCAAGGTGAACCAGTTGAAACAGATGAGATGAGACCAGAATGGTTTCCACTCGAACAAATTCCATACGAACACATGTGGGATGCAGATAAAAGGTGGCTGCCGATGATTTTGAAAGGAGAAACTTTTGAGGCGACAGTTGTATTTAATGCTGACGGATCTGCGTTGAAAAAATTTGAATCAAAGCCTGTGATTTTTGAGAGATAATGACAAAACCGGACACCCTTCACAAATATTTATACCCATTGTACCATTCTTTTAACCTTGGATAGCCCAGGGTAGTTCAAATCCAACAGAACCAATCTATTGAGCCCATGAAAACATTGCTTCTTCTTGTTGTGGCAATTCTCGCCACTACCCCATCCTGCTCGTACCAGTACGTTCCACCAACCCAAACGGCGGTGGATACCTACGAGGCAAAGATCAAGTCTGGCCATCAAGCACTCGCCCCGCACGGTCACCTGTATCAGACAAATCAATCTACTGATCTGGTCAGCTACAGCAGCCCCGACCATCGCACCGAAAACATTGGAGCGCTCGTTACCATCCGGCGATAACAAGTCGTCATCGAATCAAAAACACCCACGGCCAGAGGTTCATCCCTCTGGCTTGTTTTTTATTTATTTTTAAAAAATCGCAACTTTTTCAAACTCTTTTGCCAAGCATTCACAGAGTGTTTTCGTACCATTTAGTCAAATGTATGCTAAAATATTTTCAACATGGGTAAGGATCCTTTTATCTGGGAAGCGCACGAATATTATTTTCAGGAAAAATCTGCTGATTGGTATTGGATCGTAGGTATCATCGGTGGATCAATTGGTGTGATCGCTATTATTTTCGGTAATATTTTATTTGCACTTCTTATATTCTTGAGCACGATTGTACTATCTATCTTTGCCTCAAAAGAACCTTTGCTTGTCCGATTTGAAATTAACAAAAGTGGCGTAATTATTCACAAGACCCTCTACCCTTTCGGTACGCTTGAATCTTTTTGGGTCGAAGACAATAGACATATCGGTCACCCATCTCAACTTTTTATCAAATCTCGAAAATTCATCGTACCCCTTATCGCTATTCCACTTGAAGGCATCAACCCTGAAGACATTAGAGATTTTCTTCTCGATCACTTACTTGAAGATGAACACGTAGAACCGGTTGGTCAAAAACTCCTAGAGTACTTTGGTTTTTAAACTTTTTGTGCTAGTTATATGTGAAAGCTCTCGTCGTTCAATGGATAGGACGTAACTTTGCGGAAGTTATGATACAGGTTCGATTCCTGTCGAGAGCACAAGTATCGCGAAATTCAAACTGCTTTGGATTTCGCGATACTTGTGCTGGCCAGAACAATGTTTTGTCAGTAGACAAAACACGCGAGGTGAGGTCGACAGTTCTGAGCTGCGCGAAAAAACTGGTGACCACTAGATTAACCATTTATAAATTCTTTATAGTTCCCCTTCCCTGCAATTTTCCCGAAAAAGGTGTATCATATTTCTATGTCATTTTTATCAGATACAAAAGGCTTCGTCACCTTTGTTTACGCATTTTTTATGCTCATATACTGGACTGGAGCATTTGTGATTCTCTATCACCTCATTCGTTTCGGCGTAGGTAGTCAACCCAAGAAGATCGCAATGGTATTCTTGGCCGGATCGCTTATCTTATCAATCATCGCAAGCCTGTTTTTTGGACAAATTATCCTAAACACAGCAGCGTAAACCCACAAAAACCATGTTTGATTTTTTAAAGAAAACATCTTACACATTTGAAGGAAAGAAGGAGCGAGAGGACGTTATTCTTTTCCTTCATCAGCACTGGTTTGTTTTGGTAAACAAAGTCACGGTAGCCATGATCCTTGGGCTCCTTCCTTTTCTTTTGTTAGTCATATTCGGACAATTCATTCTTGCCCACAACCTCATCCCGATGTTCACTTTCATATGGGCAGGTGAACTTATGGCCCTTTGGTTTTATCTTTTCTATACACTTACTATGTATACCCTTGATTACTGGATTGTAACCAACGAGCGTGTAGTTGATAATACACAAAGAGGTTTTTTCAATAGACAAATCTCGGAACTAAGCATACATATGATTCAAGATGTTTCAGTAAAACTGGTTGGATTTATGCCTACTTTTCTGAATTATGGTTCAGTTGAAATTCAAACAGCAGCGATTGACAAACATTTTCTTTTGGAGCGAGTACCAAATCCTCAGTCAGTCAAAGACAAAGTAATGGAGATTATCGAGAAGACAGAAGACGAACTTGGCCCACGAATGCACGGTATGACTCAGCGCCACCATTTTCATCCAGACAAATATGTTATTAGCAGGATTAGCAGTGAAACAAAAGATGCTTTTTCTAAAGACGCAGATATAGGAACTAATCCGACAGCTACAAACAATCAAAACCCTGAAACGTTTCCTCCAGAAAATTTACCGGTTTAAAGTTTAAATTTACAAAAATAAAAACCCGACTGCGAATATGCATATCGGGTTTTTATTTTACTTTTGTTTACTAAATGTCAGCTTACGCGTTTCTCTTGATAAGAGCGACGATCCGAGACTTCTTTCGATCTGCTGCACCCTTCTTGATTGTTCCAGCTTTCGCTGCTTTATCGAGCGCAGAGTACGCAAGTGAAACAGCCTTTGTAGCTTCTTTTACTTTCTTTTCAGAAACTAACTTCTTGATTTCTCTAAGAACAGCATCCACCTTCTTCTGTCGTCGAATGTTATACACTCGCTTTCGCTGTGAACCTCGTAGAGCTTTTTTTGCTGATTTGATAATTGGCATATGTATACAAGAATGTACCAAAGAATCGTGCTTTTAGCAAATTTTTGCAAAAAGGGGGATTTTGCCCGAAACTCTAAGATAATTTCGGTAGAATTTGATAGAATATCGGCATGATTTCCTACCTAAAAGGCACCGTTCTCCAGAAGGGTATAAAATACTCGACCATCATGACTACCGGGGGTGTAGGTTATAAAGTCTACACCACCCTTGAAACTCTTGGGCATGCCACCGAAGGCCAAGAAGTAGAACTTTGGATTCATACAGTAGTGCGAGAGGACACTCTCGACCTATATGGCTTTGAAAATAGGCGTTCTTTAGAGTTTTTTGAGCTTCTCATCACCATATCTGGCATTGGACCGAAATCAGCACTTGGAATCCTTAACGCCACTACAATAGACACCATCATTGAAGCTGTCCTGACAGGCGAAACAGGTTATCTCACAAAGATCTCAGGTATTGGAAAAAAAGTAGCAGAAAAGATCGTACTCGAACTCAAAGGCAAAGTAAGCAAAGATTCAGCCGACGACTTTGGCGGCCTCGGCCGAAACAAAGGAACAGATGACGTTGAAGCCGTTGAAGCTCTCAAAGCACTTGGTTACACTCTCAAAGAATCAAAAGAAGCAATCGAAACAATCTCAAAAGAGACGAACGGCAAAGATGTAACAACTAAAATCAAGGCAGCGCTTAAGGTGCTCGCACGATAGTCTAGGAATCGATCGCAGAGCTGAGTTCTGAAAATCGCGCAACTTGCATACCAAACAAGAAAGACTATACTCCTCTTTAAGATGCCCGAACTTCCAGAGGTACAGACTACAGTGGACGGAATAAACAAAGTCGCCAAAGGTCGAACTATTGTTGATGTGTGGACAAATTACAATAGCGCACACTATGCAAATAGAGACGAGATTAAAAACCCTTTATTTTTTTCGAAATTCAAGAGAAAGATTATTGGGGCGAAAATTGTACAAGCCGAAAGACGAGCAAAAAATATTTTATTATTCACAGAAAAAAGCAAAAGTGCAAAAGGCCAATCCGTGATTCTCATTCACATGAAAATGACTGGTCACATCATGTACGGTTCATATATTTTTAATAAAAAGAATATGAAGGATCCGTGGAGTGCAAACGAAGATGGACCACTCAGAGACCCGTTCAACAGGCATATTCGTCTGGTTTTTACATTTGATAATGGGAAATATTTAGTACTTTCTGATATGCGAAAGTTCGCTAAAGTGACACTCATCGAAAGTCCACAGCATGTCCACGCAAGTCCTCACCTTGCCAATATCGGACCAGAACCTCTTGATAACTCTTTCACCTTCTTTTTATTCAAAGAAAGACTATTTTCACGGGTAAAATTAGGTAATAAAAGCAGCCCTAAAATTAAAGCTCTTTTGCTGGATCAGACTGTTTTGGCTGGTGTTGGAAATATTTATTCTGATGAAAGTCTCTGGCGAGCAGGAATACACCCTGAGCAACCAGTACACACTGTACCTTCAGAAAAACTCAAGAAATTATATACAAGCATTAAAGAAGTTCTAAAATCTGGAATTAATTTCGGTGGTGATTCAATGTCTGATTATAGAAATATTTACGGTGAACGTGGAGGATTTCAAGAAAAACATAATGCCTACAGAAAAACCGGAAAGCTTTGTAGCAAGAAAGGATGTGCAGGAAAAATTTCTCGTAAGGTTGTTGTAGGAAGAGGCTCACATTTCTGCAACGTACATCAAAAACTCATTTGACTTTTAATACCAAAAAAATCTTAGGTGAATATCTATCAAATTACAAGAGTTCGTACAGCACAATTCCTGTTGCAACCGAGACATTGAGTGACTCTTTCTCCCCTCTCATAGAAATATCAATATGATAATTAGCAACATTCAGAAGTTTTTCTGGTACACCCTCGACTTCATTTCCCGCTATCAAACAAATTTTTATATTTCGCGAACCTCTCATATCGCCTTTCCCATTTTTTTGCAATAAATCCATCTTGATTATTTTTAGAATTTTTTTATAAGAAATTGATTTTTTAGTTTGTTCTAATGCAATAATTACATATCCATCTTTTTTCAATTTTTTTATCTCCTTAGTTGCGTCCACTTCGTACATCCATGGGACACTTTTCTCAGCACCGAGGGCAGTCTTCGCAATTTCCGGCTGAAGTCTTTGAAACTTGTCTACAGGACATGGACTGTGACCAGCAAGAATAATACGCGAAACACCAGCTCCATCAGCAGTCCGAAAAATCGCGCCCACATTATGAGAACTTCGAATATCTGGAAGTACGAGCACAACTTCATTTTTTACTCTCCGCTTTTTTACCTTCACTTGTGTGTTTATTTTTGAGTCCATTTTGTTTGACTGTACCTTCATTTTGCTGTTTATATCACAAAGACAAATTTCAAGATACTGTGGTACCATGTTCTTTATATGATAAATCCATTTCCTGAACTTCTAACATTTAGCCTTCTTGGCCCAACTATTTTGCGAATAACACTTGCTATCTATGTCATCAAGATGGGTTCAAAAAAAATTAAAAACACCGATCACAGACTTGCCTCTTTTTTTGAATCACTAAGTTTCAAACCAAGCCATTTATATATTAAAGTTCTTGCTATTGTTGAAATTCTTATGGGTATCGCACTCCTTGTAGGACTACTTACTCAGATCGCAGCACTTGTGATTGCTATTATTACTTTCATTTCCATCATCGTCACTGTTCGACACCCTGAAGTGGGTCTTCAAAAATCTTCCGATTATACCCTCCTCTTTATTATCGCCATTTCACTTGTTTTGACAGGAGCAGGACTTGTAGCAATCGATCTACCCCTCTGATTCATCTGGTATTTACTGGTTAATTTAAATATCAATGAGTTGCTGTTTTGTATTTTTCTGATATATTTCTACGGTATGCGCCCGTAGCTCAGTTGGTAGAGCAGCTCCCTTTTAAGGAGACGGTCGTAGGTTCGATTCCTACCGGGCGCACTAGATAAAAAAAGACTGCACTGCTGCAGTCTTTTTTTGTACATGGGCGAGACGGAGCTATGTCGAGTCAGTAGACGAGACAAGTGAGTCGGGGTCGCGGAAATTCCTGAGCGACGGCGAAGGAATTATCTGTGACCACAAACACTACAACCCACCTATTAAATTGTTACCCTGGACATAAAAGGAATCAATCATTCTCCTTTAAAAACTCCCGCCGATGAATTTCTTCAAAGACGGGAGATGAAGTCACCAACATGGCAGAGGGCCAATAGATTAATTCAACCAAGCTGGAGTTGAGGGACGCTCAGCAGACTTGTTGACAACGTATCCACCTGGCGAACATATCCCAGCTAACCATGCATAGAGGGCATAAATAAACTGGATGTTTCTGGTGTGGCCATTTTGAATTAAATCAATGGTTTTACCAACGAATGGATTTCCAGTTTCCTCAGGTGAAAAACGTAAGGAGATTAGATCTGCCCTCACAGCAATATCGAAACAAACCTTATCATCTGGTCTCCCCAGATCAATCCATACAGGAACATCGTCAACAGGGAGAAAAGTGGACGAGACACTTTGCAAATACAATCTGAAATGTTCTGTCGACTTGGGAATGAAATAGATCACCGAGCAACGCTCCAGGACCTTGGTACACTGAACTACATCACTCCACGAAGCTGTCATGAAATCAGATTTCTCAAACTGGGATTTGTAAAAACCAGCAAACTGATTTCCAAGAGGGGTATCCACCCCGATAATTCCAACTTTCATTGAACAAATTCCCTTCTACGTTAAAGGTTAACTAACGTGCGTAGAGTATCACACCGTTTAGTTTTGTAAATTATCCTAAACAAACCTTCTCCAATTCACACATAAAATCAATCTCACCTCGGTGCGCCTTGTGATACATACCTACCAACTCATCTATAAAATTTTCTACCTCTTTCTTTTCCCAATTCTTTTTAAATCCAGAACATTTTGAAAAAACATAAGGATTAAGATCAGCTTCTTTGGCACTCTTGAATTCAAATGTTAAATAGAGGGATTTAAACTGCCACCACAAAACTCCATGAATCTCCTCTGCCGCAACCTCATCGTGTGCCAACTCCTGAAAAACTGTCCAAGCTTTTACCTTATTCTTACTCACCAAGGCATCAGCAAGTGTAAAAGTTTTTGGCGTTTCTCTTTTAGTACTCGAGCTTGCACTGGCACCACTTCCCTCACTAGCAGCATCACGCACATTATGCTCCTCAATTTTTTCAGCATGTTTTTCAAGTTTCTTCAGTTTTTCTTTAGAAATTTTTGACTCTATCATCACGCACACATGTTCTGATGCGCCCATATCTTTCAATCGATCCTCGATATAATCTTCTGCTTCAGGATGAGCAAACAAAGAATCAAGGACAATAATATTTTTTGGTGCGAACAAGTTCATTCCTGAAAGAGTTTCATCGAGAAATCCAGAATTCCAGTTAGATTCGTTGAGACGGGTCAAAATAGCATCCGGCCGTTTTGACTGCAAAACCGTAAGCATGTTCTGCATCTTTTTTCGAGCTTTTGCCGTATCAGTTCCGTAGATTACATACAACATAGGTCTATCATAGCTTATACCTCCATTGCTTCAAGGGCATTCCAGTTTTTACCAACATTACAAGAAGTTACAATTGGCACCCCTAGAGATTGCTCAGTTGTAAGAACACTTTCCATAGTCTGTTTGATCATTTTTGCAGCTTTTTTCACTTCAGGAGTGCGGATCTCGAACACCAATTCATCATGCACTTGCATCAAAAGTCGCACCGAGTCGAGTTGCCCCAAAGCTTTAAGCTTGGCATGGATAATATTCATACTGAGTTTCACCATGTCCGCTGTGGCAGTTCCTTGGATCGGTGCATTGATGGCCATTCGTTCAGCCGCCGCTCGAATAAAAGGCAGCTTCGAGTTAATTCCCTCAAAATACCTTCGTCTACCAAAAAGTGTTTCTGTATAGCCGTTTTTTGATGCTTCAAACTTTACACGGTTTAAATATTCAGCAATTTTTGGGAAATTTTTGAAATATTGCTCATAAAAAGCCCGCGCTTCAGATTGTGTACTGCCAAGATTTGCTTTCAAAGCATTCACTCCCATTCCATATAAAATGCCGAAGTTGATCACCTTAGCCTGTCGACGCATTTCTTTGGTAACATCTTTTTCTGCTACACCAAAAACTTCTGCCGCCACACCAGTATGAACATCAACACCGGTTTTAAAAATCTCCATAAGTTTTTCATCACCTGAAAGAATAGCAGCAATACGGAGTTCAACCTGTGAGTAATCGAAAGACGCGAGCGTGTACCCATCTTCGCATACAAATGCTTCACGAATCGCTCTACCCTGTTCTGTTTTGATTGGAATGTTTTGGATACTCGGATTCACAGTCGCCATTCGCCCAGTTGCAGCACCTATTTGTAAAAAATGTGGATGAATTCTACTCTTACTATCAACAAGTGTTGGTAATGGATCAATATACGTACCAAGAAGCTTTGCGAGTTCACGATGCTCGAGAACCAAACCAATGATTGGATGTGTATCTCGCATTTTTTCAAGCTCAGATTCTTTTGTTGATCGCGCACCAGATGCTGTTTTTTTAATATTTTTTCCACCAAGAGCAAGCTTTGTAAACAAGATTTCGCCCAATTGCTTCGGTGAGGCGACGTTAAATTCTTCGCCCGCAAGTTCCCAAATCTTTTTCTCAAGAGTAGAAATTTTTTTATGATACTCGCGACTAAGATTTTTTAGGAAATCTACATTTATTTTCACACCGTTTTTCTCCATAGTTTCAACAACTTCTATCAGAGGTAATTCAATTTGCTCTAAAACAACTTGCATACCCTTATCTTTAGCCATATTTTTGAGTATTTCAAAAGCCTCTACTGCATTTTCTGTCTTCGCAAGATCATATACATCCTCTGTTGTTGGATCAGAGATATTTGAATTCAAAACAGAAACAGCCACTTTCATCTTTTTTAAAAGTTCAGGATCAACATCTTTGTAATATTCAATCACTTGTACAGCTTCGCTATTGTCGTTTGAATTTTTATCTGTTGATGTTGAACTTTTTGCAAGATTCTTATTCTCTTTTTTGTCTGAATTTTTATCACTTGTATTACCAGTATCACCCGAACCAGACCCTCCGCTTAGGCTTTGACCTTGGGTTTTCATTACCGTACCCGTCACAAGCTGGCGTACTCGAGGAACAAGTGACCGGAATTCATATTCTTTAAAAAGAGCCTCCACTCTATCAAGCTCAATATTTTTCTTCCATTCTAGAGGTAACGTGAATTTAATTGGCGCATCGCGTCGAATTGTAGCGAGCATTTTACTAAAGAGCGCTTCTTCTTTTCCTTTCTCAAGAAGTTCAATCATTCGATCCGAGATGCCAGCTTTTTTCAAAAGATTAGAATCTTTTTCGAGTGCTTCGTAAATTCCTTCAATAGTTCCAAAATGTGTAATCAAAGTTGTAGCTGTTTTTTCACCAATACCGGCAATACCAATGATGTTGTCGGAAGGATCCCCTCGTAGACCTTTGAAATCAATAAGTTGCGCTGGAGAAAAACCATATCTTTCTTTTACAGAATCCTCATCATACATAATCGTATCTTTGATTCCTTTTTTCAAAGTAAACACCCGCACGCGAGTTCCGGTTACAAGCTGAAGCGTATCCATATCCCCCGAAGCGACGATAACCTGCAAATCTTTGTATGAAGAATCCTTCAAAATAGTCTCAACAATTGTACCGAGCATATCATCAGCTTCAAAACCAGGATGGTCATACATTGGGATACCAAAACTTTCAAAAATTCGTCGAGACGACTTAAGTTGCTCAACCAGAGCATCGTCGGTCTTTTTTCGTCCTGCTTTGTAGCCATCATATGCCTGGTGTCTATATGTAGGCTGAGGTAAATCGTAACAAGCGACTACATAGTCTGGCTTACACTTTTCCAAAATACCCATAAGCATGGTCGAGAGACCATAGAGAGCACCTGTCGGCACACCAGCTGAGGACATGAAATCAGGCAAAGCGTGGTAGGCCCGATGAATAATCGCATGTGAATCAAGCAAAACAAGGGTTTTTTGCTCATACGCTTCGGTTTTTGCGACTTTTGTAGCTGCTGAAAGAACAGCCTTTGTAGAAGCTTTTTTAGGTTCGGCCATTGCGACATATATAGTACACCGAAAGTCGAGCTAGGACGATACTTGGTAACTTATTTTCCGTGTGTTTTGATCAATAGTTTCAAATTCGAGGAAAATAGTGCTCGCGGGTAGTAAATTAGCGATCTTTGATGGCCATTCTATAAAAAGCAAATTTCCAGAATCCACCAAAAGCTCAATAAATTTTAAAACCTCCATTTCTTTTTCCTCTTCTATTCTGTACGCATCAATATGTATAAATCGAGGAAAATCAGAATCTGCAGTTATATATGTTTTTTGAATTGCAAAAGTTGGGCTATTTACCACTTCTTCAATACCCAGTTCTCGAGCAATCGCTTGTGAAAACGTAGTCTTCCCTGCTCCAAGATCTCCACTGAGACCAACAACCACAGCTCGATCGGTATTATTTTTTTTAAAGGTATGCAAAAAAACCAAAAACTCTTTGGCGAAATCTACTAAATCTTCTTTCTTTATGTTTTTTTGAATTTTTATTGAATCCACAATAAAACCACTATATACAGAGTATCAGTTTAGTGCAATAATTATCTATACAAACACATCTATGACAATTCATTTTGATGAAGATAAACAGAATCAGAAACTAAAAGTTTTACGTGCTGAGGAAGAAGAAAAATCTATAGAGCTAGCCTCTGAACGGCTAGGTCTTGGGTATATCGATCTTTCACGAGTACCAATCAATACAGACGGACTTCGACTCATACCCGAACAAGAAGCTCGGGAAAATAAAATGGCGGTTTTTGATATTATTGGTAAAAAGATTTCTATCGCCATCCACTCACCACAAAACAGCGATACCTTAAATTCTATTCGAGCACTACAAAATAAAGGCTACATAGTAGCTATCTATATGGCCTCACTTCATAGTCTTGAAAAAGCTTGGGACAGATACAAAGATCTTTCTTTTGCTTTTGAAACTGAAGCAGGTTCCCTTGATATCTCAAATGATGAAATTGAAACATTGATCGAAAAAGCACGGAAACTTCCTGACATTTCAGTACTTGTAAACGAAGCACTCACAATCAAGAAAAGCCATAAAATATCACGTCTTATTGCTATCATTATGGCCGGAGGTCTTTCAACCAAAGCGTCGGATATTCACATCGAGTCAGAAGCAGAGTTTGCACGTATCCGTTATCGACTCGATGGTGTACTTATCGAAGTGGCGAAGTTTGATCTTGAAACGTACCGACTCCTTCTCTCTCGATTAAAGCTTCTTTCGGGTTTGAAACTTAACCTAAAAGACGTTGCCCAAGATGGTCGCTTTACTGTGAAAATTTACATGAGTGATATTGAAATTCGTACCTCAACTGTACCAGGTGCTTATGGTGAATCCGTGGTAATGCGTATCTTGAATCCAAAAAGTATTTCTACTCCGATCGAGGATCTCGGTTTCCCTCCTCGCCTCTTGAAGATTCTCATGGATGAAATCGCTCGACCAAACGGACTCCTTCTCACAACTGGACCAACCGGTTCTGGTAAGACGACAACTTTGTATTCATTCCTCCGAAAATCTCAGAGTCCTGAAATGAAAATTATCACGATCGAAGATCCGATTGAATATCACCTTGAAGGAATTGTGCAAACACAGGTAGAAGAAAAGAAAGGGTACACATTTGAATCCGGACTTCGAGCTGCACTTCGACAAGACCCTGACGTGATTATGGTGGGAGAAATTCGAGATGGTGAAACTGCATCTACCGCTATTCAAGCTGCGCTTACAGGTCACCTTGTATTCTCTACTCTTCACACCAACAATGCAGCGGGAACATTCACCCGTCTAATTGATCTTGGTGTTGATCCAAAAGTTCTTACTTCTGCCATTCGTGTAGCTATGGCACAGCGACTTATCCGAACATTATGTAAAGAATGTAAAAAGAAAATTCCAATTCCTGCTGAAAAGCAAGCATATGTTGATGGTCTTTTTGAATCATTGAAGGGTTATGAAGAAGAGAAAGAATTCACTTCAAAGCCAACTGAGGTATACACTGCAGTAGGTTGTGAAGCTTGTAACAAAACTGGTTACAAAGGGCGAATCGGTGTGTATGAAGCAATTTTGGCAGACAAAGCTATTGAAAATATTATCCGAGAAAATCCATCAGAACGAGAAATTCGTGAAGCTGCTCTCCCTCAAAGGATTCTTTCAATGAAACAAGATGGACTTATTAAAGTGTTGCACGGGATCACCTCATTTGATGAACTTGAACGTGTTGTTGATATGGCAGAAGAATTTATCAAAGCAAAACCTATTGAAAACACAGCGAGTAACTTTGTTGATCCGTTTATTGCACAACAAGACTCATCAATAAGCGAAAATTTGGGGCGACCACTAACGGAAAATCTTGACCTTACCCCTACTTCAGGTCTTAACACAGAAATTAACCCAAATCCTGCACAAAACGTGTAAAACTGCGTTGACTTTGCATAAAATAAGCCTATCCTAAAGAGTGTAAGCGAGTATGTTTGTAGTATGAAAATACCGCAAGAAAAAGAGTATTTTGAAATAATGAAGCGCGAAGTGGCGCAAAATAAGACAAAAGAAAAAACAGCCGATTAAATCTCCAAGCAATGCTTCCCATCCGGAGACAAGAAGCCCGATGTTTTCTTAAGGATAGCCCCAGTAACGGGACCGTGAAGACTCGAACCAGAGCGTCCTTTAAAAAACACCGATTAAAACTACGAGGTTTCTATTGCTTAGAGATTTAAGGGGCCGTTTACGACACTATAATAGCACGTATTAACATGTTGTCAAGTACTTTCCTTTTCCCTCTTTTTGGGTTGGATTTAGGTTTGAGCTTTGTTTTTTAAGATATTTTGATGATATTTTTATCGAGATTTTATATACTAGTATTGTGAATTCTGACGAAACAAAAAACATTACAGCCGATGAAAACAGTGTCGCACAAATCGACACAGAAATTGAAGGAAAAAACTCTCCTGAAGAAGCTGTTTTGGATAAGACTCTTCGACCAAGTAGGTTTGATGAATACATTGGCCAACAAAATATCAAGGATAACCTGAAAATCCTCTTATCTGCAGCACATGAGCGAGGGCACCCACCTGAACACCTTCTTTTTTATGGGCCACCCGGTCTTGGAAAAACAACTCTTGCTCATCTTATTTCAAAAGAAATTGGTGCCCAAATTAAATCAACCTCAGGACCTGCCATTGAGCGTGTTGGAGATCTTGCTTCTATACTTACAAACCTTTCTGCGGGTGACATTCTTTTTATTGATGAGATCCATCGACTCAACAAAACCGTGGAAGAAGTTCTTTATCCCGCCATGGAATCTGGTCAGATCGACATCATTATTGGTAAAGGACCTTCTGCACGAAGTGTTCAACTAGACCTTCCACCATTCACCCTTGTATCTGCTACAACCAGAATCGCTATGGTTTCTTCACCACTTCGTTCGCGATTTTCTGGAGGAGTGTTTCGACTTGAATTCTATACCGAAAACGAGATTAAAAAAATTCTCGAGCGATCCGCGCGACTGCTTGGTGTTGAAGTTGATGACACTGCACTTAATGAAATAGCCAAGAGGAGCCGAAGTACCCCACGAACCGCAAACTATCTCTTAAAACGGTGTCGAGATTTCTCTCAAGTAAAGAAGACGAAACTTACTCGCGAAGCTGTGGATGTTGCTCTTGGTATGATTGGTATTGATGAAAAAGGTCTGACACATTCTGATCGGAAAATTCTGGAAACTATTATCAATAAATACAAAGGTGGGCCAGTTGGACTCAACACCATTGCAGCTTCCCTTTCAGAAGACGAAGCAACTATCGAAGAATTTAATGAGCCATATCTTATTCAACTTGGATTTATAGAAAGAACTCCACGAGGTCGAACAGTAACAGAACTCGGTTATAAACACATAGGTGAAGATTTCATCGCTAAATAATTTACACAAACTTCATGCGCGTACTCGCAATTGATCCTGGATACGAACGACTTGGTGTTGCTATTATTGATAAAAATATCGGCCAAAAAGAAACTGTTGTTTTTTCTGAATGTTTCAAAACTAATGCGAAGCTAACTTTTGAGGATCGACTCTGTCTTATTGGAGAACATGTTGAGCAAATTATTCTAGAATATAAACCAACTGCACTTTCCATTGAAAATCTTTTTATTTCAAATAATCAAAAAACTGCTATGCGAGTCGCAGAGGTACGTGGAGTTATTATTTTTCTATCAAAAAAACATGAACTTTCTGTGAAAGAATTCACACCTCTTCAAATTAAACTTTCTGTAACCGGTGATGGAAAAAGTACCAAAGGTCAAGTTATTAAGATGGTCAAAATGTTAGCGCAAAATACAAAACCAAAGGCAATTGATGACGAGTATGATGCAATCGCAATTGGTCTTGCTTATTTTGCCTACAATCCAGTTGTAAAAATGAAACTCTAGAAACTTACTGCAGACTAAAACAACCATTAGCATGCAGCTTTTTTAGTTATCAACACCACTTCTCTTTTTTAAAAGTTGCATATTTTTTTTGATATGTTACATATATGTCCATACATTAAATTGTTTAGAAATATATAGATAAACCAAACATGACTGACCACGACGACGATATTAAAGACAAAGATCAGGATGAGGCTGAAAATGAGCATGGTGATGAACACGAACCTGGTGAAAACGAAGAACACACAGAACATGAGCCAGACTTTGCACCAACACCGTCAGCTCCAGCATTTGATGATACAGACGACGCTGATGCTGACCCTCACTCAAGTTTCGATCATGTAGGTGAATCTGAAGATCCTCACCAAGATATCTACGGAGACGCAGGAAACCCACTCGAGGAAGAAGAGGATGAAGAGGAAGATGAGTATGATGGTGATTCTGATTCGTACTAAACAAAACATCCTCTTCGTTATATAAAAACAGAAAATTTCTACTAAAATTTCCTCTGCTCACTACAGCTCGCAAGTTTCAAGTGACTCATTCAATGTTTTTATTTCACAGGAGTAAACCCACAAAAAACCGCAACAAGTGCGGATTTTTTGTTTGTAAATTTTCCTGGTAATAAAAATCTAACGAGAAAATATGTATACCCTGTGGAGTGTTTTTATTTTTACCCTTGCACTTTAATATCAACAAATCTTCGCTTACCAACTTTAATAACAATTGGTTTTAAAATTGAATAGTTAAAATCTTCAATCTTCTCCCCTTCTGTTGTATTTATTGCACCTTCTTTTACAAGTCGTTTAAACTCACCAGCGGATGCTACAATTTTTTCATTTTGCAAAATCATACCAAGCGGAGTACCTAAACCAACATAAATCTCTTGTATATCATCTGGAACTTCTCCTTTTGAAAAAGTTTTTTCAAAATTCGTAATAGCTTGATTCGCTTTCTCTTCTCCGTGATAAATTTTTACAATTTCACTTGCAAGCCGGACTTTCAAATCACGAGGGTTAAATCCGGTGTCTAGATTCGTTTGTGCTGCTTCAAATTTGTTTTTTATTTCAGCAAGTTCATCATCACTAACAAGTGTACAAAGTTCAAAACCATTTACAATCATATCATCAGTCCAACTCATTACTTTTCCAAACATATCATACGGTGTATCGATAAGTGAGACCATATTCCCTTCACTCTTACCCATTTTCTTACCTGTTGTATCAGCAAGAAGTTTTACTGTGATACACGTTTTTTCACGATTATTTATTTTTTTCTGAAGATCACGACCAACCATCATATTAAACATTTGATCATTACCACCAATTTCAACATCAACATCCATAGCAACACTGTCATACCCTTGAAGTAATGGATACATAAATTCATGCATATAAATTGGTTTCCCCTCTTCCATCCGTCGAGCAAACATATCACGCTTTAACATCTGATCAACCGTCATCAAAGACATGGTTTCTAGAGTGTTTTGCATATTCATTTTTCTAAGCCATTTTGAGTTGTGTACAATCTTTGCCCTGTTTCGTCCCCAGAAATTTAAAAACACAGAAGCTTGTTTTTTATACAACTTAAGATTCTGCTTTACCTCTCTCGCGGTTAGAACTTTTCTTACAGCAAGTTTATCCGTAGGGTCACCTATCATGGCCGTGAAATCACCAATCAAAAGGATTACCTGATGACCAAGTTCTTGAAACTCTTTCAGTTTTTTTATAGCTATCATGTGACCAATATGAAGGGTTGGACCTGTTGGATCAATCCCCATATATACCTTCAATCTTTTGCCACTTTCAAGTTGCTTCGTCAAAAAATCCTTTGATGGCAAGACCTCTTGCACCCCTCTGAAGATATTATGTTTCATAATTTATTTTATTAAGATTTTAAGCCAAATATTACATTCGCAAAAACGTATAATAAATCTAGCATATTTCCGTCGCCTTTGGTATTCTGTACTCTAGTATTAAGTTAAAAAATCTATGAAAAACACCTTTAAAACCCTTGTTCGGATGGTTGATAGACTTGTCTCTATAACTGAGTGGAAATTTCAAAAATTGCTCCATAAAAAGGGTTCAAGGAAAACAGTTGGACAGATACTACGCGACACTTTCCTAGTCTTACTTATCGTTGCGGTTTTCTCAGCTACCATTTTCCTTGTATGGGCAGCAAATCTTCACACCCCAGACCTTAATTCGTTTGAAGATCGACTCCTCGGCCAATCAGCTAAAATCTATGATCGAACAGGAACGGTTCTTCTCTACGACCTAAGCCAGAAAGTACGACGAACTGTGGTTCCTTTTAATACAATTTCTCCATATATCAAACAGGCTACTATAGCAATCGAAGATATTGATTTCTATAATCACGGTGGTATTAAAGCCACCTCTATCATCCGAGCAGTTATTGCAAACCTTTTTTCACTTAAATTCAGCCAAGGAGGGTCAACCATCACCCAGCAAGTTGTAAAAAACTCCCTGCTCACTAAACAGAAAGATATTTCACGTAAACTTAAAGAGTGGGTCTTAGCTATAAAACTAGAGCAAACGACAGACAAAGATACTATCTTAAACCTCTACCTCAACGAAACACCTTACGGTGGCAGTATTTATGGTGTAGAAGAAGCCACTCAGGCATATTTTGCTAAAAAATCATCTGACGTAACTCTTGCAGAAGCTGCATATATTGCAGCTCTACCTCAGGCCCCTTCTCTATATTCTCCATACGGACAGAACAAGAACCTCCTAGAAGACCGAAAAAATCTTGTTCTAAAGAAAATGTATGAAAATGGTTTTATTAGAGAAGAAGATTACACAAAAGCCCTCAAGGAACAGGTTGTATTTCAACCACGATCAGTTGGTGGAATTAAAGCTCCACATTTTGTGATGTATGTAAAAGATTATTTAGAAAAAAAATATGGCGATTCTCTCCTTGAAACTGGCGGTTTTAAAGTAATCACAACCCTTGATTGGGACTTACAACAAAAAGCTGAGTCTATTGTTGGAAAATACGTTAAAACAAACGAAACAAAGTTTAAAGCATCAAATGCCGCACTTACAGCAATAGACCCGCGAAATGGCCAAATTTTAGTAATGGTAGGCTCACGAGATTACTTTGACAAAGACATTGATGGTAATTTCAACGTAGCGCTTGCACACAGACAACCAGGTTCAGCATTTAAACCTTTTGTATATGCAACTGCCTTTAACAAAGGTGTGACACCTAGTACCCCTGTATATGACGTTCCAACACAATTCAACGCTTCATGTGACGCAAACAATAACCCTGTATTTCCAAATGCAAAATGCTACAACCCTCAAAACTATGAAGGTGGTTTCAAAGGTCTTATGAGTGTACGAACAGCCCTAGCGGAATCACGAAACGTTCCAGCGGTACGAATGCTTTACATTGCAGGTATAACAGATTCAATTAAAACTGCTACAGACATGGGTGTACAAAACCTTGCAGGTGCTGATCAATACGGACTTTCACTTGCTCTTGGGGGTGGCGAAGTTTCCCTTCTTGATATGACTGCCGCGTATGGGGTTTTTGCAAATGGTGGAGAAAAGGCTAAAGTTAGCCCTATTTTGGAAATTATTTCAAATACAGACGATGAACAAATTGAAGAATTTTCAACCTCAACAAAGCAGGTTATTCCAAAACAAACGGCACTTCTTATGAACGATGTATTAGGTGACCCATACGCTCGAGCTGCTATTTTTGGATCACGATACTTCGGTGATAGACAAGTTGCAGTTAAGACCGGTACTACAAACAATTCACGTGACGCTTGGGAAATTGGATACACACCTAGTATTTCAATGGGTGCTTGGATGGGTAACAACGACAATACTCCAATGGTTCAACAAGCCTCAGCTCGAATTATTGGACCAATGTGGAAAGAATTTATGGATTATGTATTATCTCGTGTTCCAGATGAGAATTTCGAAGAACCAGAACCTATTGCAAGTAGCACAAAACCATTCCTTCTTGGTTCATGGAGAGGGCCTGGGTATGAAGTACACTCTGAACTCTATTGGATCAATAAAAATGACGTAACAGGTGAAGCCCCTGGATACAACTCAAAAGACTCTTTGTTTAATTTATTTGAAATCGGTGTACAAAACTGGGCAACAGGCCAAGGCGCTTCACTTATCGGAGTAACACCACCTAACACAAACAGTACACCAGTAGGGTTCACAATCTCATCACCAACCGCTGGTAGTTCAGTTAGAACAGATGAACGTGTAACCATATCTGTAGCAGGTTTCAGTGACCAGACAAACCAAGTTGAATATTATATTAACAACACCCTTATAGGAAAATCCCTTGAATCACCTTTTAGTTTCTCATTTATACCATCAACTATCCCAAATATTGAACCTGAAAATGAGATTAAGGCTGTTGCAACAGACAGATTAGGTAAATACCAAGAAGCTAAAGGTATTTTCACTATTAAATAAACATAATATCTTTATAAATAAGGTCTTTTTGAGTTTCTTTGTTTTTAATATTCAAAAATTCAATCAAATCTGCCTTTTTACTAAAAATAAGGTTTTTAAGGACGGGGTGAGCTTTAATTTGAAGGTTGTTTCCTTTAATTTCTATGTTTTGATCGGTAAAATCTAACTTTTCAAAGTGAATAGTAGTGAAAAATTCCTGTAAGTAGCCTAAAATAAGGACTTTTTCCTTTTTAGGGTCTGGTATTATCTTAAATTTAGCTAAAAAATCGGCTATATTCTTCATGTTTATACCTTAGTGATTAAATTCATTATTCACATAGCCAGTAGTACTGCTGTATGGTTGTGCACTTTTACACATATTTATCCACAGTTTAAATCTTACCTATTCATAGGCATCACTAGATAAGTAAAACTCTCATCTCCTACGGGTTTAATCACAAGTGGTCGTCCAGGACCTGCAAATTGAAAATTAAGACTATCTGAATTCATTGAAACTAAACTATCGTTAATGTACCTATAATTGAAGTTAATATCGATATCTTTTCCTTCAAGAACAGCTGTTACATCAGTAGCAATTTCACCCACTTCGTTGTTTTTGGTGGTAATTTGAAGTTTTTTAGCAAGAATATCTACTAAAAACTTCACATGAAAGAACGCATCACTAAAGATGGTGCTTAATTTAATTGCATTTGTAAGATCTTGCTTAAGAACAGTAATATTTGTAATAAACTCTTTAGGAATAATCGCCTTATAATCAGGAAAGTTCCCTTCAATAGTCCGAGAAACCATATAAATACCTTGTAAAATAAGAGCTATTTGATTCTCATCAATCAAAATCTCAATTTCACCCTCGGTATCATCAAAAATTCGTATAACCTCACTTGCATTCTTAAAAGGGATGAGAATATGCTTAAAATCAGGCAGATCTTTAGCTTTAATTTTCTTTTCTGCAAGACGAAAACCATCGGTTGCAACAAATACAAGATTGTTTTCAAAAGGATAAACACGAACACTTGAAAGCTCTGGTTTAATACTAGAAGTTGCAGAGCTATACCAAACAGCCTTTAGACCAGAAATAAACGCCCTAGCATCAATTTTTAAGCTTTTAGAGCTATCCGTATCAACTTTTGGAATACTCGGATAATCATCTACAGGAAAGGATTTAACAACTGTGCTGTTTTTAGAGGTTTTTACATAAAGATTAGACTCTTTAACCTCAAGGCTTACTGATTTTTCATTTGAAAGTTGAGAAAGGAAGCTTGCAAGGATGTTCCCTGGTACAGCAACAGAACCCTCTTCTTGAACATCTACTGGAATCTTAATCTCAAGTCCGATATCTAGGTTTGTCGATCGAATAAAAAGACTACCATCCTTTGCTTCTAATAAGACACACTTAAGGACAGGTAAGGTAGCATTCTTACTTGTGACTTTTTCTGCTTTCTGTACGGCGTTTACTAGTTTTTCTCTAATTGCTGTTATCCTCATGTTTCTTTTATTTTATATTATTAAATACAGTTATTATTATTAGTACGGTGGAAAAGTGTATAACTCTTTAAACTGGCTTAAAATCAAATCGTAATCCGGCTAGCGGGTGTGGATTTAAGGTGGAATTTAAAAGAATAACTTTGTGGATATTCAGATTGTACACAAAAGAGGTGAATTTATCCTCAAATTATTCTAAAGAAATCCCCGACTTATCCCCAACTGACATAAGGATTTATACACAGTATCCACAGGGTTATCCACATATGTAGATAAGTCCTTTATGGGTATATAGATGTCTTATATCTTCCCAATGATCTAAATCAATGTCCTTATCTGATTAAGCTCGTTAATAAGGTTAGGGTCTGACTTTAATTCATTTTTAATCTTATCGCACGAGTGCATGACAGTGGTATGATCTCGGTTTCCTAGTTTTTGTCCTATAGATGGAAATGAGATATTGTAATCCTCTCTTAGGATGTACATAGTGAGTTGGCGTGGTTTAACCACCTCCTGTCTTCGGGTCTTGTTGTAGATACTTTCCTCTTCTATGTTGTAGAAAGCTGAAACTGCTTTTACTACATCTTTTACAGAGATGGTTTTTTGAGGTTTTGTTGAGTCTTTTGTTTGTTGTTTTACCTCGTTGAGGGTTAAATCTCGGCCTTTTAGTTGGCTCTGGCAAATAATACCATTCAAAGTACCTTCAAGTTCCCGAATACTACCGTGTACTACTGAGGCGATGTAAAAAGCCACCTCTGGTTGAAGGTTGAAATTGTTCTGTTGTGCCTTTGTCTGAAGGATTGCAATCTTTGACTCGGTATCGAGAGGTGAAATGTCGATAATCATACCCGCGAGGAATCGTGATTTTAGGCGATCCTCGAGGTTTTGGAGGTAGTTCGGGTGAACATCTGATGAAAAGACAATCTGCTTGTTGCTATCATACATGTAGTTGAAAAGGTGGAAGAGTTCCTCTTGGGTTTTCTCTTTATCGGACATGAACTGAATATCGTCGATAATAAGGACATCGTATTTTCGGTACTTTTCCTTAAAGTTGTTTACTTTATTGGTCTGAACAGCGTTCACATAATCAACTGTAAAACGTTCTGAAGTCACATAGTGAATACGTTTCTCTTTGTGATGAGTCTTAATACTATTCCCTATTGCCTGCATGAGGTGAGTTTTACCTAAACCAGTGTTTCCATAGAAGAAAAGGGGGTTATAGGCAACTGGCTTTTTGATAATCGCCTGTGAAGCAGCGTAGGCAAGCTCGTTAAAAGGGCCAACAACAAAGGTTTCGAAGGTGTATCGAGGGTTAAGGTTGTCTTCTGGGTTAATATAGAGCGAATTGAGAGGAAGCTCTTTGGTAGAAGTTTGGATTTCTGTAATATGTTCTTCCTTCTTTTTGTGTGTAGGTGCAATAATATATTCGATAGCGCGAATGCTCTCTACAGTGGCTCTAAGGTACTCCAAAATCTGCTTGTGAAATCGTTTTACGATCCAGTCTTTTACAAAAGTGTTAGGCATAGCGAGATATACTGTGCCTGAATCTATTTTTGAGATGTAGATATCCTTAAACCAAGTGGAAAAATTAGCCTTAGTAACTTGTAGTTCTATCTTTACTAAAACTGAATCCCATAAGGTTTTGCTATCCATGGTGCAAACATTATAGCCCTTCGTTTTTTAAATAGAACTTGAAAAAAGTTCAGAAATGATATACAGTTGTCTCATGTCACGAACATATCAACCTAAAAAGAGAAAGAGAGCAAAGACTCATGGATTCCTTGTTCGTTCTAAGACTCACGGCGGCCGACGGACTTTACAGGCTCGACGAAGAAAAGGACGAGCTAAGCTAACTGTAAAGAAGGCTAAATAATCTGTTTCTTTTGATTAATTATGAATAGCAAAGAAATTAGCACACTAATTTCACAAGGAAGAGCTTACAATTCAAGCTCTTTTTTGTTGCGCGTTATGAAAAGTAGTGATGTTGTTAGGTATTTTGGTGAAAAAACAACACAGAACAAAAAAACCAGAGCAGTCTCTTATATAGTATCCAAGAAAATATTTAAAACAGCTATTACTCGAAATAAAGCAAAAAGAAGACTTCGAAATGCATTTATGCAGGCTTGTTCTGTGATTGGTGATAATTTTAAAGGATGGAATATGGCTTTTAGTGCTAAAAAAGATGTGAATAGTGTGGAATTTTCAGATCTTCTTAATGAAATGAAAGCAACACTTGTGAAGGTGGTCTAAAAAAACCCTTGATGGTACTATACAGAAATGTTTCATACACTTTTTTACGATCCAATTTACAACCTGCTTGTTTATGTGATTGATCTTATTCCTGGTGGAGACGTTGGTCTTGCTACTATTATAGTTACTTGTGTTGTGAAGATTATACTCTTCCCTCTCTCAAAGAAGGCTACCAAGACACAGCTTAAGATGAAACAACTCGAACCCGAGCTTGCAAAGATTAAAGAACAATATGGAAGTAACCGAGAAGAGTTTGGACGAAAGACACTTGAGTTTTATAGAAAGAATGAACTCAATCCTTTTGCAAGTTTCTTTCTGATTCTTATTCAGTTGCCAATCATTATTGCACTTGCCTATATTTTTATTAGTGGAGGACTCCCTCTTATTAAAACAGAACTCCTTTACTCGTTTATAACTGTTCCGTCTACTGTTTCAACTCTCTTTTTTGGATTAGTTGATGTAAGTAAAACAAGCCTAATTCTTAGTATTCTTGCAGGACTCGCACAGTTTGTGCAGATTCGATACTCAGTGCCTGCGTATACACCCCCGGCTGAAGGTTCTAAAAATAAAAGCACACTTGGTGATGATTTTGCGCGAAGTATGAATGTGCAAATGCGGTATGTGATGCCTATCTTTATGTTTGTAGTGTGTCTCACAGTATCAGGTGCGGTTGCGCTTTACTGGATTACTGGAAGTTTGTTTGCTATTGGGCAGGAGTTGTATTTCAGGAATACAATAAAGAAAGCTTAGTAAATCCTTTTCTTCGTTTTGAAGTTCTTTATCTAGTGGTAGAACTTGCTACAGAAGATGAAGCGCGGTTCAAAGTATCAAGCGGGTTTGTCGTGTCTAAAATAACAGGTTCAACAAGTTGAAGTCCCCAGAGTGTGAGGTCAATTTTGTTTGTGAATACAAGGTAGTCATCAGTTGGGCTAATACTCAAGTTCGTCGCATCGATTACTTGGCCGCTCTCTTTTTGGATAGACATAACAAGTCGAGTTTCACCTGTGTCTAGATTGATTTTCCAAACTGAATCTGCAAAGTTGATCTGGCCCTGATACCAAATGTCGGGATATGTTCCGAATGCAATGTTGTCAGGAAGCGCACAGTAGAGTGTGTTTTTTTCTTGCTTTGCCCAAACACATTTTTCAGGAAGTGTTTTGAATGGGAATGTGAAAACTGATCGGCTTTTTGTATCAAGTAGATAAAGTCCAATGCTACCCTGTTCACTTTTACTGAATACTACTTTTGTAGTGTCTGGAGAAGTGAGTGTTGTAAGACCGTAAATATTTCCAAGTACTCTTATGACTTCTTGTGTTGTTGGATTGAGATTGTACAAAAATCCGGGAGCAAAACCTGATGCTTTTGTAGTGAGTGTAATTGTTTTTGCGCTTGGCCATGAAGAAATCCATTCGCGATATGGTGTGTCGTAAATTCCTACAATAGATCCGCCATCAACTTTTGAAAGAAGACCTCTTGTACCGGTGTTTGAAATTGAAAAGAGTTGTGTTTTGTCTGGGGAGACAGAAACGCTTGTAAGATCGATTGGTAAATCTTTAAGGTCCAGTGAAGTACTTAACCCTTCAGATGCTTCAGTTGTTGTTGATTTTATAATAGAAGCATATCGAGTACTTATCATATCAGAATCCCCTACTAAACCACGTAAAATAAGGTCATTTCCTTGGTTTACAAAAAGTGCCTCATAGATTTTTGGTTCAGTTTGGTTTGATATTTTTTCTTTGGCCAGTGTATTTGTAGCTGTATCAAAGATGTGGCCAGTACCACGTTCGATGTATCGGATTACTTGTCTATAACCAATAATTTTTGGTTTTTTTGTAGGTGCTGTGTTCTTTTTTACAGTTCCATTTGATGTACTTGCAGTAAGGTTTATTGATGAATCTGCAGGCTCTACGTTTTTTACAACCGGAATTACTTCGTATACAGGGATGGTAATAAAGTCAGATCCAGCTGTTGGAGACTCACTAATCAGTCTAAGTTTTGGAATTTGTGGAGTTGTTGTAGCTGTTTTTGTTGGTAAATTTAGATCACCATCTGTGCTATTTTGTGAACTTGTGTTCGTGTCGATATCAGGATTGTATCCGCCGAAATTTGTTCGATTTTTTGCAACGTTTGTAGTTGGAGTGGATGTCTTGTTTTTTGTGTAAAAATAAAAGCCAACAAGTCCACCTATAACAATACTTGTTATTAGAATGATAATGATGGCAATTATTCGGTTTCTCGAAGAAGAGTCTCGCATATGGAGTTTATATGCGTATAGTATAGCAGAAAAAAGTTTTAATTAACGAATGGTTGACCAATATGCCGCTAGCCCTTTCCATGTATTACCAACTTTACAGCTAATACATTTATCTTTTAGTAGTTGTCGTTCCATAATTTTGATTCCAACTTCAATATTTTTGTATGGATCTTTCAGATCGTTTTCGGAATATCCTCGAGCACGTGCTTCTGCATCCACTTGTGAAAGCTGTAAAAGACCTACGGAGTTGTAGTTAAGTGGTGCAGGTTCACGAAAAACAAGTCCAGGTTTGAAGTTCGATTCTTTTTTAATAATTCCACCAATAATATTTAACCATCCTCGGAGTGAAACTTGTCCATTTGGAAAAAATCTTGCAGCATCGCTTGGTACAATTGAAAGAATTCGAGTCCTGTTTATTTGGTCTGCAGCATACTGCTCCCAGCTTATGTTTGATATACCTATTGGTGAGAATGATCCACCTCCTACTATACCCCCGTTAGAATAACCAGGGATACCGTTTGTTGCTCCATTTATAAGATCTTGCGTGTAAGGGTATTGTTCTGATGGTGTGGGTGTACCCCCTGAAAATTCCACGTCTACTTTTTCAATAGTGCTGTCATATTTTACAGTGTCGATAGCTAGATCACTTCGAAGGAGGTTCGGATTTACTTGTTGAAGAATAAGATAAGAACCAAGAACAATAAGAAGTCCTTCAATTGCACCCACGATTCTTTTTCTCCCTTCGCTACTTTTACTCCACGAGTCTGTAGAAACGTACTGGAGACCTCCAACTACTATCATGATTAAAGCGAGTCCTGTTGCGATAGCGATACCTATCTTATAAAGTGTTTGTAGGTATCCACTGAGTCCCCCTCCTTTGACATCCACTTCTCCATTCGGAAAAAAAGTTCCGATTGGTGCAAGAAGTTTATATGTACCACCTGCGCCAGGGCTGAAAGTGATACCTCTTTGGTTTGCACCTACACTATCTGTGAATACTCCTGTTTTTGCTTGCTGTGCTACCTCATCGTGTCCACTAGCAAATACTGCATTGTTTTCTGCCTGTTTTGTGTCACCTACTGCTGCGTAAGCCTTTGATAGGCTATCTTTGTATTTTGCATCCGCATCCATTAGTTTCCCTAGTCTTTCATTTGTTGTCCCTTTAAAGCCGAAAACATTACTGATTGTTTCTCCAAATCCGACGCTACTATTCTGTTGTTTTACAAGTGCCCTATCTACACCAGCCTTTAGGACAGCTTCTTTTTGAGTCTGTGCAACTTCAGTGCTCATACCATTTTTGATTGCAGAATCATATACATTCTGCCCATCACGCGCAGCTTGGCTCATATCACCTGCTGCTTCAGCGTTAGGTGAAGCATGAGACCTTTGAAAAAAGTCTATTCCAGCATCATAGCTCTCGGCGAAAACTAGACCAAGGGTACTTATTGAGAAAAAAGAAAACCCAAACAAAAGGTAGATAATTAAAACCGCACTCAAACACTTTTTGAACATACGCTAATTATACACGAATTTTTATTATTGATTTGCTGAATATACTAGATTCAGTCCAGAAATTGATTTTTGGAGAATGTGCGTTGGATTTTTTACAATCACTCCAATGCTAACAAGCGCATCTTTAAGTTCTTTTCTTTTGAATACTACAGAATCTTGATAGTCTGGGAGCGCAATTTGGTTGTTGCCAAGTGACCATTCGTATTGCAGGTCGCTCGATCGGCTTGGTGTACTAAAGAAATAAGGGAAAGCCGAAATCTCCACGTCTCTACCTTTCACTGCATAGTCGTTTCGAAGCGCTTTGTTAAAGATGATTCCGTAGAGTGGATTATTTTCATATAGAAGTGTTTGTGGGAAAACGTGAGAAATAGTAAATCCATTTAAACCCTTATAATTAGGGTCTTTTGCTGCATATACCTCGGCTTGGATAAGGGTTGGTTTTAGGAGAATTGAACCTGTGAAATTATAAGAATTTTTACCAAAACCTGAATTGTCACCGTCAACTTCCCTATCAATTTTCCAGTTATAAATAATATTGCTCGAATCAACCCTTTTTCCGTTCATTACAATGTTCGGCATTGCGACAAATGTAACATTTGATTCTGGTGTAAAAAGTGCCTTACCTTTGTAAAAAGGTGGTGTATATGTATTTGCCTGCCAGAGAATATCAACGTCTACTGGTGCGAATGTGAATGTTTTTACAATATCAGGTGCATTTTTTGGAGAAATAGTTACTCGTACTATATTTGTCGTACCAGCTTCTCCTGCTACAAATGAAAATGTTTTCTTCCCAATACCTCGAAGGCTGGTTTTTCCATCAACTGTCCATGTGATAAGTTCTTTGTTGAGATCGATTCCGTATGTCTCTACAGAAATATCCACAGTTTCTCCAGGTTGTGGAATTTCAGGACTTACTTCTGCATATACTTCTTCTTTGATCTGAGGTAGTTTTCCAGTGAAAGGGATACTGTTGTCACTGACTGTTCCATCGGCATTGTATATAGGATCACTTGTGTTTGATCCGTTACCATACGCATCTGCTTGTGCATCGTTGTTATAAAAAACAGGAGTTACTTGAGCGGAAACCACAGGGGATATTGCAACCTGAAGAGATAATAAAGAAAAAATAAATAAAAACACAACCACACTTGATATTTTTCTGATATTTTTTTTAGACCAACTAAGCGTTTTCTGCATACTCAATACAGTATATCAAACATTGTGTACAAGCATTATGCGTAAGGTGTTCCTGAATGAATAATCTTGTTTATTTTAGGGTGTTGTATTAGATAAATCGATCGAGTGTAGAATGGTATGATGTTTATATAAGGTATCATTTCACCAAAAATAAATTTGAATGCCTTCCAGAATTCAGCATCTGTGACGCCTCGTCTAATACACATAATATAGAGATTAAATACAGCAGCAGGAACTATTATGCAAAAGTTAATGACCCAGCCAACTATTGGGACAAGACCTACTAGAAACCCTGCAATATCCCAAAATACCGCCATTCCATATACTGCAGTAAAATTTTTACTTTGAATATTTGTACTAGACCCATCATTCCCTCGAGACTTATTTATCATCCTCATATTTGGGTTCGGAGACCAGGTTTTTGGTCTTTTTCCAGCACGCAATGCAAATTGTTGCTGTTTTTCGGTAATGGTCTGAAGTCTCTCTTCTTCTAGGTAAGTATTTTCACCATCCAGATTTGGTGCTGGCCTAGGATTGTTTGGTCTTATAGATAGCGTATCCATCGTATCTCTATACTATCATTAATTTCCGTTCGGTCGTGTTTTTGTGAGGCCGGAAGGTGTTACATTTGCTGATGGTGTGCCGATGTTATTTATACTTATATCGCTAATGCTCACCTTCTCTTCTCCTGTAGCCCCTAGTGCACTATTCATAAAATTTGTGCTGGCACTAATGTTCTGTGAAAACTCTGTTTCTCCTCCAAGACCTCGATTGGCAAGATCTGCCTTGGCTTTTTTCATATTAATCACTTGTGACGGTGCTGATGTAATGATCTGATCTTCTGTGTATGATGCGATTACTTTAATAGCTACATGTTTTAGTCCGGCAAAGAAAATTCCCTCTCCTACATCTGACTCGAGCAAGAGATATTTTTCCTCATCGGTAAGATTGAAGGTTTTTTGTACTACGTCGATAGATGACGGTGACTGCTTCAACAAAAGCTGAATAGAAGAGTTTGTGATAATTGGTAAGCCGTATGGTGATTTGAGGAAGTCCTCAACGTCTTGTGTAATTGTGGCTACACCGAGGTAGTATTTTCGGCCTCGTTTTGCCAAACTGTAGAGGAATGAAGCTGTATCTTCGGATTTCATCATCCACCATGCCTCGTCGATAACCATAAGTCTTTTTTTCAACTCTTTTCGGATCTGATTCCAGATGAAGTGCATTACGATGTACATCGCTACAGGTTTCAATTCATCTTCCATGTCTCGAAGTGAGAATACTACGAACTTTTTGTTGATATCAACGTTTGATGGTCTGTTGATGAATCCAGCCCAAGAACCTTTTGTATATTTTGTAAGTCTCTGTACAAGTGACTCCCCTCCTTCCATACCTGCAAGCACAAGCTCGAAGTCGGACATAAGTGGCGGTTCAACAGCTGCAAAGTTTGATTCGGGTGTAATATCCTTGAGTGCGTAGGTTTCAGTAATTGCTCGGTCAATAATCGCATCTTCTTCAGGGCTAAGACCTCCGAGCATGATTCGGAAAAGCCCTACGAGGTTGATGATGTTTGATCGAAGTACATCGGCGTTTGACTCATCTTCTCGTGCTGCTGGGAGATCGAATGGGTTGATATGGTGTTCGGAGCTGAGGGATATATTGAAAAATCGCCCACCGGTTGTTTCGGCAAGATATTCATATTCTCGTTCAGGGTCGAGTACGATTACGTCAGTATCGAACATCATTGAACGCAAGATCTCGAGTTTTGTTGTATATGATTTACCAGAACCTGACTTTGCAAATGTGATTGAGTTGTAGTTTTCAAGTGAGAATCGGTCAAAAAGAATAAGTGAAGAGTTGTGTCGGTTAATTCCGTACAAAATACCCTTGTCTGATGTGAGGTCGAATGAAATGAATGGAAAAACGCTTGAAAGAGGTGCAGAGTTGAGCTTTGAGTGAATATTGAGCTGGTCATCTGCGATAGGAAGAACACTCTTATAGCCTTGTTCTTGCTGGAAAAGGGCTGGCTTTAAGTATACAAGGCTGGCTTCGAGGATTGATTTTACTTCTGACTCGATCTTATCAAGTTCACTTTCATTGTCACCATAGATAGATATGTAAAGTCCTACATCGAAAATCTTTTCCTGTGCCTGTTGAAGGTTATCTCGTAGTGCTTCAAGGTCTTGGTACGCGGTGTCAAGAACAGGGTCTCGTACAAGTCCCTTTTCTTCTCGAAGGTGAATCTGGCTCTGCACTTCTGCTACTTTTTTCTGGAATGTTCGAAGTACTGATGCTGTATCGATTGGGTGCACGAAGATGGAAATATCGAAAATCTTGTCGAGGTTGATGATTGGGGCAAACCAGCTCGCTGAAAGGAATCGAGGATATGAAATTACAAAGAAAGTTCGGACAAGTTTGTCGCCAAGATTTAGTGCACGAGGGCTAATTTTGAGCGCAGAAGGGGCAATAATGTCTTGGAGTTCCAAAACACCAGACTGGTAAATCTCCTGCGGCAAAATAGACGCAATCGGGTCAGCCTTCTTTTGTGTTGGTTTTAAAAAGTCGAAGATTCCCATGGTGGTGCGTTATTGTTACTGTTGATTAAGGTGAATAGGTTTCTCGATATCGCCTGGATTGAATGTTTTGTAGAAAAGTTCGATCAATTCTTCTGTTCCTAGGTGAGCGATTCGGATTCCACATCGGACAAGTCCTTGTTCTACCACTTCCATTCGCTGCTGAAGTTGGCTCTTTGTCTCTTCGAAGGTTGCAGTGTCTTCAGCAGCTTTGGTCTTTTTGTCTTTGTTACCAAGAAAAGTGTTTTTAAGTGCGTTTGTGCCTCCGATAACTGGCGCTGAGTATGGGATAACAATAAAGAAGCTCTTGGTCATAATGCTTGTTGACTCAGTGAAACTTCGGATGAATTCGATATATTCTCGAGTCTGCATTTTCATCAAATCCCCTACTTGATCTTTAAGTCGCTCCTCTAAAAGGGCTATGTAAGGTCGTATATCAAGTCTTCGTGACTGTGTATAGATCTGAACTGAGAAGTTTATTGAGTTTAGAAAATTTTGAAATTGAAAAATGATAGATTGCTGCTCCTCGCCTGATTTGAGGGCGAAGTTCAATGATGATGCAAGAAGAATTGCACGAAGTGAACCATCTTTGAGTACAATAACACCGTCTCTAATTTCTTTAATAGGAACAAATGCTTGTGTAGGTCTTGCATCGATGGTCGCCATAGATGCAATTATAGCAGATATTTTTTACACATGCTTTTTCTGTGGGTTGTTTGTGTTTTAAAAATGGAGGCGCACCATATCTTTAGAAAAATTTGAGCGAAAAATCTAAAAAGGTCTCTGTATTGGCGCATCTTTTCTACTCTCAAGTTTTCCAGATTCACGAGAATAAATAGTTTCGTTGATATCAAGGCTCCATGCGAGATCTTTTAGATGGCTCTCAGATAGTTTTGGTACGGTCACAGAGGTTTTTGTTAGTTGAAGTGCCTCACTGATACTTTTAGGTGCGATTTTTTTATCAACTTTTTTCCAAATGTAGAGTTTCTGTGTAAGTGCATAGTTAAAGGCTGACTCGATCATCTCTATAAAAGGACGATTATTTGGTCGATACATAGAAAGAAGACCTGCAAATAGTGCACAAGGAATCATAACTATGATCGCCCAGAAAAACGGAAGCATTCGGTACGCAATGAAGCAGAGTCCTGCCCCACCAGCTATGTACACGAACTGTTTAAACGTAAATGGGCCAAAAATCTTATCTTCTACCTCGATGAATTGTGGAACTTGATAGCGCATCGTTTATTGTGCATTGTGCGCAAGTGTTGCGCGAAATTGTGATTATATTGTACCACCCTCTTGAATCATTCGCATATTTTCTTGAATTGGTCGGAGGATTTTTCTGTTTACATCCATGACGAGCTCACCTGCTCTTGTTGGATCCAATCGGAGTTCCTTCTCTACTTTCTCGAGCATGCTCCCTCCTTCAAAGGTACCAAATACAACCTCGGCAATTATTGATTCTAAAGTAGCAGCTTGATCAATGTGCAGTTTGTAAACAGTATGAATTTCTTTTAACACCTGATCATAGTTGAATTTTCTAATGGCTTGTTTTGCATCTTCTGGGAGTTTTTCAAACCCTTCCCTTGATTCTATTGAGTTTGTCATGGGTATAGTATACAGGAAACTGTGGAAAGCTGGACTATCTAGAGTACTGGTTCTCTGTAAGGATCAGTTTTTTTAGGTACAAACACCTCTTTTGGAATAGAAGCTGAAGGGGTTGTGAGTTTTGCATCTAGTTTCTGAACTATGTTTTCAGCTGGGTTTGTGTGTGGTTTGTTTGAGAAACCTATCTCAAGGGCTGGTTTGATCGAGGTGCTGATATTGTTTGTTGTGTTTTGTGCGATGGATGCTGTTGGTGTTGTAGGGTTTTGTATGCCCTGTGCTGGTTTATTTCCAGGGATTGTTAGATTTGATGGGGTTGGGTTTTCGATTTCGCTTAGGATGTCGTGGTGAGAGAGTGGTTCGGGGGTGGTTTTTTCTTGTGCCATGTCAATATCTCTTTTGCTACTGTACGCCGCGTTTGGCTGATCAGGATCCGTTACAGGGTACTGAATTTCTCGAAGTAATTTATCAGGTAAACAAGTTGAATAAAAACCTTCAATAACAGGATCAGTTTCCTCCTCGTTTAGGTTGAGGGTTTCTATTATCGAACTAATAAAATCTTCTTCAGATATGAGTCCTAGTAAAAACTGTGACGTTTTTCCTCGAATAATATCGATTAACAGTTGTTTGTCTTTTGTATTTGGTCTACATCGATCAATGAAAGCCAAAAAGTTAATATTTGAATATATTTTTAAGATAAATTCTTGGATGTTTTTTGAGCTCCTCTCTAAGTTTTTTTGGTATATTTGTGTGTCGATGATATTCATTTGTGTTTTTTGAAACAAGGTCCAGTGGCTACTTATCTTTACTTTCAGATCTTTCTATTCTGTCCAATTTATCAACAGTGTCTTCGTAGCCTTTAATTATAGCCTGCTGATCACTTTTCATTCCACGAAGTGAACTTTCAAGTGAGTTTAATGCATTCATCTCAGCAGCTTGATGCTTAGGATCGAGACCTACCATTCTTTTATGAGTGTCAGCGATTTGTTCATCGATTTTGCTTATACGCTCTTGTGCCTTTTCATAGTTTTCTTTTGAGAATTTACCACCGGCAATACCTTTATCTTTATTTGCATCCTGAATAAGAGCTTCAAGAGCCTCCTTGTTTTTTGGTGCACTAGATTTTTTCTTGGCTTTTGATAAGGCGGTTTTACTTGCATAGCTAAAAGTCGTACCTTTCAAATATCTTTTCTCAGCTTCTTTACCCGCAGGACCTTTTAATGCACCCTCAATCAAATTACCTCTCTCTGAGTACATTTTTGTTTTATCTTTCACTACATCATTAAAGCTTTTATTGTTACCATCTGGTCCAATTTTGAGATCTTTCAGTTTCTTACCTCTCTGCATAAGTGCAGCTGCGCCCAAACCACCGAAAGGTAATCTCGCAGCTGCACCTGCCAAAGCTTTATTTTCAGATAAGAATGTACCAAGTCCACCAGCTGTATTTCTGGTTATACTTAAAGCAGCATTTGCTCCACTGAAAGTCATACCCAGGCTCTTTGCCCAACCTTTCCCTCTTTTTTCCCATTCCTTCGCACCATAAGCTCCAAAACTTGATGCAATTATTAGGCAACCAAGCATCATGGCAATTAAAATGGCGAATGTCATAACAGCGCCAATCATGTTTGTGCTTCCTGCGAACATGTCTATAAATGTTCCTGTGTATTTCTTTCCATCGATGGTTACACCACTAAATGTTCCACTTGGGTTTTTTCCAATCATACTAATTACTAGATATAACAAGGCCATGTATGCTGGTGCAAAAAGCAAATTATTTTTCAGTTTTGACCACCATTTACCTGACTCGCTACCAACAGCAGGAAGTATGTCACCGAGAACAGCCACAGGTGAAAGGATCATTAAGAAAATAAGTTCGACTGTGCGCACTAACATCATTAATGCTCCTGCAAAAAAGACAAGCGCGGTGATGAGTACTAGAACAATTCCGCCAATACTTGCAATCAATAGGTTTGTTGAATTAAGTCCAAGTTTAGAAGCCTCACCTATTCCGAGTGATGATGCACCGCCGTTAGCTGTTTCACCAGCTGCTTGACCTCCGATACTAAAAATTTTATCCATTCCTAATGCCTTCGTGAACGCTGCTGATATTCCCGAGTCTAGATCATTTGCATTTGCGCCTCCGGTTGTGTTCTGTGCTACGTTTATTATTTTGTGATAAAACTGAAGCGCCATAATATTTGAAGCATCGATTGCTACTTGCGTAAAAAACAGACTAAAGTTTATAAGCATCGCTCCTGCTACAACTTTGATAAGCTTTTGCTTCGAATTAAAACCTCCATGATTGATTATGATACTGATTCCTATATACAAAATTACAAAAATAAAACAGAGATTGGCAATATCTCGGAAGGTTGACCAGCCAAGTGCAACGATAGGGATATCGTTCACAACACTTGCCATATTTAAAGAGTAATTGATAACAGCATTGAAAAAGATGGCAGCAACCCATAAAACCCAAGAACATAGTCCGAGAATAGAGAAGGTCACTATGGAAATACAAGCAGGAATATCAAAACCCTCGTTCCATTTAAAACATGAGATTTCACTATTTGAAGCACTTGCGGTTTGTTGCTGTTGCTGAGAATTAGCTGCATCATTGGGTCCCTTTCCTGCAACGGTTGCCTGTTTTGTAGCGTACGCAGCATTTGAATTTGCTGATGCATTAGGATCTCTCGTTCGTGCTTGCCCAGTGGGTGCCGCTGTCTCAGCCTCAACCTTCTCAACAGGAAAAAAACCGCCCGCACAAATCGCAAAAAGCGTAACAAGAAGAATTATTTTCCGATAAAAATAACTTCCAGTCATTTATTTTCTAAATTATACACCATGCGCATAATAAATAGCTATATGTTTCCCACAATTAGCCTTATTTCTTAAAATATTTTTACAATCTTATTGTTGTGCCTTTTCGAGTACCGTATTGAGTGCTTTTTTGATAAGAGAGTTTACAAGTTTTGTGATGATCTGATCAATTTTCTCAGCTGTAACAAGTCTCTGCTTTGGAATATTGAGAGTTTGTTCAAGAGATGACATGATCAAAGAACCTGGAGTATATGTTTTACAGCTCCGAGTGTCACCTTTTTTGGCTGCAACATTGTCCTCACATCTTTTGAAGTTTAACCAGCCACTGTTGTTGTTAAGTTCGAATTTGGCAGTCTCTTGCTTGCCTGTGGCTTGTGCGGCGATGTACTTTCCTGCGTTTAGATATGTTCCCCAAACATTGTTTTGGTTGAATCGTGTGTTGTTCCAATCGCTCCAAAATCCTGCATTTCCTCCTGTTCCACCTGCCTGTTGCTGTGGTGACATGCTACATGCGATCTGTGCTGCCTGACCGGGATTTCCATACTGACTATTGCTATAGGATTCTGATAGAGCTATCGCTACATCGGTCCGGTACTGAGGACACACATTTGAGCCGTTATTGTTGTAGGCGATACCAGAGATATATTGGCTCTGAATCTTGTCAGCGAGCCCTCTAAAGAAGTTCTCAGGGTTTTCTATGAAGGCAGGGTTACCTTTAAAGCCTGTTTTTGCCCACGCAATAGTTGCATTTGCTACATATTCGATAATTCCGTTCACGATACAATAGGCAATACCGTTAAAGCTGGCGCCGAAAGGCACACCGAGGATCTGCTGAAAAGCGTTCACTGAAGTGTCAGCTTCGGTTGCCGCTCTAGTTGAAGCCAAGTTGTCATTTTTGGCCTCTGAAACGATAGGTACATACTTCTGGGATTCGAGAGCTGAGCCTGCGGCCTTGCTTACGAGGGATTTGAGGCCTGAAGTTAGGGCTTGTCCGAGAAGTCCGCTTGCTGAACATCCGACCGCATCAGATGCAGCAGCTCCGGCTCCACCCGCTGTGCTACCACTTGACCCTGATGTGTCACTGTTATATGCCTCAGCCTGAGCATCGACTGTGCCTCCGAACCCTGCATTTGCCTGTGCAGCACCTCCTCCTCCGGCTGATCCTGTTGCAGTTGCTTGAACTTGCGATCCTGCCAGCGCTTGACCTAGAGTCTGTTCTCCTGGTGTTGTACCTGTATATGGAGTGTTTACACTAGATGCATAACTAGTTACTGGTATAGAAAAGAGTACAAGAGCACTTACTATTGTAGATGAAATGAGTCTATTTAGATTCGGATAATTTATCATGATTACAATTCTCTTTAACTTACTTAACCTTAATTGAAATTTGATTCAAAACACTGGCTGTATCGAATCTCTAATTCAAGCTTATGGTTGTCGTTCCTGTTCTCCAGAAACTACCAGGCTCATTACTGTCGTAGATTATACCATTGTCGATTATGTACTGGTTGATTTGTGTGTATATATCTACTTGGCGAATCACAGCTTCACGTACTACTTGTAGCCCGAGGAGTGCTTTCACTGGATCTTTTACTTGTCCACCGATCAAAACAAAGGCGTCAGTCTGTTTTAGGTAGTCATTCGCGAGCTGTAGGTGCGCTGCCGCAACAGGGCTCGGTACTCGAAGTTGCATTAGACCTTCCCCTATGCGTTTATAGATAGGAATCATTTCGTTTACATCACTTTCGTATTTAACAGGATTTGCTCTAAGTGGCGCTGAAGCATCTACGATTACCTTTGCGAATGCATTTCCATAGGCTTTAATCTCGGCTGCGCTTGTTGGTGAAAATATATTCAAGAAAGCCAGGCTGTACTTGTTTTTATTGATATCACTAATATCTAGGTAAGAAAAACTGTTTATAAGGTCATCCTCGTTAAACTCGGTGCCATTAATATCGTAATCCAGGTATGTGTTGAAGATATCTTTGCTAAACCGATCACTTACATTGTCTTTAGGGGATGGGTCAAAAGGGTTGGTCGAACTCGCCAAAACCCCTAAAGTCTGTAGTTTTGCCTGCTGGAGTGCCTCGAGAAGCTTTTGATTTGCTTCTCTTTCCTCTGTGTTTTGTCCAGCAACTGCTTGAATGCCGGCTATTTCTATGTCGTGAGCTTTTCTAAGTGAGATTTTATTTGTAAGAAGAATTCCGATAACTGCAAGACAAACTGCGCCCACAATAAGAACTCGTTTGTGGGGAAGAAAGTCTTTACCCTGTGCCTCACTGGTTTGGGTCACTGGCTTTCCTGTAAGCGAAATTTCGTCATACGAGGTTTCTGGTATTCTATTCGAAGAGGTGCGATTTTTTTGCGAAAAATTTCCAGAAAAGTAAATCATAATGTGAAAATTATATCACATATAGTGTCGTGTATTGTATCTTCATTTGAAGGTGTTGAGAGTTTTGAAAATAGAAATATACTGCTCCAAAGATAAGTCTTCTGCGCGAACATTTGAATCTAGGTTTTGTTTAATAAAAATTTGTTCCAATCGCATGGCGTCAATACCCTGAATATTCTTTAAATTTTGTATCAACTTTTTGCGTTTATGTGCAAAGGCATAGTGGAGCATGTCAAAAAAAGCATCCTCATATGCTTGTTCAATTTTTCTACCATCTATAGTTGCCACTGTTGAATTAAAAATATCAACGGAGATAATTGCCGAATCGACATTTGGCGCAGGAACAAAAGCTCCCCGAGGAACAATGCTTATGATTTTTGGCACACCATATAATTTAATACTAAGCGACAGTAAATTTTCTTTCATTCTACCTTTCTCATCTTTTGCGACTATACGCTTTGCTACTTCTTTTTGCACGAGCATAACCACCTTCTTCGGCAGATTTTTTTGAGAAAAAATTGATCTAAAAATCAGACCTGTTATGTAATACGGGATGTTTGCTATTACTTTATCAAAATTTATAGCAACCTTACTTGATGAATTTTTGAGAATTTCTAAGGCATCAGCGTGAATAAGTTTGAAAATTCCAGCTGTAATGTCTTGTGCAAATTTTTCACTCAATATCTGAATTAATCTATCATCTTTTTCAATCGCAATAAGTCGAGTATTTTTTCTGGTTCGGACAATATCTAAGAGTCTCTCGGTAAGTGCACCCATACCAGGTCCAATTTCTAAGATAGTTTCGTTATCACCGATTTCCCCTGATTCTGCCATCTCTCGAAGTGCCTTTTCAGATTTTAAGAAATTTTGCCCGAGGGATTTTTTTGCAAATTTTGACTCGCGAATCCTCATGTCGCCGTCACGTATATCGTTCAGGTTACTTAGCATGTATACGCTGAAGATACCTTAAAAAAAATCAAAAATCAATAAAAATAGATTTAATACCTGTTACAGGTTCCTCAGTCTCCTTTAAATCCTCATCAATGTCTGCTAAAAATTCTGAAGGTAGTGTGATTTGTTTATTGCCGAAAATTGTTCGTACATTTGCCCGAGAGAGAAATAGTTTTTTCTTTGCCCGAGTAAGAGCCACGTAAAAAAGTCTACGTTCCTCCTCGCTTTCTTCTGGTGAATTGGCTGATTCATTCAACCTGCTGTGAGGAAAAAGGTCTTGTTCGAGACCTGAAATAAAGACATAGTCAAATTCTAAACCTTTTGATGCGTGAACGGTCATAAGTTTTACCCCGTTTTTTTGTTTACCTTTTGATTGCTCGTCGAGTGTGTCTTGATCGCTTGCGAGTGCTGCTTCCTCGAGCATTTTTTCGATACCCTCTGGTGCTACAAATGCATCATACTTCAATGCAAGTGTCGCGAGTTCGCGTGCGTTTTCGAGTCGCTCTTGATCACCTTCTTCTTTGAAAGCATGCTCCATTCCTGACATCGTGAGTACATATTTGATCACTTCAGATGCTTTATCAGTTTTTGTTTTTTGTGCAATAGCAGACAAAAGCGATCGGAATGATCGTACTTTATCTGCTGCATTTCCTGTAAGTTCGTTTTCATGCCCTTCAAGAACTTTAAGCATGGTTGTCTTCCCTATTCCGCGAACTGGCGTGTTGATAATTCGTTTGATGTCGACAAGCGAATCTGGATTGAGCGCAGCTCTGATGTATGAAAGAATATCTTTCACCTCTTTTCTCTCGAAGAATTTTGTACCGAGCAAGGTGTATTCAATATTTCGTCGAAGAAATGCATCTTCAAGAACTCGTGATTGAAAGTTTGCACGAAACAGTACAGCAATATTTTCCGGTTTGATTTTTTTTGTTTGAATAAGATCACGTGTCTCATTGGCAATAAAATTTGCCTCATCAACCTCATCGTATGCTGTATACACTTTTATTTTCTCTCCATCTTCATTTTTAGTGAATAGATTTTTCTTTTTTCTGTAAATATTTTTTTCAATTACTCGATTTGCGGCAGTCAAAATAGTTTGTGTTGAGCGATAATTTTCTTCAAGAAGTACAATTTTTGCCTCCGGATAATCCTGCTCAAAATTTAAAATATTCTTAATGTTGGCGCCTCTCCAGCCATATATCGACTGGTCCCCATCTCCTACCACGGCAATATTTTTGTGTTTCTCGGCCAAAAACTGCACCATACGATATTGCACTTGGTTTGTGTCTTGATATTCATCTACGTGAATATAAAGCCAACGGTTCTGATACATTTCTCGTACATCTTTATGCTTAGCGAGAAGTTCAGTAGCTTTAAAAAGCAAATCATCGAAATCGAGCGCTTTTTCTTTTTCTAAACGCGCATCGTATTTTCTCCATACTTCGGCTGCAATACTCCCGATAAATTCATCTTGGTTTTTTGCCTCAAATTCTTGTTGCGATACGAAATTTCCCTTTTCTCTTGAAATAATGCCAAGAATTTTGTTAGGTTCGATTTGTTTAGGATCATGACCAAGTTCAACGAGTGCATCTTTTACTACTTGCTTTGAATCTCCTCGATCATAAATAGCAAAATGCCGATGAATACCTAAAACATGACCAGATTCTTTCAGGATATTTACTGAAAGTGAGTGGAAAGTTGAAACAAATGGTCGCTCCCCGTCTTGAACTGGGAAATTGAACGCAGGGTCGCTATCTATAAGATGCATTACTCGTTCCCGCATTTCTTTAGCTGCCTTGTTGGTGAATGTAATGGCGAGGATGTTTTTCGGAGGTACACCTTGTTTTATGAGGTGCAGGATTCTGTGGGTTACGGTCTTGGTCTTACCTGCTCCGGCGCCGGCAAGGATAAGAAGAGGTCCCTCAGTCGAGAGTACTGCTTCTCGTTGTTTCGGATTAAGAGAATTTAGATGGGAGTTTGAATCAGTTTGGTTGCTTTGGTCGGTGATGTGGTCAGAAAATTCCATAAAAAGAGTATGCAAACTATAGCACATGACCTCAACAGTTGTGGATTGAGTCATTTATCGCTTAAGAGGATGAAATTTCTATAAAGATTTTCTAAATTTAGCTAGAAATATGTACTATTTTACATTTTTTGGCACTCATTGTGTGTTTTTTGGACCTATTGACCCTTCGCCGAGGGTCTTTTACAATTATCTATTATTGCTAAAAAAGTCCATATTCCGCGTCTTTCGACGCTCGCAGTAGGTACTCTCCTCACCTGTGCGCTCATTAAAGCCTTTATTCCATCGGTTTCTTCAGCGGATGTGGCTACTTTGCTGTCTAATGTTTTTAAAAACCCTTCGATACAAAAAGAGCCAGAAATGGGCCAGGTGCCGGTGAAAAATCTCCAAACAATCCCAGTTTTGGCTGCACCTCTTCGAGCACAGGATGCTAGTTCTACGATTGCTACTCTTAAAAGTGAAAAGGCTCGAATATCTATGGTTGATGGTAAGGCTTTTACTAACGAAAATAGCGCCGTTACGGATGGTGATTTTAATTCTTTTGCTAATTCATATATTAAGCCTGCGTCTGATCGAATCAGCTTGTACACCGTAAGACCTGGTGACACGTTGGCACAGATTGCAGAAATGTACGGCGTAACTCAAAATACGATCCTTTGGGCAAACGATCTTAAGAAAGGTACAGCACTTCAGCCAGATCAAGTGCTCGTTATCCTTCCTATCTCAGGCTACAAATATATTGTGAAAAAAGGTGACACAATTGCAAGCGTTGCTAGGGTGTATAAAACAACGCTAGATGAAATTGCTTTGTTTAATGCGCTTGAAGAGGGCGATAAGCTCGCTGTTGGTACAGAAATTATTATTCCTGATGCTGATGGCTCTCTTGCTGAAGCGGACAAGAAAGTGAATGCAAAGACTGGTACGAAGGGGTCAGATAAGGGTTCATCGGGTAAAAAATCAGGTATAGACTCTTCTGGATATTTTGCTCGGCCGATAAAAGGTGGAACAAAAACACAGGGTATTCATGGTCATAATGGTATTGATCTTGCTTCTTATTACGGTGCACCAATTCTTGCCGCTGCAGATGGTCAAGTTATTGTGAGCAAGGTTGGTGGTTGGGGTGGAGGTTACGGAAACTATGTTGTAATTCAGCACGGAAACGGTATGCAGACTTTGTATGCGCACATGAGCGAGGTGATGGTTTCGGTTGGTCAGCGAGTTGAGAAGGGTCAACAGGTTGGAAAAATGGGAAGCACTGGACGATCAACTGGAACGCATCTCCACTTCGAAGTTCGAGGTGGAAAGAATCCGTTCTAAGTGATTTTTTGTTTATAAGAAAGGGCTTCAAGTATATGGTCTGGTGAAATTTCTATTTCATCACAGTTTTGTAAACAAAATTCTATCTTTGAAATCGTGTCTGCAATTTTCAGTAGAGACGAGAACCATCTTTTTGAATTGCTCAAATAGTTTAGTTTTATTTCTGTATAAATCCTAAGTGACTCATTGGATAAATGTTTTTCTATATGTTCTATGTGTTCGATTTTTTGTTTTAGATTTTGACTTGATTTGGTATTTGCTTCTGAAAGCAGTTGAACCTGCTTGATGATTTCTCTGATACTCTTTCCGGATAAATATGATTCGGAAAATGATGTATGCAGAGTTGTGTTTGTGACCGATACGAAAATATCTATTCTTTCAAACAAAGGACTGCGAATTTTTCGTTCATATCTTTCTATCTGTGCTCGAGCGCAGACACAACGTCTTTGTTTTGAGCCATAATATCCGCACCCGCAAGGATTCATTGTTCCTATCAGAATATATTCTGAATTTCGTAACTGGCCCTTAGTATCTTGATAAAAACCATACTCGATTGATTGACGGAGACTTTCGATGACTCGTCGGTTGTATTCGATCATTTCATCAAGAAATAAAACGCCTTTGTGTGCCTTTGCAATCTCGCCTACTCTTTTTTGATCGCCCAATATTTCCCTGATAGTCGCACTATGGTGAGGCTGTCTAAAATTATTTTTATATGAGACATGTGTTTTGTTTTTATCGTTAGATAATTCGCTAGAACTTTTGATTGCAGAATCATAGAGTTGTCCTTTATATCTAAGATCATCTGCCGATTTTGCTAAAAGACTTTTTCCTGTACCTGGGTGTCCGGAAAATACAATATGGTGATTTCCGGCGAGCGCGACAAGTAATGCTCTTTTGGCTGATTCATTTCCTTGGATGGAATCAATAAGAAATTTTGAATTTGGAATATTCTCCTCGTGTTCTATGTCTGCTTTTTTGCTCTCGGTGGTTTCATCATGGTTACCTACGAGATTTTGCTCAAGTTTAGTTGATATTGAGTTAAGGACATTTGAACTTTTTGCTGCTTTGTAAAATTCACCTAAATTTTCTATTGGCCAAAATAAAAGATTAGACAACCGAGTTTGAATCTTTTCTGAATGTTCGGGCTGAAATTGCGTAATGTCTAATATTTTTAATTTTTCAAAACTTGTGCGCGGTAAAACAACTCGATTAAAATCGATATTGGATGTGATTGCTGAAATAAGACATGGGGTGATTTGCTCAGTGTCTCTTATAGATCCTGTCAAACTTAATTCACCAAGAAAAATGGTTTTATCCAGTGCCTCATGCTCATTACTTGATGTGCTAAGCTCATATTTCTTTGATGTGCAGATATATGAAATGGCGATAGGTAAATCGAGATGCGCACCCTCCTTTCTTATATCTGATGGGCTAAGTAATGTAACTATTTTCTTGTCGGTATATCGAACTGCCTCTGGGTCGCAATGTTGAATAGCTGAAAGTACTCTCTGCCTTGATTCCGATATGCTCTTGTTTGCTAGACCGATAATATCGAAGTGAAATAATCCCCTTTTGACACTTGTCTCGATGGAAATTAAATAAGAAGAAGCACCACTCATGCCAAGTGCATGAATTTTTTGTAATTTTTTCAAATATAATCCTAATTACTCTTAGAGATGTGCTTTGCAGGTTCGAGCTGACGGATTGGCTTCGAGTCTATCTAGTTCGATTGGTTCATTCGAGATCTCGCAGAGGCCATATGTACCGTTCTGGATCTTTGAGAGTGCGTGCTCTACCTCATGAAGAGATGTTTCAAGAGAGTGAATAGAGGTCTCGGAGTCTTCTAGGTTTTCTATGGCGCTTGCTACATCTTCCCTGTCGGCTGTATCCTCAGATTCTCTCTGTACAGCTGTCCAGGTTGTCCCGTTTGCATCATCTTTTTGTCCAAGTGAAGAAAGCTGTGCCAAAAGCATTTCCTTCTCTTTTTCTAATAATTGTTTGAAGTGGGTTATATCTAAATTCATGTAAATATTGTATCAAATGGTACATGAAGAACCAATCAATAAAAGATAAATTTATTTTATATAGGAGGTCCTTACCTCTTTATCTAGAAATCCTACCAGTTGTAAGCCGGAAAATGATCTCCTTCAGAACTTTATCAGAAGTGGCAATAATGAGTGTTCTTTTGTCGAGGAATGTGTAGAGCATTTTTGCTTCCCCATCTGAACTCAAAAGTACTCGAGCGTCCTTGTTTTCAACAACTTTGTCTATGAATTTATCTGAATTAATAAAGCTAACAGTTTCTCGCTTTGGTTCATCTGGTATAGCTACGGGTGTTTCTTCTGTTGATGTACTAGTGTCGCTGTTATTTGTACCAAGCAATGCTTCTAATGGATCAAAATCTTCTGAACCGGTAACTTTTTGGTTGCTACTTGTACCTACAACTGTACCATTTGCATTTACTACTGTCTTTTTATTTATAAAAAGTTCACCAACATCACTTGGAATATTAGTCTCCCATTCGAGCATGCCAGCAAAAGCTGGATCGTATGAGTTAACTTTAAAAAGTGCAAACACGTCTCGTGGGTTGTTGTATGAATACACGCCAAGGAGGAAATTTGACTCGAGTGCTCGCACAAGAAGCTCAGGAGTTCGAGCGTTTATAACATTAAAAAAATCGCTTGTGGTTAGTGATACGGTTGTTGTACCAGCTGTGATTGTAGGAACAATGGCTTTTATTGTTCCAAAGTCCATGATGCCATTTTTTTCTACAAGAATTTCTCTGAAGATTTCATAAGGATCTTTATCTGTTGTATCGATAGTGGATTCACTTTCGGTATAAAGGAGTGCTGGTACTTTTGCCTTGGCAATCTCAGCTGCTTGCTCATCATTTGCTTTATTTTTCACATATAAATACACACTTAAAAGACCGAGTACTACAAAAACCCCTACTATACCTGCTGCAATATAATATCGACTCACCCTATTTTCCTGTTCGAGAACGGTGTCGAAGCCTGCCTTCCCCTCATTTCGCTTTTTTTCTGCGAGTGCAATCTTAATCATCGACACATTGTCGTTTTTGATTGCATTTGCGATATCACTTTGATAGGTATGAATGTTTTGTGGCGCATTCTCTCCTCTGCTTTTTTCTGCTTGAAGCGCCTCAGCCAAATTTATAGTCCGTTTTCTTTCGAAATCAGCTGGTTGCCCTGATGCACCTACTGAGTTGGTGATATTCGCAGTATTAGCTGCATCAGCGTTGTATTGATCAGCGTTTGGAAATGAAAAATTTCTATTCAAACCGTTTGTGCTACCTGAGGAATTAGTAGAAGATGGATCCATATTTGTATTATATACAAAAACCGCACGTTTGTGTGCGGAATCTGTCTTTTATTTTATTGTAAATCCTGAGGATCCACATCGTCGTAGCCACCATGATTCATGTTTAAGTCTGGTCGCATTGGTCGCTCATTTGTATCTTGTGTCAATTGCTGTTCAGAATTTTTTGTATTTGCTCCCCTTCTGTATCCACCTCTCCTTGAGGGTCCCATCGTGCTTCCTCCGATAATGTACTTTCGTGGATTTTCACACATGTCGATAAAGTCGTCCGCGATTTCACGAAGTCGGCCCGATGAAGATTTTCCGAAAGAAATCACTTCAACCTGGCAGCCCTCGTTTGTCTGAAGGTATTCAACAAGTGGTACAAAATCTCCATCACCTGAGGCAAGGATTATGGTATCGAGTTTTGGTGCCATTTTAATAGCATCAACTGCAAGACCAACATCCCAATCAGCTTTTTTGGCACCACTATTAAAGACCTGAATGTTTTTAGTCTTTGCTTCGATACCAAGTTTCTCGAGTGCTTCAAAGAATGTTCGTTCTTCCCCACTCTCTGTACTGATTACATAGGCAACTGCACGGATTAAGGCTCGTCCAGCTACTGTTTCTTTCATAATTGCACCGAAATTTACTCGACCGTTGTATAGATTTTTTGCACTGTGATACAGGTTTTGGGTATCTATAAAAATCCCAATCCGCTGTTCTTTATGTTTAATTACTGTCATTTTCTTATTAAATTAGTTGAAATTATTAAAATTGACTCATTTTGCGTTACAGCAAAAAACACACTTACAAAGTACTGACAAATATTTCAAAATATGGCACCGCTCCAAAAGCGATATGCACTTATATAGTATATCAGATAAAGGTATGGAAAAAATTAAAAAGCAATGAATCTGGCCAAGTTTAAATCAATAAAACCAAAAAAATACTGACCGAGAATCGAGATAATGCAGAGGTAATTATGCCTTTTTCTTAAGTTCGAGCTTCTTCAAAACAGAGTCATATGTCTTAGGGTCCTTCTTCTGAAGGTATTTCATGTGCTTCTGTCGATCTGCTACAAGCTGGAGGAGCCCTCTTCGTGAGTGCTGATCCTTGGCGTGTTTTTTGAGATGTTTAGCAAGTTCATCAATTCGCTTACTCAAAAGGCCTATCTGCACTGCTGCTGAACCTGTATCTTCCTTGTGGATTGCGAGGTCTTTGATGACCTTCTGCTTCTTTGTCTTTGTAAGCATGATGGCAAGATACTAGCATACAACTGTAAATAAGGCAATTGTCTTAGTGACTAAAGAGCGGTGCTATACTGTATCTTACAATATGAGCGAATCACTGAATCTTGAGACCTTGAAAAGACACTTTCTCGAGTATATTGAGATCGAAAAGGGTCGGTCTTTGAAGACAGTTGAGAATTACGACCGATATTTGAGTACTTTTTTAAATTTCCTTCAGAAAAAAGGTCCAGACGGTCAAAAAGCTATCAAAAATCCAGAATTTTTGTTGTCAGATCAGATTCGAGAATACAGATTATGGCTAAATAGAAAGACAATTCCCAACATCAAGCATAAAGATGCTGGCCAAGGGATAAAAAAACGAACACAGAACTACTACCTTATTGCCCTTCGGTCATTTCTGAAATATCTCACAAAACGTTCCGTAAAGTCTGTGCCTGCTGACAATATTGAACTTGCTAAGGTCCCTGAGCGATCACTCGATCTTATTTCAAGTGATGAACTTGAGCGTTTCCTTGCCGGTCCTGATAAGGAGAAAGATACCCAGAAACGCTTACGTGACAAAGCTATCCTAGAAATGTTCTTCTCGACAGGTCTTCGAGTTTCAGAGCTTTGTTCTCTTCCTCATGATATAGATCTCTCTAAGGATGAGTTTTCAGTAAGAGGAAAGGGTGAAAAAGTGCGAGTGGTTTTTTTGACTGAGGCGGCTAAAAGTGCCGTCAAAGTGTATCTTGATAAGTGTGAAAATATGACTAGTAATAAGCTTTTTCCAATCACTCCCCGCTCTGTGGAGCGTCTCGTAAAATACTATGCAGTCAAAGCTGGTATCTCTAAAAAGGTAACCCCTCATGTTATTCGTCATAGTTTTGCAACGGACTTACTCCAAAATGGTGCAGACCTTAGATCTGTACAAGCGCTTCTCGGCCATGCAAACATTACAACTACACAGATTTATACTCACGTCACTGATCGACATCTTCGAGAGGTACACAAGAATTTCCATAGTCGGCAGAAAGGCGTAAAAAAGTAGCCACTAGGTTGCAGGTTGTTTTAGATAGTGATTGTTGCAAAAATACAGTAAAATAAGGCTTATTACATATGAAAAAGTTAAAAATCCTCTGTTGGAATGTAAATGGCATTCGTGCATGGTCAAAAAAAGGTTGTATGGACTGGGTTTTATCGGAAAAGCCAGATATTTTTTGCTTTCAGGAGACAAAGGCTGAACGAACACAGCTTGACGAGACGCTTCTGTGCCAAGATGGTTATGAGTGTTATTTTGAACACTCTCGGACACGAAAAGGTTATAGTGGTGTGGCAATTTACACCAAAATTGCACCTGAGAAAGTTGAAACGGGGCTTATTTTAAAAGATGAAAATGGAAAATCAGTAGCTGACCAAGAGGGTCGCTATATGGAGATGCACTTCAAAGATTTAATCTTAATAAATTGCTACTTCCCTAATGGAGGCGGTGAATCACATCGGCTCGAATATAAACTTAGATTTTACGAGGCTTTCTTGACTCGGGTGCTTGAGCTTCAAAATGATTCTAAAAATAAGGACAAAAAGGTTATTTTCTGTGGCGATGTAAATGTCGCTCATACAGAAATAGACATTGCACGTCCTAAGGAAAATGAAAATCATGTCGGTTTCCTACCTGTTGAACGCGCCTGGGTAGACAAGGTCACAAATGCCGGATTTATAGACACTTTCCGTGCTCTTAATCCTGACGCTCGAGATGTATATACATGGTGGGATGTAAAGAGTGCTGCTCGTGATAGAAACATTGGCTGGAGAATCGACTATTTTTTTATTAACAAAGATTCTTTTGAGGATGTAACCAGTATGCAGATCCATACTGATGTTTTTGGGTCAGACCATTGTCCTATCTCACTCGAAGTTAAAATTTAAGTGTACAGTTTAAGAATTTTAAAATTAAATACGATAAATTGCATGATTTTTTAATCGCAAAAATTGTAACTGTGGATAACTTAAATTTCGCATTAATAAAGGACATTACTGTTACCATAGCGTGGCTTATATAAAGGACATTACGGCACAAAAATAATAAGATAGTGAAAACAAAAAAGAGAACAAATGTCCTTTACATATTTTATAAAAGACATACAATAGTAATCAGATGAGCGTTCGGCATTGAAGCAACTGCTCTTTCAAAAAATAAAAGACACAACAGTACGAGTTTACTGAGGTCTACAGGGATTCAAGATATGAGACAATTCCCCAACATATCTTAAATTTTTTGGAATTCGTCCGAATTCTTATTTCTCTGCACTCCCTTGAGTAATATACGTCAGTTTCGTGTCGAAAGGTTTCCGGTCAAAAGACCGGTGCACTTGGCGCATTTTGTTTGGTTTGGTTAGTTATTAATTAATCAATTTTTGTTTGTTTTGTTCTTTGGTCCCCTTTGGTTCCTCTCCGTCGCCTCGCTTGCCCGGTCTTTTTTGTTTCCTGATTTTTTAATAAAGAAAAGCACGTCTCTTGTATAACGTGTTTCCTGTGTAACATGCACTTTTTTGAGTAAGTTTCTACTTTACACTATGTTTAGCTAAAATTTTCTCTATTTCATCTTTTTCAGCCTTATCTCTAGCCTTTTTTCCACTATCTGCCCTATTTTTGAGTGTGGCGGTATCAAGTTTATTTAGTTCATTTGCCATATCAGTAAGTGTTACATGGGTATTTTTTTCAGGTGCTTCTAGGACCTCTTCGAGGATCGCTGCCAATATATACCCTATTCTCGGTCCAGGTTCCACGTGTAACGTGTTAATTAGGTCGTTTCCGTTAATCTTGAGCATTGAAACCGATATAGGATCACGGAGAACCTGATCAATCATGGCTGTGTACTTTCGAAGTCGATATGGATTCTCCTTTGGTCGCCCCGTTCCCACTCGGTCGCACACTCGAAGGTTCATAAGGCTCCAGATATTCTCCTTACCTACATTTGCAACCATTCGACGTACGGCAGAAAGCGATATCTGCTCAGTATCAGAGAAAAACATGTGCCATCGTACAAATGTATATACCAAATCAATAACCTTGTTAGAGTAATGGAGTCTATTTAGAATGTCTTTTGCCATTGTCGCGCCGATAACTTCGTGCCCGTAGAAGGTATAATCCCCTTTCTCCCTAGAGAAACGTCGAGATTTAGGTTTACCAATGTCGTGTAACAAAGCCGCAAGACGAACTTCAAATGGGTATTTCTTGTCTGCTGCACACTGAAGGCTTCGTAGGAGGTGCTCAAAGACATCATATGAATGAGCTTGATTTTGTTTCGTGTGTAACCCTTCCTCGAGCTCTGGGAGAATATACTTGAGGATTCCAACTTTTTGGCACATAAATAGTGCAATCATCGGGTTATCAGACATTATAATCTTTGTGAACTCATCTCGAATGCGCTCCTTGGCAATCTTCCCTAACATTTCATGTGAAACACTAATTGCAGCTAAAGTACCCATGTTAATCGTGAAACCAAGTTCGGCAGATAGGCGAACTGCGCGCATAATGCGCAAGCCATCCTCTCGAAATCGTGTTTCAGGATTACCTACACATCGGATAATCTTATTTTTGATATCCTCTTCCCCGCCGAACATATCTACGTAGATGTCTCTTATTGGATCATAAGCAATGGCGTTGATTGTGAAGTCTCTTCGTCCTAAATCGTCCTTTATATCCTTACTAAAAGACACGCTATCCGGCCGTCGGCCATCGCTATATGTGGACTCTGTCCGATAAGGTGTAACTTCTACTATAAAAGACTCATCCCCTTCGTACACTACACCAACTGTCCCGTAAGTATTTTCATAAAACGTTTTGTCAAAAAGCTTGATAATCTCTTCTGGGTTGGCGTCTGTGGTAACGTCCCAATCTTTTGGTTCCCTTCCGATAAGGATATCTCGTACTGAACCACCAACAATAAAGGACTCAAACCCTCCATTTTGAAGGGTTTTGCAGATATTCATCACCTTCTCTGGGATAAGGTGCTTCGATTTTAGGATTCGGTGTTCGCTCATCACTAAGATAGTAATACAGAGTTTGATTTTTTGCTATTTTAATGTACTATTGTCGTTACCATAAATGCACCTATGGTGAAATGGATATCACAACGGTCTTCGGAACCGTTATTCTAGGTTCGAATCCTGGTGGGTGCACAAGCTTTGCTTAAATACCCTATCCAATGCAAAATTGATAAGGCATTTATCAGTAAGCGTAAAATAAGCGGTTATGGTTTAGTGGTAGAATGCGTCCTTGCCAAGGACGAGACGGGAGTTCGATTCTCCCTAACCGCACAATTTGGTCTCGGACTTATAAATGACTAAAATGTCAAAAATACACAAAAAACTGTCTTTATGGGGCAGTTTTTTATTACTTGCAGTTGGGAAAATGTGTAAAACTGTGGATAACTAAGTGGATATGTGTATAAAAGACGTCCGTTATGGTGTCCTATAAATGAAGGATTTTAGGGGTTGAAAAGTCAATATTATGGCTATGAATAAGGGTTTTAAGGAATTCAGCTACTTAAAAGCCATCCGAATGAGACAATTTTCAGGCATAAAGGCCAAATATATGTTTCACGTGCTACATATATAACTTTATAGATAGGTGTTACATGTGGAACAAGCTATTTTGCTTGAAAATAGGCTTTAAATCGATGTTTTGGTGGTAGTACGGACCTTGTTTCATGATTAACATGATTGCTTGTGTATTATTCTGGCCTATGCGGCACAGATTATTGCAGCAAGAGTCCTATATAGGTTGAGAAAATCTTTATATAAGTTTCATGTTAAACATGTAAGCTTTAGTTTAATGAATAATAAAAGGGTAAGAAGGGCGAAACACAATATAAGGATAGGTCGAATAGGAGAGTTAATAGCCTCTAAATATCTGGAAAAGGCCAGTTTCTCCATTCTGACCTGTAATTTAAGGCTTAAAGGGGGAGAAGTGGACATTTTGGCCTATAAGAAACCTGATCATTATGTCTTTGAAATAAAGACATTGTATGTGCAGGAGTATATGCATGATGGATTGTCCAATGAGACTGAATGTAACCCTTGGGCGCCGGAGAATAACCTAAATAATTTGAAGATTAGAAAGTTGAGGCAACTAGGGAAGTCTTTGAGGATTTTTACTGGGTCAGAATTTGTTCGCATATGTGGGCTAGCCATAAGAATTGTAGCCAGTGACCGTGTTACACCTGAAACATTTGATGAGGAAGATCCGGTTCTTGAGTCTTCGCGAATCAAAGATTTTCTTAAGGGAGCAAGAATATTCATTAAAAGATATGACGACATTATCTGTACCTTTTAATTAGATGTTATCTATGTTATATTGCACATCATTCGGGGCGTGGTGTAACGGCTAACATACCTGTTTTGGGAACAGGTGACTTCGGGTTCGAATCCCGACGCCCCGACATTTAGGATATTTAGTGGAGTCTTTAGATACTAATTTTATAAAATCAATACAAAGATGTTTAAAAAGAATACTGAGGATTTTGAGTGCGAAAATTGTCACGTTGCTGTAAAAGGGGATGGGTATACCAATCATTGTCCGAATTGCCTATATAGCAAGCATGTTGATGTTGAGCCTGGCGACAGAATGGCCCTCTGTAAAGGTATTATGCAACCTGTGTGGATTGAAGGTATTGATGGGAAGTACAAAATAACTCACAGTTGCAGAAAGTGTGGTCACAAAAAGGTGAATAAAGTATCTGATAAAGATAATTTTGATGTAGTGGCTAAGATTGCAAAGGAAAGAAATCCTGATTTGCTCAAATAGCCCGCAGCTTGGCCGTATTATTTAATATATCGGTAGAGATCTTCTCGATATGTTCGATCGAAATATGTTTTTAAATTGATCAATGAGCTTGGGTAATTTGCCAAGTCATATAAGTCAATAGAAGTGTTCTGGTTATCTCGATTCTGGCTATCTGTAAGGCTTTCAGCGAGTGTTTTGTTTATGTGTTCGATTGTGATTGCTCGGATATTAGCTTTTCCTGAAATTGATGAGTTAACTGTAGTTGTGATCATTCCTAAAAGTCGCCCATAAGAATCAACGATTGCACCACCTGACGAACCTTTTTGTCCTGCGAAGCTTGGACTGGTTTCGATAACATCGAGATCTGTTATGCCTAGAGAATATGTCCGATTGATACTCAGGTCTTCTTTAACGATAGGTAAATTAGCATTTACACCTTTTTCACCTAGGACATTTGCTGGATATGAGAGGGAATAGATCGGCTGACCAGTTGTCAAAAGGGAATCGTTTGAGAGAAGTGTACTTGGAGAATTCTCGGATTTTAGAGGTAAAGGCGTGAGAGAATTTTTGTTTGACTTTGGCAATTCGTCCATATTTATAGCCAAAATAGCGAAATCTCCCTTGCCGGTCTGGAGGGGATTCTCAGTGCTTGAATATGGACCGTACTGCATTATCCAACCAGGAGAAATGAAAACCGTTTTTATAGACAGCGCACCAGTTGCCGGATCGCCATACCGAGCGATACAAGAAACTGAACTATCTTTTTCTGATAGGAATGGGAATTCAGCAACATGGGCATTTGTAAGCACGGTTCCGTTTTGATTTATCAAAATACCGCTCCCTGTAACGGTTTTTCGAAGCTTTCCAATTTTTTGCGTACAAAAAATATTTACGATATGAGTTGATTTATCGGTGTTTGGATTAGTTGCAACCAGAGTCGCTGGTGCAGGGATGAGAGAGGGGATACTCGAGGTGCTTTGTGTCAACGGTACTCTCGGTGTGGCTTGTGTCGTTGGTGACACTGGTGCAATAGGGGAAATGGTTGGTAAAAAGTCATATATAGGAGCAACCAGTTGAAGATATGATTTAGGATTAATTGAGAAAAAATTGAAGGTGTTTTGAGAAAGACTTTTGACCTTAGATTCAATAACTTTTGTTATTTGTGAAACTCCGGTTGTAACCGAGCTAAGCTGATTCGAAAATGAACTAGCTAGATTGAGATCGGGGATAGCGACGGTTGTAGCAAAGGCGATTGCAAAAATTGCCAAAGATAGAGGTAAAATAGTTTTCATTCAGCAAATTATATCAAATAATCGTCAAGTATTGTTTTAGACACCCTGCTTTGCTATAGTATGCTCACGTTGCGTTTTGGTAGTTGTGGTTAGCATCAGTCTATACGCGCAAAGTTTGCGGGATTGGTTTAGTGGTAGAATGACTGCCTTCCAAGCAGTAGACAAGGGTTCGATTCCCTTATCCCGCACAGTAATATAAAAGAGCGAGAACAAATCTCGCTCTTTTATATTACCTATATGGATAATGGGATGAGAAAGCCGGACTGAAGTTGTGCAGTGAGCGAAGCGAAGCACAACGAAGGAGGCGGGGTCGACGGGACTTTTTGTGGAGCAAAAAGGAACCGGTGACCGATTCCCTTATCCCGCACAAAATGAAAAGGTCCGGATTTGCTCCGGGCTTTTTCATTTTGCTACTGGATGTGCAAATCGAAAGGTGGAGCGCACTCTGCGAAGCAAAGTCTGTTTGCGGCAGTAAACGGAAGCGATCCAGAGTTGCAGAAATTTCTGAGCAACGGTGAATAAATTATCGGTGACTGATTCCCTCAACATTTCCTTATTTATATAATTTTGCTAAATTAAATCCCAATGCACATACTCATTACCGGCGGGGAAGGATTCATTGGAGGGTATATAAAAAGAAATTTAACGCAAAGCGCGGCCAACAAAATCGCTGCTAACAAAACAAACGCCGTTGAAATTGAAATCCTGGAAACAATCGACACCTACGACATTAAATCCGGCGAAGAAAAAGATATTCTCAACATAGAAAATCTCGCTAAAATAATTACGACGAACAAAATAGATTCTGTTTTCCATTGCGCAGCTAAAATATCTGTTCCGGAAAGTTTTATACAAAAAGAATACTACGATTTGGTAAATATTAACGGCACAGAGAATGTTTTCAACATAGTCGAGCAAAACAATACAAAGATAGTATTCTCAAGCAGTGCGGCTGTGTATGGCGAATGCGACAGTAAAGTAAAAGAAGATTTCGTGCTAAATCCACAATCACCGTATGCAGATGAAAAAAAGAAAGGAGAGGAAATTCTAGCGAGAGGAGCTGGCGACAAAAATATGTATCACATTGCACTTCGATACTTCAATGTCTACGGCCCTGGGCAATCTCCAGAATATGCTGGTGTGATAACACATTTTATTCGTGCTGCGCTTAAGGGTGAAGATATTGTTATCTTTGGTAATGGAAATGCTGTACGTGATTTTGTTTTCGTGGAAGATGTTGCTCGCGCGAATGTGATGGCGATGAATTATCCGAATACTCAATTTGAAATTTTCAATATTGGCAGTGGTGCAGAAACTAAGGTAAAAGATTTGGCAGAAATGATTATTAAATTAACCAATTCTCCTTCGCAAATCGTATATAAGGAACCACGAATGGGGGATATTGTGTATTCATGCGCAGATGTTTCAAAAGCCAAAAGCATTCTTGGATTCGAAACGAAAGTTTCTCTTGAGGAAGGTTTGAAAAAGACTATTGAATATTTTCGTACACATTAATTTTTTGCATAACTAAATTTCTAAAAACTAAAATCCCCACTCATTTCTGAGTAAGGGACCTTAGTAAGTGTGACGAATTGTGTTTTCCCGCAAAGCCTTCTGTATATAACGTACGTCGAGCTTTGCACAAACAATTCTTTATCGATCTAACCAACTTGCTAACCATTTTAACTATCACGAAAGTGAAAACGTGATACTAAATCTTGAGTGACCAAACTTAAATTTAGTTGATTGCGTCTTTGAGTCCTTTCGCTGCTCGGAACTTGGCTACTTTCATAGCTGCAACCTTAACCATTTCACCAGTTCGTGGGTTTCGTGCTGTTCGAGCTGCTCGTGTTTTTGCAGAAAAAATACCGAAGCCTGCAACTGAAACTTCTTCGCCTCTCTTGAGAGTTGCGATAATGTTATCAAACACTGCATCTACGATTTGTTCTGCTTGTACTTTTGTTGTTCCAAGTACTCCGTGTACTTTTTCAACTAGTGCTGCTTTATTCATGAACTTTGTTTAATTGTTATTTTGCTAAAGGTCGACCCTTTGTTCTTTCCGTGATTTAAGTATATAACAACCCCTATTTTAGGCAATATTTATAAGGCTTAAATGGAATTCTCGGAAAATTTGCCTATTTTTAATCTCTGTTTTATGAAGTTTTAATAACTGTGAGACGATCCTCTTGCGACTACTACCTAGCGTACTCAGTCGCCCTGGTCTCTCGTATCACGTGAACCTTGATCTCACCAGGGTATCGGAGCTCCTCCTCGATGCTTTTAGCTATATTTTTAGCCATATTATGAGCTTGAAGGTCGTTTACATGGTCTGGATGCACAAATACGCGGATTTCACGTCCTGCCTGTAGAGCATAGGCTTTTTCAACCCCTTGCTCTCTTTTAGCAATAGCTTCGAGATCCTCCAGGCGTTTAATGTAGTTCTCAATATTATCCTTTCTTGCACCTGGACGCCCACCTGAAATGGCATCAGCAGTCTGTACGATTCGAGACTCGAGCGTTTCGTATGGATATTCTTCGTGATGTGCCTGCATGGCCTTCACAATTTCTTCTGAAGCTCCAAACTTTTGAAGAATCCTTCGGCCAATTTCCACATGGCTCCCTTGAACTTCGTGATCGAGTGCTTTGCCAATATCGTGTACAAGCGCAGCAGTCTTTGCAACATTTACATTTGCACCGATCTCAGCAGCGAGCATTCCGGCAATGTGCGCCATTTCAATAGAGTGCTGGAGCACGTTGTGACCATAACTTGTTCGAAAATGCAGTCGGCCAAGGATAGCAACGATTCGCGGGTCGAGAGGTACAATTCCAGTTTCGAAAATTGCTCGCTCACCTTGTTCCTTAATTATTTTATTGATCTGCTCTTCGGCGTCTTGTACAGATTTTTCAATCTTAGCTGGCTGGATTCTTCCATCTTTGATCAATTCTTCAAGTGCTATTCGAGCAACTTGTCGGCGAATCGGATCATACGATGAAAGCATAATCGAGTCTGGATGTTCATCGACCAAAACTTCAACACCTGTTGCGCGCTCAAAGGCTTTGATGTTTCGGCCTTCTTTACCAATAATTTTGCCTTTATCTTCTGGTGATTGAATCGCTACATGTGTACTGAAAAAATCAGCTGACACAGAAGTAGCAAGGCGCTGAATAGTTATAGCTAAAATATCTTTTGATTTTTGCTCAAGAGTTTCTTCAGAAAGTTTTTCAAGCTTGTAGATACGATTTGTAAGTACTTGCTCTTGCTCTTTTTCAACTTTTGCCAAAAGATTTTCTAGGGCTTGCTCTCGAGTCATGCCAGAAACTTTCTGAAGCTCTGCATCGATCTCTTTTGCGCCTGCGTCTACTTTATCTTTTATAGCTTTAATCTCTGAAATACGTAGCTTTATAGCCTCTATTTCGCTTGCGGTTTCCACTTCTTTTTGTTCGAGAAGTTCTTCTTTTTTATTTAATCTTTCTTCAGTTTTGATGAGTGAGTCTTCTTTTTCTTTTACTTGCTCACGTGAAGATTTGAGAATATCTGCGGCCTTTTTCTCTGCATCGAGGATAAATTTTTCGGACTTTTCTCGAGCTTCGAGCATTGCTTTTTTAATGTCGAATTCGATTGAGTTTTTCTTGCTGAGTGCGACGAGGATTCTGATGAGGTAACCGATTGCAAATCCTACTCCTATACTAAGGGTGATGAGAACCAAGGCCATTTTTAGAGAAATCATGGCGTTGTTTTATTTTTGTCTTGTTTAATAATTTTTTTTGTGCAATTTGTGCCCTAAGATTTTTTGCGTGGCAAAATTTGTAGTGCACAAAAACGGGAGAATATTAGAGAACTTTGTCTACAATACCGTACTTCTTTGCGTCGTCTGCTGACATGTAGAAATCTCGGTCTGCATCTTTTTCGATTTTTGCGACCGTCTGGCCTGTATTTTTTGCGAGCATCTTTATAAGGTTCTCTTTTGTTTTCAAAATTTGCCTTGCAGTAATTTCGATATCTGTAGCCTGGCCTTCAACACCGCCAAGTGGCTGATGAATCATGATTTCTGAGTTTGGTAGTGCATATCTCTTTCCTTTCGCACCAGCAGAAAGAATCATTGCACCCATAGATGCTGCCATACCTACACAAACCGTAGATACATCATTTTTAATATGATTCATGGTGTCGATAATCGCTAGACCGTCTTTGACGTGACCTCCAGGTGAATTTACATAAAGAGTAATGTCCTTCTTTGGATTCTCGGCTTCTAGGAAAAGAAGTTGTGCAATAACTGTGTTTGAGATGTTGTTATCAATAGGGCCACCTAAAAACACAATATTCTCACGCAAGAGTCGTGAATAAATGTCGTATGCTCGCTCACCGTACTGTGATTTTTCGATAACTGTTGGAATTAACATGTTCGTTTGTTCTGTTTCAGAAGTTTAAATGAATAAAAGAGGAGTTTCCGGTTGCTGTTTTGGTCTCGTTCTGATAGCCTGATAAGCGTACTATACTACATATTTTATGAGATTGCACAGGTTCTATATTGGCACGGCCGACATCATCGAAGGTATGCAAAACCACCTCGAAAACCCGTCTGGAAAGCCACAATCAGCACATGAATTAATCCAAAAACACATTGTTTTGGACGGTAATTTGTATAAACAGTACGAGCTCCTTATCCATCAGTGGCGAAACGTCTTTAAATACACAGCTGGTAGTCGAGTGATCCTTTTTGATGACAATAAAATTGAATATGAGTGTTTGATTGAGTCATTTAATGCTACACACAATAAAGTACAGCTCGCAGTAGTTCAATCTACGGAAATTCCTGTAGCCGATGAAAACCAGCAGATCTGGATGTTTGTTTCTATTCTCAAAGGTGAAAACTTTGATCTTGTTGTACAAAAACTCACCGAACTAGGCGTTCAAGGTATTGTACCTATTGTATGTGACCGAACTATCAAAAAGAGTATTAACCAAACGCGTGTACAAAAAATAGCTACAGAAGCAGCGGAGCAATCAGGTAGAGTTGATGTACCTATTGTTTCTGAGCCTGTTGATCTCGGTCCTGCCATTCAAGAATTCCTAGAAAAAGGTGGAGAACCTGTTGTCTGTCATCAAAGAGGCCATGATTGGAAATATGTTTCAGAATCTTTTAGAAAATATCCACTCGGATTTATTGTTGGTCCAGAAGGTGGGTGGAGTGATAGAGAAGAAGAATTCTTTAGAAAACTTGGCCTAAAATCTGTGAAATTCTCTGACAATGTGCTTCGTGCTGAAACGGCAGCGATAGGTATTGCAACTTTGGCGAAGAGTATGTAGTTTTGGCCAAACAAATCTGTTCTTCTAAAACAAAAAAGTGACCACTTTCGTGACCAGCTTTTTTGTTTATAAATTTAGCTTCGCTATTTGTGTACCTTAGAAAATGCGAAATTTACTTACCTTGCTCCTCCAACCACTGCCAAACTTTTTCGTTCAAGAGCACCGTTTCAACGTAGATTTCAGCACGAGTTCTATCTGCATCTTTGTACATTTGCATGATCTGCTCAACTTCTTTCTTGATTTCATCTTCGCTCGCTGTGATTTTTTCATCGAGAGCAATTTGATTCAAGATGAGTTGAGTCTTTGCTCGCTTCTCTGCATCAGGTGTCCATTCTTTTCGAAGCTCCTCGATAGTTTTACCGATGTGCTTTAGATATGTCTCAATGTTAAGTCCCATCTGAGAAATATTTGCACCGAGTTCGTGAACCATTTTTCCGAGTTCTGATTCAACGAGAAGTTTCGGCATGCTGATATCTGCATCTTTCATAACCTCGTCCATGATTGTTAGTCGCTTCTTTTCTTTTTCCTTTCGGGTTTTTTCAGCTGTGATGCCTTCTTTCACTTTTTCTTTGAAAGCTTCAACAGTTTCAAAAGGACCGAATTTCTTGATGAATTCGAGATCTATTTCTGGAAGTGCAAGCTCACCATGGTCATGTCCGTGATCATCTGGATTATTCTTGTGATGGTCTACATGTGCAACCTGCTTCTGGAGATCTGTGATAGCCTCCTCGATTTCCTTATCAGTAACAACAACTTCAGCCTTTTCTGACATTATCTTTTTAGCAATAGCCTTGTAACCTTTGAGTTTTACTTCAGGCATTGTGGCAGTTTTGATTTTAAAACCAAACGCTTCACCTGGAGCTACCTTAGTAATAGTTACCGCAGGAGATCCAAGAGGTTTTACATCTTTATCCTCGATTCCTTTTTTAATAATGTCACTGTAGTTTGCTTCAAGTGCCATTCGTCCAGCTTCTTCTATGATCGCTACTTCTCCAAATCGATCAACAACAATCTTTTCTGGAATGTGACCTGGTCGAAAACCATCAACTCGAGCTTCGAGTGAAAGTTCCTTGATGGCTTTATCTCGAAACGTTTTTACGACATCGGCTTGAATTTCACCTTCGATTTCATATTCGCTATCTGGAAGAGCTGTGTGTTTTGTGATTTTAAATGACATGATTTATGTTCGAGTATTAATTTTTTATAGAGAATTCAGATCGCAATTTATGCTGTAGCTTCTTCTGTAATTTCAGGCGCATCAATTTCTACGGCATCAGCAATAGTTGGCTCATTAACACCAGCCATTTTATCTGAATCTACACCTTCAACTGTTTCATCAACTTTTTTTCCGGCTGACTGAATATCAATTCTCCAACCTGTAAGTTTCGCTGCAAGTCGTACATTCTGTCCGCCTTTACCGATCGCGAGTGACTGCTGATCTTCTGTTACTACGACTCGTGCAGTTTTTGCTACATCGTCGATTGTTACGCTTACAACTTCAGCAGGTGAGAGTGCGTCACGAATAAAGTCAGAAGGGTTTTCTGACCACTCGATAATGTCGATTTTTTCATTTCCACCAAGTTCGCTCATAACTGTAAGAACTCGAACACCTCGCTGTCCAACCATAGAACCGATTGGATCAATATGTGAATCAGCTGAATGAACAGCAACCTTTGATCGCTGACCAGCTTCTCGTGCGATAGCCTTAATTTCCACTGTACCTGCAACAATTTCTGGAACTTCAACTTTGAAAAGTTCAGCCAAGAATCGTGGGTGTGATCGTGAAAGTCTCACGAAAATACCTCGTGGAGTTTCTTCAACTCGAAGAAGAATCATTCGGAGTCGTTCACCTTGCTTGTAGTGTTCGCCAGGAATTTGTTCTTCATATGGAAGCATACCAACTGCTCGGCCCATATCGATGAATACATTACCTCGTTCAATTCGCTGTACAGTTCCAGAAACAATTTCACCTTCTTTCTTTCCGTATTCAGCAAGAACAGAAGTCTTTTCCGCTTCTCGGATCTTCTGGATGATTACCTGCTTAGCAGTCTGAGCTGCAATTCGTCCGAAATCATCTTTGTATTCAAGATCGAATACGATTTCTTCACCAACCTGTGCACCTTTTTTGATAAGTTTAGCAGTATCAATAAGGATGTGTCGTTCATCATTAAAAAGTACCTTTTCTTCACCTTCAGCAGGGGCCTCAGGAAGATCAGCTTTGTCATATACAACCTGAGAAGGGTCAACGATTACTTTGACCTGGAAGAATTCAGTTTTACCAGTGGCCACGTCAAAATTAGCCCGAATATACTGGTCTTTTCGGCCGTACTCTTTCTTATAAGCAGTAGCGAGAGCCATTTCGATAGCCTCGAGGATTTTAGCTCGAGGAATACCTCGCTCTTCTTCGAGTTGGTCTAGCACTGAGTGGATTACTTTAAGGTCAAACATATTGATTTGTATATTAAATTTTTAGTTTTTACCCGTGTGCCGCGTTTTATGGCCTGATTTTAAGCCATTTTTGTGCAATTCAGGTAAATTTCATCAAAAAAACGAGCCCGCCTTGTGGGCGCGCTGTTTCAGATATAGATATTATACATATATATAGGTGTTTGTATAGGGAGTTTAGTCAAAAGGTTGTTTTTGTGCAAGGGTCATTTTCCTAGGGAAAGTATTGACTATATTGGTATATGTACTGTATAATATGTTTCCATAAGGCTCGTGTTACCAAGGGTTCAAAAAATGGCTTACCTAAGCCGTTACCTGCGATTTACGAGTCTTCCACTGAAACTCAGCCTATCCGCACTATGTACCTCAAAAATGTTCGCCGGAGCAATCAGCTCCTCTTTCAAGTTGTCATGACCGTGTTGGCCATGATCCTTGCTTGCAGCTTTATCGCCGCTCGCACCGGAATCAATGTCGTGGTCATTGCGATCACTGCGATTCTCTTCGTTCTTGGAACCTTGGTCCTCGAGGTTCGTTTCAAGTGGACAAATCGCCGTCTTATCCGGCTTGGGAAACTCATCGGATCTCTGTGCCAGTTGGCAGAGATTAAAATCAGGATCATTCGTCTTCGGCGTGATCTTGCGCTCGAAAAAGAAATCCTGGGTTTCCGCTTCAACCGGCTACTTGATCTTCGCCTCTGGCACTAGTTACCACGCATCGATCAAAAAACCAAAAACATCGGCTGTCTCATCACGAGGCAGCCGGTTTCTTTTTTGTAATATTTCACATAGATTATTTTCAATGGATCATCCTTTCAAAGATTTTATAGATTCTTGATGGAAAATTCATCATCGTGTCGCCATATTACTTTCCACATTCTCGCAGGAAAAATAAACAAATTTTTTCACAATCTCTGCTATAATTTATCTAACAAAGAACTATGTACATTGCACCGGAGCAATTGAAAAAGTATATTCTCGACGCGAAAATTGTATCGCGTGAGGATCTTGAAGCTGCTGAAACTGAAGCAGAGAAAAATAAACAGGATGTTGGTGAAGTGTTGGTGTCGCAAGGAAAAATTTCTGAGGATGATTTTCGACGAATGCAGGCACATGTGATGGGAATTCCTTTTGTTGATTTGAAAAATCAGAAACTTGAATTTGAAGTCCTTGCACTTATTCCTGAGCCAATTGCGCGAAATCATAACATTGTGGCATTTAAGAAAAATGCTGATAATGCCAATCAACCAGGTTCTGAGGCGACTCTTGAGGTGGCAATGCTCGATACAGATGATCTTGGTGCCATCGATTTTATTAAGAAAAAAACTGGACTGAAGATTTTGCCACGACTTACGAATACTGAGTCGATGAAGTCTGCACTTATTCAGTATCAAAAAAGTTTGAAAGCAGATTTTGGTGACATCATTCAGCAGGAAGCTGCATCACTTAAAGTGACTATAGAAGGTGAGGCGAGTAATGTAGGTGAAGCTGGTGCTGAAGCTACTGGCGATGATTTGAAAAAATTGGCAGAAGATCTACCAGTGGTGCGTATTGTAGACACTTTACTGAAGCACGCTGCTCTTCAAAACGCTTCTGATATTCACATAGAACAGTCAGAGTTTGAGGTGGTTGTTCGATATCGAATCGACGGTATGCTTCACGACGCCATGATTTTGCCGAAGTCCGCAGGTGCCAGCATTATTGCGCGTATCAAAGTACTTTCTAACTTGAAGCTTGATGAAAAAAGACTTCCACAAGATGGACGATTTAGAATTGAACTTAATGGCGAAAAAATTTCTTTCCGTGTTTCTATTTTGCCGACATACTTTGGCGAAAAAATTGTAATGCGACTTCTTCGAGAAAGTGTTTCTGGGTTCACACTTGAGAAACTTGGTTTTCATGGACGTGATCTGGAGATTCTTCATGAGGCCTCTGGGATGTCAGAGGGTTTGATTCTTACAACTGGTCCAACTGGTTCAGGAAAAAGCACTACATTGTATACGATGCTTGATCTTGTAAATACGCCCGATGTAAATATTTCAACAGTAGAAGATCCGGTGGAATATCAGATGAAGCGAGTAAATCAAACTCAGATTCGATCTGAAATAGGTCTAACATTTGCCTCAGGTCTTCGATCACTTCTTCGACAAGATCCAGACATTATTATGGTGGGAGAAATTCGAGACAATGAAACGGCGTCTTTAGGTATCAATGCTGCACTTACAGGCCACTTGGTACTTTCGACTCTTCACACTAACTCTGCAGCTGGTGCTATTCCACGATTGATGGATATGAAATGTGAGCCATTCCTTCTCGTATCTACTTTGAAAATTGTGATTGCACAGCGGCTTGTCCGACATCTAGGAAATTCAAAAGAGCAATACATTTTGAGTAAAGAAGAACTAGCTTCTATTTCAAAGAAAATTAATATGGATAATGTACTTAAGGCCCTTCGTGAGGAAAAAATTGTTGGACCAAAAGATGATTGGTCTACTATTCCGTTTTATAAGCCGAAGCCTGATGCAGAAAGTGAGGATGGATATCATGGGCGATTAGGTATTCATGAAGTGCTTCGAATCTCGCCAACTATCAAAGATATCATTATGAAAAATGGTACAAGTGATGATATTGAGAAGCAAGCGCGAGCAGAAGGTATGATGACTATGATTGAGGACGGTATATTCAAGGCGGTGCAGGGTCTGACTTCGATCGAAGAAATTCTTCGAGTGGTTTCGGAGTAGTCGGCGTTGATAGATTTTGCTTGGCACTTGAGTTGCGCAAAGATCTGGTAAAATTTTTAGAATATTTTTATGAAATTTTCATACACAGCTATTAACAAGGATGGTCAAAAATACACTTCTACGATTGAAGCTAGTGATAAAGCTGGTTTTTATACTGAGTTTAGAAAAGTGGGAGATGTGCTTGTGGCCGTAAAGGAATCATCTGAAATAAAAAAGAAAGGTCTTTCAATGGAAATCACCTGGTTTGAGCATGCAAAAGTGATGGATAAGATTATTTTTGCCCGAAATCTCGGAAACATGCTCGATGCAGGACTTTCACTTTCTCGGGCAATCACCGTGATGGAGCGACAATCAAAAAGTCCACTTTTGAAACGAACTTATACTGGACTTAATGAATCTATTTCTTCTGGGAAAAGTTTTCATGAGGCACTCGATATGTATCCAAAGGTTTTCCCTAAGCTCTTTGTGGCTATGGCTAAAGTGGGTGAGGAAGGTGGAAATCTTGCCGAGACACTTCGACAAGTAGGTAATCAAATGGAGAAGAGCTACATGCTTACAAAGAAGGTTAAAGGTGCGATGATGTATCCGTCTATTATCATTGGTGTGATGATTACAATTGCCATTCTCATGATGATTTATGTGGTACCAGGACTGACAAATACATTCAAAGAGCTCAAAGTGCCACTTCCGACTTCTACCAAGGTGATTATAGCTATTAGTGATTTTGTTTCGGCTCATTACATTATTACGCTCGGTGGATTTATTGCACTTGTGATTGCACTTATCTTCGCAGGAAAAACTAAAGTCGGCGCGCGAGCATATGACTTTGTCTCTCTTAAGGTGCCTGTGATAAGTACTATCGTAAAAGAAGGAAATTCTGCACAAACCGCTCGTACACTTTCATCACTTCTGACATCGGGAGTAGATATGCTTTTAGCGGTAAAGATCACCGGGGAGGTGTTGCAAAATAGCTATTATAAAAAAGTGATGGAGGATAGTCAGATTGTGATAGAAAAAGGAGAACCTCTCTCAACTATATTTGTAAAAGAAGAAAAGTTGTATCCAATTTTTGTAGGAGAAATGATGAGTGTAGGAGAAGAAACTGGCCGAATGGCACCAATGCTTGCTGGTGTTGCCACATTTTATGAAAATGAAGTTGAGCAAAAAACTAAAGATCTCTCTACAATTATTGAACCAATCTTGATGGTGTTTATAGGTGCGTCAGTAGGATTCTTCGCTATCTCGATGATTAAGCCGATCTATTCGATTATGAATAATGTATAATATTATTTGTGATGTCACCTCATTTGTTCAATACATATAAGCCTGTCGGAAAAAATAAACTCTTTCAGCAAGGTTTTAGCAGAGGATTTAGTCTGATTGAGATGATTATAGTGTTTGGAATCGTCGCTTTAATTGCACAAATATCTATCTCTACATTTGTAAATGTTTCAAATAATCAGTCACTCGAGAAGGACGTAAACTATGCTGTCTCAATGATCGAAAGGGCTCGAACACAGACTATTAATGCAAAAAACAATAGTCAATTTGGTATAAAGTTTGCCAGTTCGACTGTGACTCTGTTCCAAGGAACCACATATAATGCAAACTCAGCTTCAAATACAGTCTTTGCATTGTCTTCAAAAGTTGAAATTGCTGCAATTAATTTAACTGGTGGAGTGTCACAGGCGACTTTTGAATTCATCACAGGGAAGTCAAATGCAACAGGTACAGTTAGGTTCAGATTGAAGCAAGATGCTAATTCTTCAAGTACTATCATGTTACATAAGACTGGATTCGCCGAGATTCTATAAAAACTATCGTTATGATTTTCAAAAAGCATCTAAAAAGTGATAGGGGTATAAAAAGTAATGCGAGCGGTGTCAGTATTGTCGAAGTGCTTGTTGCATCAGCAATCATCATGTCTTCGGTCGTTGCAATTATGGGTGTATATAGTGGTTTGACTTCTATTTCAGTTCGAAATACGGCAAAAGTACAAGCAGGAATGCTTCTCGATGAGGGAGCTGAAGCACTTAGGTTTATGAGAGATGTGAGCTGGTCAACCAACATTAACCCTCTGGTAAATGGTACTACGTATAGGTTGTACTGGGATTATAGTGTGAGTAACTATGGTTGGAGAGCAACTACTACACAAGCGCTCATAGATGATGAGTTTGATCGAACTTTTGTGCTCTCCTCTGTAAGTCGAGATGCGAGTAATAACATAGTGACATCTGGAGGGACCACAGATACAGGTACTCGGAAAGCTACTATTACTGTATCTTGGTTCGATAAGACAGCTACGACGTCAAAGTCAATTCAGATGTATTTGTATAATACATACAATAGATAAGAGCACATCATAGATATGAATATTTTTTCAAGAAAATCTAAAATTGTCGGCCATACCGCACAGAGGATTGTGGATAGAAACAAACGAGGTTTTACGCTGGTTGAAATGCTTATTTACGTCGGTCTATGTGCAGTACTTATGGTTGGTTTAGTCAATGCTATGCTTCTCCTTACTGATGCGTACCGTACAGTTAAAACAGCTCGAAAGATGGAAAGTTCCGCTATTACATTGATGGACCGTATCATTCGAGAAGCGCGACGTTCGACAGGTATCAATGCAGGAGCATTTGATGTGCCGAATGGAAGTGTGACACTTGAGGCAGGAAGTTCTACGTCTCCATACTTAACTTTTTATCTACAGGATGGTCGAGCGTATATTACGGATGAAGGAGACTCGTCACCGCTCACTGATTCTGACATAGTTGTCGAATCGATGGTATTTAGTCGCTATCCGCTATACAACGTTCAGTTTGCTACAAGCTCAGTACTTCTTCGGGTTGATTTCACTATAAATAGTGGATCTTCTACTCCAAATTTTACAACAAGAAGTTTTTACGGCTCAGCTATCCTTAGAGGTTCATACGATTTTCAACCATAAACAAATTGTAGTTTTACATTTGTTACAATAGATGTATCGCATTATGAATACATCATCTAAAACTCATTCTCAGATCAAAATTAATACACATGTTTGCGCCCGGAAAAATAGTGGACAAGTCATAATGGGTTCACTGCTGATGTTTCTATCTATTTCTATTGTCGTACTTGTAGGTATTGCAACACCGGTTGCGGTACAGGTACGATCGGCTGCTGATTTTCTTCAATCAAAACAAGGATACATTACTGCTGATGTATTGAATGAAGAAAGTTTGTATCGACTCAATAAAGGTTGGACCTTACCTTCAACACTTGTTCTTTCTTTCAATGAATCAACATCAACTGCACTTATCACTGATGTTGACGGTAAAAAACAGATCATTGCTACAGGTGTTTCCGGTCTATTTTCAAGAATATCTAAAAGTGTTTTCACTCCACAAGGGACTAAGTCAGTCAATATTAGCTATGCCACCCAGATTGGTAATGGGGGTTTAACCATGGATGGCAGCCCTACAATCACAGGTAATGCTATTTCGAACGGAAATATAACGGGTTCAGGGGTTTCTACTATTACAGGCAATGCCTTGTCTTCTATTTCCACACCAGAATCTACAGACCAATCAAATGGTAGTGGAACTCCAGCGGTAAATCTAGTATTTGGAAATGCTAATGCTACACAGGATTTTGCGCAGAGTTTTACTGTGTCAACAACCACTTCATTATCAAGAGTGCTTTTATATATGAAAAAGACTGGTACACCGTCTAATATAACCGTGAGAGTCACTGCTGATTCTTCAGGAAATCCAGCTGGCACAAGTCTTGCTACTGCTACACTAAATGTCACTCAGATCGCAACTTCGTATTCGTGGGTTCCAGTAGTGTTCACTTCGAATACTTCATTAACTCCAGGGACTACATATTGGCTCGTTTTAGACGTTCCTTCGAATTCAAATACAAGCAATTTTACTATGGGTATAAGTAATACAGATTCATATAGATCTGCGAATTCAGTTAAGATGGGACGATACAATGTGAGTAGTTGGACAACTTCTACTTCAAATTATGATGCATTTTTCAAACTCTATCTCGGCGGCGTGAGTTCTATTTCAGGAGTAGTAGTAAATGGATTTGCTTCTGCGTATTCAGTAAGTAACTCGACGGTTTCTGGGGCACTTTATTGTCAAAGTGGCTCTGGTAATAACAAATCATGTAACACTTCATCTTCAACTCCGGTATCTATTTCTTACCCGCTTGCTGATTCAAATATCACTGATTGGAAAGCAGAAGCTACGGCTGGAGGTGTACGAACTGGCAATGTAACTATTAATGGAGTTACTGCTACAACTACGGGGCCAATCAAGATAAATGGAAACCTTACGATTAGTGAGAGTGGTCGACTTACTATGACTGGTACTATCTATGTAACAGGAGATGTGACTATTAACGGTGCTGCAAACCTGAGTGTTGATTCTTCTTATGGTGCAAAAACAGGTGTGCTTATTGCAGATGGAAAAATCAATGTCACTGCCTCAGGTGCTGTTTCTGGTAGTGGTACGGCTGGTAGTTATGTGCTTTTTGTGACTACAAGTACTTGTGGAGGTACTGCTACTTGTTCAGGAGGTGCTTCAGCTATAACCGTGAGTGGTGCAGCAGGTGCCGTGGTGCTTTTCGCTCCAAATGGAAAAGTGGCATTCACTGGAAGTGCTAGCGCAAAAGCGGTTGCTGGATATGCCGTGAGCCTATCCGGAGCAACACAAGTCAATTACGAAAGTGGCTTATCAAGTCTCACTTTTAGTAGTACACAATCAAGTGGGACTTCATCTTGGGTCACAGATACCTGGAAGGAGATTTTTCAGTAGGTTTTTATAGTGCAAATTTCTATATTTGGTTACAGCCTTCGTCTTTTGTGAATAGGTCTTGATTCGGCATCTTTTGCTATAATCATTTCATGAAAAATAAAAAACCACTTCTTGTAGGAAATTGGAAAATGAATCCGGCTGTGCTTGGTGATGCTCGAAAAAAGATCACAGAATTAAAGAAAATAGCCCTTTCATACAAAGATTTGGAAATTGTTATTTGTCCTCCAGCTCCATTTATCTCTGGCCTGGCCGAAATTACTCTTGGAAAAAGTTTCCTTTCAGGTGCACGAATACAGGGAAACATGTCTATTTCTCAGGCTGGTAAACACGCCAAGGCAGGACTTGTACAAATTGGTACTCAGGATGCTTCGCAGCACGAAGAGGGTGGTTCACGAACCGGTGAAATTGGCGTGAAAATGCTAGAAAGCGCTGGTGCGACCTATTGTATCGTTGGGCACTCAGAACGACGTGCCGCAGGAGATACAGGTGCGACTATTGCCTTGAAAATCCAGCAAGCACTTCGCACTCACATGAATGTTATTGTTTGTGTAGGTGAGAAAGAGCGTGATACTGATGCAGGTTATTTAGAAATTATCAAAGCTCAACTCAAAGAGGCTCTTGTTCATGTTACTCGATCGGAATTTCATAAAATTATTATTGCCTACGAGCCTGTATGGGCGATTGGACGGAAGGATAATGTTGCGATTACTTCATACGACCTCCACCAGATGGTTGTATACATCAAGAAATTCCTCAAGGAAACATATGGAGAAACGATTGCTTCTATCACACGGATTCTTTACGGAGGATCAGTTACAGCGGAAAATGCAGAAGATATCTTTGTGAAAGGTGAGGTTGATGGTCTCTTGGTTGGACGAGCAAGTTGGGAACCAAAAGGTTTTCGAGATATTTTCGATGCAATCAAGGTTGCTCCGAAGACTCATAACACAAAAGAGCTAAAGAAATCATTAAAAAAGGCCAAAGAAAATAAGCGAAATGGCGGTTTCAAGGGGCCAATCGATCGAAGCGGATCAAAGAAGAGATAGTTTGAAATAATGCTGAATGGTGTAGTAAAAAGTGTGGCAAAATAAAGAAAACAAAGCGTAGATAGCAGATAAAAAATTAATCAAAAATTTATGCACATAAAATCAATCACAGAACTTGGACAAGTAGAATTAAAGGGGAAACGGGTGCTGGTACGTGTTGATTTTAATGTTCAGGTGTATGAAGGAAAAATTCTTGATGATCTTCGGGTACGAAAAACCTTACCGACTATTAAGTTTTTACGTGACGCTGGAGCAAAAATTATTCTTATCTCACATATTGAAAGCAAGGATGACACCGGTCTTCGGCCGGTTGCTGATTACATCAGCGCTCACTATGCCGCAGAGTGCGGCGAAGTTAAGTTTGTTGAGAACTTTTTGAGTGAATCTTCACGAGAAGTGTGCTCAGCTACGAACGAGAATTTCAAAAATGGACAGGTCGTCCTCTTCGAAAATCTTCGTACAAGTGAAGGTGAAAAAGCCAATGATCCAGAATTTGCAAAACACCTAGCGAGTTTTGCAGATATATACGTAAACGATGCATTCGCTGTTTCTCATCGAGCACATGCATCTGTTGTTGGAGTACCGGCACTGTTTCCAAATGCTCGATTCGCAGGCATTCAGCTTGGCCTCGAGCTCGAAAATCTAAAAACTGCTTTCAATCCTCCTCACCCTTTTATTTTTATCCTTGGTGGCGCAAAGTTCGAAACGAAATTGCCACTTATTGAGAAATTTTCAAAAACTGCCGACTATCTATATCTTGGCGGAGCTTTGCTAAATGACATTCTCAAAGCAAAAGGATTTTCTGTTGGTAAATCGCTCGTGTCTTCTGGTTCTGTGGATGTATCAGCCGCGGCTTCGAATCCCAAAGTAATTATTCCAGATGATGTGATTGTCGAGCGTGCCGGTGAAAAGATGGCTGTAGCTTTAGATGACGTATGTGACGACGATATGATCATGGACGTTGGACCTTCATTTACGCAAAAACTTCTTGAGCACATTGCAAGTGCGAAGTTTGTTCTCTGGAATGGACCGATGGGTAATTATGAAAAAGGATATAAAGAGCAAACGGTTTCTATGGCGCGTGTGATTGCCGAATCTTCGGCACAGTCTCTGATCGGAGGTGGTGACACGACTGCAGCTATCGCAGAGCTAGGATTTGATGCGGTCAAAGATGGTAAAGGTAACACCTCACATATGTTCGTCTCAACTGGTGGTGGCGCAATGCTCGAATATCTAGAAAACGAAACGCTCCCAGGTGTGGAAGCGCTCGCTTAACTTTTTCAACTTCAATCTTAATTTTCCTCAGCAGGTCGTACCATTTCAATATATTCAAGTTTGTCTTTGAATAATTGAAGAGGTTTATCTGTCTTTTTGAATCCGTATCTTTCATAAAATCCTTGTGCGTGTTGGTTGGCTAAAAATACCTGCAGATAGCATGGCTTATCTTTGTCTGCCCAAGCTAAAAATTCTTCCATTAATTTTCCACCAATACCTAGACTTTTTGCCTGGTTTAGTAAATAAAGACCTTCTAATTCGGTATATTCGTCTTGTTTTGAACCATGGAGAAAACCGAGAACTTTTCCATCCCTGTCATGTACTACTCTGTAGAGAATTTTATCGGGATGTTTTGCAGCTTTCTCAAAAGTATTTCTCCGGAAAACGTTACCTTCCTCAGTTGCAGCGTTCCCTCGAAGTTCATCGATAACTTCTTCAGTGACTCCTTTTGCTGGATTGATATATGTCTCTTTCCAGGATCTTAGATGCATTATTCCCACAGCGACATCATCTCCCTCTTGAGGATTGTCAATTGTAAATTTAGGCTCTTTTTCCATGTTAGATTATCGTCGTGAAAATTACTTTAAAGCCTCAACCATCTTCTCACCAAGCTCTTTAGCTTCATTTTCTGAGTCATATGCTTTACCTGGCCAATGCATGAAGCCGTCCTCGTTTTCTCGCGGTACGATATGGACATGAGTGTGGAAGACAATTTGCCCGGCCGCACTTTCATTGTTCATTATTATGTTTAAACCATCTGCGCTCACTGCATTTTTCACAGCAATAGCTACTTTCTGAACCGTGAGCATTACCCGGCACCAAAGTTCTGCAGGTGTCGTGTATACATTTTCAAAATGATCTTTAGGGATTACCAGTACGTGACCCTTGTTAACTGGCCGAATATCAAGAAAAGCTAGAGTGGTCTCATCTTCGTAGATTTTTATGGCAGGGATTTCGTTTTGGATAATTTTACAGAAAACGCAGTCGGCTTGGTGGTTGGCGTGTGTCATATGGTGGTTATTATGGCTTATTTTTGAGGGAATGTATATGAAAGTTATTGCTCGCTTCTGTGATAAACTGCTCGGAGTATGCCCACCTACAAACTCCGAACCACTGAAGGTGATACATTTCTAGATCAACTTCTGCATAGCCGAGGCCTCAAAAATTCCGAAGATAAACAGGTTTTTCTAAACCCTGAGTACAATTCCGGCACGCATGACCCATTTCTCCTCAAAGATATGGATCGAACAGTTGAGCGGATAAAGCGTGCGGTCGATGCGAACGAGAAAATAACCATATACAGCGACTTTGATGCTGATGGTATTCCTGGTGCGGTGGTTCTTCATGATTGTTTGAAGAAAATTGGCCATACAAACTTTGCGAACTATATTCCACATCGTCATCGCGAAGGCTTCGGTATTCATAAAGCAGCTCTTGATGAAATCGCTAAAGCCGGTTCGACGCTGGTGATCAGTATCGATTGCGGAATTGCGGATATTGAATCTGCAAAATATGCCAAGGAACTTGGTATTGACCTAATCATCACTGACCATCATACGCCGGGTGATGTACTGCCAGATGCCTATGCTCTTATTAATCCTAAACGACCAGACTGTCAGTACCCAGAGAAAATGCTTTGCGGTGCTGGGGTGATTTATAAAGTTGCTCAAGCCTTGGCGCGAACGTTCAATGTGCCCGAAGGTTATGAAAAATGGTGGCTCGACATGGTAGGTCTTGCGACGCTCTCTGATATGGTACCTCTTCTTGGTGAAAATAGAATATTTGCACACTTCGGACTGATCGTGATGAGAAAAGCACGACGAGTCGGTCTTCAGAAACTTTTTAAATCAGTAAAAATCGATCCACGATATCTGACCGAAGAAGATATTGCATTCATGGTCACTCCACGTATCAACGCTGCTTCGCGAATGGCTGATCCTATCGATGCATTCAAACTTTTGTCGACGACGGATGAACTCGAGGCGGATATGATGACGGAACATTTAAATACTATAAATAACAACAGAAAGGTACAGGTAGCGCATCTAGTAAAAGATATTAAGAAGAAAATAGATGAGCGAGATATAAGCGATAAGCCGGTGATCGTACTCGGTGATATTGGCTGGAATCCGCCAGTTCTAGGTCTTGCCGCGACTCATATTGTGCGTGATTACAATAAGCCAACTTTTCTCTGGGGTAAATCCGAAGAAGGAGAGGAGGGAGTTTTCAAGGGTTCATGTCGTGCACCAGCTGGTATGGATGTTGTAAAAATCATGCGCGCAATGCCTGCTGATTATTTTCTAAATGCCGGAGGACACTCTGCTTCAGGTGGTTTTTCTATTGCTGAAGACAAGATTCATTTTTTTGAGAAATTGGCACTTGAGGCTGATTTGAAGCTGAAGGGTGGTGTTGGTGCTATGGATACAGATGGTGTAGATCCTGCTATGGCAGAAAATAGCAAAGAAAATCAAGATATTTTATGGATCGACAAGTATGCTGAGCCTGCGGATGTTGGTTTTAAGGTATGGTCAACGATTGAAAAAGTTGCCCCATTTGGCGAAGCAAATCCAAAGCCAGTTTTTATGTTCAAAAAGGTAATTATTGATGCTATAAATCTATTTGGTAAGAAAAAAGAGCATGCCGAGCTTGTGCTTAAAGGGAAAGGTTCAGTTAAAGCTATAAAATTCTTCGCTGAGGATGACAAGATTTTCATGTCTAAAATCGCAGAAGGAAAAAAGGTTGATGTGGTTGCACATATGGAAAAATCGATGTTTAAAAGATACCCGGAATACAGACTTAGAATTATTGATATACTGTAGAGGTTAAAAATCGATACGCGCGCCTCGGCGTGAGTAAATAAATTACACAGCACATACGGTATGAAAATTCTCTCAATAAAAGATAAAGAAATTGTTATTTTTACAGACGGTTCATCAAGAGGAAATCCTGGTCCGGGCGGTTTTGGTGCAATAGCGATTTATCCAAATGCTTATGGTGAAATATGTGTGGACGAACTTGGCGGCGGAGAACTTTCTACTACTAATAACCGCATGGAACTAGCCGCGGTTATTGCTGGCCTGAAGAATTTTGAAAATTATTATCAAAATCTAGGTGAATATACTTTCATCTTGTATATCGACTCTGCCTACGTTATGAATAGTGCTGAAAAATGGTTAAGTGGCTGGAAGAAAAAGGGTTGGGTTACCGCAGGTAAGGAAGATGTGAAAAACAGAGATATGTGGGAAGAATATGATGCGTTCGTAAGTGCACATAGTCTAAAAATCAAATGGAACTTACTTAAAGGTCATTCTGGTATTTTCGGTAATGAACGATGTGACGTTATCGCAACATCTTTTGCTGATCAGAAGCCTGTAAAGCTCTACACTGGTACACTAGCCGGATACGAGAGTACGCCGGAGGGTAGTGATATTTTAAATCTGGCGTCTGGAAACAGTACTGGTGCTGATGATACTAGCACAAGTGGCATGAAGAAAAGTTCAAAAAGTTCTAAAAAATCAGGTATGCCAGCATATTCATATGTAAGTATGGTAAATGGAAAAATTTTGACTCATAAAACATGGACAGAATGTGAGTCTGAAGTGAAAGGAAAGAGTAGTGCAAAGTTCAAAAAAGTATTCTCAAGGACTGAAGAGGATGAACTGATTAAAGAGTTTAAAAATTCTTTATAGAGTCTTAATGTCAAGTTTGTATGATTCGTGAGTGACTGATGCAGATATCGAGAAAACTGAAAAAATAGAAATCACAAGGTTTTTTGTATTTTTTGGATTGATAATGTTGGCGATCTCTGTAATTGCAGGCCGATATGTTTTAGTGAAAAGACATGACGTAGAGACAAAAAGTTTTTACACAACATACGGAATCAAAGATGATGTCGAATTAGCAAAAAATAAAGTTGAGATATTTGGAAAAGTCATTTCAGAACCAGAAAATAAGGCTGGGTATCAACGCTTGGTAGTTTCGGTCGTAGCTGGGATTTTTACGGATAGATCTACAAATAAATTTGCAGACCAAGAACAGGCATCTCAAATTGAATCAACTGAAAGTAGGAGAATATTTAAAGACACAAAAATTTTGATAAAAAATAAAAACCAGGATCAGCAAAATTTTCAATATGCTGATTATGTTCGATTTACTACAAAGTTAAATAGGCCGAAAAATATAACAGGGGAGGATGGTCGGACTTTTGACTACGAATCTTATCTTTCTAAAGATGACATATTTTTTGTTGGTGACACGTTTGATATGACGTCCGACATGTCGTCTGGCTATGACACTGTCACAGGTGATCAAAGTGTAAATTTAAAATCAAAAACACTTCAAGAAAAAATAATCATTGGTTTGTATTCATTTAAGAAAAAATTTATGGAGCATGTTGAGCAAAGTTTACCTCTACCTCATGCCTATTTGGCGAACGGTTTGGTCATATCCGGAAAAGGGTCACTCAGTAAAATTATTCAAGATCAATTTCAGAAAGTAGGTCTCATACATATTGTAGTTTTGTCTGGATTTAATATTTCAATTATTGGTGAAAGTATCATTAAAATTTTATCTTTTCTACCAAAAATTTTGAGTGGAATTTTAGGCTCAATCGGAATCATCTTGTTTGGCATAATGGCGGGAGGAGGAGCAACTGTATATCGTTCAGTTATCATGGCACTGATTGGAATCTATGCACGAATTTTCGACCGGAAGAATTCAGCAATTATGTCACTTTTTTTGGCTGGAACTTTGATGCTTTTAGTTAATCCAAAATTACTATTTGAGGATCCTGGTTTCCAATTAAGCTTCATGGCAACATTTGGGCTTATTAGTCTATCAAGTCCAATAGAGAAAATTTTGATGTCTTTTTGGAAATCATTTGCACCCAAAATTGGTTGTAAGGCAGAACCTGGAAAAATATTGAAAGGTGTTTTTGAATTGATATCCTCGACTCTTGCGACTCAGGTTTCTACGTTACCACTTATTATTCAATTCTCTGGGTTGGCATCCTTTGTAGCATTACCGGTCAATATGATAGTCCTTCCATTTATCCCCCTCACCATGCTCATGGTGTTTTTTATTGGCGCACTCAGTTTCATAAATCCATGGCTCAGTTTTATCCCCACCATTGTTTCGTGGTTCCTACTGTCGTATGAATTCATGGTGGTGAAACTCGGGTCAAGTGTTCCGTATGGATTTATAAAACTTGGACCGGTGTCTAAACAGTGGATCTTTACTCTGTATTTCGTAGTTGTGCTTTTGGTGTCAATAGGAAATCTCGATATTTTTGCAAGAATCATAAAAACTTTAGTTAAAGTTATCCACAAGTTTGTCAGAAAAAAGCAGTTTTGTGTAACTTGAAACAAGGCAGTATTGAGGCTGTATTTTCGACTTATCCACAAGATTGCAAAAAAGTTTTAAAAATTATCCACAAAAAAACACCGAGGCTAGTACTTCCCCGGTGAGTTTTCCACAAGTTTGTGCGAGTTACTCTGCACAATTCTACATTCGAAAATGTGCTATGTAACTCGGTTCTCTACCACACTCCAGTTCAAGTTTTTGAAGAATGCTTCAATGTATTTTTTCTTTTCTGATGGTGGAACATCGAGCATATATGAGTGTTCCCACATGTCGAGTGCAAGGATGACTTTGAGGGAAGTGAGATGTCCGAGATGCTGTTCGTCGACCCATACATTCAGAAGTTTGTCCGATACGGGATCGTAATACAGAATCGCCCAACCGATTCCTCGCGTCATCGCGAGCTGTTTGAAAGATGTAACCCATGTTTCAAAAGATCCAAAATCGGCAACGATTTTCTGAACTAACTTTGAGCTAGAATCGCTGTCTTTTTGACCTCCAATAAATTGCTCAAAATAGTACTCATGATTTCTCATGCCATCAAATTCAAACCCAAATCTTCGACGAAGTTCACCGATGGTATATGCATTTTTGTCAGCATCAACTTGAAGCTCTGAAATTTTTTCAAGAATTAAATTCGCGTGCTTCACGTATCCTGCATACAACTTCATGTGCTCATCGATTGTTCGCTGACTGATATCGACTAATTGCCCGATTTCGAATTTCTGTTCTGTAAAACTCATAAAGATAATAGATAAAAATAAGCTAATAATGAATTAATAATACCAATGAAGAATAATGAAAACCAGCCAATAAACCATGTGTCCAATACGACTTATATGACGCGCCAAGTATACCATGATGACCAATTTTTTAAATCAGCTTTTTTCTGGGTTTGTGCTTTTACCTTTATTGCTTTTTTGATTAATCTGTTTATATTTTGGTCTGTATTTTTTGAGTTGTCCGCAAATTTTTTAGAGCAAAATGATTCGGTACAGTTTTACGCACTAAATGTCGGACAAGGTGATGCTTTGTATTTTGAATTTCCGAGCGGTCAATCACTACTTATTGATAGTGGAAATAAGGATAAAAAAGTTATCGAAGAATTATCAAAAGTTAAACATATTTTTGATAAAGAAATTGATGTCGTACTTATTACACATGCTGATGCGGATCATATTGGTTCTATGGAATCAGTGATTGATAGATTTAGTCCAAAATTATTTTTGCATTCTGGCGTGGCTGGAAAAAGTACAATGTATAAGAACTTGATGGGGCGAGCTAATAGTCTTGAAGCGAGTTCTTCATCATCTGCACAAAAAATAAATTTGCAAAATAATATTAAAAGTATTCCACTCTATGATGGAATGATTATTAGATTTAAAAATTTTATTGAATCTGTAGATTTGCATGGGCCAACGCTTGAAATTTTGCACCCAAATTTTTCGCCAAGGATTGATAGATACATTGAGTGCATGAAAGATGTTTCATCTACATCGCCTAAATCACAAAAAAATTCTTCAAAACAAAAAGTAGCAAAAACAAACGCAAAAACAAAAAAGTGTAATTCTTTGCTTCAATTCGAAACAAACGAATATTCTGTCGTCGCACGACTTGTATACGGATCGAGCTCGATTATGTTAACTGGTGATGCGAGTGTTGAAAGCGAAAAAGATATTATGCAAAATCATCCACCTGCTGATCTTGCTGCAACTGTACTAAAAGTCGGACACCATGGTTCGAAAACCTCTACCTCTCAAGGTTTTATTGATTTAGTTCAACCTAAATACGTAGTGGTATCAGTTGGTGAACAAAATAGGTACGGACATCCAAGCCAAGATGTACTTGGTCGTATCACTGATTATTTTGGTGGCACATCTCATGGTGAGAGTATGGACGGAATCTATACAGATCGAATACTTAGGACTGATATAGAAAACACCATCCATTTTGTGTTGGATGGTGTTTTCGCTAAGCGTCGTTAGTTTTACTTAGATCAGCCCTGCTTTCTTGAGTGTTGCAAACGCACCATTCTTTTGGATAGTCTTGATCGCCTTTGTCGAAATAGTCAAAGTTACAAACTTCTTAAGTTCAGGAATGTAAATTCGCTTCTTCTGGAGGTTAGGGTACTTTCGAGTCATGCCAGTTGGGTTAAACTTAGTCGCACGAGTTCGGTTTGAATAACCGCCTGAAAGTCGAGAACCTTTTTTAGTGATTGCGCATACTTTTGCCATATGTTCGATCATGCTATCATATTTTTTATATTTAGCAAATAAATCAACATGAGTTCACTCTTCAGTCTAGCTATCCTTATATTGTCTATTGTTATTCATGAGGTTTCCCATGGTTTGGCAGCTTTATGGCAAGGGGACCGGACAGCGCAGTACCAGGGAAGACTTACTTTAAACCCTATTAAGCATATCGACCCTATTGGTTCGATCATTGTACCTCTTCTTTGTGCGCTTTTACCTGGAAGTCTTATGTTTGGGTGGGCAAAACCTGTTCCATATAATCCTTATAATCTTAAAAACGGCCGAACAAGCGAGTTTTTAGTGGCTTTTGCGGGACCACTCTCAAATATCCTCGTAGCTGGTCTTGCTTCTATTGTTCTCAGAGCCTTTGCTGACACTTTGCCGGCAGCAACTATGGCTATTATTGCCACTTTGGTCCTTATTAACCTTGTCTTGGCTATCTTTAACTTGGTACCTTTGCCACCTCTTGATGGTTCTAAGATACTTAGTAACCTTCTCCCTCACAATTTAAGCCATAAATTAGAAGGCTTTTACTCTACATATGGTCTATTTGCCACTCTTATTTTTATCTTCTTTATTTGGCAATATTTTGTGCCAATTGTAGGTCTTGTCTTCCGACTTTTTGTAGGAGCTTAAATTAGCTCAAGCTCGGTTTGAGGTCGGAGTTCGTCCTAGAATAGCTTGCCTTAATACTATATATATAGTAATCTTTTCCCTAAGTGCTTTTTCAAGGCATTTTCTTTTTCGCTGATATTCGTGCGGAACACGGGTCTTTAGCAAAATTGACATTAATTATCAATAACTAAGTTACAAAAGGCATATGCCTACACTTAATCAACTTGTAAAACGAAATCGATCTAAGACACGACGAAAGAGCAAAGCGATCGCTTTGACTCGAGGTTTCAACGTGCTCAAGAACCGACCGGTTTTCTACAATTCACCATTTAAGAAAGGCGTTTGTACAAAAGTTACAACTAAAACTCCTAAGAAGCCTAACTCAGCGATTCGAAAGATTGCCCGAGTTCGACTTACAAACGGTATGGAAGTAACAGCGTATATTCCAGGCGAAGGACACAACTTGCAGGAACACTCAGTAGTTATGCTACGAGGTGGTCGTGTAAAAGACGTAGGTGTCCGATATACAATTGTACGAGGCGTTCTTGACTGTGCTGGTGTAGAAAAGCGACGAAAGGAACGATCTGCATACGGTGCTAAGCGACCAAAAGCAGGTAAGTAAACCCGATAGCTAAAAAGTAAATAATAGTGCGCAAGAAATTGTCCACTAAAATTTACAAAGGATGGTACTCCTAAATACCAAAGCAGAGTAAGCTATGCATTGAAGCAAACGCTGAAAACATTCTGCGAATTAACAGAAATTTTCCCAGATTAATGAAACTATAAAAAGTTTCAAATATTACACAAAAACATGCGAAGAAAAGTAAAAAATCGAAATATCGCAAAAGCTGATCTCAAGTACAACTCTCTTGAAGTTGGAAAGTTCATCAACTATTGCATGTGGAGCGGAAAGAAGACTACAGCCATGGCGCTCGTATACCGAGCATTCGACTCTATTGCTGAAAAAGCAAAGACTGAAAATCCTATGGAAGTATTCAACACTGCTCTCAAAAATACAGCTCCTGCTGTAGAAGTGCGATCACGACGAGTTGGTGGTGCAAACTACCAGGTTCCTCGAGAGGTACGACCTGAACGACGACAGTATCTTTCAATGAAATGGATCATTGATGCTGCTCGTGGAAAGAAAGGTATGCCTATGCACGAAAAGCTTGCTGATGAACTTATTGCAGCTTCAAAGAATGATGGTGAAGCTGTACGAAAGAAGGAGAACACACACAAGATGGCAGAAGCCAACAAGGCGTTTGCTCATTTTGCGTGGTAGTCTCAAGGTTATTCAGACCCAAGAAACAAAAGATCGTCCGCGAGGGCGGTTTTTTGTTTGAAAAAATGCTGATATAATCATAGTAGATATGGACATACGGGAAGACATTACTCAGGTTAAGTCTCCATTTGGTTGGTATGGCAAATGGATCGGTGGACTACGTGGTGGGTACGTGGTTTTTCGTGCCAAAGGCGGCGAAGTGTGTCGCATTTGGGATGAAAAGCGTGCTGTACAGGTTCTCAAAACAGGTACATGGGAACAAGAGTGGTTGGTCGACGAAGTTTTGAAAAATAAATTTCCGATCAAAAATGAATAGCTGTGACTATATTTTCTAAACTTGCCGTCCTCACAGGGGCGGCAAAAACTTTTCATAAAATTATAATGAGTTGACCCGCTCATTTTTTACTGTACGATAGCAAATCGGAGGATACGAGATGCTTGCTCTAGGGTTAACCTAATATCTGCTCACTCGAGCGGGTAGGAGTTGGTGATCGTATTATGTTATTTTGATCAAAAAAAATTACGAAGCTTCAATCGACTCGTTTGCTCGGCTGTTTCTCCTTTGTTTTTTGACGGTGATTTCTGGCATTCCATTGTCATGCACTCTTCAGGAAAAGATTAATCATGACCTTGGTGTGACAGCTATCATTCCGGCATCTTCAAAGGAGGTGAGACAACTGCCCTCAATTAGGCCCGTACCGTCGTCGGCTATCGAAACCAATCCGACGTTGGCAGACGATCCTGCACTTGGAAAGATGTACTTTCTGGTTGAACCTGTACGCACTGAAATAAAGACAGAGTATGTTCAAGAGAGGATTAGGGGTACTCATGAAGTTCGCACTATTCCGTGGGACACTATGTTTATCTTTGCTGAACTCGAACCTCTGAGTCCGGGTGAGAATTTCAGGTTCTATGATTCAATATCTTCTGATGGGAACATGTACGAGGCGATTCGCTTGTCGGAGTGGTTTCGCGTTGCACCGTCATCAAAAAATGGCGAAAGGTTTTCAAAGGCGAATATGTTCATTATTCGTGGTTTCAACCGTAATGGAAAATGCATCTACTACCACGAATGGTCGCCGAAAGAAGAAGTTGTCGATTCAAAATCAGACATAGGACCGCTCGGTAACATTCAAGGTCTTCAGAAACCTGGATTGCCATCCGGTATTACTGTGCCGAAAATGCGTGAGCCTGTGTTTGAATAGGTTTGCAAATATCAAGTTGCTTTATAACCTGAATGCACTGCCTCACAAAAGCCATTTCCGAAAGGGATGGCTTTTAATTTTTATTAATTTGCATAATTTATCCTTGTTGTGTATTCTCAGTGTGAATTTTCGGTCCAGTGTGACTGATTACTGTTTGAGCCATGAGGTCTTACTGATCTCGTTTGCTCTTTTGTCATCGATCCATCAACATCAAAACGCAAAAGAAGGAGTACAAAAAAGTGTCTGAATCTGAACAAATTCGAGTCGTAGTGATCGACTCAAACAAAACCTGGCTAGGAATGGTCGAAGGTTTCATCACCGAATATGGCGAAGACCTAAGAGATGCTCTTGGGAAACGTTTTATTCTTTCGTGCTATGTGTGCCTTGCGGATTTTCTAGGGGATCAAAATTGTCCCGAAGACATCGACTTGGTCGTCATTGGGTCCTATCTTGGAAAAAACCACGAAGTTCAGGAAGCATGCAGCTATTTCTGTCGGATGGACATGAAGGAGTATTTGGTATTCATTTACGATGCTCCTGTCGATCCAAAACTCAATCAGTTGACGAAGTCTGCCAATCTGAAGCCACCAATGGAGAGGCCTGGGTTCAGTAAGGAGTTTGGGATTTTTTTCAAACGCTTGTATGGCATGTACCTTGCAAATTGCTGAGGTCGATAGTGACCTGATAAGACCCGTCCAGTGCTGGCGGGTTTTTTAATTTAAAAAAATTAGACAAAAAAGTTAAAGTAAAACTCCTGCTCAGATGTCGTAAAGGTAAATCCAAGCAGGAGGTTGAGGTTGATTGCAAAATCTGACCTTAATTATTCAACCAAATCTTCTGGGCTCGTGATACGTTTCCAAAAAGTAGCATCAAAAGCTTTAATGGTCTGTTTGTTGTTTTTAGCTACCGATACAAATGTTTGTGGCAATCCGTATTCGACTGAGTTAGGTAGTTGTACCATCTTTGAATTAAAAATTTCCGGAGTGAGTAGGCAGCCGCCAGTGTACATCTTATTAATAGGGATTGTCGCTTCAGGGTCTTCGACGATGTCAATTAGATTTCCTAAATTATTTACGAGACATTTTCCTGCGGACATAGGCGTTTGGGAATTTTCCAAAAGCACAGACCATTGGCCTGAAGCATTGTAGTGCTGAATCATTTTATCAATATCTTCTCCACTATACAGATCATCACCCATGAGAACTACGAAAGGGGAATTACTAATAGCTTCTTTAGCTTGATGCAAAGCATGTGCAGTTCCGAGAAGTTCTTTTTGCCACATATATGTGAGCGGCACTTTTTTACCACTCGATAGCGTGTATTCTCGGCCAAGTATCTCTTCAAATTTTTCGCCAAGATGTCCAACAACAAAGATAATTTCATCGAACGCATCTGAAAGTGCGTCAAGTTTGTGATGAGTGAGTGTTTTTCCTTTATATGTAAGTAATGGCTTTGGAGTGTGATTTGAAGATTCTCCCATTCTTTTTCCTTTTCCGGCTGCGAGGATTATAAGTTTCATTAGGATTGTTTTGTTTATTGGAAAAATAGTATAGCAAAGGTAAATGAGTCATAGTAAGGGCTGCCAAAATAGTCATTGTCAACGAGACAAAATAATGCTATTTTATCCCCACGACTTCAATCTAGAGTTTTCTAAAAAGTCGGTGCTTATTATTAATCAAATTATCTGGCCACTGGCCTTTTTAATTTAAAATACGGTTTTAAACGCAATACGGCATACACAAAATACGCCAAAAAACGCTTAGACCTCAATATATTATTTATGAACAGAGATTATCCATTAGAGAAAGTACGAAATTTCGGTATCATCGCTCACATCGACGCAGGTAAAACTACAACATCTGAACGAATTCTTTACTACACAGGTATGTCACACAAGATTGGTGAAGTGCACGAAGGTGAAGCTGTGACAGACTGGATGGAACAGGAAAAAGAGCGAGGTATTACTATTACTGCCGCTGCGATCACTTGTTTCTGGAACCCTACATACATGGGTACAGATCTTTCAAATAAGCACCGATTTAACATTATCGATACCCCTGGTCACGTAGACTTCACAGTAGAAGTAGAACGATCTCTCAAAGTCCTAGACGGTGGAGTTGTAGTATTCGACGGCGTAGCCGGAGTAGAACCTCAGTCAGAAACTGTATGGCGACAAGCCGACAAGTACCATGTACCTCGAATCTGTTTCATTAACAAACTCGACCGAACAGGTGCTTCTTTTGAACGATCATTCGAGTCTATCCTCGCCCGACTCAACAAAAATGCTGTACGAGCTCAGCTTCCGATTGGGTCTGAAGGTGATTTTGAAGGTGTAATCGATCTTTTGACAATGAAAGCGTACAAGTTTGAAGGTGATATGGGTAACCAGGTTATCGCATATGATATTCCTGCAAATATGCTTGATGAAGCTACAAAGCGACGAGCCGAATTTGTAGAAAAGATTGTAGAATTTGATGAAGAAATGATGAATCAGTACCTTGATGGTAAAACTGATTTTGAAATTCCTGCACTTAAAGCCGCACTTCGAAAGGGCGTTATCGCAAACAAAGTGTACCCAGTATTCACAGGTTCTGCTTTGAAAAATAAAGGTACACAGCTTATTTTGGACGCCGTAGTTGATTATCTTCCATCTCCACTTGATATCCCTGCTGTAAAAGGTATTGATCCAAATACAGGCGAGGAAACTACTCGAAGCGCTTCTGATACTGAACCATTTGCAGCTCTTGCATTCAAACTTCAGACAGACCCATTCGTGGGTCAGCTTACATTCTTCCGTGTGTACTCTGGTTCTATCGAGGCTGGTTCATATATTTATAACTCAACAACAGGAAACAAAGAGCGACTTGGACGAATCGTGCGTCTTCAAGCTAATAAGCGAGAAGAAGTGAAGAAAGTATTCGCCGGCGAAATCGCTGCCGCTGTAGGTTTGAAAGAAGCTAAAACTTCACACACATTTTGTGATGAAAATAAACCAATCGTACTTGACCCTATTAAGTTCGCAGAACCAGTAGTGTCACTTCGAATTGAACCTAAAACAAAAGCAGACCAGGAAAAAATGGGTATGGCGCTTAAGAAACTTTCTGATGAAGATCCAACATTCCGAATTTCATCAAATCAGGAAACAGGTGAAACTATCATCGCTGGTATGGGTGAACTTCATCTTGAAATTATGGTTGACCGAATGAAACGAGAATTCAACGTAGAAGCAAATGTAGGTAAGCCACAGGTATCATACCGAGAGACTATTAAAGGAACTTGCGTTGACGAAGACTACAAGTACGTTAAGCAGTCTGGAGGTAAGGGTCAGTATGGTCATGTACGAATCACAATTAAACCTCTTGAAGCTCTCGAGGAAGGTGCGAAGATTCCAAAGAATGTTCACCGAGAAGACGGTTTCGAATTCATCGACTCAATCAAGGGAGGTGTTATTCCAACAGAATTCATTCCTGCAGTTGAAAAGGGTGTAAAAGAAGCTATGGACCGAGGTATTGTTGCTGGATTCCCAATGACAGATGTATCATGTGAACTTACGTTCGGTTCATCTCACGATGTAGACTCATCTGAAATCGCATACAAGATTGCTGCGTCACAGGCATTCCAAGCGGCTGCTAAAAAGGCTAAGCCAGTTATTCTCGAACCAATCATGAAAGTAGAAGTAGTAACACCAGAACAATTCATGGGTGACGTTACAGGATCACTCTCATCAAAACGAGGTCAGATCGAAGGTATGGATGATCGAGGTATGAACAAGGCTATTCGAGCAATGGTACCGCTTTCAGAAATGTTTGGTTATACAACTGATCTCCGATCTATGACACAGGGTCGAGGTTCAATGACTATGGAATTTGATCACTACGATGTGGTTCCTCCAAACGTTGAGAAGACTATTGTAGATTCTCGAAAATAATAAAATAAAAATACTACTCTTACGTGTTCTGGCTTACTGGCCAGCCACTCTGCTCAGGGCGTAACCCTTGTGCAAGGGAGTAGTATTTTTATTTTATTATTTTCTCGAATTAGAATACAAAAACCCGTAGAGATGCGGGGTTTTTGCGAGATACATTTATACAGGATTTTATTGAAATTATTTTTTGCCAATCCTCTAAAGAAGAATCCCCAACACCGTACTTCGCTTCTGGTGTTAGGGATTTTGAACTGATAAGTGGCAGGGCTAGGCCGCAGCTTGCAGTTCTCCTGATTTCTTGGGCGACCGCTTGATGTTCGGCCGATTTTCGTGGGCGGCAACAAAGTCCTTGCCCCAGGTCAGTTCGAATCTCAAGCCGCATTTGGCGGTCAAGCTGACGCAACCTTCGCTCCCTTTCCCACTACACCGTTTGGTGAGCAGGTCGCGGCAGAGAAGTGAACTCTCGTCAAGGAAATCCTCGATTTGGGTATACTTCTCCCAGAATGCGTCGCGGGTCTCGAACATGAATCCGATGTGACCTTGCGGTTCTTGACCGGAACGACACTGGTTGATCTCCAGGTGTTGACCGGCGACATCTTTGAGCATGTGGCGACCGATACCTGCATCTTTTTCGATCTCGCTGAAGCCGAAATGTCTGCAGAGGAGGTTTGACGCAATTGGTGTACTCGCTACAAGTAGCGAGAAGTGGCTCATTTTCATCTGTCTTTTTGCACTTTCTATACTTCCAAAGAACATCTTCACCTGCGCCACCGCAAGTGCTAATGCACGAGGAATGGTGTGTTGCTGAGTGTGTTGTGAAGCGCACATTGACCTCGGGAGGTGGCTCAGGAATAGCAGGTTTTTTTCGATTATGTCCGGGCAAGAATGCCTGAAATTCATCTTGATACCTGTGGAATGTGCACCACTATAAAACCATACTATTTGTATATATGCAACCTATGCTACTCTATACCTTATGAAATCTAAGGCAGAAGACTTTTTCAAGGAAAAGACAAAACGAATCGGCACCGAAACCAACACTGTAGAAAAAAGAATTTTTGAACGAGCTTATCTTCCAGAGCTACAAGAAAAAATCTCAAAAAATGGAATTAAAAAAGTACATATTACTGGTGTGTGTGGTAAAGCGACGTCCTCACTTGCTGGTTTGTTTGCTGAAGCAGGGTATGAGGTATCTGGCTCAGACATTGGATGTTATCCACCGGCGAGTGATTTGATAAATGAACTCGGTATAAAGTTTTACGAAGGTTTTTCTGAAGAACATGTAAAAGATAAAGATGTAATTGTCGTTGCAAATATGTTCGGTCCAGATAATGTTGAAGGTGCTTTTGTGCGAGAATATGATCTGCCACAGCTTTCGATGTCAGAGGCTATTAGGGAATTTTTTATAAAAGACAAACAATCTATAGTTGTTTGTGGTACTCATGGCAAAACGACAACAACAGGCCTCATGTCGCACACATTTATAAAAGCCAATTTGCATCCTGGATTTTTGGTTGGTGGAGTGGCGACTCCAACTGATGATGGAATTCAAGAAACAAGTTTTAGTACTGGTATAAAGGACAATGTTGAGTCGAAGTATTTTATTATCGAAGGTGATGAATACGATACGGCTTATTTCGACAAGGCTCCAAAATTTTTACATTACAAACCGGATATTGCCGTAGTCACTTCACTTGAATTTGATCATGCAGACATTTATGCAGATTTTGAAGAATATAAGCAATCTTTTGTCTTTTTAGCAGAAGAAGTTCCTCAGACGGGGTGTCTCGTCCTTAACGGTGATTCACCTGAAGTCCGAGAGCTGGCATCATACACGAGTGCTGAAGTCCTTTATTATGGAATCGAAGGAACAAAATATAAAGGACAAAATAATTCTGCTGATGATGTCTTCGTTGATGTGTTTGCAAAAAATATATCGGTCAATGCGCAAGGTCAGCAGTTCGATGTCTCTTATAAAGGACAAGATTTAGGGAGATTTTCTATACAACTTTTTGGAACGTACAATCTCTACAATACACTTGCAGTGATTGCAGTTTCTGTACACGAAGGTTTGAATCTCGATGAAATCAAAAATGGTCTACAGAGTTTCAAGGGTATGAAGCGAAGACAAGAGATTCGTGCTGTTATAAACGATATAACAATTATAGATGATTTCGCTCATCATCCGACGGCAGTTAGAGAAACCCTTTCGGGTATTCGTGTTCACTTTCCTGACCAGCGAATCATTGCAATCTTCGAGCCTCGCTCAAATACAAGTAGAAAGAAAATGTTTGAACATGAATATGCACATGCGTTTCTCGATGCTGATCAACTCTATCTTTCTATGCCAGCTCTCCGACATAATGATAATCCAGCTGATTTTATAGACGGATCCGTTGTGGTGGATGAAGCCGTTTTGAATGCCAAAACATCTAGAGACAAGGATTTTTATGGAATTTGTCTTGGAAATGGTGACGAAGTGATTGAAAAAATAATTCCAGCAGTGAAGCCTGGCGATGTTCTTGTGATTATGAGTAATGGTTCATTTGATGGAATCCACGAGAAGTTGATCAATAGACTAGAAGGGTCGAACTTATAAAAAGCGGATTAACCCATTGTGTTTTCAAGTGAGAAGTGTAGCATTATAGGTAATGGGTCCCAGCCTGTTACGAATTTCGTGAATCTCGCGCTGGGTAGACACTCAGCGTACAAAGCTCCGGCCCAACAGCCGGCAAAACAAAACGCAGTACAACACCAGGCCAAGAAAGCAGCCACCTGTAAGAGGCGGACCTGATCGAAGTCGGGCTGACCGTTTCTGCTTCAAGGAGTTGTCTTCATGGTATGTTCCACACTGTTGGCGACTGATAACTCATTTGCTGACGGTAATCGCCACCTCGTGGCGACCCTATTGTGGTTTCAGGTCAACGACACCGGTTCCGATCAGGTCCTTCTCTAGAAATTCAACGTGTAAACAGCACGAGTCGAATGGAAAGAGAAGGTCTCCTGGTCGGAGCTCTTTTATTTGCATATTACACAGTATCTGGTAGTATTTCCGTATTGCGCTTGACGGCGCTTTTTTATCCAGCACCTTTGGAGAGCCTTTACAGATATTTTGGGGAAATTTGTGTAGCAATAATGATGCGAAAGTGTCAGACAAAGTTACTCAAAAAGTCAAAATATCCTTTAAATAAGCCATTCTAAAGCACTACTGATAAAGTTATTAATTTACAAAAAATTAGTTGGGAACTTCAGGTAAATGATGCGGCGAAATACTGTCGTGTTTGAAAACCTTAAGATAGCAACTATTAAAAACAAAACAAAAATATATGGCTGAAGCATTCGATCGATCAAAACCTCACCTAAACGTAGGAACAATTGGTCACGTAGACCACGGTAAGACAACTCTTACTGCGGCTATTCTTAACACATTGGCGCGAGCTGGAAAGCAAGCGACAGTAAAAGCTGTGGGAGACATCGACAAGGCTCCTGAAGAAAAAGCTCGAGGTATTACTATCTCACTTTCTCACTCAGAATATGCAACAGATGCCCGACACTATGCTCACATTGATGCCCCTGGTCACGCGGACTACATCAAAAACATGATTACTGGTGCCGCACAGATGGACGGTGCTATCCTCGTGGTAGCAGCGA
>CAYXQC010000003.1:0-107869 GCA_964467385.1 uncultured Candidatus Saccharibacteria bacterium
ACTTACACAATTTGAACCTGAATTAAGTGAACAGATATTTATAGTGGCTGAACCTGGATTTGTTCCATAGACAGTTACAACATTTCCAGAAATGCTTGCTGAAAAATACTGTGTCCCTGGATTATTTGAAATATAATACTGATTCTGGCCGTAGTAATTGCTATTGTAATAACCATTATTGTAGTAGCCATTGTTGTATCCGTATGCATTTTCATAGATGTACACACTTTGTGTCTGACCTGGTGCAACAGAAACACTATTCTGACTGAGAGAAAGATTTGTAGATGAACCACCCCACGAATTGTTCACTGTAACATTCAACGATGTGCAACCTGTATACGTACCAAGTGAACAAATGCTAACTACTGTATAGCCAGTATTGATCGCATTTAGATTTATTATATTTCCAGAAATAGAAATTGTTACAACATTAGAATTTGAATTTGAAGCAACATAATAATTATTTCCTTGTCCACCAGAAATACTAACCTGAGCAGTTTGTCCTTGATTCATCGAGATGCTGCTTTGACTCAAATAGATATTGCCACCAGATACTGAAGGCCATACCGCATTTGAGCTCTGTTGACCATTCACTACGACATATACATTTGCGCCAGCTGGCACATTGTAAGATGTTGAATTAATAGTATTTGAAAAATACCCACTGCTATTTGTACTACCGATTGATCCAACGGAAATGATAGATCCTGAGGTTCCAAGTGGATAATAATAAAGATTCACGGTTTGATTCTGATCACCATTTACCGTTATCATGATCTGGTTTACGCCCGAAGACGAAACAGAGAGGCTTGGTACCATAGCGAGAGCTTGTGGTACGTGTAGACTGAAAAACAAGGCGAATACAGCCCCTAGAGTGACTATTTTAGTTGTTTTAAGGATTTTTTGAGCGAATTTTGATGAAGATTTCATGACGCCTGCATAGTACACCTATTAGGCTACGATTTCAAGGGTTTGACAATATTCACGCCACATTTCAAGTTGTTTGCGATTTTAGCTAAATTCACTCAAACACTCTAAGAAAGACACACGGAATTCATACAATATCGCTTCCCCGTATTTGTTGGCCCATCATTAAAAACATGTCCAAGATGGGATCCACAAACAGCACACACAACCTCAGTTCGAATCATATTGTGTGATTCATCGACAATTTCTTTTACACTTCCAGGAATAGCCTGATCAAAACTTGGCCAGCCAGTTCCTGAATCAAATTTTGCATCAGCTTTGTAAAGTGGATTATCACAAGCAGCGCAACGATAGACACCCTCAGTCGCTTCTTTCAACTTTCCTGAAAACGGCGCTTCAGTTCCTTTCTCGCGAAGGACTTTATATTGTTCATCCGTTAGTTTCTTCTTCCACTCCTCTTCATTTTTTGGCATATCTTTAAGTATATCTTTTGACATATTTATATTATTTAATGCATGTTGCATATTATTTAGTATCTGAAACACTATCATGAAAATCGTTTTTTAGAAGTTCTGAGAATTCTTTCTGAATTTTAGCCAGCTTTGGATTGATAACGACCTGACAGTATCCATTGCCCGGATTTCGAGCAAAATAATCTTGATGATAATTTTCTGCTTCGTAGAATTTTTCAAAAGGCACAAGTTCTGTCACTACCGGATCGCCACCTCCACTCGAACCATTTATTTCACTAATTATCTGAGCTGCTGCGGCTTTTTGCTCTTCGTCTGTATAAAAAATCACGGATCGATACTGAGTCCCAACATCATGTCCTTGCCGGTTCAGAGTTGTCGGATCATGGCTTGCAAAAAAGATAATCAGCAAGGTCCGATAGGTAACCTGTGTCGGATCATATTCTATATATATGACTTCAGCATGACCTGTTTCTCCAGTGCAAACCTGCTCATATGTAGGATTTTCAGTAGTACCACCAGAATATCCAGGTAAAACTTTAGTGACCCCGCGAAGCATTTTAAAAATCGCTTCCGTGCACCAAAAACATCCACCACCAAATATTGCCTTTGACATACATACAGTATATCATTTGAAATATGGATACTTCATCTCTCCTTGCTACCGTACCTCAATCATTCGAGACACTTTTATATGCCCTAAAAAATATTTCTGTTCAGGAAATTTTCGATATTCTGATCGTATCTATCGCTCTCTACGTTGTACTTCTCTTCATTAAGCAAACAAAGTCATATTTTCTAGTCGGTATTTTCATTTTTTTCTTTTTATTCAGCATTCTTTCAGAAAATTTTGACCTAAGCCTGACGCGCACCATACTCCAACCACTTTCCACACTCGCATTTATCATTATCGCTATTGTATTCCAACGAGATATTCGGCGTTTTTTCAAATGGATCGCAACAAGTCAAAGCAATATCTTTTCATTCAGTAACAAAACAATGATGAGCAAAGGTACTTCAGGCGAAATTGCAGAAGCGCTTCTTTACATGTCCGAAAAACGGATTGGTGGTATTTTGGTTTTCACCGGTAAACAAGAACTCGATGAGATGATAGAGGGCGGCCAACGACTTGGCGGAGATATTACAAAAGAGATTATTCTTAGTATTTTTGATACAAGTTCTGCAGGACATGATGGTGCGATCATTATCGAAAATGACTCAATCAAACAGTTTGGTGTACACCTCCCTCTAGCTCGTGAATATTCTGATTACCGAAAAGTTGGTACACGTCATCGGGCTTCTGCTGGTATTACCGAAGATACAGATGCAGTAGCGCTTACCGTCTCTGAAGAGCGAGGCACTATCAGTGTCTTTCGCGATGGAAAATCACGTATTGTAAAAGATGAAGAAGCTCTTCGAGATTTACTTCGAGTTTTAAGTGGTGAAGTTGAAGACGAGAAAACAAACTTTTGGAAATATTTCTTTTTACAAAATGTAAAAGAAAAAAGTATCGCCATTATCGTCACAGTTATTGTATGGCTTGCACTCTTTATGCAAACAGGTATTGTCCGCAAGGATTATATTGTACCCCTATCATTCCAACTCATCCCTTCTGCACTTGAAATAAACAGTGATTCAAACGTACGTGAAATAAAAATTACAGTTGAAGGAAGTAATCGAGACATCAATCGAATTGACCCTACTCAGATTGAGGCACGTATTGATGCGAAAAATTTCACTGCTGGATATCAGCGAGTTGAAATCACTCCACAAAACATAAACACTCCAGCTTTTGTAAATGTTGTAACAATCGAGCCAAAAAGTGTATCTGTGAATCTGACCGAGAAAGCCACTAAGTAGCTACCTGACTGCCGCAATCACAGCTGTGAATAGCGAAAATCTAGTGTGCTAAAATAGACACATGATCAATATTTCAGAAATCAAAGCTTTTTTTAAAGGTGATATACAGTTCGATGAAACAACCTTAAAAACCTATTCGCATGATGCTAGTTTGTTCGAAGTGAGACCAGAGCTCGTTCTCTTTCCGAAAGATACTGCCGATGTTCAAGAGATTGTAAAATGGGTTAGCACAAAAAAAGACAATGATCCAAGTGTAAACATTTCAATCACCGCCCGATCTGCTGGTACATGTATGTCTGGTGGATCATTGAATACGTCGATCATCCTTGATTTCACTCGATATATGAACAAGGTTATCGAAGTTTCTTCAGAGTATGCAGTTGTAGAGCCAGGATGTTATTATCGAGATTTTGAAAAAGAAACCTTGAAGATTGACCGACTGATGCCAGCTTTTACAGCCTCAAAAGAGATTTGCGCCGTCGGTGGAATGGTGGCGAATAACTCAGGCGGAGAAAAGACACTCAAGTATGGAAAAGTTGAAAATTACGCCGAAGAACTCGATGTGGTTTTTGAAGATGGAAATACATACACCATTCGAGCGTTCACTGAGCAGGAACTCCAAGCCAAAATCACTGCTGGCGGTTTTGAAGGAAGTATATACGAAAAGATTTGGAAATTGATTCAAGACAATAAAACGGCGATCATAGCAGCAAAACCACAGGTTTCTAAAAATTCTGCTGGTTATTATCTCTGGAATGTTTGGGATGAATCGACTAAAAAATTTGATTTATGTAAATTGATTGTCGGCTCACAAGGAACACTTGGTATTGTAACGAGAATCAAATTTAGACTTGTACCTGTTGCAAAATATTCAAACGTTCTCGCCGTATTTCTCCCTAATCTTCAGAATCTCGGAAAATTGGTAGCAGAGATCGTACCATTTAAACCGGACAGTCTCGAATCATATGATGATTACAGCATGAAATTAGCTGTTCGTTTTTTCTTTGATTTCATTACATACCTTGGTCCAATAGAAACATTAAAACTAGGCCTCAGATTTTTACCTGAAGCTGGAATGATTTTGACTGGCGGTATCCCAAAACTCACCGTAATTGTAGAAGTCTCAGGATTTACCGAGGCTGAAGTTCGTGAGAAACTTCTCGCCATTCAGAAAGCTATCGCACACTTTGGTTACAAAACCCGCATCGCACGAGACAGCAAAGAAGCTGAAAAATACTGGAGAATCAGACGCGAAAGTTTCAATCTCCTTCGAAAACACGTGAGGGGTAAGCGAACTGCACCATTCATCGATGACATTGTAGTCCCACCAATGAGCTTGCCAGAGTTTTTGCCAAAAGTTCAGGCTGCCATCGAAAGATACAAACTCGTCTACACAGTGGCTGGTCATGCAGGCGATGGAAATTTTCATATTATCCCCCTCATGGATCTCACCTCACCTTATTCAACTGATGTAATTCTCAATCTTTCAAAAGAGATTTACGATCTTGTTCACGAATATAAAGGTTCGATCACAGCTGAACACAATGACGGCATCATCCGAACACCATATCTCACACAGATGTATGGTGAGCATATCGTTTCGCTTTTCAAAGAAGTGAAAAACATTTTTGATCCAAAGAATATATTTAATCCAAAGAAAAAAGTTGGCGGCACAATCGACGATATCAAGAACGCACTTTCAAATTCACATCCTGATCATGTGCCAGAAAGTGCGAAAGGTCATGCATCTTAATCAAAATTCTGAATCGACAGATCCAGAATTTTTATACTATTTTCTTTTTTTGAGATTGCTCTCCCGACTCAGGTCTAGGCCGTCTTCAGCTTCCAATATGAGTTATATGAAAGCGCGAGGATTACGATAAATGCTGCTGGCATAATGAGCATTGGACCAAAGCCTGCCACCACCCAGATACTTATAAAGGCTGAAATAAAATCAATTCCAAAGCCTGCATACGCCCATTCTTTAATTCTCCATGAGACCTTTGGAACAATGAGTGCAATTGATCCAAGGATTTTAAATACTGCAAGCATTGGAACAAAGTACAATGGATAACCAAGACTTGTAATACCCTGAACTGACATATCTGTATGTGAAGTAAGTGCAACAAGTACACCTTCCATAATAAAGATAATAGATGTTGTGATCCAAAATATAATTTTGTGTTTTTTCATATATTTACATATGTACGCGGATTAAAGCGCCATTATTTATTATAATAGCATGCTTATCCACTTATTTTACCGCCTTGAATCTAAGCACACCCCCTCGATCCATGTATATCATTTCGATTTCCTCTGGGGTGAGTTTTGTCAGCTTGAAGTTGAGCATATTTGCTTGTGCGCCAGATTCCTTAATCTCAATATATACAGCATCCATCTTGTTTACAGCTTTAAATGTACCACTCGCTACTATTTTACCATCATACAAATCATCTACCTTTCCCTCATTTTTGAAAATACGTACAAACTTTACATCATCAATGCTTTGCCACTTTCCTAAAATGCTTTCACTCACAACAAGAGCAACGTCTTGCTTAATACCTGAACCCTCAGCGGAGTCGCCCCAATTCCAAGGAGCCTCTGATCCATTTGGAAAAGGATTACAACTCAATGTTTTCCCACCAACCGTAAGTAAGATTTCTTCACCTGCGCCAATCAGTACAACTCCGTCACCTTCGAATTTTTGTGCCGAATTTGGAGATCGTACAATTGTAGCTTGAGTAAATACTGAGCCTTTTCCAGGAATCAAAGTTACACTTGAAATATCTGGTGCTGGAATCATGGCTAATTCAGAGGCATTGTCACACACATACTTATATGTACCTCCGTTTGAAATACCCAAGCCACTTGTTGTGCTGGCAGTATTTTCGCCCACTCTATCACCCAAATCTCCTGCCTTATTTTTCTCCCACTGTTGTCCGAGTGCAAAAGCGCCTATTATAATGACAGCTAAAACAGTCAATAAAACGATAATTTGTTTCATAATGGTATAAGTGTATACCCCGAAAAATAGGGTGTAAAGCGCGTATCACATGATGGAAAAGTTCCAATACACGTACGCAAAAATGTGCAACATCAAAATCCGAGTACCCTATTTTCCTTTATTTTTTCTTCTTAATCAAAAACGGATGCTCAATATATTTGTATGTAATAGTTGAAGCAAGTACAGTCAAAATCCCAGCTATCAAGATAAGTGACCAGTATTGCCAAGGGCCCATACCAGCAATCGGGATAACTGTTTGAGCGAGATTGAGTGTAGCGAATAAAATAATACCGTGCATCAAATACACACTGTAACTAATCGTACCAAGAAATCGTGCTGCTTTTGAACTGAGTAGCCCGAACAAACTATTTCCATAAATAAAACAGAGAAGAATCAGTGCGCTCAAAGCATATTGCGGAACTGAATATGGTTTATTTTGATACATGTAGACTGCAATCATGGATACGATTGGAATCCAGACAGCAAGACGATTGGTCCGAAGCCATTCCATTTTTGGCCACTTATGTACCACATGCGCAATGATCATTCCAAAGATAAAAATCACCCAATATCCCCAATCTCGAACTGAAAAAGCGAGAAAGACCGTAGGTATAGCAAGGAAAATCCACGTTCGGCCACGAAGCATAAGTGCCGTAAATGGTAACAAGAGATAAAAAATCCATTCATAATGAAGTGTCCAGTGGATACCAGCATTAATAGGTATAACACTGATTGAATCAACAGAAGTCGTAGTCACCAAACCTAAACTCATCCACGATAAAAGGTCCTTTAGAAAAGTTGGCCAAGAATAAATATTGAACCTAGTCTGGACTAAGATAGAAAGTGTAACCAAAAACGCCGAGAACAGGTACATCGGAGCCAGACGAAGAAAACGATTTGTATAGATTTTTTTGAGCGAAATTTTACCTCGTTCGTGAATAGCTTTTGACCAATACAAAAAGCTCGTGATCAAAAAGAACAGAATTACCGCTTCACCTCCCGCATATCTATAGAATTTTATTTCTGTAATAGCCCACATACCTGTATTGAAGTATGTATAGTTTGTCATAGCGTGCTGGAAAAGCACACCAAGCGCAAGAAAACCTCTGAGCCCATCAAGCATTTCATGTCTATTTTTGAGGCTCTTATTTACTTCCCGCTCTGGTTCAAATGTATCGTGTTTTGGTGTAACTAAGTCTTTATAAAACGAACTTCTCTTGGCGATGTAATGCGCTAAAACAATAAGCGCAGTCATGATAAGAAAATAGAAAATCGGACTGGTTACTTGTATTTGCATAGATGTGACGGTTTTTTGTCCGGACAGATACTGAATGGTCCAAATTTTCTTTGAATTTGTCTGGAGATTTAATTATCTCATTTGAGGATTAATTAGCAAGCAAGACCATGGTTACAATAAACCGCCCTGTGCTCGTCACAAAGGGCGGTTCAAATCAAGTCACGATAAGACTAATTGATGCTCGACATTATATTCGATCGAGGATGAACTTTACACGTGCCTCAGGCGATCCAAGATCTGGCACATAGATAAGCTCGTATCCATAGTGGACATATGCATCAACGATAGCTTGATGGATTCTCTTTGCCTCCTCTTGATTTTCACGTCGTTCAGTATCATTAATATAGACTGGCAACGGATCAAGAAGAAAGACTTTGTCATACCTTCCCCTTCCATGCTTCACAATACCTTCTGGAACTTGAATCCCGAAATGCATCGCATAACCATGACCATCAACAATTCCGCGATCATGAAATACGTGCCCATCCATAAATACATCTTCCGCTCGCACTTGAAAGTCAAACACTTTTTCCTGAAAATGTTGATTGTTTTTCCAAGGTAAGGCATTCCCACCTGACCCGAGCTCAACTTCGATGATTTGTCGTGCTGCCTCAGGAACCACGGAATAACCTAGTCCCTTAAGAAGTCCAAGCACAGTTGTCTTTCCTATTCCTGGACCACCAGTAACCACATGTCTTTTGAGTGTATATGTACCCATATGAATATATTTAGATATATTGTTTTAGTGAATGTGAAAGGTCTAATTCCCTCTTACCTCCGTATATATTATTGAATCAAAACATATATCAATCTAGACAAATCAATTTGACTTATATGTATATCTATACAGTTAGTCACTCGTATTTAAAAAATACTCTTCAAAAAATAATCCTTTTTGTTTCTTCTGTACTAAACGTTCAATTTGAATAGTACCTGGAATAAGTGCATTGCGTGACACATCTTCTATTCTTCCCCAGAAACAAGAACTATCTGAAAATTTGTTTTCTTTATTTTCATTAAATAATTTTCCAGTAATTTGTGTTCCAGTAAATACATGGCATAACATACTACTTACGAGTTCTGTTTCATTATGAATAGTTACATATAAATGACCTCGATATCTAAGCTTAGCCTGAAGTCCAGTCTTTTCCTGAAGTTCACGAAGTGCTGCTTCACATATTCGCTCATCAAGATGTATTTTTCCGTTTGGAAAACCTATCTGATCAAAAAATGGCTGCTTCTTTCTTTGGCATAAAAGATACTGTGGATTTTTGTTACTTCCTTTTTTAAGAACCGTGATGGTGATAATCTTCGGCTGAATACGCTCTATGAAATTCGTCGATGACATTCGATCGACAAGATGTTTACCTTTTGGAGTGAGAGAATATTGCGTACCTTTATGCAGAATATATCCATCTTTCGATAGCATTTTCATATGATATGTAAAGAGATTATTTTCAATCCCTTTATCTTTGAGATCAGAAAAACGAGCGGATTTTACAGAAGAGAGTTTTCTAAGAATGTTTCGGCGGAGCGGGTGCATCAACCATATAGTAGCAATATGATGAGAAATTTAAAAATCCTGCCTATGGTTGCCCATAAGACAGGATTTCGGATTCGCAGTACCGAATGCAAGGAGCTTTTAGGCTCACATGGTCACATGTGCGAATTTCACTTCAGAAGAAGCTTCAGTGCATTCACCAAGTAGCGCTCAGCGAGATCCCAGTCAATAGGATCGAGGCTGTTACCACTCGGTCGAAGCTTCCCTTGAGCATCGATGGAGATGTTTGGGAATTCCCCCAGAAGTGGCTCCATCAGGTGGAGGGTGTCGGGTCCCAGTCCTCCCGCCACCACCAGGCCAACGCTTGGAAAGGCTTTCTTGATAGCCTGAGCAAACGGACGAAGAGCTTCAGCATTCATGCCGAGACCCCGTCCCATGCTTTTGTCGAGAAGGACTCGGTCAAGCACGTCGAGTTCATCGTATTCCCTGAGGCGACTGACGACTTCATCTGGGTCATTGCCAGCTTCTTCGATAGCCCTCCCGCTGACTTGAATGATGATTTCAGGAGCCTTACGGGAGGTATGAATCGCTGTTTGAACCATCCTCGACGTCCGTATCGAGGCCACTCATCGAAAACAATTCCTTCCTGGTCTTGCCGCCGACGACGATTCTCTTCCAGTAAATGTCGCTCACCTTCGTTGACAGGACCTTCAGGATTCTTTCGGGGGTCATGCGTGACATGAGTCCCAGAATTTCAATCCACTGTTCTCCTTTTTCCCCGGCCAATTGGTCGAGGATGTTCTTTACCGGTCCGAGGATGCCCCTCAAAGCGGTTCTAAGCATGGCTTCCATGGTCAGATTATCCTTTCTTTTTTGAGTTTGGTGTGTGGGTACTAACGTTCGCCACAGCATGCAAAGTCTTCGTTAAAAGACCCTCCATGCTGAGGCGAAAAGCAAAAATCAAAGTGCAATGCAGCGATACAATGCCACATATATAAGTAAAAAGTCAAGTGCTGGGAGACTAGGACTCGAACCTAGATTGAACGGACCAGAACCGTTAGTCCTACCATTAGACGATCTCCCAATGTGGCAATAGATTAGCATTTTAGGCACCGAAAATCAATCGCCAAAATCTAGCAAAATCCTGCATCAAAAACCTCGCCAGAAAAATTGTAAAAATAAAAAAACCGCCCCCTGTCACGAGAAGCGGTCTTAAAAAACACACTAATGATCTGTTTAGAAAACACGACCATCCACACGATAGTAAATCCAATCTGCAGGACTGATGACACGTGTGCTGAATTGCGCCACTACTTCTGCCATTGATGATCCTTCGTGTTTGTATGCCCCTACTCCAGGTATACGTTCGTACCGACCACGCTTTTTCTCATAACTGAACTCGACCGTAAACAACTCTGTTTGCGTTCTGCCTTTTCCAGGCATCGAGACAGTGAAGAGTGATCGCGTATCCTTGTGGAGAGCATTTACCGAACCCACGAACCATTCCATCGAATCCTTTCTCCGCCAAAGACTCAAAGGAAGCTTAAAGGAATGTTCAAAGGCAAGACCAGACTCTCCAAGTCCAACGAACTTTCCCATACAAACAACAGAAATACCCTGCGGGAGAAAGTGTTTCTCAAAGAGATCACCGTTCACCAAAAGCCCAAACTCGATCAACCGAGTAGCATGACCCATGGCAGCCGAGCTAGCACATTGAGCAAAAGTCCTAGCCATTTCGTGAAGCCTTGCCCACAGTTTTTTCTTTGAAGGTGTCCCTTCTTTGCATGGTTCAGGATAGACCACCTTTTCATACTCTGGCGCCGCAGCGCTCCGATTTAAATCACTCATTGAAATTTCCTTTCAAAAGCTAATTGTTGATGTTCAATTCACAAAGGCTTACTATGCACCTGTGTGACTGCCTACTTAGACATGGCAAAAGAGTACCGATTTAGTGGCAGAGTGTCAATTTACTTTACCTCCCTACCTTCTCACACGCTTCAACAAACGCAGTGAACACAGGATGTGGATCAAGAGGTCGCGCCAAGAATTCTGGATGAAATTGCACACCAAGGAAAAATGGATGCGTATCGACAGGCAGCTCTGCGATTTCCATAAGATTACCGTCCGGTGAAGTTCCTGAAAATACTAGACCAGCATCAGTGAGTGGACTTACGTATTCTGGATTCACTTCATATCGATGACGATGTCGCTCGATGATATATGATGCACTTTTTGCAATTTCAAATTTAAGACCATCTTTTACTTTTCGATTAGACAAATTCCCACTCGTCTTTTTATCATCAGCCTTTATCGCCCAACCTGCTTTCGTATACGCAGCACCTGCAATAGTTTTTGGATTTAGAATACACGGATAACCACCAAGTCGCATCGATGCACCATATCGCCCCTCCTCGAGAAGTTTCTTTTGTTGTTCCATGATGTTGATCACGAGATGTTTTGCATTTGGATTAATTTCAGCGGTATTTGCACCAGAAAAACCTGCTACATTTCGAGCGTATTCGATGACCATAAGCTGCATACCGTAACAAATTCCAAAATACGGAATTTTGTTTTCACGCGCATATTTGATAACAGCGATTTTTCCTTCAATACCAGTTTCGCCAAATCCACCAGGCACAAGAATACCATCGATCTTCACCTTCTCACCATCTTCGCTTACATATCCACCATCAAATGTCGTTTTCAATCGCTTCTGAATTTCAGCCGGAGGCAAAATCTTGCCATTTTCATCGCTTTCAAATTGCTTCGAACTCATCCAGTGGAGGACAGGCTTCACACCAAGTGCATATGAAGAAAACTTCAATGCTTCAATCACAGAAACATAAGCATCTGAAAGTACGAAATCTCCCGTATCAAAATATTTCCCCACTACTGCGATGTGAACATGCTTACCCTCGCTTCGCGCTTTACGAGTTTTTTGCACAAAATTTCTCCATGGTGAAAGCTCAATTTCTTTGCGTTTCAAGTTCAGAGTTTTTTCGATCATGTCGCCAAACTTATCACGCTCAAAGTTCAAAGGTACATCATAGATACTATCGATATCTGGCGCAGCGATAATATTTTCCGCAGGGACATTGCATGAAATCGCAAGCTTCTCTTTTCGCTTATGGTCGATACTCACCTCGCTTCGCGCAATAATAAAATCCGCCTGAATACCGTATGATTGCAATTGATGCATAGCATTTTGTGTCGGCTTTGATTTCATTTCGCCGAGTTTTGGTGGCACAGGAAGATATGATACGAGTACAGATGCTACGTCTTTCGGATTGCGAAGCTTAAACACACGCGCCGCTTCGTAGAACATAGTGTTTTGATAATCACCAACTGTTCCACCGATTTCAACAATTGTCACATCAGATTTATTTTCAACACCCGATTGCGTGATTTTATTGATAATTTCATCACGGATATGAGGCACCGCTTCAACACACTTACCTCGATACTTGAGCGCTCGCTCTTTTTCGATTACATCCTTGTACACCATACCACTCGTCATATAGTCAGAGTTTGCCAAATCACGATTCAAAAATCGTTCGTAGTTTCCCATGTCCTGATCAGTCTCAAGTCCACTATTCAAAACAAAAACCTCACCGTGTTCAGTGGGGTTCATTGTTCCCGCATCTACGTTGAGATACGGATCAGCTTTTGCAATGTTTACCTTGTAACCTTTGGCTTGGAGAATCGTTCCAATCGATGAAGTGGTAATACCTTTTCCTACCCCCGACATTACCCCACCGATGACGAATATATATTTGTGAGATTTCATGTTAATACATTTTAATCCCATTTGCGGAAATCCGTAAGACTTGACACATATCAGCGGTTTTAGCCTTATTTCACTTTTACCGAATTGCTACTTTGAAAGCGAACTTAATCCTCACCTCCTTATTCACGCCAGTGTACTTAATGTTAAACGGAGTTGTATCAAGGAGGAAATCTGCGCTCGCACTAAGGCCTGATCGAGTGACTTTGAAGCTCACGTCTTTTTGTACACCATTGAAATCTAGAAGACCTGTAACAGTTGCCTCTGTGCTTGAATTCCATGCGATGTTTTTATATGTGAATGTGATATTTGGATATTTTGCACAATTGAAGAAATCTTCAGCACAAAGGTGCTTGTCGAGACCAGCTTTGCCAGTAGAAACCGTATCTGCTTTGATGATGAGCTTTCCTGAAACTGGATTACCATTCGTATCAGTTTTAATATCACCAATTGAAATTTTTTTAAAAGTTCCGACTTCCTGCTTTCCACCAGGACCGTAGCCTGTGAACTGGAATGTAAAATCTTGCGCCTGATATGTGGCGTTACCAATAGTGATAGAGAGATCCGCACCAACTGTTGCACCTGAAGAAGTTGCACTTACGCCAACATTAGAATCAGTTGATGTTGCTACACCCGTAGCATTTGTAGCCTCGACATCTGCTCGTTCGATACCTTCTGGAACTTTTGATGATGTAGCAAACCATTTATATCCGAGACCTGAGAGAATAATAATGACAATAATTGCGATAAGTATTTTCATATTGATATATTGGGATTTTTATAATTTATTCAGTTTTTATTTATAATTTACCTATACCTTCAAATACTTTCTAACTGCCAAGAAGCTTGATATTGCCCCTAGGACAATTGCTGAACCCACGATTACCAAGAACAAATAGCCGAAGTTGCCGAGGTAGAAGGTAAAAAGATTAAGGCCGGTACCAATATCAGATGTGATTGGACCTATCCAATATGTGATCGGATAAAAGAGAATTAAAGTGAGAATTCCGGAAACAAGACCGTAGATGATTCCTACAGTTACAAATGGACCTCGAATATACATTTCACTAGCACCCACAAGTCGCATAACAGAAATCTCCTCTCGGAACACGTAGATAGCAAGTCGAATCGTATTGAATGTAATCAAAATCGAAACGAGCATAAAGAAGATCGCAATAATAGTACCGAGCCGATTTGAAGCAGAAATGATTCGATTCAAAGCCTCAATCGCTTCCTTGTTTCGAGAATAATTAATACGGTCAATTATAGAATCACCTACTTGATTACTGTCTTTTTTATCACTCAAGAATTTTACAATCGCCTCGTACTGACTCGGATCTTTTGCTTTCACATTAAAACTTGCACCAAGAGGATTATCACCAAGCTCGTTCAATGCCTGAAGAGTCAGTTCATCATCCTGGTGTCGCTCACGAAAATCGGCGAGCGCCTTATCGGCTGTAATATATTCAACCTCAGCAACTTGTGGCATGCTCGTAAGATTTTTCTGAAGGAGCAATATATCATCTTCATCCGCATTTTTTACAAAATACACATTGATATCAACTTTGTCCTTAATGCTCGTAAGAGTCGAATCAAAGATTGCCCCGATAAAAACCATAGATGCAATAACTGAAAGTGTCACGGTCATCACGAGCACAGATGCAAGCGAGACATATCCATTTCTCCAAAAACTGACGAAACCGGCGCGCAATGTTCTTTTGATTTTTGTCCAGAGCATGTGATGTGAAGTTATTTTAATTTATAATTACGCTTTCTTTGATTTTTCCTTACTATGTAACGGTGCAGTATGCGCATGTGGATGAGTATCATGCACTACTTTTCCGCCCTGCATCGTGATTACTCGTTTACCAAGATGCTCGACGATACCGTTGTTATGCGTTGTGAGGATAATAGTAGTACCAAGATCATTAATTTTTTTCAAAATTTGAATAATGTCGTATGTATTTACAGGATCAAGATTTCCAGTTGGTTCGTCTGCAATGATCACATCCGGCTGATTTACAATAGCTCGTGCAATAGCAACTCGTTGCTTTTCTCCTCCAGAAAGTTGGTGTGGAAAGCTGTGAAGTTTTTTACCAAGATCTACAAGTTCAAGTACATGTGGAACATCAGAGGCGATCTCCTCATCAGTTCGTCCTGCAGCTTCCATGGCAAATGCCACATTTTCATATGCAGTTTTATCGGACAAGAGTCGGAAGTCTTGGAAGACTGTACCGATTCGTCGTCGATAGTCATTCATCTGTCGTTTTTTGAGAGAAGATATATTGATGTCTTCATAATACACATGACCATCTGTCGGCGACTCTTCTGCCAAAATCATTTTTAAAAGCGTAGTCTTACCTGCACCAGAGTGTCCTACTATAGAAACAAACTCTTTAGGTCTGATAAGTAGATTTACATCATCAAGGGCAATTGAATGGTCTTTGTATTTTTTTGAAACTTTATCAAGGTGAAGCATGCTTCTGATTATATCAAAATGAACGAAATTATCACAACCTTTAGAATGTGGCTAGGGTTTTGGTGATTTATTAGGTTACATCTTCATAAGACCTGATCGGATCGATAACAACACATGCCTTGCTTTAAAGTTTATAGAACACTTCGTATCTACAGGAGTACGGATATTTTTCTGCTGAAAAATTCCTCGTGCTCGTGCTACTCGCACTTGCAAGTCTCCTGTAGCATACTCAGTGTTCTATGAACTGTTACAAACCCTTCTCAGCTTCAATAAATCCATCCAGATCCCCCTCCAACACTTTATCAACCTGACTTGTCTCGTACTCAGTTCGATGATCTTTGACCATTTTGTATGGATGCTGCACATATGAACGAATCTGATTCCCCCATTCGATGTCCGTAGTCTTACTGATGTACATTCCTTTTTCTTTCGCCACTCGTTCTTCTTCGAGTCGCGTATACAATTTTCCACGAAGAATTTCGATCGCCTTTTCTTTGTTCTGAGCTTGTGAACGTTCACTTGTCACATGTGCCGAAAGTTTTGTTGGCTTATGCACAATACGCACAGCCGTTTCTCGTTTGTTTACATTCTGTCCACCAGGGCCTCCCGCTCGCGCAAATGTAATTTCCAAATCTTCTTCTTTAATTTCCATATCACTCGGCCCAGTATTTTTTTCAAATTTTGGAATCACTTCAACCATTGAAAATGAAGTGTGTCGCTGACCTTTTGCATTAAACGGTGAAACACGCACCAACCGATGCACACCTGATTCGCGCTTCAAAGTTCCATAGACATTTTTTCCGGAAACTTCGAATGTTACATTTCTAAACCCACCATGATCATTTTGATTTTCATGCACTATATATGCAGACCAGCCACGCTTAGCAATGTACTTCGAATACATTTCAAAAAGCATATGTGAAAAATCTTCCGCATCGTCTCCTCCAGCACCAGAGAAAATAGTAATAATTGCACCACCAGTGTCATACGGACCCGCTCCAGGACCAGCTTCCGCAAGCGCTTTAAGTTCCTGTAATTCACGAATCAAAGCTTGCGCCTTATCTTTGTCAGCCCAGAAATCCGGAGCCATCATAGCTTGCTCGATTTCGTCGATACGTGGTTGGCGTGGATTTACTAGTTGTGCCGCGTCTTGCGTTGTGTTGTCCGCCATGTCTCGTGTCGCCACAGCGTGTTCGTTATTTGAGCCGGTCATTTGAAAATATAGTAACAATTATTAAGGGTTGTGGCGAGGCAGATTCGCATGTGCCTGATTTTTGGCGACACATTTACATATCAATATTTTCGTTGTAATATGCGATCGGATTGTAATCGTCGACAACCATCTAGAAAAAGTCGTGTGTCCGCTTGAAACGTGACATGAGATGGGCTTGAAACCCTCTGGAAACTTAGACGAATTTGAAAGATGAATAATGCAAATGAAACCGGCTACTATTACACTTCCGAAATGAGACGCCGTCAATCTATGGCTGATTATCTGGCCAGTCGACTTCGGCAAATCAACAAGTCTGATGATGGGTACAGAGATAAGGCTGGCAAGGCCTTATCATCACTCATAACTTCCTACGAGGAGAGGATCCTGAAAGTGAAAGTACAAAACTACGGGAAATCACCCGCCAGTCTCGAAGACTGTAGGCGGCCACATCTCACACTGAGTCAGTCAATCAACATACTCGGCGCAGATTGGCCAATTTTCTCACAAGCGAACCTAAACATCTTAAAAAACATCGGGTCCACCATTGTGATCTACGTGATTGTGATGTTCTCATTACATCTGTGTGCTTTCGGATTTTCAAATCCATTGATCCAGCAATACTGCATTGACATCGGAATCATCATCCTCAGCGCAATCATTGCCGCAAGCCTGACAAGTGCCGCAAACGAAGACAAAAGGAAGACTTTGATCAGACTGACCATGGGAGAAAAAACTTGCGAACTGGCCAAAGGGCTCCACACGATTGCATGCGTGCTGAGATTCTTCGAAGGCCATCATCGTGTAAACACTGGAGGTGATGGGCCAGACGAGGATTTCCTCCGAGAGTGCCTAGGTCTGGCAAAACTCAAAGAATACTGCAGAGATACATTGCTCTTCAAGGCACAATGGGTACTGGTCAAACAAGAGCAGCCAGACCATGGAGAAAACATGGAAATACCACCTGTCCGCAAGCGACTCAGGGAACAGCTAGAGGTATTCTACGCTGTTGGCCTGATCGAAAGTCTCGACACAAGATCCATCTTTGACGAAGCATCCCATCTGCTTGGAAAGGATCAACAACGTCGAGACAGAATCCTCGAACAGATCAGGAACGACGAAGTCTTACACGCCAAAATGTTTGCGGAATAATTGTCTGCTCTGAACCCATACAGAGTAGCCAAATCTCCGCTCGCGGAGCACCTAGTGACAGGGTGTTCCGTTTTTAATTTGCAAATTCTTAGTACAAGATTTTGCAAAAAATCGAATTTGAAAAATCCAGGCAGCATAAATGGCACGTCCGCCAGGTACCGTGCCATTTACGATACATACTATTATATATGGAAAATAAATTTTTGTTCAAAAGTTGCCAACAAGCTGTGTAAAACTACAACTTGCGACCATCGTATGCCCAATGCAGTAATGCTTGTCTTTGTTTTCTGTGGCAAAAAAAATCTCCCGGACGACACGAATTGATAACTTGTCCCGCATGTCTACGCATAGCAACCCACCGTTTGATTTGGCGTTCATCATCTTCTGACCGTCGACCCATATAGTAACGACAGTACCACTGAAACCAACCTCGAGGATCCTGCTCATGAATCCAACCTTTTTGACGCCATACCGATAGTGGCTGACTTGCATTCACTCCAAAGAAATTTAATTTAGGGTTTCGCTTATATATGCCTTCAGTTTGAAATCTTGCTTTAACAAACCAATCATTCGGAAATTCTTTTATACAATCCCTCATATATACTCCACCAAATACACCAAGTTCAAGCATCTCCTTTGGCGTGAGTTGTGGTCTGAATCTAGAATCAAAATTTTTACCAATTGGTTCAGTCAAAGAGTATTGATACTTTTTTTGCATCTTATCATTAACGTGAACTGTTTTTATTTTCATAACTTTAAATTTAAATCCTGGAGCCAATGGCCGGGATCGAACCGGCGGCCTGCCCCTTACCATGGGACCGCTCTACCAACTGAGCTACATCGGCTTCTGTTTTGACGAACCAAAAGATACTAATATATTTTCTTTAGATATTCAATGCATAGAACCTAATCTATACAATACAAATTTATTCCTTCTTTATTATCACATCCTCAACCTTCCCTTCCACGATATCCTTCTCGATTTCTTTTTCTATTTTTTGACGATTTTTAGTGCTTACTTTTGAAATAGTTATAGCGGGACTAGCACCAGTTTGCATTTTAGAATTGCCAGATTTTAAACCTCGCATCTTGTTACCTTTTCCTCTTTTCTTTGGCATAGTTCGTACATCACCTGTATCAGCAACGCCCTGATCTTCGGCCAGAAGCATGAGACGTGCCTTCCCATCAGCCTCTTTAAATCGATGATGGTCAAATACTGCACTCTTTGGTACACAAATGAACTCTTCATTCTGCATTAAATTATTCATTGGATTTGTATAGTTCCCCTCAACTAAATCCATATCATCACTAAAGATCATGTCCAACCAGTGATGGATAATATTAGAACTTGCCGGCAGCACATTAAACAAAATTGCCGCTGTAAACAAAATCAAAGATACGGTTGTGCTCCACAGACTCAGGATAATAGCAACTGTTGCAGAAAAAACAGGGAACAAAATACGAATATATCCACTTCGACGATCAGCTTTTGTAATTACCGAAGTTTCGATTTCTGGATTTTCTTCTATATAAAGGCGCATATAGAATAGAGTTAAACCAATAGCAATCACAACCACACCGTAGAGAACTACCGCGATTTGTGAATATGCATATTCACCAAGAAAATGTGCTGCAAATGGTACGAGAGTAATGAAGAAAAAGAATAGTGCGTTAATATTCGCAAGACCAGCAGTTAAATTTTTAGCATATACAGAAGAGATGAAGTGGTGCGCTCGCCAATACGTAAAGAGAAGAGCAAAGCTTAAAATAAGACTAAGGAAAATATTCAGGCTACTCCAAAGTGAACTAATGAGCATATCATCCGTTGGATGACCAGATTTAAAAATTGGAACTTTAAGCTCAATGACCAGAAGCGTCATTACGATTGAAAAGATCCCATCAGCCAAACCATCGAGTCTTTGCTGTTTCATACGCATACATTTTAGCACGGCTTTATATTATTTTATTTTTTTGCTCATTTTTTTTGCACTTCCTGCGCGAAGTTTTATACAGACACTTACTCCTCGCGCTTTCGCGTGAATTTTGCTACACTGCCCTCAAATGGCTACACCTAAAAATTCCACACCCAAGAAACAAGATCCCGCGGCAAAAAGTGGACCGATGCGAATTAATAAATATCTGGCACAGGAACAATACGCTTCACGACGAGGTGCCGATGAGCTCATCACAGCTGGTAGAGTTTTTATCAATGGTCGCAAAGCGGTACTCGGTGATATGGTTTCTGAAACTGATGTAATCGAAGTAAAAAAGAGCGTTTCTGATAAAACACTTCTGTATTACGCATATTACAAGCCAATCGGAGTGGTAACCCATTCACCTCAAGGCGATGAGAAAGACATTGAATCTTGCATCAAGCCACTTATGAAAGGTCAACTTCATGGTCAGCGACTTTTCCCTATCGGCCGACTGGACAAAGATTCACATGGTCTCATTATCCTTACAAATGATGGACGAATCACTTCAAAACTTTTAAATCCAGACGAACATCACGAGAAGCAATATGTTGTTGAAACCGTAAATCGACTTTCGATGAATTTTCAGATGCAAATGGAGCGCGGTGTGACTATTAAAGATAAAGATGGTGAATCTTATAAAACCGCACGATGTATTGTGCATATTTTAGGCGATAGAAAATTCAGCATTACCCTTACCGAAGGAAAGAATCGCCAAATCCGACGAATGACAGAAGCATGTGGAGGTGAAGTGCGAGATCTAAAACGTGTGCGAATTATGAATATCGAACTCGGCCATCTCTCAGAAAATAACTTACGAAAAATTAAGGGTGAAGAACTTGAGCAGTTTTTGAGTGAGCTTGGTGTCAAAAAGATATAGAACAGGAGAAGACTTGCGAGTGCGACCAGTATGATCACAAGGAATTTTCTAGCAAGAAAATATCAGTGTCTCATATACTAAAATATTTCATTACTCACGTTTCCTCTCCATATACACAGACACTGTCCGTCGCTTATACGCCTTTCCGTCCTTGATATGCTTGTACGATTTTATCATTTTGAAAATTTTAAAATACGGCGCAAAAAGTTCATGAATTTCCATTTCATCAAATACATGCTCATACACGCCAATCTTTGGATGAATGTATGAATTTTCCTCCGCAGGAACATGGCCAATATTGTGACCATTCTCATCACTGATCACCTCACCTCTATCTGGATGTTCTTGAATCAATCGTTTTACATGTAAATCACCTTCGCTCAAAAATGTTTTAAAAAACATCCAACCATACGGCTTCATAACACGAGCAATTTCTTTCACGTAAACCTCTCGCTCTGCTTTTCGCAAATAATGCGTTGTCATCATATCGAGTACCACATCAACTGACTGGTCTTCAAGCAAAAAAGGTTCAGCTGCTGATTGAGTTTTAAAATCAATATTCAATTTTTTTCCTTCTACTAGATTACCCTCCTCGTCAGTCCGGTCTTTTGCTATCGCTTCGGTAGTTTTTCGAGCTTGTTCTATAGCTACACCTGAAATATCCACCCCGAGTCCATTCATATAGTATTCACCACAAAGCTGAATAATGTTCCGTCCGTTTCCACAACCAACATCAAGTACAAAGCCTTTTTCAGGAAAAGGAAACCACTCCGCATTTCGAACAGCCCATTTTTCAAATGTTACCAAATCACCCGCAACCTCCTCTGACATAGTGAGGTGTTTCGGATCTGCGTATTCCTTGTTCCAAAATGTTTTACTTTTAGTCATAGCGTCAAAAAAAGGGTTATATGACTCAAACTACCACACTTCGGCCATTTTACAAAAATTATAAAAATAACACTCCAAAAACGGCAAGACTCATTAAAGCAAAAGTAATCCAACCTATCATTTTCCCTAAAGGACCATTTTTATGTTCCCCCATAATATCCGTTCGGCTACTCAAAGAAATAATGAGGAAAAGTATGACAGGGGCAACGATTCCATTTCCAACAGCTGAATAGATAAGGGCTCGTATAGGATCTAATCCTATGAAATTAAGGATGATTCCAACAACTGTTGAAAGTGCAATAATTCCATAAAAAGCATATGCTTCTTTAAGTTTTCTATAAAGACCAAACTTCCAACCAAAACTTTCTGATACCGCGTAAGCGGATGACCCTGCGAGGACAGGAATAGCAAGCATACCTGTTCCAATAATACCGACGGCAAAAAGAATGAATGCAAAGTCGCCTGCGATTGGTCGAAGGGCATACGCAGCATCTGCAGCAGTCTTTATATCTGTGATACCTGAAGCGTGAAGAGTTGCCGAGCATACGGCAATGATGAAGAACATCACGAGATTAGAGATAAACATTCCGCTCCACACATCAATGCGCATATTTCGCATCTCATTCTCTGGGGCTTTAAGAGCCGTTGATGCACCCAGATCCATTTGATCAAGTTTTATAGTATCAACCTCTACCTCAACAGTCTTTACTTTGATGTCACCATTCTCAGCAGAAACAGTCATCGACTGAACTTCTTTTTCTTTAAGAATCTTTTCTTCAACTTCTTGCGATGTTTGCCAAAAGAAAAGATACGGAGAAATGGTTGTACCAAGAATGGCACAAATAATGGTAATAGTTTCTTTATTCATCAAAGAGCTCGGGGTGATTTGTGGTACAAATGTAAACCAGGCCACTTCATACCAATTTATAGTTACGAAAAAAGCTGAGACTACATACGCAAACAAAACCAACGCTAGGTATTTCAGATATTTTGCATACTGCTTATAGTCTGTGAAAATCTGAAGGAGTAAACAGAGCATCCCAAAAAATACAACAATCGCACCGAAGGGTAGTGTCGGGATAATTAAGCGGAGAGCTTCAGACATCGCACCGAGGTCTGCACCTATATTGAAAATATTTGCAGCCAGTAAAAGTACTGTGCACACATATAAAACAGGTCGAGAATAATATTTTCGAATGTTCGCCGCCAACCCCTGTCCCGTTACAAGTCCGATACGTGCACACATTTCTTGTACCACAGACATGAGCGGAAATGTAAAAAGCGAAAGCCAGATGAACTGAAAACCGTACTGAGCTCCAGTTTGTGAATAAGTAGCAATACCAGATGGATCATCATCAGACGCACCAGTAGTAAGACCTGGGCCGAGTATGTGCCAGTACTCTTCTACCTCTTTCTCAGTATCGTGAAGGACTTTTTCTGTCTCATGAAAAACTTTGGCAGTTTCATCATAAGTTTTATGATATGCGTCTCGGATATTGGACATGGTTCGTAGGTAATTTGCGAGTTATTATGTTTGTCATTATACATGATAACAAATCTATATTCCCGCTCCATGAATCTCTCTCACCTCAGGAAAAAGCTTAAGTGTTCGTTCTACAAGTGGCTTAACTTGTGTAAGCGCGATACTAATACCAGCATATGCACTACCTAGTTCTTCAGCGTTGAGTAAGTATTGCACCACACCATTCTCAATTTTAAATTTAACAATGGTCATATATCCAGGTGGAATTTGTGTAGAAATCTGATTAGCAGCAAGTTCAGCAGATGCACGAATCAGTTCAGTACGAGTTGTGCTTGCGGGCAATAAATTCTTGGTGACACTTCTTATGACAAAATCTGCATCAGTGTAAACCATCGCCCCAGCCTCACGAGGCTCGAAAACCTTTTCTATATAAGCTTGTTGGTCTTTTGGGGCAATGTACGATAAGACAACTTCCCTGGATTTTGAGTTAGTTGTCGTAGAAGTACTCATTGATTTGTCTGTGTCGACCTCGGTATTCAGGTCATCCATCAGAAGAAACGGAGAAATTTTTAGTGAAGCAAAAATCAAAATACTTACTACCAAAAGCATCAAAAATAATCCCAAATACCCTGTCGCTTTATTCCACGAGATGATCATGTAGATATAGACGATCTACATGACTTAATATTTCAAATATCCAAAAAATATCTGTCTTTTCATTCAAACAAAAAATCTCCGTTTCTGGAGACTTCTTGCTACTCATTACTTTATAAGTATTGAGTTGATTTTCTTGTTGCGGGTCGTGGAATTGCACCACGTCTATAAGGTTATGCGTACTTCTATAACTTTCGTTACGTTTTTAAAAAAACTTTGGAGTCTGGACTATACCTTCATCTGATTTCTCAGAGTCCACCGTCTAGTCTCTACACCTTCAATCGAATTCACATCCGAGAGCTTGGCTCGGTATTGCCACACAATTTACTTGCAAGGTTTCACCGAATTTGATGGATTTTTCCATACAACATCACTGTCGTATGAGCCCTATTGAGCCTCATGTGCAACTGTTACACTTACCCGCTATATATGCACCTTGAGAGTATAATACAAAGATTAATTTTGACAAGGTCACAGTGTTCTATACAAGGATACAATTAAAGGGATGAGGAACTACACATTAAAGAATAGAGTGATTCGTTTACGAAAAGAAGGTAGGAGTTATAACGAAATATCCGTAAAATGCAATATTTCAAAAAGTACAGTAAGAAGCTGGTGTAAGAATATAATTTTAACATCAGCGCAGATTAACAAAATAAAGAAAAGACATATAGAAAATTCAACTGAAAGGTTGAAACTTATCCAATCGAAAAGGAGGTTGTTTATTAAAACCACAAGACAAAAGTTAAATATTGAAGGTACAAAAGATGTGACAAATATTAAAGATCCTTTATTTTTTGTTGGCTTGGGCCTGTATTGGGGAGAAGGCTCAAAAAGAGGAAATCAAGAAATTGGAATTGTAAACTCAGATTACAGAATAATTAAAGTAGCAATTAAATGGTTTTTCAAATTTTATAACATTCAAAAACAAGATCTTATAGCACGACTCACACTAAATGAAACATTTAAGGGTAATGTCAATGAATTTCTGTGCTGGTGGGCCGAAAGACTAGATCTGAACCTGAATCAATTCACCCGAACACATTTTAGCTCTTCAAACAGAACAATTTATACCAATAGCCAATATAAAGGAGTTGTAAGAATTAAAATTAAGAGACCACTGCGAATTAGAGAAAGGATACTGTCTTCTATAGAAACTCTTTGTGAAATTTACGCTAAATAACTCACAAGATACACGGAGAACATAATTCAAAAATCAGATGAAATAGAATTCATCAAACACCCTCTTAAACAACCTGATTGTTCGTTCTGCCTCAGATCGTTCGAGTTCATAATTTGTCCCTTCGTGAGCAATAATATTTCGTACACGATGTGCTTTCCAAGCATCATCAATCGTAACAAAATTCGCACGGTCAACTTTTTTCAAGATTTCACCAATCGAATCGCCTTCATATCCCATTTGCTGAAGCATATCAAAGAGCAAAATATCAGCTTCGAGAATAGCCACTTTCCAATCTGATGCTGTATGCGATTGCATATGTCGTTCAATTTCAAGCCATTTTGGATTTTTAGGAGCATTATTTTTCGGAGCATCTTCTACTAAAGACTGAAGATTACTTCCCGCATTTACACCGGACAAACTCGCAGTACCATTTGACCCATCAGCACTCGCGCCGGGTAAATTCAAAGGATTTTGTCCACCAGAAACCGCTGCAATATTTGGCGCAGTTTTTCCTAATACTGTAAATACTCCACCCTGAATTTGTCTTTTATTAATTGTATTAAGTTGCTCAATCACTGTCTCATACTTCTCAACAATTTCTTCTGTCTGAACTGCGAGGTACTGATTGATCATCCAGATCAAGAGTGAAATAAATATACCGATAAATCCAACTGTATCAACAAATCCAGAGAAAAGTGAATTGAGGCGATGTAAAAAATTATCAGGAATAAAATCAAAGTCACCAGAGTAACCGAAGAAGATCATTACTGTAGGGATAACAATAAGAACAATCATAGCAATAACACCGAGCACCATAAGAAAAAAACCTTCTCCACTATCAAAGAAACCCGGCGCTGGCGCTGGTTTTGCTGCAGGTTTTCCTCCTCCCTTTGCATCTTTTTTATCAGCCATGTGTATTCAAATTATACACTATTTTACATGTGCACCTTAAAATTATTCCAAAACTTTTCCAGCCTCAAACAAAAGAGATTCTCCACAAACAGGCGCTTGCAGTTGGAGACCTATCATATCTTTCGCACCACGAAGTGGCACAGAGATAGCAGGAATACCGATCAGGTTTGCCGTTACCGTGAACACATCCTCGAGATACATAGCTACAGGGTCACTTGTATGAGCACCAATTTTGAATGCAGGAGTCGGAGCTGTTGGAGTCAAAATCAAATCAACAGTTTCAAATGCTTTTTTGAAATCGCTCGCAATAAGATCTCGTACAATGTTCGCCTTGTTGTAATATGCGTCATAGTATCCACTTGAAAGCACGTATGTTCCAAGAATAATTCTTCGTCGCACTTCTTTACCAAGAAGTTCTCCACGAGTTTTAAGATAATCACCGAGAAGATTTTCACCCTCTACTTTCGAGCCATACTTAACACCATCAAATCGTGCCATGTTTGAAGAAACTTCAGCTGGCATCAAGATGTAATAGACTGCGAGAGAATACTTGATATTTGGCAATGAAACTTCGCACACTTCATATCCAGCTTTTTTGTAGGCATCAATAGCCGAATCCATAGCCGCTTTTACTTCAGGTGAAATACCACCAAGATTCATGAGTTCAGGAACGACACCAATTTTCTTTCGATTCTGGTTTTGCGCGACAGCTTGAGTCGCTGTTTCAATTTCATTTTTTCGAAGAGTTGTCCCGTCGTATCGATCTGCATCTTCATTTTTGATTACATCAAATACAATCTCCGCATCTTCGACGGTTTTTGTAATAGGGCCAATCACATCAAGCGATGAACCCATAGCCATCAAACCATGTCGCGACACTCTTCCGTATGTAGGCTTCAAACCAACCACACTACAGTATCCGGCCGGCTGACGAATAGATCCACCTGTATCAGAACCAAGTGCAAAAAGTGCACCGTCCATGGCAACAGCTGCAGCCGATCCTCCCGATGAACCACCTGCTACACGAGTTGTGTCGAGCGGATTTTTAGTTACGCCGTATGCAGAATTTTCAGTCGATCCCCCCATGGCAAATTCGTCCATGTTTACTCTGCCGAGAAACACTACGCCCGCATCTTTCAGTTTTACGATTGCCGTTGCATCATATGGAGAAATATATTTTTCCAAAATCTTTGAAGACGCGCTCGCCACTTTTCCTGAAACCATAATGTTATCTTTGATCGCACATGGAATACCAAGAAGTAACATCTTAGCTTGTTCATCTTTTGAAAGAGTTGCTCGTTTTGCATCAGCCGCTTTTGCTTGATCGAGCGCATCAGAAAAAACCTCAAGGTAAGCATTTACCTCTCCATTTTTTGAGTTAATTTCAGCAATATAAGCTTCGGTCAATGCAACAGAAGTAAGCTCTCCTTTTGTCATGAGTTCTGATGCTTTTCGAATTGTCAGTGTTTTAAGATCGATCATTTTAATGTTTGAATTTTGCTATAAGTTTTGGGCGACCGGTGCACGTTTTTTACAAAAGTAGCTTTACATAATTTTTTTAACTTTTATATATCCGTCTTGATTCGCTGGTGCAGAATCGATGAGAATTTTCGGATCAGGATTCAGAAGTGCATCATCAGCGTCGTTACGAAGAACATTTCGATGAATAAATCGCTCTGGTTCCTTGGCGTCATTTTGCACTGCACTTACTGAGTTGATCTGGTCTACATATCCAAGGATAGCGTCGATTTCAGTCGCAAATGATACCTCCTCAGCCTCGGTAAGCTGAATTCTTGAAAGAGATGCGAGTTTTTGTATATCTTTTTGAGTAATTGACATGGGTTGATAATAGCATTTTTTCGTAAAGGCGGAATATACCTAGGTATTGACATTATATAAATAGATGATATATTGCATCTATAGCCGATTTGAAAAAATATGAAAGGAGGAATGGGTGATGTTGGCCGTCAGGTGTCTAAAGAAGATAAACGACAAAGTGAACAATCGGCCCACTTATTGAATCTAAATGTTGTGCACATGCCTGTGTAAAACGAAGTGATTCTAATCTGTATGTAGCCAACTAACCCCATGACTGAGTCAGTCATTCTCCTTTTACCCCCTCGCCGTCGCACACTTGTGTGGCGGTTTTTTATTTTAAAATTTTGCCTAATTCAAATTTTTTATTTCCCAAGAATTTTCAAAAACTGCTCCTCATCGATCACTTTAACACCAAGCTCTTCTGCTTTATCAAGTTTCGAACCAGCCTCCTCACCCGCCACAACATAATCAGTCAATTTTGAGACGCTACCAGAAACATCACCGCCTCGCTCTTTAATGAGCACCTTCGCCTCATCCCGAGACATACCAGCAAGCGTACCCGTGAGCACGAAAGTTTTTCCAAATACTTCTGGGTATTTTGTCACCAAATCTGAAGCACCAGATGCTGTTTTTTTCTTTTGCGAAATCACAATCACATGCTTCAAAAGCCTATCAATAAGCGCTAGATTTTCTTTTTGAGAAAACCATTTGATAATAGACTCAGCAACAACTTCACCGATACCGTAAATTTCTGCCAATTTTTCTGAACCACCAGTAAGCACAATACCTCTCGAAGTATTTCGCGCAGTTTTCGTTCCGTCCATCCTATTTCCATCCACTACAACTTCATAAAACTTTTCAAATGAACCAAAATGATTTGCAATATCTTCTGCTGTCTCCTCCCCTACATGGTCAATAGAAAGTGAGAAAATAAATCGAGCCAATGTAACCGTTCGCGCTTTTTCGATTGATTCGATTAGATTCTGAACAGATTTTTCTGCAAAACGTGGCAGTGCCAAGAGGTCTCCTTTTTTCAAAGTAAAAATATCATCAGGAGTCGATATCAAGGCTTGCTCGAGAAATGCATCGATTTGCTTTGGACCAAGCCCGTCAATATCGAAGCATTTTTTAGAAACAAAGTGATATAGCTTTCGTTTATGCTCACTTGCTCCACCTCGAAAGACACACCGGTATGCTACCTGCCCAGGAATCCGTTCAATTCTACCGTCACCTCCACACTCTGGTACGATTTCTGGAAATGCATATTTCTTGGCACTTTTCGGACGAAGTTCAGTGAGAACTTTTACAATATCTGGAATAACATCACCGGCCTTTTGCAAGATCACCGTATCACCGATTCGTACATCAAGTCGATCGATTTCATCTTGATTGTGAAGAGTCGCTCGAGAGACGGTTGAACCTGCTACCTCCACCGGCCGAAGATGAGCCACTGGAGTAATCACCCCAGTTCGTCCAACTTGAAGTCGGATATCTTCTACTAGAGTTGTCACCTGCTCCGCAGGAAATTTAAAAGCAATACCAAATCGTGGCGCCTTGCCAGTATATCCGAGAGCTTCTTGATATTTAATCTCATTTACTTTCACTACTACACCATCAACCCAATAATCTTGTTTTTTAGACTTTGCGTTCCATTCGATCCAAAACTTAATTACTTCATCAATATTTTTACATACACGTGCATATTGATTAACTTTAAAACCAAGAGATTTTAGATACTGAAGCTCATCGTACTGTAGTTTAGGTTTTGCGCCAACAAAATCAGGAGATATGAGTGACAAGTCATATACGAACATATCAAGCTTACGCGATGCTGTTATTTTTGGATCAAGTTGTCGAATAGATCCAGCTGCCACATTTCGTGGATTTGCATAAAGAGGTAGACCTTGTTTTTCTTGCTCTCGATTTAATTCTTCGAAGTTAGATTTTGAAAGCCATACTTCACCTTCGGCAATAAGCTGTTTTGGAACCTTCGCACCTAGAACATCCACCGTAGTGGTTTTTTTTGCATGATCGACTTTCAAAACAAGTGGCACAGATTCTATGGTACGAACATTGTGAGTGACATTTTCACCAACTTTTCCGTCCCCTCGAGTAGAAGCTGTGACCAATTTTCCATCAATGTATTCTAGAACAACTTTAAGACCATCAATTTTCAATTCACATACATATGTTGGATCAGGTACTCGAGCTGTACCAACTTCTCCAAAAGCGTCTTTAATAAATCGCTTCACACGCTGGTCAAAGTTTCGCATGTCCTCTTCGGTAAATGCATCATTGTATGACCATTGCTGGACCTTGTGCTGCACTTTTTCAAATTGAGCTAAAGGCTGACCAGCTACACGCTGTGATGGTGAATATTGATCTAAAAATTCAGGATGTGCCGTTTCAAGATCTGCCAACTCACGTTTCAAAGAATCAAGGGCTTCTGCCGAAATCTCCTCCTTATCAAGCACATGATAATTGTATCGATGATGCTCAATAGAAGCCCGCAGCTTTTCAATTCGAGCTTTGATTTCAAGCTTATTCCCCACCTTATTGTCCCCTTTTTTCATGGGTACATACTAGCATAAAACAGCCTTTATTTAAGGTTAGAATTCAATCCGTACCGCACGCTCTACGATTCGATTAGAATCAGTAAGATTACATTTTGCACCTACCACAGGATCGACATCGGGGCCTACCGCTGCGCCATCAAGCGGAACATTATATCCTCGCGAATCAACCTGAGTATGATCAGTTGGAATTGGTGTACTTGTATCTGTCCATTTGAAGACTGTAACTTTTGCGCACGCTTTATGATTTTCATTATCAGGATCACTATAATCTACATAAAAGGTTGTTGTAGCCTGAAGAAGATCTGCAGAAATTGATTTATCAAAACTACCAACTTGTGCCGTTGACGGTGTTTGTGGTCCACCAGTTCCACACAAAATATCTTTGAATTCACTCGAGGTAGCAAAAGCTCCGTCGAATGTTGTGTAACCCGTTGAGTCTTTTCGATCCCAGTAAAGCGCACACTCTGCACCTGAGTCTGCTGCGTAAAATGCAAGCTGAGATTCTTTCCCTGTATTTGAAAATACAAGTTGCTTCAAGATAATCGTACCAAGTGAAAGCCCGATCGCAAGCAAGAGACTTGAAACAATCAATGCAATAAACAAGGTGAAGCCACTATTCGATATCTTTCTATTACTCTGCGATTTTATATTTTTTTTAGTATTCATAATATTATTCTCCACTTTCTGGATCTTGCTTCTCGAGCTGCCAATTAGTCATATGTTCCCTAATAGTAACAGGTGCAGCAAACGTTCCATCGGTTAGTCGCCAGAAAACATTTACCGTTACCACAAGCTCACGGAGTCCCGGAGAAGTCTCACTCGTACCTGCTGGAGGTTCATTTACGATAATCTCACGAATGAAATTTGAAGCCTCAGTAGAGTTCACATCGCCATAGAGAACAGCACTCGATTCCGGATCAAATGCATCTGTATTGTAACTAATATATGGACAAGGTGATGGATCGGTAGCCAAAACACATTGCTTCAAAGCATACCCTGTGAAGTCACGGACGAGATACGCACGGAGCGTCGTACTCTGACCAGCATTGACCATATTCACGCCCGTGTCTGTGGTCATCAATTCAGTCCATTGATCTGCGCCTGTTGATTGTTGAAGACCAGAGTTGTCCCGCTTATTTCGAAGATATTCAATTGCCTCTTGAGCAAGATAGTATGCAGTGATTTGATCTCTTGAAAAATATGAAGACCGAAGCGCTTGCGCCACTATCGCAATAGGACCAGTCAAAGCGAGCACGAGTATAGAGATAGCAATCAAAGTCTCGAGAATAGTGAAACCTGCATGTGAATGTTTCGTAAATTTTTTTGGAAAAATTTTTGTGAGAATTTTCATTTGATTTAGAGATTAAGAATTCTTTGAGAAATAAATGTCTGCAATCCAAAATCTGTAACCTCACTATCAGAAATTCGAGCTTTACCTGTTACAATCAAGAAAATACTTGGCTGTGTTCCAGTCCCAGGTATCGGACTATTAACATACATCTTCATACTCTGAATATCTACATCTGACTGCGAAGTAAGGTCAACATATCCTCCAATTTGCCTTCGTTTTACAATATGCCCAGGCGAATACACACCATCAACTGTTTCTGGTGCAATGAACTTATACTCCACCGCTTCTACACCTGTGCTATTTAGTGTTGAAAAAAATGCCACCGTATCATGAGCACCATTTCCGGTACAGAGATCTGCGTTCGCTTCTGACTCTGTTTCCTTGGTGATCGGCCATCCTGTTGAGTACACACCATTTACAGCCGGACATTTATACAAATACCCCGTTTTCATGTCTCGAACCATACTTTCGATTGAAAAGTTCAAATTATTTACCACATTATTAATACCTTGTGACTTTTTATTGTTGCTAATCACAGAAAGAATAGCAGACACAGCAACTACCATTACTATTGAAAACAAACCGACCGCTACGAGCATTTCAACCAAAGTAAATCCACCTTTCTTTGAAGTACAATCTCGTTGCACCTCTTTATTTCGCGTAAAATATTTTTTAATTGTTAATTTGAGTTTTGACATGATCCTTTTGAAGAATTTTCGACACGAATTTGACCGGTTGATTCGACAATCACTACTCGACAATCATCATTGGTTACCGCATTTAAAACTATATAAGCTTTACCATCTCGATACTCTCCATCGCCGTACACAAGCGCAGAGGGATTTGGACGCTTAAACACCACATCTAGATTTTGAACAGCGGTTGGAGAAGTTGGAGTACAAGGCACCTCAGGTGGCATATCGCCTGCGCAAAGTGCCATCACCCTGTTACCTCGTTGATTTGTAAATGGATAGAAATATTTTTCTTCGCCAGGTGTGTAAACATAATCTCCATTTAAATCAGCATATACAATGACCTGACGAATAGATACATCATCAGCAACACTAAAGTGTGCACCATATTGGCCCGTAAAGCTCTGACCTTGATCTTCACTTCGTACACCGATTCCGTAAACCTGTGCCTCACGGACAGCTAGGCCGACTTCATATGCCATATTGGTAATAAGTACACTACTACTGAGACGCCCTTGATTGAACAAAGCAATCGAGCTAATAATAGCAAAAATAGCGATCACAATGATAAGTTCCGGGAGACTAAATCCTCTATTTTTACGTTCATACAAAGTGTTTTTTCTGAGAGTTTTGAGAAATGTTTTCATGAACTTCATAATTTAGGATGTGAGCTACAATAATCGATTTTGCAATTAAAGTAATACTTCAAACATATTATACCCAAAGAAATAGACGATAAGAAGACCAGTTATCAAGAATGGTGCAAAAGGAATCTCACTCTTCATCGACAGGTGCGAATTATATTTCGGCAGAATTTTAGAAATAATCATCAGAAGCACTGAGAGTCCTGCACCAATCCAAAATCCATAGATCACTGCCGTCGCGCCTCTAGATAATCCAAGAAACCATCCCATACCGAGCGCGAGCTTTGCATCTCCAAGACCCATCCACCTTCCACGAGATACAAGCCAGAGAAAGTAAAAAGGGAAAGCCAAGATGAGACCTGCTGACAGATCAATCAGTCGTGGAATAGCAAAATATACATAACCTTGCTCATTAATTAAAACAAACATAGCAACAAATACCACCATGGCAAATGTGTACGCAAAAGCATCAGGAATAATTTTATGTCGAATATCGTACACAATAATCAATACTAAAAGTGACATCACAATACACGCGAAAATCATTTGAATCACAAACACTTCAAGGTGCACGAGGAGTAATGGTGCATACAAAGTATATACACAAGCAAAAAGTAATCCGGTAAGAATTTCAACTGCAGGATACTGAAAAGATATTTTACTTTTACAAGTTCGGCATCGACCACGAAATGCTAGGTAACTCAAAACAGGTACAAGATCAATCGCACGTAAAGTGCGCTTACACGAAAAACATTTCGATCGTCCCCCTACTCCACGCCCTGTATTAAATCTAAATAAAACCACATTTAAAAAACTTCCGATAATCAATCCAAATAAAAAAAATCCTATAAGTAAAAGTGTATTCACTTCCTAATAATACCGCGAACTCACCCCTCACGCAAAATATTTTTTGCAGAAAATATTCACTTAATTGATACAGAGCGTATACGATAAATAGTACAAAACAAAAACCACCCGGTTTTTACACCAAGATGGTCTTTGCAGTTTTGAAACTAAACTAAGCTAGGCTTAGCAAGCACCATCAGCTGTTGCTGATGAAGATGTACCTGAAACTCCTGTGCTATCCACACAATAGTTAGTACCTCCAAGAGCACCTACTACAGACCAAGCTGTTGTAGTGTTTGAACATGTTACAGTTGCACCGTTATTTCGTACACCTGTTACAAGTGCAGAAAGACCGTTTGTTCCTGTGAACACGCCACCAGTTGAACATGTTGTATCTGTCGAAGCAGTACCGTAAGAATTGTTACCAGTTGTGCTGTAGTAAAGTTCAGCCTGAGCTCGCATGTTTGAGAGCTGTGACTGTACCGCTGCGATCTGTCCTCGTGTTCGCGCTGTTGTAAGAGACGCAAGAACAACTGAAGATAGGATACCGATGATTGCGATTACAACCAAGAGTTCGATAAGTGTGAAACCTCGAGTTTTCATAATTAAATAATTGTTGAAAGAATTTCTGTTAAATTTTACCGATTAAGACTGTATATACCAGCCCTAAAGTTTTGATCCTCGACAGACCAAAATGTAACTTCATTATATCAATATTTGAGGCTGTAAATATGCCTTTCTTAGGAGTCTTGTGGATAACTACCCGATTAGAGACCCGCAGATATGTTGTAAATCGGAATGAGCACAGCTGCAAGGAGGAAACCTACACCGAGACCGAGTGCCACAATCATCACTGGTTCAATAAGGTTGATTAAGGTATCCACTGCATTTACCACCTCTCTCTGATAGAATTTTGCGAGAGTTTTCAAGATATTTCCAAGTTCTCCAGTTTCTTCACCCACTCGCACCATTTGCACAAGAATACCAGGAATTTCTTGGTGTTGTGCAAGCGCATCGGAAAGCGAACCTCCAGACTTAACCTGCTCAAGTGTCTGCTTCATGATGTCTTCATATACACGGTTGTCTACTACATTTGCGGTAAGTTCAATAGCTTTCAGCATAGGGATACCACTTGAAAGCATTGTATTTAGGTTATCTGAAATTCGTGAGAGGTATAGTTTTTTATACAAATCTCCAAGATATGGAATTTGAATTCTGATTCGAGCAAATGCATCTTTACCGGCTTGTGTTCGCATGAATCTAAACAAGAAGAATCCACCAATTACAAGAAGAATTAAAATAAATGGACCAAAATCAACTAAAAATCCGCTAGCTCCGAGAACGATCTTTGTATAGATTGGTACGGCTTGACCTGATCCTTCCAGAATTGATCCAATCTTTGGAATTACAACAGTAAGCATCAAAGCCATCACCGCAATGAAGGTTAGGATTACGAATGCAGGATAGATCAAAGCATTCTTAACCTTTGAAGTTACTTCATAGTTTCGGTCGAGATAGTCAGCGAGAAATGCAAATGTTTCGTCGAGTTTCCCTGATTCTTCACCCGCCTTCACCATGTTCACATAAAAACTTGTAAACACTCGACTGTGTTTTGCCAATGCACCAGAAATGGTTGACCCAGCTTGAATATCTTCTGATATCTCAAAGAGAACTTTTCGGAGTGCACGATTTTCTGATTCAGCTGCAAGGAGTTTAAATATGCGAAGCGCTGAAACTTGTGCAGTAAAAAGCGTTGCTATCTGTCGTGATAAGATCACAACATCTTTGACTTTAACTCGATCAAAGAGTGTAATCTCTCTACCAAAAAAACCACCAGCATCATCCGCAGGTTTGATAGTTGTGATTACGAAACCACGTCGTTGGAGTGAACTGATAGCAATATCAACATTAACCGCATCGATTGATCCTTCAGTTTCCGCTCCGCTTTGATTGATGGCTTTGTATTTGAAAAGCATGTGTTATTTTTTTTCGATTCAATCTGGATGTTTATTCCATTATACCTTATATCAATCTTTCGAGAATCTTTGGATTGAGCGAGTGCTGGTATGCACTTTCGATAGTAATTTCACCTCTTCGTACAAGTTCAGCCAAGCATCGATTCATATCAACCATACCTTCTGCTGCACCAGTTTCAATCACAGTGTTGATTTCGTGAGTTCGCTTTTCTCGGATCAGGTTTGCTACAGCACTATTTGAAATCAAAAGTTCATAGGCAGGAATCATACCTCCAGAGATTCGAGGAATAAGTCGCTGTGAGAAAATACCAGTGAGTGACGCTGCAAGTTGTACTCGGATTTGATCCTGCTGATTTGGCGGGAAAGTGTCAATAATACGATCGATGGTCTGCGCAGCATTGTTTGTGTGAAGTGTTGAAAAAACCATGTGACCAGTTTCAGCAGCTGTCACAGCAGCAGCCATAGTTTCGTGGCCTCGCATTTCTCCAAGAAGAATGACATTTACATCTTGTCGAAGCGTTGAGATGAGTGCCGATTCGAATGAATCAGTATCAATACCGACCTCTCGTTGATCGATAATCGACTTCTTCTGTTCATACACATACTCAACCGGATCTTCAATTGTGATGATATGTTCAGGTCGATCTTGATTGATCATTTCAATAATAGAAGCAAGTGTTGTTGATTTACCTTGCCCTACCGGACCTACTACAAGGAAGAAACCTTGTTTTTTCTTGCTAAAAGTTTCAAGTACAGGAGGGAGACTCAATTCCTCAAGTGTTCGAATCTGCTTTGGAATTAGACGGAGTGCAACACCATAAAAACCTTGCTGTACATATGCATTACCTCTAAATCGTGCCTGTTTTTCGAACTGATATGAAAAATCGAATTCTTTTTTTTCAGTGAACTTTTTTGTTTTTTCCGCACCAAGCATCAAGGTAAGAAGCCCGACAATATCATCATGGGTAAGGACATTTTTTTTGACGAGCGGAAAAAGCGATCCGTTCATTCGAATAGTCGGATGCCGACCTTCGGATAAATGAAGATCCGATGCACCTTCTCTTACGACAGTTCCGAGCAAATCATTAAGTTCGTCTTGGTAATTCATTGTTTTTTATTTTTAAAATTTTTTTACAATTAGCATGTGGCAATTCTCATTTTTTTACGAAGTCAGCTTCTTGTTTGATAACATCCGTAATACTTCTGTCACCACTTCCGAAGGGATTGTTGTAGCTTTTACAATATACCCATCGATGCCGAGTTTTTTTGCCTTATCAATGTCAGATGATTGACCTTGATTGCTGAGAATAAGAACAGTTGCGTTCTTTGCAAGATTTTCACCACGCATTTTTTCCAAAAATTCGAGGCCATCCATAACTGGCATCACGATATCAAGAACAATCGCATCAGGCACGAAACCACCTTGGAGTTTTTTAAGCGCTTCAAGTCCATCGCTCGCTACAGTTACATCAAATTTTTCCTTCTGAAACTTTACCGAATACATATTCAAAAGGAATTTATCATCATCAACTATCAGTATCTTATATGGAGTATTAGTATTGGCGTTCATGTTATGTATATAAGTATACCAGCCAAACAGGCGCTCTATCTATATGGTTTTACACAGTACACTATACAGTGCTCACCTCTTCGAACGGGATAACTTTTTGAAGTGCTTTGATGATTGCATCTTCTTTCATATTTGTATAACCCTTCTGTCGGAGCATACTGTAAATCGCAGGCTCAGTAGGGTCTTTGAGAATAATTTTCTCCAAATCCTTATCCATTTCAAACACCTCGAACACCGCTTGTCGTCCTTTTGTTCCCTTTGGACATTCAGCCGTAGGTGCGATTTCCAAAATCTCATCACGTGAAGGTAATTCTTTTTTGAAACTTTCTGGTAAATCTTCAAATTGTTTATCAATAAAGATTTTCAAGCTTTCATCCGTCGCTACTTTTTTAACAGCAGGTTCATATGCTTTACCTACAAGTCGCTGTGCCATACCGAGGATTAGTGTCGGTGCGATAAGGAATGGATCTACACCCATATCAATAAGTCGAGGGATAATACCAATTGAGCTGTTGGTGTGAATTGTTGAAAGTACCAAGTGACCAGTAAGTGCCGCTTGGATTGCAAGCTGCGCCGTTTCTTTATCTCGAATTTCTCCCACCATGATAATGTCTGGGTCTTGCCGGAGTGTTGTTCGAAGTCCAGATGCAAAGGTGTAGCCGATCTCAGGTCTAACCTGTGACTGGCTCATACCCTCGATGTTGTATTCCACTGGGTCTTCGAGTGAAAGTACGTTTTGTGTTTCTCTATCAATTGCATTGATCATTGAATACAGTGTTGTGGTTTTACCAGAACCAGTTGGCCCAGAGATAAGTATGAGACCATAGGGACGCTTGAGCGCTTTTTGAATCATCTCAAGACTTCGTGCAGGAAGACCGAGTTTATCAAGTGCCTGCACACCCCTTTGTTGATCCAAGATTCGCATCACTACTTTTTCACCAAAATATGTTGGGAACGTAGAAACACGGAAGTCAATTTTTCGCCCATCGATTCTTGCAGAAAATCGTCCGTCCTGAGGCTTTCGTTTTTCATCAAGCTTCATATTACAAAGCACTTTAATTCGTGCCACTACTGCATCGAGTACCTTGATCGGAAGGACAAGGCTTGTATTTAAAACACCATCTACTCGAAATCGCACACGTACCTTATCTCGAAGCGGTTCGATGTGAATATCAGATGCCTCACCTTCAATTGCATATCGAAGTGTTGTAGCTACAATTTTTGTCACCGGAGCATCTTCGATAATATTAACCTGTCCATCAGCACCAGTTTTTGTCACGATTTCATCATCACGACTCATTTCAATATTTGCACTTGCAGTATTGAATTCAGATTCGAGATCACCGAGCGCTTTATTTACTTCACCTGTAAAACCCTTGTACGACTGAAGAACTTTCTGAAAGTCATCCTCAGAAACAACATATACCTTAAATGGCATATTTGCCTTAGCGGAGATGAAATTGAGAGCGTCTCGAGCTTCAATATTGTCGGGATCAACCACACCCACTTCAAGCACTCCATCTTTTATATTGATCGGAATGATTTTGTAATGAAGCGCTGATTCTTCTGGAATGAATTTAAGAATTTCAAATGGAACTTCCCTATCTTCAAGTGAAACACTTGGAATATTAAGAAGTTCGCTTTTTGCTTTAGCGATTGCGGATGCACTAATACCACGTTCACGAAGCACTTCTTCTACAGGCCGCCCACTTGAAGCCGCTTCTTCTTTTATATATGTCACATCATCTGGTGTAATAATGTTCTGTTTTGCGAGTGTATCGAGAAAAGTCATGTATTTTATTTTACGCTACGCAATTATTTCTTTGTAGCAGGTTTTGTAGCAGGTTTTGTTGAGGTTGAGGTTGGTTTTGAAATTGTTTCAATACTTCCGACATCAAATGCATCACCGAAAGAGTTTGAAAGCGATGCACTGCCTCCAAGTGCAGAAAAGTCAGTATCAAGTGGCGCAAAAGGATTTTGGCGGCCTATTTCCTGAGGAATAATTTGCTTACTAAATGACCGAAGACCTTGATATACAGGATCAGCAAATAGATTAAGATTAAATTTAATACTTTGAATCGCTAAAAGCTGGGTAACGAATTCTTTACCAGGACCATCAAGTGCAGCTGAGCCAGCTTGACCAGCTTGTGCAAAAGCAATGGATTGTTTTGTAATCACCTTTGAATTCGAAGATGTGCTCGATCCCCCCTTTCCAGTTACCATACTATATCCCACAAATGCAAGCATGATGACGACAGCTATGATTATGATTTTTTTGATATTAAACATGGTTTTATTATTTGAGCCAATATGTTTGCAATGTTACATTAAACTCATATCGACCATCTTTATTTGAAGTAAATGTAAGTGCAGTTACATCAACCAAACGCTCGCTCGACTCCAAATCTTTTAGAAAAGCGATGAAGTTTTCGTAAGTTGAAGTAACTGAGAACGAAAGTGAGATGGTACCGTATTTTTTTGAATCAGGACCAGCTACGACCGCTGCAGATTTTGACGCAGAAGTTGATCCGTCATTCACGCGAGTATTTCTAATCCGCATACCATAAATACCGGCAATGTTATCGATGTCGATAATAAGGCCAACATTTTCAACACCATCAGGAAGCATCTTCTTGATCTTATCAGCATCGTCCTGTGAGATTTTCTTTCGATCGTCTGTAAGTTTTTGTCGAACTGCTCGGAGTGTAGCAGCTTTATTGTTTGCTTCTACGATTTTATCTCGATCGTCAACATGAGACTTTAATGTTTGATACTGTGGATTCGTGTAGAAAAAGAACAGTGCGATGGCTCCGAGTATAAAGATGATTGGCATTATTCTTTTCATGTTCTTGGTTTAATTATTTGAAGCTTTATTGGTGCCATTAGTCTTATCGCCTGATGTTTGCACAAAACCTTTACCATTATCAGCTGCACCTGCAGCACTTTCATCACCTACATTAAAATCTACACCACTATCCATTCCGCCATTTACCCCAGTTGATCCAGAGTTAAAATTTGCCGGTGCACCATTTGCAGAATATTCTTCTTTCTTGAGTTTATAGTAATCAACTAGAAGAGGGTCGATATTTGTAGAAAATGTAAATGAAACATTGCCCTGATTATCAAGTGTCAGATCACCAAAGAGCGGGCTTCTAAATACATTTTTCAAATCTGGATTAGTGAACTCTTTTGACTGAAGTGCTACAGTTTCGTAGCTCGTCGCCTGTCCTTTCATCGTAAGGCTGATCTTGTCATCAGTTCCGGCATATGAAAAATCATTGAATCGAACATTTCTAAGTGTTGAATTGGCGAGCACAAGGAATAGAGTTGAGACGCTCTTGTGTTTCTTGAGCAGTGTTTCAGCAGCATTGATTCGATCGTTTAGTCTCGTGAGCTCGCTGATCGTATTTGGATCAAATGCGTTCTTATTCAAAGTGAGCTGGTTTGTTCCAGCTTGAATGCTTTTATTTACAACTTGTGCATATATAAAGACACCTCCGGCTGCGGCTACACTCGCCATAAACGCAATAAATGAGAGCAAGAAAAAGAGACTTGACGCCGAAGCATGATGGGGAGCTTCTGCTGTCACTGGTTGTTTTGGAATAAATGATGTTTGGAATTTTGTTTCCATGTGCGCTTATACCTATTTCGTGTTTTATTATATCACTTCGTGGAAATAAACGACAATAGAGTTGTGTATATTTTAGTTCAATTCTTGCAATTTTCGAAGTGCGAGACCAAGTGCAGTAGAAAATTCGAGACCAGTAACCTTTAACACATCTTCGAGAAAGGCTGGTGATTCTACTTTATTGAATGGAGTTCCCATTACAACTTCAGTTTGAAAATTCGCTCGTGCCATTTCAAGTACCCCCTTCATTGATACACCCCCTCCTGTCAAAATCACCTTACTAATGGCTTTATTGAATTTTCGTTGATAGTTTAATATAACTGTATTTGCCTCAGAGAAAATATAATCAAGTGTCAAAGAAACAATCTCATAGATATTTTTTTCTTCACCTGGAGAACCTGCACCGAGATTTCGTTTCAAATGCTCCGCACGGTCAAATGTCAGATTCATACCCTTCGAAATGCTTACGGTGATTTCCTGTGAGCCACGATTGATAATATGTGAATACTTCACAACCCCCTTTTCCAAAATATAAATCTTCGTAGAGGACGCACCCATATCAAAAATCATCACGGGCAGATTTTCACCAGCAAGAAGTGCACGTGTTGAGCTAAACATTTCTATTTCAAAGAAACTTGTGTTGAGTCCAGCATCACGCACAATTGAGCTGTACGTACTCAAGACATCATTGTGAATAGAGACCACAAGCACCTGAATCTTATGCTTATCTGAGACCTGATTATTATCTTCATCAACACCCTCAGCAAAATCAAGATCGCTCGCAGAATCAGTTGGCACCACCCACCAATCCATAGTCACTTCATTGATAGGAACTGGAATATATTTTCGTGCTTCAAGAGGAATCATTTCCTGAAGTTGATGCGGATCAGCTGACGGAAGATCAATAAGAGATACGAGACTTGATTTGAACGGAATAGACACACCGGCGCTATTAGTAGTCACATTCGCCTCTTTGAGTACGTCTTTGATTGCCTCGGCAATTTTATCAGCCGGCAAGTTAGTAGATTGACCGACTGTCAACCCTGCGTATGGACCAAGTGCCAATTCACCATAGGTTTCAAGTACCGCTCGTCCTTTTTTCTTGCGAAGTTGTACAACTTTTATAGATGAAGAACCCACATCAACACCAATGACACTCTCGTTAGGCTGCTTGAAGAAATTTTGAAGGAAATTTGACATGTTCTAAGTACAATACGTCTACACGATGCGCTTGCTCTCTAGTATATATCACTCCCGTAACAATGAAAATAGCAATTACTACATTAGCAATAAGGTTTTTTACAAATACAGTACGAATTATGCTCAATGGGCTCTTTTTCCTTATAGCTGTACTTTTTCCATCAAAGAGTATTAAACATAATGAAGTTGAAATAGGCGCAGAAATTTTCACGTCGCAAAGCAACAAACAATCAAAAGTTAAAATGGACAATTTGTGCACATTCACTGAAGCAAAAGTACCAGTTCTCTATAAATTTAACTATCGCAATCTAGAAATTAAACGACTGGTGTGGCAATTTAAATATTATAAAAATAAAGCATCTAGAGAAGCACTCGAAATACTCGGTGATCATCTGTATGACGAGCTTGTCTCTATAGTATCCGACCGTATCTGCGCAATTCCCTTTCAAAAATCAGTTGTATTAGTACACTGTCCATCTTCGACTTATTTTAAAGGTGAAAAAGATTTTGATCATATGAAAGAATTACTTTTGTACATTGATTATGTCGGAAATACTCATTCGAAGGGATTCATCGAGCGACAATCTACGAATTTTTTTACAATTTGCACGCATGCCATTTTGCCAAATCTAAAAAGTGGCACACAGAAACAAGCACAACACTTTGGAAACCGTGCCGAAAGGTTTAAATGGTCAAAAGATAGATTTATAATTTCAGAAAGATTTGAAGAGTATTTTAGGCAATCTGTGATCGAAAATCCACTCGTAGAGCAACAAATGGCGTACAAACCGCATATACCATATATATATTGTATAGATGACGTAGTTACAACTGGGGCCAGTTTTGAAGCCATATCGGCTATGCTACAGTGCAAACTTGGCGTCAATGTAAATTGTGTCGCACTTTGCCACTAAATATGGTATCTTGTCTCTACAAACCACATGGAGACGTGTCAGAGTGGTCGAATGTGCCTCTTTGCTAAAGAGGTGGGCCTTTAAAAGGGTCCCGAGGGTTCGAATCCCTCCGTCTCCGCCTTGACAATTTAGTATCGGCGTGACCCTATTACTCGCGGGAGTAGGGCGACCCACGTACCTACTAGATTGCACAAAACACCAAGAGAATTCTCTTGGTGTTTTGTTGTTTATATAATTATGAAATGAATTTTGGGAAAGCTATTAAAACCATCACTAAACTTCTCAAGAAAGAAAAGCCTAAAACATTTAGCAGTTCTTGGATTTCTACCCGTTCTCCTCTCGTATATCACTTCATCAGAGTTAACTTTAGAACCGAAAATAACCACATAGACTGGGACAAGGTCACAGCGGCCCTCGATCCTAAGTATGCAAAGTGCTGGATGCGTTACAAACGCAAGGTTGCCAAGCCTTACGAGAATCAGATAGAGGTGGATATCATACTTACGAAGTACAAAGACAAGCTCTACACCTTTGTCGCTCTTGTTGATGATGGTGATAAGGAAACAAGGAATCAGCTGATCATCGCTCTTGTCCGAATCGCCCAGAAAGGAAATATTCTCGCTCAATTAGAACTTACGAAGTGGCTGAAGTATGTCGTCGATGATTGGGTCGATAAATATTACCCGCTATTTAAATGGAAGGGTTACACCGATGACATTGAAGACAAGATCCATGGCTGTATTCGCTGTTACAAATACACCGGATCATTTCTTGGCTACTTGTTTAAAACGCTCGAATATTCTGGTCGTGGCATACGACCCCTTCAAGCATGGTCGCTTGATAAGAATGTCGGTGATGACGGTGCAACGATGATTGATTTCGTTGCTCAGGATAGTGAAACGGGAGAGGTGAAGTTGTTCGGGAGGTAATTATTGATACTCGCTCTGTCTAAATTATTCTCCCGTCAATTTCGTGGAATAGATTACTGACCATGATAAGGCGACCGAGCGCATCGTGGTGCGGAAGTTGATCTTCGTCGCCGTGGCTAAGATTGTTTCTCCACCAGTGCATAATACCCATGGTGGTGAGCTTGAAGCCGAGTTGCTTATTGATCTCCTGCGGTGTTGATAGAGCGTTGAACTTTATTTTCGGGTTCTGTTCACTGAAAACAGCCGCCATCAAATCAGGTCCTTGCTTGTCATGAGTGCTTGTAAGGTCTTGGACCGTCTTCTCGAACCTTTCAAGAGCTTTCCTCACTGACTCGTTGATATGACCTTCGATGAACATCTTTTTGCAGTCAGGAAGAAGTGAGGGATGAAGAACGTATGCATCCAAGATTTTCTGAATCGCTATCGGAGGCGGAACTGTCTTCGGTCTTTCCTTTGGAAGATTCATTGCCACAATTTCTGATTCAAGATCAATGTTGAGAGCCTTAAGTCGCGCTGAGAGTCCAAGAGCTTCAGCTTCCAATACGGGATCGCCTTTCTCGTGTCGCTTTTCTATCGCCTTCGGTAGCATCTCTCGCACGAGGATTTTTATAGTTCTCGGCTTCTGGCAGTAAAGATTTCGCAGGAACTCGTAGAAAGATTCCTTTTTGTTGGCCGCCTTGGCGGGAAGATATTTCGACAGACCCCTTTCTTTAGCAATGGTCGTCAAAGAAAAGGAGCTTCGGAATCCCGAAAGAGCAATGAGCTTCCCGAGCTGTTCCGCGAGTGCGCGGATTGCCTGAGTCTGCGGTGCTGTGACAGTTACTCTTTTCTTCGCAATCTTTTTCTTGGTTTTCTTTTTCATAAATTATTTGGTCGTGTGGACATGGAATCCGCAGGCTCGGCAGATTCCGTTTATGTTGGCATCTCCGTTTACGTGGAATTCAAAGTTTTCCTTACCGCAAACAGAGCAAACAACTCGACCGCCACTGCGTTTCGTGGCATCAATCGTATCCAGTATGTCTCTCACGTTCAGAACGTATTTGTTTACCTGTTCACGGTCGTTCAGGTATCCCTGCACCCAGAGATTCGTTGTGATTCTTCCTGCAGATGTTTCCTTGTAGTGAATCTTTCCCTCGTTCAGAAGTTTCTCCCAGTACTGCCGTGTCTTGCCATATTCTCTAGCCACATCGCCAGAAGACATGAGTGAGGCGTTATGGGGAATATATCCCTGATTTTCCATATTTTCTACGCAGGCTCGGATGCCTTCAGCGAGCGCACTCTCTTTTTCCTCCTTGGAAAATTCGCCAGTCAAATCAACACCGAGGCTCAAAGTGCCACCACTGCTTGTGTTGGCGTGCCAATAGAATTTTCGTTTGTCGTCTTTGGTTGCAGACATGGCATAAGTATATGCTTGTTGGTTTCTAAATGCAACCAGTTATCTAATACACACGATGTATCAGATAGTATTAGTTTGTATCAGATTAATACGGCTATAAGGTATGTAGCCGATTACGGCGGATTACAGCCGAAAGGCTTATTCCTTCACCAATGTCAGCGTTTTATCCTTGTATATAATTCTCGATCGCAGATTGGCCAACAGCTCCCGCTTCTCACTCGTCATGCCTTCCTTGAGGATGTACTTGGCGTAGTTTCGGATATCGGTATCCTTGTCGGTCTTTATCTTCTCCGTTGCTCCAAGCACAGATCTTTGGAATATATTGTATCGATTTATCTCCTCCTCAAGCTTCTGCCTCATGCCAAGCTCGTTGATGTTCACCTTGTCGAGAATTTTCAGAAGTTCAGTAATCAGTTCTTCTTCACGAATATATTTGTTCTTGCAGTTTCGGTCCCTAGCTCGTGAGCATGAGTAGTAGATGTAGCGGTTGGCACCTCCGTCCTTTAGTTGCTTCCATTTCTCCTCAGCCGATATGCCTGATTGGCAGTATCCGCATGTGAAGAGTTTGGTGAAGGCGAACTCCTTCGTTTCTCGCACGATCTGGTCGCGCTTCAACTGTGCTTTCGTTTTCTCGAACAGTTCTTGAGTGATCAAGGGCTGATGTTTTCCCTGATACCAGTTGCCGCTTTCCCTTGGTCTTTCAAATATTCCGTAGTAGAAGGGATTCTCTAGGATTCGATACACACCACTCAGGGTCAGAGGTCTGTTTCCACGTGTATGGAAATTCAGCTCGAACCTCATCCAGTTGTATACCTTTCTTCCAGACCATTGCTCATATGCAACTTTCTCGAACATCTTCTTGATGATTGGCGCTCTCTGCGGATCCACAAGCACCTGACCTTTCTTGTCCATATGCTTTTGATTGAGATATCCAAGCGGTGCCGTTCCGACCCATAGTCCCATCTCGCATCGGGTTCTTAGTCCTCGCTTCACGTTGATGCCTCGATTGTCATTCTCCAATTTTGCTTGGCTACACAGAATCATCAGCATGAACTTGTCGTTCGGGCTGTTGGTGAATCTTTGGCCGTAGGTGCGGATGTCCTGCAGATAATTTCCGTCCATAAGATCGATCACTTTTCCGAGATCGCCTGCGTTTCTTGAAATACGGTCTGGTGCCCACGTCAGGATGCCGTTAAACTTTCCTTGCTTGATCTCATCCACGATCTCATTGAAGACGGGGCGCTGCCCAGTCTCCTTAGCCGAGTGCGATTCTCGCTTCATGGTCACGATCTCCAATCCTTCTCTTTCTGCCAGTTGGAGCATCTCATTGATCTGGCTATCAATGCTCAAAACCTGCCGTTCCTCCGATTCCGTCGACTTTCTTGCGTAAAGGCAGTATTTCACCTTTACGGGGCTTGCTACTTTGGCCGCAGTCCCTAATGGCTCTGGTCCTTGTATTTTTGTCATACAACACAAGGAATGACGCAACTCGCCCCAAGAGTCCAGAGCGTCCCGAGTACCTCGAAGTTGGTAACTTTTGCCTGTGGAAAACCCAATAGGTGGTTAAGGAAGTTAACCAAAATCGGTAAATTTCGTTAACCAGAACTGGTTAACTTTGTTAACACACAAAAGAAAGAGAAATATAGAGAAACTTAGTATTAGGTACAACCTGTGGAAAAACTAGTCTAGTAGGTAGACTAGTCTAAAATTCAGACTACTTTTGGTCTATTTAGTAGACCGCAAGTAGTCTACGAAGTAGACACACAAAATCTAGGAAACAAAGGGAAACCTAGTATTAGGGATCGGGTGTGGACAAAGGGTCAAAAGCCACGACCTCTTTCCTTAATTTCTCAAAATCTCTGAAAACCCTGTTGTATATCCTTATGACTTTTCCTTTGCGCTTCTTGGTATCGCCATTCTCAAGAAAATCGACGAGGTCATCGTCGATGAAGGAAGCGAGAGAAATGTATGAGGCGACCAATAGCCTAATCCGCTCCCTGATCGCCATCTTCAGATGCCTCTTTGACTCAGGCAACTTTGAGATACGGTTAAAAGGAGTAGAGCCTGTTGGCTCATGGTATTTGAAATGCTTTGAGGCTTCTATGATTGCTTCGATATCATCGTCTTTCACCCCCTAACTGATGACGCTGTTCGCAAAGCCTGTCTAGACCCCTCAAAAGTCTCGAGGTTGGTAACCGACTACACAAATTCCGATATGTAAGTTATGGTACTAAATGCCTCTAAAAATGCTTCACTTAAGGTCGTTTTTATGCTTTAATATAGCCATTATGGAATTAGTTCGACTATTCAAAAATCTTACTAAAAACGATGCTGCCATTGCAGGTGGCAAAGGAGCCTCTTTAGGTGAGATGTCCCAAGCAGGAATCCCGGTCCCTCCGGGATTTGTTGTATTGTCGGAATCCTTCGAGCAATTTCTTCGAGAAACTGATCTTATTCAGGAAATTGATGCAATTCTCGATAACTTAAGTCACAAGGAGATTCATCTAGTGGAAGCAGCATCAGAAAAAATCCGCGCACTTATTCTTTCCAAAGAGATGCCGAAAGATATTGCAACTGAAATAAGTAAATCTTCCAAAGAACTTGGTTCAGAATTTGTAGCCGTACGATCGTCGGCCACTGCAGAGGATGGCCAAGATCACTCATGGGCAGGTCAACTCGAGTCTTATTTGAACGTAAAAGAAAATGATGTACTTAATAAAGTTAAGCACTGTTGGGCTTCGCTCTTTACCCCACGTGCAATCTTTTATCGTTTTGAAAAAGAACTTCACACAACAAAGATTTCTGTGGCGGTTGTGGTGCAAAAAATGGTTGATTCAGAAATTTCTGGAATTGCATTCTCGGTTCATCCTGTAACTGAAGACAAGAACCAACTTATTATTGAAGCAGGATATGGATTGGGAGAAGCAATAGTGTCGGGATCGATTACCCCCGATAGTTATGTGGTTGAAAAAGAACCTCGGAAAATTCTCGATATCAATATAGCAACACAAACCGAGGCACTCTATAAAAATACGGCGGGAGGAAATACATGGAAAAACATCCATGAACCAAAGGCAAGCTCTCAGGTATTAAAGGAGGTTCAAATTCTTGAGCTTGCTGATATAATTTTAAATATCGAGAAACATTACGGATTCCCCTGTGACATCGAGTGGGCGTTTGAAAGCGGAAAGTTTTATATTGTGCAAAGCAGACCCATTACTACATTAACTTAAATCAAATTTATGAATACAAACATCGAACAATTATTACAAAAATATACATTAACTCCCGATTTACTCACTGATCCATTGATGAGTCTTGATATGGCTAAACTTGGGGACGACATCACTTCTTTTAAAGAAGAAGGTCTTTCCCAAGGATTTATTCGTCGTCGCATCGTGCTTTTTATGGATGGCTATCGATATTCGCTTCGTGCAGCAGAAAAGAGATGGGGTATTGATTTTGGATTTTATGAAACTGGAAAAGAACCAGTGAAGAAAGTATATTTTTCAGGAAAATTTAACGATAATGCAGCCGTGGTTTGGTTACAGAAGATGAACGAAGATAAAGACTTTGGAAATAATCTCGTTGAAGAACTCAAGACAATAATTGAAATGGAGAAATACTTGGCCGCTTCTGTCTCACAAACAGAACTGTCTAAGGAACAAATTAAAAAACACTTGGAGAATCATCTTTCGTGGTGGATTCAATTTTTTGAATTTGGATTTCTGTGGTTTTGTGCAGAAAATATTCAACAAGACACAAACGCAAAAATAGAAAAGATCTGGAAAGATACACCAGAATCGCTTAAGGAATTTCTTGAGGGTGTTTACAGACCAATGGACTTACCTGTATCAAGTGTAGAACAGCGAGATATTCTTGATATCAGCCAATTACAAGGAGAGGAACTTGAAAAAGCGCTCGACGCCCATTGGAAGAAGTACAAGCACCTATCTCTCCATAATATTGATGATGAGCCTTTTGATAAGGACTACTATGTAAGTCGAATTAAATCTCTACAAAAAGAAGGAGAATATGCAAAACAAAAAGACTTATTAACCCATGCTGATGCAGAAATTGGTGAAGCGACAAGCCTTCTCAAGGGTGCGGATATTCCAGAGGAACTAAAAAATAGAATCGAGTTTGTTCGCTGGTTCATGTTTCTTCGAACTGAATCGGTCGACAATATGATGCTAGTGAATTCCTCATACAGACATGTATTCGATTCTCTATCAAAGTTATTTGATTTACCGATAGAGGCAGTACTCAATATGACATACAAGGAAATATTTGAGAGTCTTGAGGCTGGTAAACTTACTCTTTCTAAAGAAGTTATACTGGATAGATTAGAAAATGGTTATGCTTACTTTATTGGATATCGAACTGAAGCATTGCTTACTGGAGATGATAGACAAAAACTTATTGATATCCTACATCCTGCAACAAACGAAGAAATTATTAAGGAAATAAAAGGACAGATTGCATACAAAGGTAAGATTCAAGCGATAGCACGAGTCATTCTTGACCGAAAAAATGCTTCCGAGCTACAAGAAGGTGAAATTCTTGTGACCGCCATGACATCTCCAGACTTCGTGCCAGCCATGAAGATTTCAGCGGGAATCATTACCAATGAAGGAGGAGTACTGTGTCATGCCGCTATCATGTCTCGCGAACTACGAAAGCCTTGTGTTATAGGTACTAAGACGGCTACCGATATAATAAAGACTGGGGATTTGGTTGAATTAGATGGTGATACTGGAATAATTAAAATTCTAAGCTAGATATGAAAGAGTCTTTTCCAAACAATTCCGACGCTATAATCACCAGACATTCTATTCGAGGGGAAAACTCTGAATATGAAGGGCTGTCACCAGAAGGTATTGAGAAAGCAAAAGAAAGGGCAAAGGATTTCGTGGAAATTATTGAAAAATCTGAACCAGGTACGGTTATATTTTTTGGCGGTGGTTCAACAGAAGCTCGAACAACCTCCACTTTGGAAGTTTATGTGGATGAAACAAAAAGCTTGTTAAAAGAGAAAGAGGGTGTCTTGTTTTTCGATCAGGAATCAATATCAGAAAAAGCACAGCGTGGTCACCTGTCCGCAGCAGAAGAGCTTAAAAAAGAAGCAGATGATAATCCTGAGGCAAAAGTAGTTGTAGATCTACCGCTTGTTATTAAGGATTTTCTTAAAGACGAATGGTGGTATGAGGAAGATGGAACGGTTAAAGAGCCGTGGCAATCTTTATTAGATAAACATGGGAAAGATTACTCATCCATAGTTCGAGACTGGTTTGAGACTCAGGGAATGTATGATGGTGAGCAAAAGGTTCCTAAACCTATTGAAGTTGCTGAAAGCTATCTAAATGGAATTAAACGATTACAAGGTTTTGTTAGAAAGTTTTCAGGAGATAGGAACGTTAAAGTTGTAGTTGTCGGGCATAGCATTCAGATGGATGCTTTACTTACTTATTTGGCAAATGATGGGGTTGTAGATTTAGAAGGATTTGAAAATATCGGAGACAAAGTTGTAGATACAACTGAAATGTCTGTTATTGAACCTGATGAAGATGGAGGCATTCATCTTTCTTATAGGGGTAAAGAGTTTATTTTTGGAGAAAATCAATAAATAATCTAAATCCCAATATATGGAAATTGGGGTAAGTCATCTTCCTCAAAATCTTCCTGCTGTGCTGGTCTCTGAATAATTCTCTTGTCTTTTGCAATAGTGAGTACAAGCGCATCGGGAATAGACGAGTCGATACCTTCTTCAGTAAGTTCATCTCGATCAATCATTTTTCTCTTGCCATTCGTATCGGCATAAACCATGTACAGAAGATCATCGAAGACATGTCTCCCTACAAGCTTTCCAATCCTTAACCATCCTGTCAGTTTTGAATATGCCCTCGCCCAATTGTCGGCAAACAGGTTGCCATCAAACTGTGGTTGCTCATTCATAGTGATTCCGTACCGTTGTCGATTCCCATATTTGTTGATGTTGAAATGACCAACTGCGAGATGTCTCAATAGATTGCACAATTCCTGCCCTCGATCTGCTTTGTCGATAAAAATGTTCTCGTCCGATATCGGCACGTCATGTATCTTTGCGAGTTCGATAACTTTTAAGACGACTGTCGTCACATCCTGCATCGGCTCATGATACAGAACCTCAGCCGCATTCTCAGCTCTAAGCACGATAGTTGAGTAAGTCCTGTTTTTGTCTGCCAACACCACTCCCAGTCTTTTGTCTCCGAAATACGAAACCCTTTCCTGATAGCTGTCATTAAGAAGTCTTTCATCAAAGAGTGCATGATACCCCTTTGGTATATTCGATTCCTGATCCATCATGCTCCATACGAGGATGCAGAATGCATCTGAAAGGTCATCGTGCTTTTCCGTGCCAAAGCCCACGAGCTGTTCGATCAGCTTCTCAGCGCCATATCGAGGGAAGAGCACTGTTCCTGATTGAATGTGGTGTGAGATGAGTGACAGTCTAGCTCGCTTATCCGATCCTTGAGTCTTGTATTCCTTTGCGGGAAAGTTTTCCGATTTCAGATGGTCGATGATCGACTTCTGGTATCCCGCGTTCTCGATCCATACGTGTGCGTTTCCTAAAGTCTTTGACAGCGACTTAATCTTCTCAATCGTCTTCGGGAAATCCATTCGCTCGTTCACAGGATTCGGCAACACATAAATCTTCAATGCCTTCTTTCTGCCGTATATCTTTCCTGAAACCATCGCTGTATAGTCCGCATTGTCCTTCTCGCTGATTGCGGGATCAATGCCGGTAGCGGTGAACCGACACGCATCAGCAGGCAGTGAATCGTAATATCGTATCCATTCAGGACGAATTACTTGATCATCATCTGCAATAATCTGGAGCATGTATTCTCTCTGCCATGCTTGAAGGCTCGGTACTGATTTTCTCAAAGTTTCTACTTCAGCATCCGTTCGGTACTTGTCCTTCCATAAAGGCTGATTATTCTCATCAAGGAATGGATACGCCCTTGCAACGCCATCCATTCGACCTTCGAGAATGGCTTTCTTCAATCTCATGATGATCGAATCGTTATGAAGCTTCGTGCCGATCACAATTAATCTCGTGTCCTTGTCTCCAAGAGGAATGATGTCTCCCATAAGCCAGTTGAACATCTTGTCTCGACTCTCTTGGGTTTTGACGATATCCAAATCCTCAAGGTCGTCAGCAATTATCAAATCTGGCCTATGCGCCCCGTGCTTGATACCTCGAATCGAGTTATCGATTGAAGCTACTGTCACTCTCGCTCCGTATTTCGGCAACACGATTGATACCGCACGCCACTCATCATTCGGCTCCTCGAATGGTCCGAGGTCTAATCTAAGTAATCGGTTGTGCTCAAGCTCCAGTTTGATGTTTGCAAGATACTGCCGTGCTTGACTTTCGGTCTTGGCGATAATTAAAACAAATTTTCTCTGCTGCATTCCGAGGATAGACCAGATCGCATAGGAAGTCCCCATGATCGTGGTCTTTCCTGATCCTCGGAATGCTTCGATAACCATGGTCTTATGAGACGCTTCGGTGAGTTCAAACAATTCCTTATGAAATTGCGCCGTCTTGTATTTAACATAGTGGGAAAAGTAGATGTGGAAGAACCAGTGATGACAGGCTCTTGTAGTCGCACGCCTCACTCGTTGATTCTTAACTATCTCATCAATCTTTTCTGCCGATACTTCGGTGTCGTGGTTATGCATGGTCGATTGTAGTTAATCCGAGAGCCTCACGCACCATCTTTTCTTCTTGAGGAGTGAGAGCTTCTTCCTCTGCGGTCTTGGTGGTAAGTTCGACCTTGTTTCTATACTTAGGATGATGCTGTCTGAGCCACAATTGGATTGCAGGAAAATTCTTTTCCTTGATGAGTGTAATGAGCTGACTTTCGGAAAGATCATTGATCATTTCCTCGCCGTCCTGCATGGCCTCGTCAGTCGCTTTCTTGAATTTCGCATCATCACGTCTCCATCGGTAGTAGGTGCTACGACCAATATTGCTTCTCTCACATGCAATCTGCACGATCGGTATCTTTCGGAGCTGTTCCAAGACGACTTTCTGTTCAACTTTGTTTCTTTTTAGGGTTGATTCTCTTTTCATAATTTCATTGCTTTTAAGTTTGTTAATTTTTCCCATCTAATAATTGCGGTCTGTACGTACTCGGGATCAAGCTCTATGGCGATACATGCTCGCTTGGTCTGCTCGCACGCCAATAGACATGTTCCAGAGCCAAGAAAGGCATCGTAAACGACATTGCCAATGCGAGTGCTATTGAGGATGAGATGTCGAATAAGTGGCACAGGCTTAGTCGTAGGGTGGAATGGACTCTTGTTCGGCTTCGGATGAACGATGACACTCTTGTCTTTTGATTTTAAGAATTCATGCGTTCCATACCATCCGTATGCGATGAGTTCATGCATCGGTGCATAATCCATTCTTCCAACCACTGCTTGAGTTTTCACCCACACAATCAATTGAGCGAATTTACAGCCGATTGATTTCATTCCGTCACGCAAGGCGAATATCATCTTGTCGGAGTTGAAGATGTACAGAGCATTCTTCCGTTCAAGATGTGGAGTTACCGCACTAAGCCAGTCTTCAGTGAACTTCTTGTATTCCTCGTCAGACTGAAGGTGATCATTCTCAATCTTCTTGCCTTTGAGCAATGCTTTAAAGTTCTGCTTGCTCTCCGCAACCGCAACTCCGTAGGGCGGATCGGAAATGATTGCCTTAATTTTTCTTTTACTAACCACCCTTGAGACGAACTCCTTGTCTCTCGAATCACCGCAAGCAATCGTGTGTTCGCCAAGTTGAAAGATGTCTCCCGCCTTAATTGAGTTTTGTGACTTTTTCATTTGGAGAGAGTTGTCTAAAGCGGTTGATAATGAGTTGGCAGAATATCGGTTCCATTTCGCAGAGATACGCAATGCGTTTCAACTGTTCGCACGCTGACAGGATGCTTCCTGATCCGCCAGTAATATCGAGGACGATATCACCAGGGCGACTACACCTACGCAATGCTTTCTCATGCAAGGTAGGAGGCTTCTGTGTCGGATGTGCATATTCCTGTGACGGCAGTCGCTTCACGAGCCAGATATTGAGCATGTCTAGAATATCCTCGACTAATCTGTTGCCAGTCGTGGTTTCTTTGTTCAATACTTCATTGAGATTTTTAATCTTGTCAGACAAGTAAGGTTTTCCTCTCGTGCCGTATACGCAATATTCGGTGACCTTGTTGAATGCCACCTGCGGTGTCGGGGAAGCATTGTCTTTAACCCACAAGCAGAGTCGCTTTGAATCGATACCAAGCTCCTTGTAGAGTTCTTGGAATAGCCAAACGTATCGCTCATCGCACCAGAAGAAAACGTGAGCGTCTGGCTTGGTCACGCTCAATGCGTTTTGGATAAGTGTCTTTGCGAATGTTTTATACTCGTCATCCGTTTTGCTGTCGTCAGTTGTTCCACCATATTTAGCTTTATTGCCGACACCTTTGTCATACGAGAGACCGATGTTGTATGGAGGATCGGTATTGATCATGTCGGCAAGATTTTCATTCATGAGAAACTTGATCATGTTTTGATCTGTAGAATTGCCGCAGAGAAGTCTGTGGCGACCGAGAGCAAAGTAGTCGCCGAATTTTATATCGGTTTCCTTTATTTTCTCCAACTCTTTTTCCTCATCGAAGTTGTCGTCACTCACTTCGAGATTGTCATCAAAGATATTAGTGAGATCGGTTGAATCAAAGCCTGCCATGAGCAGGGTGTCGATGTCGAAGTCGCTCGCCAGTATCTCCCAGTCCCAAGAGCCGCCTGAACGATTGCTTGTTAATAAATATTGTTTGAACTCAGAAGGGGTGAGCTTGCGATTCGGTGTTCTCACCTCGATTTCTTCTTCACCTCGACCTAGCAGTTGCAGCGCTTTGATGCGCTGATGGCCTGCGACGATCTTTCCGTCAGTGTTGATCGCAGGAAGCTCTGCAAGATTGAACTTCTTCAAGCTTTCCTTTAAGTCTTCCATCTGCTTGTCCGTGATTTTCCTCGGATTCTTCTCGTAGGGCAGAAGATCGTTTACCCGGCGCTTTTCGGTACGCCATACCAGTGGTGTTAATTTGGACATATATATTTACGGTTATTAATAATAGGCACAGTATGCGTTCCACAACTTGATCTAAATGTAGGAATTACTCTTGCTCCTCACTTAATCATGCGTGTGAAAAAGTGATTTTTGTGTTGCATTACTCTTCTGTCCTGAGACAATGGTAAATCCCAAAAAGTGACAAATCGTGGTGCATTACTTTTGCCATCCATAATGCTACTCGTGAAAAAATGCAAAAAGGTGTGCATTACTTTCTCTACCCAGAATCGTATGCTGGCCAACGTATCCGATTAGTGGGTATTGAAAATGCTACTGGATAAAAAACGTGTAAAATCGTGCGGAATCAATTTCACTTTCTTATCCTCTAAAAGCGTAGCGGACCCGAACCCTTCTGTCTGGGGGAATTACCTGGCAGAGAATGAATATGAAAATCAGTCCAGCAATCCTCTGAAAATATGCAAAATCAAAATGGCACACTGCTTTGGCACAGTGTGCTGTTCCAATACCTCTGAAATACCCTTATGTTGCTTGGCGAAAGATGTCGAAACCATCCTTACGGGGCTTGTTTGAAACACTGCCCCTGCGTGTGCCAAATTGTGCCAATTTGGGAAAGGGAGACCCCGACCCACGAACCCCAAATTGATCAGTCCAAATATGCTAAAATACCCTTACAAGGTCTCACCCATGGGGTACTTAACCCACGATGCCCGCATTGACGATACGAACCAGTTTTAACTGGTGAGTGTCGGCAACTTTCTGATACAGTAGGAAGCGAAGCTTTTGGGGATTCGAAAAGGTTCTCCCATATTTTCGAGAATGAGCGTAGCGAGTTTGAGAAAATGGGAAACCTGTACTGAAGCTGTAAGCTTCGAATCCCTCCGTCTCCGCATTAAGAACTTGGTATCGGCATGACCCGAGTGCCTAAGAAACCTTCTTAAATACCAAATCACCCGAGATTCTATCTTCGGTGTTAGGTCGCTTCCAAAGAAATATATTTTGAGTAAATTCAGTAGGATTTTGAATTTCTGAGGCTGAGTGATTGTAAATATTGATTCCTCGCCCCTTCATCATCTCGATTATTCTTGGTTCAAATTGCTCTAGTGATACGAAAATACTTTGTCGTGCCACTCTCTCAAATTCCTTCGCTAATTTTTCCCAATCCTCAATAAAGTAAAGGGAACTGAGTGCGATGATGTGGTCTACAGATTTATCCCTGAAAGTTTCAATGACATCCTCGACAGCCCCGATATGTCCCTCAAAACCTCGCTTTTTTGCCTCCTCAATCATTGCGGGCGAAATATCAATTCCTTCGTATGTAAATGAGTCACCTAAATATTTCTTGAGCTTTCCCGTACCACAACCAATATCGAGCAAAGTTCCCTCGGTTATTCCATATTTTTGATATGTTTCCAGTAGAATTCTTGGAATCTGATATTCAGCTTTTCCTTCAAAGGATTCGTCGTAGACTGATGCGGCCTCGTCATAAAAAAGGGTCACATTCCTCCTCTGTGTTTCAAGTTCTGTTTTTTCTGGACTTGGCGGTATTTTTTCCATATCTATCATATTATCGCTAATGGCAAGATTAGACTAGTGACCCACATACCTAATTTCAGTCTCAAAAAACTTGCTAAAATATCCTTAGGGGGTTTCGCCACTCTGGTACCTAACCCACGATGCCCGCAACGATTCGCGAGGACAGAATTTATTCTGTCCGATGCGGAGCGTATCTTGGACATGATAGGTTGATGAGAAAGACGGAGCGGATGAGGCGAGCATCCTGTGCAGCAAGCCTCTATTTCAAAGCCTTTTTGATATTCTCTAGCTGAATTTCTACATCCTTCTCTGTCATATTTATATTTTTATCAAGATTTTTCAATATAATAGCCTCCTCCTTTGTGAGATTTCTGACACCTTTTGTATTTTGCAAGAGCTCTACAGTCATTTGCACATTATCCCGTAAAGCCTTGAAGCTCTTATGCAGGTGAATTTCTGTCTTTGAAACATCGTTTCTTATTTTTCTTCTTAAGGTGAAAAGCTTGGAAGCAAGGAACCATCCGAAGGCAATCAGGCACGCCAAAGTCGACAAAATTATTATTCCAATTCCTAAATAATTTATTACGAGGCCCCCTATTCTAAACAGAGCTTTTTGCTTAACAAGGATTGTCACTGGCACTGTCTGTTCGCTTTTCGCTCCCCTTCTATCTTCTACAAGAGCTGTCATTGAATAGGTTCCTGGATCAATTTTTTTCGTCCAGATTAGCGCAAAGTCCCCCGAATCATTTGTCTCTATTGACTGGTATTCTATTTTTCCATTTTTGTCTTTCAGATAGACGGTTACTGTCGTATTAGGGTAAGAAGTTCCTTTAACTTGAAAAACTTCTCCTACTTCAAGTTCTTTCGGGTAATCGATCAATTTTGGGCTTGCTATCGCAAGAATACTGAAGTCAGCGGACTGGACCGTAGAATTTCCAGCCTTATCAACTGCTTTAACCAAAATACTGTGTTTTCCTGGATTCAAGGCAGGAGTTACATAAATTGTAGATGAAGCCTCAGAGTTTATGATAATGCAGGAAATTACAGTGAAAAGACAAAGATCATACACGTAGAAAACAGCAGGTAGTCTGCCTTTTTAAAATAAACAGAAAAAGCCCTGTGTTCAGAATGACGATGTTATACTATTTTTACATGATCAAATTTCATTTAAATAGAATGACTCGTCACTTCTTATCAGTGCTTATTTTTCTAATAGTATGTATACCTATCATCACTTTTGCGCATGAAGTATACGTATTACAGCCGGATGATATACAACATGCGGTAACGACTGCATCCCCGAATCCATTCGATGTGATCCCATCACAAGAACAACAGTTTATCATTTGGGGAATACTAAGTATCATTATTGTTCTTGTTGTACTTACAATATCGATTTCTCCCCTCTTCGAACGAATGTTCGACCCGATACTTTTCCGGTTAAAGAAAATTGCCCCTTTTATCTGTCGTATCACGGTTGGTATAAGTTTATACTCATCTGGATACCATCAAGCACTTTTCGGACCAGAACTTCCCTTATCACAGTTATTTACCAATCCACTAGAAATCAGCATTGTCTCCATTATGCTCATGTTTTTTGGAGTGTGTATCACATTCGGTTTTTTGACTCGATTCTTTTCTGTACTCGGTATTTGTCTCTATATATATGCAAGCTTTGTACACCATACGTACATGCTTATGTATACTGACTACTTGGGCGCACTGCTCTTTTTGATTATCTACGGCGGACACATCTGGTCTATTGAAAATTTACTACCAATCAAACATAGATTCAATATCTTATTCAGCAAAATTAAACACCGTTTTGAGTCATATAGTTTTCTTATACTACGTGTTTTCCTCGGAGTCGCCATATTCTATGCCTCTTTTTATGCCAAATTTTTGCATAGTAACTTGGCTCTGAGTACTGTACATAGTTACCAATTAACCGATTATTTTCACTTCACTCCACTCTTTCTAGTTTTAGGTGCCTTCATTCTAGAAGCTATTTCCGGCATCTGTATTGCGATCGGTTTTGAGATTAGATTCGTGGTACTCTTCTTAGCATTCTTTTTAACTCAATCACTTTTGTTTTTCGGAGAAGATCTCTGGCCGCATATTATCCTTTTCGGTTTAGCACTTTCCGTCTTCTTTCATGGGTATGATAGGTACACAATGGAAAAAGCATTATTCCAGAGACATAGAAAGGGTGAACCTGTACTATGATTATGTTTAATAAAAAACAATGATGCAAAATATAAAAACTGGTTTATACCAACATTACAAAGGAAAGGAATATGAGGTTATTGGTATCGCAAAACACAGTGAGACCCTGGAAGAACTTGTCATTTATAAAGCACTGTATGACTCTGAAGATTTTGGTAAAAATGCTATTTGGGCAAGACCGGTTTCAATGTTCACAGATACTATTACAATAGATGGAAAAGAAATTCCTCGATTTGAATACAAAGGAAATTAAAAAGCTATGAGATGTGTCTAGTAAATTCATCCAAATCCTTCCCTAAAGAATTCATCATCTTCGGCATCAAACAAGCACAGCCATGAATTGTTGACCCATGAGCTCAAATGTCACCGTATCACAATCCCCTGATGGCGTATCATGAATAGTTGTAATATTTGTCACTTTTGAATTCGGAAAAATGTTTGTATAGAAATTGACCGCCTCAACCGCTTGTGTATCAAACCAAAGATGCGTAATGATTTTTTTGACATGTTTTTTTAATTTAAGCTATTATCGCCCACTATTGTTATGAGCAACCAACTCATCTAACTAGCCATACTATACGGTGCAATGTTTTTAGGTTTATAATATGCCTGTAAGTATAACTCATTTATTACTCATATATAGACAGCAGTCTAACCAATAAAACCATGACTTCACCACACATGACTCGTGAAGAAATTATCGCTAAATATCCAGATATTTATGTCAACGAAAGTGGCGGTAGCGATAGCTATCAGGAAGGCCAGTCGATTATTGAACGTGATCCTGTAGCTGTGATTATCGAACATCCGACTGAAGAAAAAGTCCTTGTCTCTATGTGGAAAAAATCAAACTGGAATGGTTTTCTAACTGGTGGTATCGAAGGTGACGACACACTCGAACAAACTGTTGCTAAAGAAATTCACGAGGAAACTGGTTTTAAAAATATTGCAAAAATAGTGCCAACTGATTTTATAGCACACGGCCTCTTTTTCCATCCGATTAAAAATGTAAATCGCCTCGCGCATTATCATCTTGTGCTCGTAAAACTTGCAGACCTGGAACAAGACGAGGTTTCTGAAGAAGAAAAAGCTATTGCTGATTTTGAGTGGGTTGATAAATCTGAAGTTGAAAAAATGCTCACACAAAAAGACATGCGTATGTTGTGGCAATATTTTGTCGAGCACGCAAAGTAAATCCTTGAGGTTTTTTTCTTACTCTTTGAAATTCACCTTCAGGCTTTGACCAACAAAACACCGCCAAATTTCCCTTTGCCTAAAATAAGGCGACATATCATCTCGCTCAAAAAATTCTCAAGAAACTTTAGAATGATTTAACTATTACCACCCGATCACAATTCCCATCGCAAGCATCACCACAAGACTTGCAAAACATTCATAGATCCAAAGTTTATAGCTTCGTCCCATCCAGATTACTTCCATTGATGTACTCGTGACGATAAATCCGAGCCATACAATAAATCCGCAAATCATTCCATTTACTACAGTTGATCCGCTAAGCGCACCTGAAGAAGCAGAGAGTGCAAACGCCACCGCAAGACCAGTAGCTGAAATGATATTTGAGACAAAATTCCAAGCCATATTTCCGATCATGTCAGAAAACTTTTCATTGCCAGTTGGCACAATATTTGCGAGTCGCATCCACATTTTCCCAAGGACAGGACCATGCAACAAGAATCCGATGATAAAAGCTACTACGGCTGCTATAAATATTGAGAGGAAATTGATAGATAACATATATCTTTTGATTATCTGTTAATGTACATATTATATCACTCTTAGGAGACTACAATTTTGTACCAACTTAAACGCAAATAAAGCAAAACCGCCCACGTTTAGGACGGTTTCGCTCAATTATTTAACTACGAATCTCGAGTCTATTTGATTTGACCACCCAATCTACTACTTACTGCGCATCCGTTGTGAATGAACCAGTAGCAGATGCTACAACGCTTGTACCTGTCGAGCTGGCATTTGCGTCAGCAGTAGCAGTACTCTGAATCACATAGTAATACTTTGTATTAGGACCAAGATTGCTCACCGTTACGCTGTGCAAGAACACATTGTCGGCAATGGCGACTGTGGCTGTAGCACTTGTATCGACTGAAGAGTTTGTGCTAACCCACACCTTGCTATCAGCTTTGTGATTAGTAAACCATACAATTCGCGATGAATCTGAATCTGTTTCAATACTTGTACTGAAGAAGATACGTAGATTCGCAATGATCTTAGCTTCTGATTTTGTATGGAATTTCATAACACCTGTTACTTTTGTATTTCCATTTGAATCCTTAGCTGAGATTGTGAAGAAGTATTTTGTATCTGTTTTAAGATTTGGAATGAATACAGAGTGACTCGTCGAAGCAGTTGCGTCAACCGCTACACTATCGTATACATCAACCTTTTCATCAGTACTGTATCGTACTTCACCTGTTGTAACTTCATTTGTGTTCCATGTGATTGTTACAGTTGAGGTTCCAGCAACAGCATCTATCTTTCTAATGTTTGGAAGTGAAGCATCTACTGTGCTACTAGCTGTAGTTGTAGCATGTATACCAAACTTTCGAGTAAACCATCCCCAAAGACCTGAAGGAAGTCCTTTACCGTCCTCAATTCGCTTCTCGATACCTGGAGCATGCTGGATACCAGCTGGAAGAGTTGAACTGGCACCAACTTTCCATGTACTTGAAGCATTCACTCTGCCACTATCACCTCGCATATCTCTATCGCCTTTGAAATCAATTTCTGTTCTTGAATTTACATTTCCATTCACATCGATACGAGTATTCGAACCTCGATTGAAACTGCCTGAGGCATTGACGTTTCCTGAAACTCCGAGATCGGCACCAAGTGCCGTCAACGTCATCGGTTGAGCATCAGCAAATGAAGGGCTACATACAAATGCGAATGCTACCATGACGGAGACGATGCTGAATATATTTTTTTTGTAAGTAATGTTTTTCATGGTAGTGATTTATTAAGTCATAAGGTAGGAATATACATGTATATCTTTCCTACACACACTACAAAGACGTCGGCACATACAACTGCTTACCACTCATATATACAAGCGTATTTTATGTAAAGCATTTGTATACTTCGCAAATTATCAAAATATGATAAATAATATAATTAAAATTATCTAAAAAAACAAAACCGCACGCCAGTTATAGTGACGTGCGATTCTGCTTTGTTCTTTTCCCCTCTGGCCCAACACCTTTTATCCGGTGCCAGTACCCCGCTATCTAGGCTTTTGTCCGACTAAATAGCGGTGAAGGATCGTGGAAGTGTAACTGTTACATTACCTGCCGCGTCTGTCGCGTGGACAACATACCAATACTGTTGACCAGCTGTCAAGTTAGGAAGAGCGATACTCTGTCCAGCTGAAAGTCCTGTACCTACATTTACATATGCAGCACTAATTCCTACTTGTGATGTGCCTTCAAGGGCTTCAGTCATAGTAATAGGCTTTGAGTCGAAGTATACACGGCCCATAACAGCTTCGTTTGAAGTCCAGCTAACAGTAGCCTGACCTGAAGAAACGATACCGTTAAGGTTATAAAGCATAGGTGCAGTGTTATCCATAGAAGCACCAAGTGAACCACCTGTAAGGATCATGTTGTTAATCGCAGCAAGAGTAAGAGGTCCTACTCGTCCGACCTGTGGAAGACCAACCATTGCCTGGAATCGTGCCACGGCTCTAGATGTCAGTATTCCGAAGTAACCAGTAACTAGACCCTCAGGATAGATCGAAGAATTAGTTCCGAGAAACGCCTGCAAGTTTGAGACGTTAACTCCTCGTGAACCAATACCCATCTGGGCGGTTAGTGCGGTGGCAGCAGAAACTCCAGAGGCACTAAATACAAGTGCAAATGCTGTGAGCATAACCGCCACCTTAAGATTCCAATTGTTCTTTTTCATAGTTATGAATTAATTAATGTGTGATTATTAATTTGATATTGAACATTCCCGTTATTGTTATATCAGTCGCAATAACCGACCTTTACGTACATAAAGACGGCGGTTCTTATCAGTGCTTACCAGTCTCACAAATAAGATAAAAATTTATAAGGCTTAAACTTCAGACATTTTAATAGACATAGTATGGTTATGGAAAAGACTAGACATATATAATGGGAGGAGTACAGTGTAATTAAGAGAAAGGTAATTTACACCTTTGAGCTACAACATAAATGCTCATAAATAGAACCGGCGCTTTCCAGAAATCATTTAAGCCTTTCTTCGTCTTATAGCATGGAGGATCTAAAAAACAAGTTTGATGAAGCCTATACTACTCATGCAGATCCAATCTTTCGCTTCTGCTTTTTTAAGCTGAATGATCGTGAATTGGCTAGAGATATGATGCAAGAAACATTCATGAAAGCATGGACGACAGCATCAAAGGAAGGATCCAACATTGAAAGCATGAAAGCTTTGCTATATAAAATAGCAGGAAACCTTGTAATAGATGAATATCGGCGCAGAGGTCGACGTGGCCAAGAGCCATCCCTTGACGTTCTCCACGAAGAAGGATTTGATCCTTCTTTCGACGATACCTCATCACTCCTTGATATTATTGACGGGAAAGAGGCTATAAGACTTATAAGCCAAGTACGTGAGCCATATGGTGAAGCTGTGTTTATGAGATATGTGCAAGACCTCACACTCCCCGAAATAGCCAATATCACCGGTGAGACCGAAAATACCATATCGGTAAGAGTACATAGGGGGATAGCTATACTAAAGAAGATATTCAATCACGAACAGGAACACGCAAATACATGAAAAAGAATAATTTATACAAGATCATAGAACAAATGAATAATGAAGATGATAGTGAGATTCTCATACATGGTGAACTCTCACAGGTGCCCTCAGAGGATCTTTTATCTCTCCTCGAAAAAGCAAATGACATTTCGTTAACTACTGAAGAAAAAACAGCAGGTGCTTCAGCGTTCCGTGCATTTATGGAGATAAATACTCCAGCCAATGTTCCCGCCGAATCTATCGAATCCACCGAATCTGTCAAAACCTCAAATGTACAGAAACCAAAAGAGAAGCTTAAGTCTTTATATACAAGCTGGGATATTTTAACCATGAAAGCTTCTCGAGAAGCTTCACGAGCTCTCGTTTTCATAAAAAAGAATCATATGGCATACACAGCTGTGGTGTTACTATTTGCATTCCTCTTCACTTCAAGCATAGCGTACGCTTCCCAAGATTCACTTCCGGGCGATATCCTCTACCCTGTTAAAATTCATGTACATGAAAAAATTGAGTCTGTTCTCGCAACTAAAACTGAAGATAAAGCGCGAGTAGCCGTAAAACATGCGGTTAATCGTGTAAAAGAGGCTGAAACACTTGCTTCAGAAGGAAAAATCGACAAGGAAAACAGAGCGTCCATAGATGCAGCCATTGAAAAAGATAGCTCAAAAGCAGAAGCTAGTCTCGCAAGACTCTCAGACGAAGGAAAGGCTGACTTGGCAGTACAAATCAGTTCTGATTACGAAGATTCACTTAGTATATTTGCAAAAAATATTGAAAACATCAGTGCCAAAGAATCAGCTCGAGTCGCCATTTCTGTAAATGAAAAAGCTACACGAATCACGAAGCTCGCCACAACTATGGAAAGATCTAACAAGTCTGAGGATACAAACAACACCATCGAAACAGAAAATGAAGTGGAAAAAGCAAGTATTACAAAAAATATTGAAATTAAACTTCAGAATAAATTAAAGGTTTTAGCTGAACAACGAATCGCCCTTGAAGCTAAACTCTCAGCATCAAGCACAATTGTTGCCACTAAGAAAAACGCAAATAGCGAGCAAGATTCTTCTAAGCAAAAAATTGATAATATTGAAAAATACGTTAAAGTTCCTGATGAAAATTTCACCATATCTGCTACAGAAATAAAAGAAATTAAAGACAAAGTGGAAGTGGCTAAAAATACATATCAGCAAGGAACCCAGAAAATGAATGTTGGTGCCTACGGAAACGCTTTAACCCTCTTCAAAAATGCCAAGACAGATGCTGAAAATGCTGAGAAAAAACTCATTAATTCATATAAAAAAATAGTACCGGCTGATTCAGCAAACCCAGGAAATTCTTATGGTGCAACATATGTAGGCAGTTCAAAAAAACGAGATGGTACTACTACAACGCTCCTCAACATAAAATCTCTCACCATTGTTGACCTTGATGCTTTTGGATCATCAACACAATCAAATACAGTGGCGAGTTCAAGTTCGTCAACCAATATTGAAATAAATTCTAGTGCAGCAGGTTCTGCAAGCTCTGGCGTTCCCCCGACAAGTGGACAAAACTCATCCGTGACAACACCCACAGCATCAACACCAGCCGTTTCAACTCCTGCAGGAACTGTCCCAAGTGCTTCTATACCAGCGGTTTCAGCACCCGCTGTTTCTGTGCCTGGATTATAAATTACAAGATGATTTAACAGCGACGGATTTGTGTTAATTTCAGCAGTTATCTTAGGCAGATTTTTCAAAATCAAGCATCACTTTTTTACGTTCACTTCCCCATCTGTACCCACCGAGCTCCCCGTCCGATTTCAAGATTCTGTGACATGGAACAATAAAAGCAATTGGATTATTGCCGATAGCAGTTCCGACCGCACGATATGATTTCGGTGACCCAATCTTTTTTGCCAGTCCAGCATATGAAGAAGTTTTACCAAAAGGAATAGTAATGAGTGCTTCCCAGACTTTTATTTGAAAATCCGTACCTCGTACATAAAAAGTTAGACCTGTGTTGATTTCTTCACACCCTGCCTGAAGATTTGAAAAATATTTTACAATTTCTTCATGTGTACCATGATTCTTTTTCAGAATCTTTGCCTTTGGCCAGCGATCTTTTAGGTCGGCAACAATATCACCTGCACTATTTCCTGTTTCTGCAAAAAGCACATTACAGATATCATTATTCAAAGAAGCAACAAGGCATCTACCAAAAGGTGTCTCACATGTAGTGTAGTGAATCTCTAAATTTGCTAAGTCTGTTGGTTGCATTTTTCTTAGCTTAATTTTTGGAACCCTTCTCGGGACATGAGATTTTCTTTTCATGGCGCTATTGTATAATGCCGATATTGAACCGCCTAGTCTAGCCAGATAAATAGATTAAAGAATACTAGGTATCATCAGCCCATGTCCACATCACCGACTAAGATCAGAGAATTCAAAAAACTTATCTGGAACTACTATAAAGAATATGGCCGTGATCTACCTTGGCGAAAGACCACAGATCCATACAAGATTTTAGTTTCAGAGATAATGCTCCAGCAAACACAGGTCTCTCGAGTTATCCCAAAGTATAAGGAATTTCTCAAAAAATTCCCTAATATAACCGCACTTGCTGAAGCAGACAGGACTGCTGTACTAAAAGTTTGGATTGGTCTTGGCTATAATCGCCGAGCACTTTTTTTGAAGCGAGCAGCCGAAGAAGTGGTGATTAATTTTCAATCAAGATTTCCTAAAGATCGAGAAACTCTGATGAGATTAGCAGGTATTGGGCAATCCACAGCTGGCGCAATCATGGCATTTTCATTCAACCAACCAGTTACATTTATTGAAACAAATATCCGTTCAGTTTTTCTTTATCATTTTTTTAAAGAAAAAACAGATGTCAGTGATGTAGAGATTTTACCCATTATCGAACAAACAAGTGATACAAAAAATTCTCGTGAATGGTACTACGCCTTATACGATTACGGCTCAATGCTAAAAGCAAAATTAGGTAGACAAAAAACAATACTCCACAAACAAAGTAAACACTATGTAAAACAGAGTACATTCAAAGGCTCGAATCGCCAGATCCGGGCAGCTATCGTGCGATATGCACTGGAACATCCTACTGGAACAAAGAAGGATCCTGCGGCAATTTTCAAGAATCTTAAAAAAGATTTACCACACCTAACCTTAAGCAATCTTAAAGAAAATCTAAAGAGGTTAACAGCGGAAGGATTGATTTAGGCAAAAAAGCACAATTAAAACACCATTTTTATGTACTTTGTCCATACCCCATCCGTGATATAATTTGTATATGTTAAGAAATACGGCTATAAATCTAAGTTTAAAGATCGGCCTAGCTATCCCTTTCATGTATACCTGCCTTGCCTCATTTTTCGTACCTGATCATGTGCTTTCTTTCTGGCCCAAATTCATAGTACGACACATCAATGAAACAGTTATTCTCTTCATAACAGGACTCGGCACCCTCATCTTTGTCGTTTCCATGCTTTTTTTCCGATCTTCAGATCATCAGAAATTTGTCGTCTCAAGTTCTGGCATGATTGCAATTGCATTAGTAGGACTTTCAAATCTCGACAATGTACCCTTCTTGATCGACCTCGTCCCTCTCTTTTTCATCGCGCTTGCACTTACCCTCCGATACTATCCTAGAGTTCGAGTCGTGGCGGAAACAAAAATTACACCGCTTGCAAATGTAACCATTCAAAAACATAAGTATGCCGAAGTGAAAGACACTGTTGTTGAAGTAGGTATCGATGCAGAACATGATCAACATATTTTTGTCCCAAAGCAGTAAAGAGTTTTTTCGCCTGACGCCAAATCAGCAAAGCGCTCTCAGAAAAATTGGTATCGAGAGTATTCGCGATGTCTTGTATCATTTACCAAAAAGATACGAATATGCCTCGTCTGCGAAACTGATCCAAGACCTTGTCCCAGATGAACATATCACCGTATATGGTCGCATAAGCGGACTTAAAACTGGAAAATCTTTTCGCACAAAAGTCTCAAAAGCGGAAGGAAAATTAAATGATGAAACAGGTACTTTAAAATTACTCTGGTTTCATCAGCCGTATATTGCAAAGATTATTCAAGACGAAAGTCTCGTACGTGTTCATGGAAAAGTGAGTGAACGAAATGGGGAGCTATCGATGTTGAATCCCGAGATCGAGTCCATCTCGGCTATCCCAGATAATATCGGGCAAAATTTATTTGCTGATGCGATTGCAAATGGAGTTAAAATCGAAAGTATCAATGGCGTCAATAATAGCACATCACTGACAACTCCGATTCCAATTTATCCAGAAAGCAAAGGGATCACATCGCGATGGTTCTATCATGCCGTGCAGAAAGTTTTCAAACATCCTGAATTCGCCCGTATTGAAGATCCTATACCTGAAGAAATTCGCAAAAAATACAATCTTCCCTCTTTGCAAACAGCACTTGTATGGATTCATACGCCGAAAAAATCAGAAGATGCAAAAGTGGCCGAGAAACGCTTTGCTTTTGAAGAAATATTTTACATACAACTGCGCAATGAATTTACCCGTGCACTCCATGCTCGTGAAAAAAGTTTTGCTATTGAAAAACCAGCTAATGAAATAGATGCATTTACTGAGCGATTCCCTTTTGCTCTCACTGAAGGACAGCAAGTAGCTATCTCACATGTTTTAGCTGATTTTAAAACTGGTCACCCAATGTCGCGACTCCTCGAAGGTGATGTAGGATCTGGAAAAACTGCCGTTGCAGCCGTAACAACTTATGCATGTGTAGCTTCACGTCCACGTGGACAAAACTTTGGCACGCTTCAAGTTGCATATATGGCACCGACCGAGATTTTAGCGCGACAACATTTCGAATCATTTATTCAATACTTCAAGCACATGCCAATTTCGATCGGACTCATAACTGGGAATGGCTGTAGAAAATTTCCATCAAAAGTAAATCCTAGCGGTTGGACCGATATTTCTCGTGCGCAATTTTTGAAATGGGTAGCAAATGGCGAAATTTCAGTAGTAATTGGAACGCATGCACTTATTCAAAAAACTGTTCGTTTTAAACATCTCGCATATGTAATCATCGACGAGCAACACCGCTTCGGTACCGAGCAAAGACAAAAACTTGCTCGTAAAGAAAAAGTGATGCCTCACCTTCTTTCAATGACAGCTACTCCGATTCCGCGAACACTCGCACTTACTATGTATGGCGATCTCGATCTGTCTGTGCTCGATCAAATGCCAAGCGGTCGTAAAAAAGTTATTACTGAAATTGTAAACAGCGGAGGTAGTGTGGGACAAAGATCAAATCGACATAAAGTATACGAACATATTCGCAGCGAACTTAAGGCAGGTCGGCAAGCATATGTAATTTGTCCACGTATCAACGAACCTGATCCAGAAAAAGAACAGACTGTCATGGCACGTTCCGTGAAAGAAGAAGCTAAGCGACTTCGTGAAGATACTTTCAAAGAATTTCGCATTGATATTATGCATAGCAAAATGAAACCGACAGAAAAAGAAGCCGTGATGGAAAAGTTTGCACGACATGAAATTGATATTTTAGTTTCAACTTCTGTAGTTGAGGTGGGAGTGAATGTACCAAACGCTTCTGTAATTGTGATTGAAGGTGGTGAACGTTTCGGTCTTTCTCAGCTTCATCAGCTTCGTGGACGAGTGATTCGAGGAAATCATCAGCCGTATTGTTATGTATTTACAAGCGACAGCAAACGCGTTTCAAATGGGCCAAGTAAAGGTGCGACTGCAAAAAATCAAAGTTCAAGTAGTGCAGGCGCTGGGAAGAGTGACAAGACAATTGAACGTCTTCACGCATTGGCTACCGCCAAAAATGGTTTTGAACTAGCCGAACTCGACTTGGCGCAGCGAGGTGCCGGAGAATTATATGGCGGAAAACAATGGGGGCTTTCAGATATTGCCATGAATGCTATTAAAAATCTCAAGATGGTTGAAGCCGCTCGAACTGAATCTCAAGCATTAGTGCGTGAGCATGAGACTATGGAAAAGTTAGCTACAGCCGTTCCGGCACTTGGTGCCATTTTGCAAAGCAAAAAGGAGGTACATATGGAGTAAATGGTGGTCACGGATATTTTCTTGCTACCCGCTCTAAAATTCCTCGACCCTAGCTCGTCTATTTTTCCTACTGGAAAAATATGACTCCGCCTCGCCAAAAGTAAACAAAAACCCAGACTGCTCTGGGTTTTTGAATCTTTGTGCGCGTGCATGGACTCGAACCATGGACCGCCGAGGTATAAGCTCGGTGCTCTAACCAACTGAGCTACACGCGCATCTTTGGAAGACAGCATTGATAATACCACCTTCCAACATTGTTTCAACTTCCACTTTCTACCGAACATTTTCGCAATATTGCGCCGGTACACTACCCCACTATGGTCTGAGGCTCCTCCACTATAACCGCTTTCTTTTTTGGCATAATTCCGTTGGCAATCAAGATTTTTTCATACTCTGCTTGCTCAAGAGTTTCAGCTTCAACAAGCTCTTTAGCAATGGCATCGAGCGCTCCACGCTTTTCTGTAATAATTTTAAACGCACGATCGTATGCTGCATTCATGATTCCTGAGACTTCAGCATCAATAGTTGCACCAACCGTTTCTGAATATTCTTTATCACTTACTCCAGCACCAAACATTGTTCTACCAGTAGCTGCTTCAAGTGCAATTGGACCGATCTTATCTGACATACCATATCGAGTCACCATATCGCGCGCGAGCGCTGTTGAAACTTGGAGATCGTTTGATGAGCCTGTTGTTAGATCGCCGAAAATATTTTTCTCGACTACATATCCACCAAGCGATACGACAATATCATCAAGAAATTCATTCTTTGATTGCATTCGTCGCTCTTCAAGTGGAAGCTTCATGGTGTAACCCGCAGCTCGGCCTCGAGAGATGATTGAGACTTTGTGCACGGGATCAGCATGTTCAAGAACAGAGGCAAGGAGCGCATGACCAGCTTCATGATATGCCGTGAGTTCTTTTTCTTTTTTGCTGAGCAAATGACTTTTTCGCTCTGGACCAATCATTACTTTTTCAATAGATCGGATGAGATCGTACTGACCAATCTTTGTTCTATTTTCTCGCGCAGCGACAATGGCCCCTTCATTCATTAATGAATACAAATCAGCACCTGAGAATCCAGGAGTTCTTTCAGCTACCACTTCAAGATTTACATCTTCAGCAAGTGGCTTGTTTTTTGCATGTACATGAAGAATTGCCAATCGATCACCTCGATCAGGAAGGTCGATAGTTACCCGTCGATCAAATCGTCCCGGTCTAAGGAGCGCAGGATCAAGCACATCCGGTCGGTTTGTTGCAGCCATAACAATCACTTTTTCATTTGGTTCGAATCCATCCATTTCCACCAAAATCTGGTTTAAAGTTTGCTCTCGCTCATCATTTCCACCCCCAGTTCCCACTCCTCTACTTCGTCCAACCGCATCAATTTCATCAATGAAAATAATAGCAGGTGCAGTTGTCTTGGCTTGTCGGAAAAGATCTCGCACTCGTGATGCGCCAACACCTACAAACATTTCTACAAATTCTGAACCTGACATTGAGAAGAACGCTACACCAGCTTCACCAGCAACCGCTCGTGCGAGCAAAGTCTTTCCAGTTCCCGGTTGACCCATAAGTAAAATTCCTTTAGGAATTCGTGCGCCAATATCAATGAATTTTTTAGGATTTTTTAGGAAGTCTACAATTTCTGAAAGTTCCGACTTCGCTTCTTTGGCACCAGCCACATCTTTAAATGTAATCTGCACTTTATTGTCCTCTGGCAAAGTGAGTCGTGCACGTGACTGACCAAAACTCATCGCTTGCATACCCGCACCACGAACTTGTCGAGTTAAAAACCAAACCATGAAAAGGAAAATCAAAATCGGAAATGCGAATGGCAAAATATTTCCAAGCCAATATGCAAGTCCGGTATCGGATACACTTTCGATTTTCACAGTTGCCAACTTTTCTTTTGGTACACCAAGATTTGAAAGTGTCTCTGTAAGTGAACTCTGTGTTTCTTTTTTAGATTCCTTCACTGACTTGTCGAGGTATGTAACAGTAAGATCATCATCAGTTACTTTCACACTTTCAACTTTTCCATCAGCAATATCAGTTGCGATCTGACTAATGGCCACCTTTTCCGTTTCAACCTGCTTATCAGCTACAAATGTATAGAGTGAGATAAGGGCGACAAAAATCAAAAAAGCTCCGAACACATTATTGAAAAAACTTCGTCGTACTTCTTTTCTCGACGGCTTGTTTTTAGATGAATTGGACGAGTTTTGGCTCTGCGAGTTTGTAGAATTCTGAACTTCTCCATGCTCATTTTCTTTAGATACTTCAATTGGATTATCACCTTTTTGGCCTTTATTTTGAGGTTTTTTTGATTCTTTCATCATGGGATGAGTATACAGCAATATATATAGTATTGAAAGATTTGCTATACTGGCTAACAACCAGACGTTTTGAGGCAAAAACGGTGACAAAAGTCCTCAAAAAAGGGGCAAAAAAGCAATAAAACACCGATCGAAGCAGTGCAGCCAAACGTCGAACAAGCAAAGCTAACATGAAGCATCAGACCACTTATATTCATAACAAAAAGGCACTCTTTAACTACGAAATCCAAGACACTATCGAAGCCGGAATCGAGCTTTTTGGTCATGAGGTCAAGTCAATCAAAAACAACCAAGGGTCACTCGAAGGTGCGTACGTGATTGTACGTGGAGGCGAAGCATATCTTATCAATATGAACATTCCTGCGTATCAAACTGGAAATATTCCAGCAGATCATGAACTAACACGAAACCGGAAATTAATTCTCCATAAAGAAGAAATAAAGAAATTGGCAGATGTCGGAGACAAAGGCGGCAAAGGAAATGGTGGTTTAACTATCATTCCCCTTTCTATATACAACAATCGTGGACGCATCAAGGTTGAGATCGCAATCGCTCGCGGTAAGAAAAAAATTGATAAGCGTGAGACTATTAAAAAACGAGAAACTGATCGTGAGATACGGAGGGAAATGAAGAGGTAAGTTTTACAAGTCGCCGAGTTTATAAACATAAATAAGAGTACCCCGGAAACCTTTATGGTCGCCGGGGCGGGCCGTAGCCCAAATTTTTTTACTTTTGCTTTTTTGCCCTATTTTGGGCTTTTTCTTTTCTTTTCTTTTTCCTTTTTATTCCAGTGCCCACAAAGTGAGCGACCACACTTTCACATCAACCCAATACACTTACCTCTGATACTTAGATGTGTTACGCAAAAAACATTACGTAGGTGGAGTCCGGAGCTTGTAAGGCATGACTCTACACGGCCATCCAGAACTATATACCTGTATGAACAGTGAACATATTATACATAATAATATAGTATTGTCAACCTACAAGAGCGTGGTATACTTTCCCCGTTTGCAAGGTTTGTACCTTTCAGACGTCTTTGAAAAAGTAGGCTCTTGAAGCGAAATTTATCGCAGATAGGAAGCCTCACATAGACACAATGGGGATGACAGGCATCGACATGCAAGTTCCCTTGTTTGTGCGCAATCGAGTATTCTGAAACCTCGCTAAACTTTCAGGAAACCTAAGTGCTAACGCACGAAAAGCAGTCGCTTCTCCATTCTATGGAGTAAACGATTTTGCATTTGCTACAGCCCGAGCCTAACTTCGGTTACTCCGCTCTAGCAACATCTCGCTTCTCTTTTTTCGCTGGAGAAGTTGGGGTGATATACCCGCGAAATAGGCTGGTGAGTTTCTTCACTCAACTACCGAAACCTTAGAAGATCGGTTTGAAAATGTTTTGTGTATTTCCTAGTTTTCAAACTTAAAGTCGTGACGCGGACATCTTCGGGTGACGCCTCTCTCGGCGAGAAATACAACACGTTGCGTAGACTCACTCAAGAACCTTACATGCACGCGAGTTCGAATCTCGCCGTCTCCACAGTAATACAAAAGGCCGACCTGCGTCGGTTTTTTGTATTACCTAGTTTGAGAGAGACAGAGAGACGAGAAAGGCGGAGCTAATGTCGATTCAGCAGACGAGACAGCGAGCCGGGGTCGCGGAAATTTCTGAGCGATGGCGAAGAAATTATCTGTGACCGAATCTCGCCGTCTCCACACAAATAAAATAACCACCTTACGGTGGGTATTTTATTTGTACTGATTCTATGGCTTTCAAGAAAAGATAACCCTATCTCGCCAAAATATGATTCTGTACATGAAGCACAACCGTTTCTGAAAGTGTTGGAGTCGCTGTATCCGGCTCACCATTTTTCCGATCAAGGTACGAGACACTCAGGTTATAACCTGTAGCACTAATCATATATGCCAACTGTTTTGGTTGGTAAGCTGCTTTTTCATTCGGAGTTGCTGTAACACTATTCAAGATCACCCGATCACCGATTGAAATTGCCCCGCTGTACATAACTGCTTGGCCCACATTTCTAAAAAGCGCCACATGCTTGATCTCAGCGAGCTGTCTGTCCTGAGTTACTGTCATTTCTACAAATACATCATATCCACTATCGGTTGCAACTTTTCCGAGAATTTTTCCAATAGTCACTTTTCCTTTAATTGCACTGTCAGTGTAATTTGCTACACCACCAGAAAGTGTAACTTCAGCACCAGTCACAGGCACTTTGATTTTTGCAGTATTAATAAGAGCGAGTAGGCTTGCATCACTTGGAGCTACTGGAAGTGAAGTCTGTCGAGAGGTACTTGTTGTTTTGGTTTTTGAAGAATTTGAACCAGTTGCACCTACTCCATTTACACTAGTCGATGAAGCACTCATGTCTCCATCTTCTATAGTCGACCCATTCTGCAAATCAGCTGCACTTTTTCCAAAAGGATTCATTCCAGCTACGCTGAAAATGATACCAACAACCACAACTGCTGTCACAATAATTAACACGGTCTTAAGATTTGAATTCATTGTATATACTTAATATTAAGGCTGATTTTAAGCCGAAGCCAAGGCTCTAATCAAACGAGCTAAAGGCTCTGCCAAAATGAGCTAATACTATAAGTCTACACCCTCCGTAGTAAATTGCATACCGTAAAAGTATAGCAAATTGACACCTTACCTCTAAACTTATACGCTTACATTCAGATCAAAAGCACATCACAACGAGTAACCAAAATATAGAGAGGAAATCGAAATGGAACCGCAAACTGAACCCATAAAAACAGAATTGACAAAAACGATCGAACAAATTAGGGGGATAGCTTTACCCGTCCTACCAATACCTATATCTGTTCGCCGAATCACTGAGGATGACAGACAAAACGGGTGGCACAGAAACAACCGTTCAGGTTGGGTCACGGAAAAACCATTGGTGCGCTTTGGAGATATTCCAACCATCAACATTCCCTGCCCGACAATAAGAAAACCGGTCGGACCAGATCAGGTGCAATACAGTAGCCACGAATGTATTGTCGCACTATCGAACCATCTAGGATTCGAAGCTTCTGAAAGCTTTACTGACGGAACCTTACCTCCCTCCACATACGACGCTTTCAATATGTCGCGATTTGGAATCTTCCGTTTTGAATCTGATCAAGTCACATCGAAAGATGTGCTGGCTTTTTTTACAGCAAATCACATCAAACGAGCCACAACCCGCGATCTTCTTATGTTTGAAGAACATTACAAGATGGTTGTTGGTGATAAATTGATCGCACTCGGATGCTCAAATGCAAGTCAAATAGAGCTGGCAACCAGCGGTATCTGCAGCTTGCACAACATAGCGAGAAAGATAATCGGTTCAAAAAAATACATCGATCCGCGAAAAATATCCTATCCAATGCTCGCAAAACCAAGAAGACACGAGCTTAGACTCGATCTGACACACGATCATCCAACTCCCTGGAATTGCGAACATCTCTTTCTTGGAAAGATCATGTGCATAGCGAAATACGACGAGTGGATGAACCGTCTGGCTATATCCCTCAAAGAATATCGAGCGTTACCCACACGGGAGAAACTCCCGAAAAACCCATTCTGCAAAGAATGTTTAGGTAAACGCTATGTTACGGAACAAGGTTGGGTCTGCGAGATCATCAGAGGAGAGGAGGTAGACTATCAGCAAGCACTTCTGCAAGGATTCGACCCTGTTCACACCATTCCGGATTACGCCGGACGAATGTACAGACCAGTCTTCACTGAACTTGGTCTTGCACGTTCGTAGTTACACTGACAGTTGAACACGACATACAACTCAAAATCCCTGATAGCTTCACGGCCGTCAGGGATTTTTAATTTCTCCTACCTGCTATAGAAATAGACTATTGTTTCTTTTGAATTATAATTTCTCAGCTTGAACCGGCTCGTTCTTTTCGTCAGACTTGTCATGATGTTCTCCGTTTGCATGGTGTGTCCCATTGTGATGCATTTTATTTTTTGGTTGGAACCACACTTTGGCAAACCAAATCATGTAGACCAATTCAAGAATACCACACGTATTGATAAGAAGGAGCGCGATAAACCACCACTTTTCATTCCTCTTTGCTGCAGTCCAAAGTGAGTAACCTTTGAGAGCAACTAAAGCAAGAAACAACACAAGTCCAATAATAAAGAAGATAGACAGTGTAAACATCCCAATCGGACCGAATCCGCCCCAGAAAGAGTCAAATCCACCGAAATCTCCACCACGTGCCCACATGAAGCCATGTCGACTACTGAAACCATTACCGCCACTTAACATGTAAAAATCGTTGAAATTATTCATATATGTTTGATTATGACCCTAATTATACCCCTTAAAAGACGCTAGGCAACGCCTTCACATACCAACCCTTGATGCTCTAGGCCTGATGGATGCAAAAGTTCAACCTTCGCCACCTTATGATCACCACGATCTGTTAGTACCCAAACACACCCATCAATTCGCCTGAATAATAGAACTCATACGCAAGACCTCCAAATGTATATGTCTCCCCTTCTACTACAACTGATGAACCTGCAACTTGAGGATTCGGCTTTGGATCTGATTTTTCAAAACCTAGATTGAAAATAGTGGCAATAATTTCTGGTCGATACTGTATATCAAATCCAGCTCGATTCCACTGTTCGATGATCTGTCGTACAAAAAGTGCAGTGTATAAATATGAATAATAATGATCACGAGCATCAGTTAATCGTGCAAAGCGTAAATCACCTATTGTGGTAGAAGTCGCTTCGAGAAGATGTTCATAAGATTTTCCAAGATAATAAGGAGACGAAGAATCCTTCAAGTGATCCTCAATAAGTTCTGCCGTTTCTGGTTTTACACCACTTACACCAAGTGAAAATTGAGACAGACTTCCAAGAATCTTCAGAGGCTCGAAGAATTTTTTAAATGACTCCCTGTCGGATGTAAAAAATCGCATTTGCTCAGCAATAACCACACTCACCAAAAGTCGTGGAGAAATTCCAGCAGTATTTGAGGCTTTTTTGATAACATCTTTATCTTTAATCAAAGCCGCAGAAAGTGTTTGCCATTCGCTACTTTGAATCCAGGTAAATTTTTTATCAGGAAATGCTTGTTTCCGAATTTTTGCGAGATTATCACGAAGTGCATTTTGCAAAAGAGCGACCGTGTATAGATTCTCTGCCTGCCACTCTTCACTGATAGTGCGAACATCTTCCGCTTCAGGATTTGCCCCTTGATGAAAAGTAGCCTTTGCTCGATCAAAAAATTGATTTCGTTCATCGATCGAACCTCTCACATTAAAAAGTCCAAATTTCATTCCAAAAAACACAATAAAGAAAATAGCACCAAGCGCAGCACAAAGCGCAAAAACGATTTCAAAAATAAAAGAAAATCGATGTTCCTGTAGCGTCTTATACACCGCATTTCGTGTCACAGAATATAGATACGAGAGTTTTGAAAAAATTTTTATAAAGGTCTGCATGAGATGTGCTATCTTATATACTGTATTATATACAGATATACCACATATCGCTATGGCAAAAAAACTATTTTATATGATTAGACATGGCGAAAGTATCCTGAACGCCGAGAGAAAACGACAAGGACCAGATGGGAGCTTGAGCCAACGCGGACAAGAACAAGCTGCAGCAACAGGAAAACGTCTCGAGAATCAAAAGTTCGATGCTGTTCTCGTAAGCCCTTATACCCGAACTCGCGAGACCGCTGAGATTATCTGTTCATATATAAAGACAAAGAAACCTTTGGAGCTAGTCGACCTTTTAACAGAACGACGGAATCCAAGTGAAATCGTAAACCAATCAGCTGACGATCCAAAAGTAAAATACATAGTTGACATCATTGATAGAAGCTTTCACAAAGATAATTATCGCTATTCTGACGAGGAAAATTTTGAAGATCTAAAGAACCGAGCACATAACCTTCTCATATATCTTGCACACAGACCATCAAATGAACATAAGGTTTTAGTTGTGACACATAGTATCTTTTTGAAAATGATTGCCTCGTACATTCTGTACCATGATAAACTCGATGCCCACAAATACAATCTTTTGAGTTACACGAATGCTTCGAACAACGCCTCAATCACGATCTGTGAATACAATAGTGGTTGGCTCGGTGATGGACTTCTTGGCCGCATCTTCTTCCCTCCCGAAAGACGATGGAGACTATTGGCATGGGATGATTACACAATTAGCACCAATTAGCGTTGCAAGAGATACAATAGATACAATTTACGCGAACAGTATTTAAGCGTGCAATACCTGTGTGATTGAAAAAACTACAACAACTCCAAGAATAGTCATAAGTATAGTCTTGAATGAAGAATTATGGCTGTGTGCCTCTGGCAAAATGTCTGATGCACCAATATATAGGAGAAATCCAGCAAAGAATCCGAGATACATTACAAGAAAATTCGGTGAAAATGTAATGAAGAGAGTTGAAATACCTCCAAGAACCGGTGCAATAGCATTGATAAACAAAAATCGAAGCGCCTGTTTTACAGAATTTTTATGCGCCAACATAAGAGAAACTGTGTTTAGACCATCTGTGAAATTGTGAGCGAGAACTGCAAGTGCAGTCGCAATCCCAAGTGCATCTGAGATCTGAAACCCTAAACCAATACCTACACCATCAAGAAAGGAGTGAGCAGAGAGTGCTAATGCCGAGAAAATACCAACAGTTGGATGGTGATGGTGACCGTACTGATCCTCATGCGCATGATGAATGAGTAACACTTTTTCAGCAATATGGAAGAGTAGAAAACCGGCAACCATTGAAAGCATTGCTGTATGTACATCAAAACCATACTCTCCAGCCAGCTCAAAAAGCTCTGGCAAAATATCAAATGCCACCACAGCAATAAGGACACCCGCTGTGAAGCCGAGAGTTAGATGCATCTTGTCTTTCCACTTGAGACCAATGAGTCCGCCAAGACAAGCAGAGAAGAATGTCAGACCAATGAATATGAATGCCATATGAATGTATAGTATTATATAAACACATTATGCGAAAGGTCATAGAAAAGATAACCGGAGTGGCAGAACATGCAGCTCACAAAGTTGCTCATGTTGCCCATAAAATCAAAAAAGTTGTTGGATTAGAGCCGAGATACGAATTCATCGATGAGGCACCCACCACCTGGTCTTTTGCAACCACCACCGAGGATTCTTGGCGTATGCTTCAAAAAGCATTTAACGAGGCTCGCGAATCTATTTATATAGAGCAGTTTTTATTTTTCCCGGATACTATTGGTCAGCAGTTTATAGAACTTCTCATCAAAAAAGCGCGAGCCGGTGTCCATGTAAAAATCATCGTTGATTCAGTAGGCAGCTTTCCACTCGGCCGTTCTATGTATTTAGAAAAAATGGAAGAGGCTGGAATTAAAATAAAATTTTTTAATTGGATGCTGCCATTTTCAAAGAACAGTAAAAAACTTTGGTATTTTAGAAATCATCGCCGATTGTTTATCATAGATCGTTCTGTCCTCTTAACTGGTGGTACATGCATCGGCAGTCAAATGACAGAATGGCGAGAAACTCAGATTCAACTCGAAGGACCAGCTGTGCAACAAGCAGTGAAAGTTTTTGATCAAACTTGGAAGAAAGTGTACAAGAAACGTACATTGAATCTTGGTATCCAGTACAAAAGCGGTATCGATGGATTTTCATATATCACCCAGGCACCGCTTCCTTCTGAACGACATGTGTACTATCGACTGATTGATGCAATTCGATCAGCAAAGAAACGTGTATGGCTCACGACACCGTATTTTTTGCCTGACAATAGACTTGAGCGAGTACTTGTCCTCGCAGCAAAACGAAAAGTTGATGTACGTATCCTTACACCAAAAGAGACAAATCACATACTTGTTAATACCGGTTCACATACATACTACGATCATCTCTTACAGAGGGGCGTGAAAATTTTTAATTACCTCCCTTGCATGCTCCATTCAAAAACTGCTGTTATAGATGATGAATGGGCTATGGTTGGCACTATGAATCTCGACAATATCAGCCTTAGATACAATTTCGAATCTGCATTAATCATTAGCAACAGTCTTTGTGTTTCAGAACTGGCAGAGCATTTTGAATACGATCTTCGAAAATCAGAAGAAATCACCTTGGCAGAGTGGCGAGAACGGCCACTTTTACACAAGATCAAAGAGGCTATCGTTTGGCCGATTAGAAAGTTTTTGTAGAAAAACCCGTGCTTTTTCCAAAAAACGTGATATAATCAGGCTCTATTATATAAATCCATAAATTCCCCACTTTACTACATTGCAGACACCATCAGTTAGAATCAACCACCAAATACGAGCAGCTGAACTTCGGGTCATTGGCCCAAAGGGCGAAAATCTAGGCGTTATGTCAGTTTCTGATGCCCTTCGAGCTGCCCATGAAAGCAATCTGGACCTTATTGAAATCTCACCAAAAGCCCTCCCTCCCGTTGCAAAAATCGCAGATTATGGTAAATTCCAGTATGACGAAAACAAGAAGCAGAAGGCTGCAAAAGCCAACGCTAAGACGGTTGAAGTCAAGAACCTCCAGGTAAAAATAGGCACCGGCGAACACGATCTTATCTTGAAAGCCAAGAAAGCATCGGAGTGGCTCGGTGAAGGTCATCGACTTCGAATTGACCTATTCCTTCCAGGCAGAACCAAGTATCTCGATGAGAATTTTCTCAAAGACAGAATGGAACGACTCCTTAGGCTCGTAAGCGTTGATTTCAAAATCAATGAACCAGCTAAGAAGAGCCCTAAAGGGATGTCTATTGCTATCGAGCGAGCATAATTATTAACAACAAGGCACTATAAGTTTCAAGCATATAAGCCTGAACGCCTCGCGTATACGGACGTAAACATATTCAATAATGAAAACAAACAAATCATATTCGAAGCGAATCAAGGTTACCAAAAACGGTAAACTTGTAGCTCGAAAGGCAGGACACAACCACTTCAACGCAAAAGAAAGTGGCCGAACACAGATCAAAAAGCGTCGAACACTATCAATCGTAATGACACAGCGAGACAAGCGACGATACTTCGCACAGGCGAGCATCTAGTTATTGGATCGAATTTTCTAACATAATCAAACTACCATGGTACGAGTAAAAAAAGGTGTTAACGCACTCAAAACACGACGAAATATTTTAAAAGCAGCTAAAGGTTTCCGAGGTCCTCGAAAAAACAAGGAAAAACTAGCGTACGAACAGCTCGTTCACTCATATGCCAGCGCTTTTGCTCACCGACGAGACAAGAAGGGTGACTTCCGACGACTTTGGAACGTGCGAATCAACGCAGCGCTCCGACCACTCGGTCACTCTTATAGCAAGTTTATTGGCACAATGAAGAAGAAGGGTATGGAAGTAGACCGAAAGACACTTGCAGACCTTGCACAGAATGCTCCAGCTTCATTCGAACGACTTGTGAAGCAGGTGGTCGCTTAGTTAAGCCATACAACTTATATAAAAAATCCCGCAGAAATTGTGGGATTTTTTATATAAGAGCTTATTATTTTAGAGGACCGCAGCCATCTGCTCCTTTGAAGCATCTACCCCATCATAGTTCTTGTATCCTCGCAAAATCTTTCGATCCTCTGCCACAAGTTGCAGGAGTCGAGTTACAAGTCGTTTTGGATTATCATCAAAAATGATTTTCTTGTTTGGACGATGACTTTTATTTATCATAGTGTGTAAAATCTCATCTGTCTCCCATTTTCCATCTCCTGCCAAAATACCAATCGGCTTCTGATCTTCGAAAGAAATAGTGAATTCGTGATATGTACCTATTCGGCCAGGGCCGATAATGATCGCATCACATGATCGTGTAAAAAGAAGGTCTCTCCCGCTATATCCGAAACCGGTATACGTGATGAAATCCATATTTTCAAGCGGCAATCTATAAACCTCGGTATGTTCACGCACAGATGCAGCCGGTGAGAGACCTACTGAAACACCGCACTCCGCCTTGCAACCAACTGCTGCCCAGTACGGAAAACCTGTTGTAGCACCTGACATCATGATTGCCCCTTGTCGAGCGATTTCCTTCCCTACTTCTTTTGCTAATTCATAGGCTTCAGGACCAAGAAATCCCATGTCCGCCGCACCAGAAACACCAATTTTAGGAATAAGATAATTTTTTGAATTTGTATTGTTTAAGCAAACTGATCCCATATGTGTGTAGTATAGCAGATTTTTTCCACGCTGCGCTTAATTGCGAATTTTTTGCATATTTTTATGCTCCTCTAGTGTGTCTTTTGTACACAAATACACAAACTACGTACAGATTACAATTCTACATTCCCAAAAGGTTTCTTCCCTTCAAATACAGAGACAATATTTTCCGCAGCCAATCGCGCCATTTCATCTCGTGCGCTTTTTCGCGCTGATGCAATATGCGGAGTAAGAACTACGTTTGAAAATTTTGTTAAGCCTTTTGCAATCTTAGGTTCATCCTCAAATACATCTATGCCAGCACCTGCAATTGTTCCCTTTTTGAGTGCCAGGACCAATGCTTTTTCATCAACTACTGGACCACGAGCTGTATTTATGAGAAAAGCTGTCGGCTTCATCATAGCTAGAGTTTCCTTATTTATCATATGTCTTGTCTGCGGCAAAAGCGGTACATGGAGACTTAAAATATCAGCCTCTCGAATTACCTGCTCAGGTTTTTCACAGAAAATTGCACCATACTCTTTCTCGAGTGTGTCGTTTCGACGTACATCGTAGTACATCACTTTCATAGCAAAACCCTTACCAAGATGCATCGCGACTCGTTCGCCGATATGCCCCGCACCAAGAATTCCCAAGGTTTTACCTGACAAATCCGTACCAGTAAAAATCATCGGATCCCAACCTTTGTATTTTCCAGCTCGAGTGAATTTATCCGCCTCAACGATTCGAGTTGTCAAAGCAAGAGTGAGTGCAACCGTATGTTCAGCGATTGTATCACTAAACGATCCAGGTGTATTTGTGATTGCAATACCTGCTGCCTTTGCATCAGCAAGCACAATATTGTTGTATCCAACTGCATAATTCGAAACGATCTTAAGTTGCGAACCAGCAGCTTTGATAAGCTTCTTATCGATCTTGTCTGTGAGTAATGTCAAAAGCGCATCGTATTGAATACCTTTCTTATTTTGTTTTTTGAGAAAATCTATAAGCTGTTTTTGCGTCGGAGGAATCTTATATGCACCAATGTCTACATTGTACCCTTTATCTTTTAAAATTTGGATGCCTATTTCAGGGATTCTTCGTGTTACAAAAATTCGTTTCATATTTTTATGTATATTAATTTTCTTCTGATATATGTTCTGCTTTAACAACCATGGTTAGACCGTCCCATGCTGGCAAAAGACTCACCTGCTTTTGGAATGTCTCAAAAATCCACGTATTAAATTCTTTGATATGTTCAGCACTATTGTCACCGGATTCTTCATATCGGACAAGTCCTTTGTTTAGGGTGTTGTCAACCAAAAGCGTACCACCCGGACGGAGAAGTTTCCATGCTTCGAGTGTATATTCTTTATAATTTTCCTTATCTGCGTCTATGAAGACTACATCAAAAAATTCTAAAGTTGGTTCATCTTTGGTCAATTTTTCCAACACACCCTTCGCCATACCGAGCTCAAAATGAATCTTCTCTTCTACACCCATTGCTTGCCAAAATCGCCGAGCAAAAGGAACAGGTCGTGCGTCTTCATCACAAGCAAATACTTTTCCATCTTTAGCTAAACCTCGAGCGATGAATGCAGTACTAAAACCACGGAATGTACCGATCTCGAGCGCATGTTTTGCACCAAGCGCCTTCATCAAGACCTCAAGAAACCTAGCCTCTGAAAGTGGTACATTGAGATACGAACGTTCATGCTTTTGATTGCTCCGGATACTGAAATTGTCCTCAGGAGTTTCTGTGAGCCGAATCAGCTGTTCTATGTACTGGTTTACATGCATATTTACTTGCACATGACCACCACTTGATCGGCTTTTTTGATAGTGAATTGCCTTTCGTACTTTCACTGGATGCAATTGTTTAAAAAATTTTCTGATTTTTGAAACTAACTCTTTCATGCTGTGTTTCTGAATTTATTATTTATAATTTTCACTTCGCAGTCTGCACTCCCTTTTTTAAAGATAACAATGAGTACCTACTCCAGTGTAACAGTATCTCCTTCTTCAGGATGAACAGCGTGCACACCAACATAATCACGAAGTTTTTGTGCCAAGAAAAGCGAGGAACCTGTTTCACCCATAACGACAAATACTTTACGCAAAGTAGCAGCTGATTTATCAACAAACTCTACAAGATGGTCCGAATCCTTATGTGATGAATAGCCATCAATTTTTTCAATACGAGCACGTATCGGAACAGCTGTGCCGAGAATGTTGACCTCTTTCATTCCCTCTTGAATCAAACGCCCAAGTGTCCCAACAGCCTGATAGCCAATAAACACAATAGTGTTTTTAGGATCATTAAGATAATGCATTTCATGATGCTGAATCCGTCCACCGCTCGACATCCCTGACCCTGCCATAATGATCTTTGGACTCGGCTGCTTCACAATACTTTTTGACTCTTCAGCACTACCAACCACATGCAAACCTGGGAATGAAAAGATATCATGATGATGTCCTCTATGCGCATCAGTCTGAGCTCGCGCATTTAAGTCACCTATCATTGAACGATAGATTTCTGTAAGTTTAATAGCAAGTGGCGAATCCATATACACTGGAGTTTTTGGAATCTTTCCGGTTTCTGAAAGAGTATGTATTTCAAAGAGAATTTCCTGTGCTTTTTCGAGTGAAAATATTGGCATCAAAAGAACACCGCCTTTTGTATGATTTTCTTTGATTACTTTCGCAAGTTTTTCAAGCCGATGTTCTCGATCTTCGTGATTTTTGTCACCATATACGCTTTCCATCAACAAATAATCCGCATCTGTTACATCCTCAGTGTCACGAAGAAGTGGCGTTGGACTATTTCCCAAATCTCCTGTAAATACAATTTTTCGTTGTTTATCTTTCCCTTCCGCCGTGTATGTAAGCTCATACATAGATGAACCAAGAACATGTCCAGAATCTTTCAGATATACTGAATATCCAGGGGCAAGTTCGTGATGTGTATGATACGGAATAGTTTTCCAAAGCTTGAATGTCTCCATGACATCCTCTTCTTGATAGAGAGGTGGAACATCTTTTTTTATAGAATCCTGTAACGTCAATTTGAGTGCATCTTGGAGCATTACTTCAGAAAGCTTTCTTGTTTCTGGTGTCGAATAAATCACACCCGCAAAACCTTCACGTACAAGCTTTGGTACGCGTCCAATATGATCCATGTGCGCATGAGTGATAAGGAGAAAATCCGCATCAGATGGATTGTACATAAAATCACGATGATTATTTGATTCAGCTTCATGTGTCCCCTGTTCGAGTCCGCAATCTACAAGAATACGAAGTTCACCATCAGAGTTTGCACCTGCATGTGAAGTACTCACTGTTCTTGGACCAGTAAGGAGAAAATTTGCGCCGGTTACAGATCCAACTCCACCACAAAACGTCAGTTTCAATTTTTTTATTTTTGAATCATGTTCACTTCGTCGGTTTGATGCGGTGGTAGTCTGTTCCATATGTAAATTGATATTAACCCTCCTATAGTATCATCGATTAAGTCTTTTAGGGTATCGAGCCAGTAGAAAAGTCCGAGAACTTCAACTTTGTACCACAATTCTAGAATTTCCCAAGCTATACCAATTATAAATACACCGATCAGAAGGTTATGAAGACTTTCTTGAAGTTTAAGTGCACGCAAAAATACGAATACAAAAAGTCCTGACATGATACCACCAAGGATATGCATAGGGATATCTACCCATCGATAGGTCCAATACAAATAATATTTCGAAGCTAAGAGGTGAAGAGCGATTACAAAAACAGCAGAACTAAGTGCTATGTAGAATAATTGGCGATTGGACATAGGGTTTTTACGGAGTATGTTTTTTCTCTATTATACAAGCTAATAACAAAAATACCCATCGCGAGGATGGGAATCTTTGGTGGTATCTCGGGTATCATACCTAGCTATTAAGTCTAGGGTGGGTACTCCCTACGGGCATAGCTTAAAGCAAATGCACGAAGCGGGATCCCTTATTTTTTGTATAGAAGTTGATACTTCAAGATACCTGTTCCTATTATGTTCTTTTGAAAAAATTCTGCAAACTTTACAAGCAAATCTAGTGTTTTCTAATTAATTTTTAGCTGCCAAAATACCGTTCATATCGGGCGCGTAAAGGATTTCTTCGGAAATCATTTTGTAATCCACAATTTCTTCAGGTTTAAACCAAAAATTGATCTCATCTTCAGCTTCTTTCACTGATCCTGAAGCGTGGACAAGATTTCTAATTGATCTATTGTCAGTTTCTGACATTTGATATGAATCGAGCATAAAATCTCCACGAATAGTACCAACATCTGAGGTTAATGGCTCCGTGCCGCCGGTAATTTTTCTTACAATCTTCACAGCATGTGCACCTTGCCACACCATAGCCACAACCGGACCAGCCGTAAGATATCGTGTAAGCCGTTCGAGAATATCTGCGGCTAGTTTTTTCGGATCATCAGTTGGCGGAGTAAGGCCTTTATCTAAAAAGCCTTTAATACTCTTATTTCCAACCGCATCGAACCATCCCGGATCAAGAGTATAATGCTGTCTGACCATATCCGCAGTTGGGACCATCAGTTTCATTGCTACAAGTTTGAGACCAATCCGTTCATATCGACTAATAATCTCACCCATCAAGCTTCGCTGAATACCATCTGGTTTAATAATTACAAATGTTCGTTCGTGTTTGTGGTGCTGTGCAGTTTTTTCTGATGTATTCATGCACACAATATACTACTAAATAGCCTTTGCCTCCAAACGAGCTATTTTATACGGAAGATTTCATGTTCTTTGGCATTTTCATCACTATCTTTGCTGCGCTGGTCCAAGAGCATACTAATCCCTTCGGCTATTACATCCATTCGGTGATTGAACTCTTCAGCTAAGGCGCCCACATAACGTTCATATGTTTTTCGTTGCTCCTCACGTTTTGTGTCAATTATTTCAGCCATCTTTGTGCATATATTACTTCTAATAATGCACACAGTCTATCGAATCAAGATGAAGACACTATCAAAAAATTCTAAGGAAATAGGCTTATAATTAGGCGTATTTTCGCTATAAAAAAATTAATGAAAATTTTATCCACAAGTTATCACATCACAAAAATTCCAGGGTGCAAAAAGATAAGAATCAAAAAAATTAGACTAAATACTGAATGAAGATGTACTTGCGGGCGATACAGAGCGCCCTACTGAAGCAGCGGAAATTGACGCCACTGGTTCCTTCTTATATTTTTCCATAATCAACCCTTCGACAAGTTCCCTTTCTTGACCGTACTTGAGATATGATAATTCTTTAAGACTTTCAACTATTTCTGGGTTACCCTTTTCCGGCCATGTAAATTCAATATTGAATGGTCGAACTGGTTTGCCACCAGAAAGAAGCTTCATGTAACAATTCATGTTGTCTATGTTCATAATGTCATTTGCACTAAATACTGGTTCAAATTGTTTTTGCAAAAATTCTGCATCTTCTGCACCCACACGAAATACCCCCATATTTCCAACGTTTCCGAATACAGCATCCTTAATCTTGTCATCGAGTTGAGCAATAAACTGGTGAGCAACCGTAAGCGAAAGCTTGTATTTTCGTGCCTCTGAAAGGATGGTTGAAATAGACGGTGTTGTAATGTTTTGGAATTCATCAATATATAGATAGAACGGTGGCATATCTTTTCCAAATGAATCGACACGAGAAAGTGCCGCCATCAAAATCTTTCCAACCAAAATAAGTCCGATAAGTGAAGAGTTAATGTCACCGAGTCGCCCTTTTGCAAGATTTACAAGCAAAATCTTTTTGTTGTCCATAATCTCTCGGAAATTGAAGCTTGATTTTTCCTGTGCAATAATCGGCCGCATAATATCGTTTGCCAAAAACACATCGAACTTGCTTGTGATATATGGCACCATGTTCTGAAGCGACCCTTCACCTCCTGCTTTCTCGGCAATATCTTTCCAGAATTGCACGACGATTGGATTTTTACATCGACTGATCTTCATATCACGGAAACTTTTAACCGCCATCACTCGTGACACATCGAGAAGCGTCGAGCCACTGTCAGGATCTTCAATCACAAGCATCGTAGCATTTCGGAAATACTGTTCGAACATTGGACCCATAGATTCAGGTACACCACCATAAAGCTTTTGGAAAATACTGAAAAGCTCATTCACTACGAACGTCTTTTGTTCAGGATTTGAGCGATTGTATTCGAGCATATTAAGCGCCATCGGTCGATCAGTATGACTCGGGTCAAAGTAGATCACGTCCTCATAACGCTCTTTTGGAATATGGGCCAAAATATCCTGTACATCAGAGCCGTGCGGATCTATGAAACAAACACCTTCGCCATTCTTGATATCCTGAAGAATCATATTTCGAAGCATGGTTGATTTACCTGTTCCGGTCTGACCGATTGCATAGAAATGTCGAAGTCGATCTTCTGGAGTTAAGAATACCGGTGTAGCAGTGTTCCGATGCTTGTTTGTACCGAGAAAGAGGTTTCGTTTTGATGAGCCGTCTGGTAACTTTGTGAAATCACCTGGCATACCAAGTGGTGCAGGTGCACTACCTGCTTTTGTCTGCTTGAGCTGATGCGCACCAACCACCGCTTCAGTTGGAAAGTGCATGATTGTAGTAAGTTCTCGAATAGAAGCAGGCATGACAATATTCTTATCAAACAATCGATATGTGTAGGCATGTGCAAAACTTGTTATCTCACCCTCTTTTTTGCGAGAAAATACTATAGTATTCCCGAGCGAATTTTCAAATTGACCAAAAGATGACTCGATACTAGTTAGAATTTCTTCAGCTCTCTGGCGATTTTCAGCGGAAGCGAGCACACGAATATTACTCTCAATGACAGGCGTCTGAAGCTTAGCTGTGATCTGCTCAACCGCAATAGCGTCAACAACCTTAGGTTCATCTTTTTCTTCTTTATCCTTTTTTGTTAGCTCTTTGTAAGTGTCTTTTGTAACCTGCTTAAAAGTTTTTGTGAGATTACCCCAAACAGTGTGACGGATGTCCGTTGCTTTCTTCACACTCTCCCCTTTTTGAATACTGTCGAGAGCTTCTTTGTACTGCTTATTGAAATATTCACCAGCAGGATTAAATACGAGTTGAATTGCAGCTCCTTCACCATATTTAGAAATTTTTGAAAGAGCATTCAAGATGACATTGAGCGGATCATGATCGAATTGTTCGTATGTTTTAATCGGAAAGATTTCTCGTCGTCCTTGCTTTGCCGATGAACCAACTGTCACACCGGCTTCATTGAAAATATTGTAATTATCTTTTTTCTCTTCGAGTTTAGCATCTGGGAAAATAGAAAGGAATTGTTTTTCAAAAATCTCCCGCTTTGTATCAGGAACTGTTACGTAAAACACAAACTCATCCGCACCATTGGAAACTGCAAGCTCAATGGTAAATTGATTTTCAACTTTTTCGCTTCCGTACTCTGATTTTCCTGACGGCAAAGAATTTGCGAGCATGCCAGCATAAAATTGTTCCATTGAAGAAATAAGTTCTTTGAGGGTTTTTCGTCTATCTTCATCTGTATTCGACTCAGGCAAAGCAACTTCGTAAAGTGTCTGCTTGAGTGACTTGGCGATCGGAAGTGTTTCCTTTAGACCCTGCGCCGGATAACCCTTCTTAAGGTATTCAACCAAAAAACGATGGAAATCAGTGTCGATATGAGGATTATTCATACCATAAGCAACCTGAATAGCATTCAGGATCCCCTTTTCGTGCATAATTTTCATCAATTCTTCCATACGACTATCGTGAAGTTCTGGTGAGAGATCGAGAATAATTTCCCATTGCTCTTGAGCTGGCATCTTAAAATGCTCATGCAAAACCTTGTCAGCATCTTGCTGGCTATAGTGTGCAATTTCTTCGCTAATGATCTGCTCTTGCTGATGCGCCCGCTCAGCCGACTCAGGACTTGAGGTTAGATGCTGTTCCCGACTCTGCACAACACTACGCAAATAACTCAACTCCTCTTCAAGAGAAGCAAATTTTTTATTTTCATAAATTGCACTTGAATTTGCACCGTGATTTTTAAGATCACTTTTAGCATCTTTAAAATTGCCTTGCTCGTAAGACATACTAAACTACATTATACAGGCAGTTTGGAGCAAGCGAAAGAAGTAGTGAAAGAAATTACGATTAATTTAATTTGATTTTTTGCCCGCACGACCCACGTCCTTGTTTCGACGCAAGAACTTTGAATTTTTCGGTAAGAATTCTCCAAGCCACTCAAGCTTTTCTTCGTGTGAATTAATTTTTGTATCAATTTCCGCATATTTTCGCTCGCACTTTTCCCAAATAAGATCAACTTTTTCTCCTACGGCCGAGATACGCCACTGATACTCTTCAGTCAATGCTCCAATATGACGGGCAGTGTCTTCGTTGAACTGCAAACGCTGCTTTGTGAGAGCCTTTTCGAGAGCTTCGTCCAAGGTTTCCTTCATTTGTTTCTTCATATCTTCCTGAAACCACAAACGCTGCAGCTGCAACTGTTTTTTCATTTCATTTGTATAGATAATTCCCTGATTTTCTATATCAAGCCTAAGAAGCGCAACAAACTCGGCCAGTTTATCTTCAAAAGACTTAGAGTGCTCTCGAAATCGTGTATCGAGCATAGTCTCTAGCTCTTCGTGTGTTACATATTCTGTTGTATGTGCCGTGCTCATATGTATGATTGACAACATAATAGCACCAGCACATGAAGCCACTATCAAAAAATTCTAAAGAAACTTGTGTATAAATATAAACTGAACCTAGAAATAAAGCTCAAATACGAAACGAAAATACTAGTTGTCTAGTTCTCCGTAATCCTCCAACACCTTGTCGCCAATTAAATCTCTGTCAAAACTTCCGCACCATCTTCAGTAATAGCAATAGTATGCTCAAAGTGTACACTCCTTTTTCCATCCTTAGTTTTCACCGTGTATCCATCTGATTCTAGGATAATTTTTTCTGAACCTTCGTTAATGATTGGTTCAATCGCAACAACGGCACCAGGCACAAGTACAGGGCCTTGGCCTTTTTTGCCAAAATTTGGAATGAACGGATCTTCATGAACTGCAAAACCTACACCATGTCCACCAAGGTACTCTGCCATATGAAAACCATACGTCTTTGTGTAGTACGAAAGCGCTTGCTCGATGACATTTCCAATATCGCCCGTTTTGATGCCATTTGGAAAATCTGTTCGCCAATTTTTACACGCTTCAACTGCGGCATTTAGAGATTCTCTCCCCGCTTGAAGAAGTTTTCGCCCTTTTTCATTAGTCTTATCCTCGCCTCCGGCGCAAATAGTAACGGCACTGTCTACAATTCGCCCTTTATAAGAAATTCCCATATCAAGAGTAACAATATCACCAGGAAGAATCACCTGAATCTTTTCATTCGGAATACCATGGACTACCACATCGTTTACAGAAAGTACAAGTGCAGCTGGAAACGGTCGATCGGCACCTTCAGGGGTATAGCCAAGAAAAGCGGGGGTTGCCCCAGCCTCAGCAGTTAGTTTTCGAGCCAAATTCTCAAGATCAAGAGAAGTTATAGACTTTGCAGATTCACCTGGGGCCACGTTGAAAGCATCCTGGACTGCTGCCTCAAGCGCTTTCAAAACACCAGCCAAAATCTTCCCCGCTTGGCGTAAAATCTCAATATCTTCCTGTGTTTTAGTCTGTAACATTGACCCTACTGTACACCAATCTGGCCTTATAGACCAGATTTACCAACTCAGCCTTTTCTCGATGTCAGTAGCAACTTGATCAATAGTTTGCTCACCTTTTACATGTACAAATTTGTAACCTGGATGCTTTTGGAAAAATTGAACTGCAGGCATCACATCAGTGTCAAACCACTCGAGTCGTCGCTCGATAAGTTCCATACTTGCATCATCACCTCTACCCTCTGTTTTACTTCGGGCCATAAGGTGTTTCTTTGACCATTCTCGACTGACATCGATATAAATAACAGTAGGCTTCTCGCGACCATAAAAAGAAATTGCTGAATCGAACACAAGCGCTTCATCACATGAACGTGGCATGCCATCCACTACAAGATGCTCCTCACCTTTCATCTCCTCAATAAGCACATGTGCCCAGTTCCAGATGGCCAAAAAGTCTGGCTGCCGACCGCCATTCTTAGCTACCCGAGCAGCTATCTTATTTGTATATCCATCGAGTTTTATAAATTCACGGAAACGTGCACCTGTTTCAAGATACATGATATTTCGTTTTTGCGGATCGTGTTTTTCCAAATGCTCACGCAAAATTTTAGCCTGTGTTCCCTTTCCACAACCAGATCGTCCGATAAAAATAAAAGTTTTAGGTGCAAACATGTTTTGTTACGTGCCGAGTTTTTTAATGCGCGCTTGATTTACGAATTTATTTTATCACATATAACGTTTCAAATTTTTGCGTAGCGATTTTATACAGAGAATAAATCTAGCAGCTTCACAAGATAGACAAAATACCGCAGACACCAATAAACGTACAAATAGACACCCTACACAAATATGCTAGGATAACGCCAAAGCACATGTGTGCTTTGTTCAGAAACTTTACACGTTAATTCAGTCCAACCCTTAGCGGCCATTAAACGGCCATAGAAAGTTAGCTCTATGACAATTCAATTCATTAGTCTCGGTCTTGCAAACGATCATGAGTTTGGCGACATTGTTGCCTTTCTCACCAAGATCAGGCATCTCGTGACACCAACCGCTGCGGTTATCTGCGGACTGATTGGAATCCTTCTCGGATCCATGTTTCGTCGTGTTTGGGAGATCCGACATGCGTACGAAATCTCCGAGAAGGATTGCCATTCTCCAAAAACCTACGATGATGCAGTTGCTCACTATGTGATGCTCACCATCAAAGCTGTGGGCTATAGCTGCGTTGCGTACGCAATCACGATTGCAGCAATCGACCTAAGAATCTGGTTCACCCTATGCTCAGGCGCATTGATCTTCATTCTCCTGAAAACACCTCACGTGTTCAAGCCGAAAGAAAACTATCCTCCGAGCACAGTACCCCAGCTTTTGTTCGATAGAGTGTCCGCGTTACACCTTGAGGTTCTGGTGTTTTCTATAGGATTTCACATCTGTGGATACAGGGACACTCCGCCGATCTCGCTTCTTGTTGTCGCAATCGGGCTCGTTTTTTTCGACTGGATACACATCACCCGTCGTGAAGAAGAGGTTTGTCGAGAAAAGACAAAAGTGACCAACTCCAGGAAAACCGTTACCTCATCTTAACGTCCTTTACTTTTTCTCGGATTTACCGAATTCGGTCGATATAAAACCACCTCTTAGGAGAAATCCTTCGAGGTGGTGTTTTAATTCCCAGAAGCGTATGTGCGTCCATTCATTTACGAAACCTGCCAAACATGTCCGCCATTTTCCAATACAGAAAACAAATTCCTTGCAAAAGCAGTGCAAATATTCCAGAGAATTCTGATTCCAGGCCAGTAAAAATACCCGCCGTTTTTGATACACGTCGTTTTGTTTTTTTCATAGCAATGCAATCTATGTGTAGTTTTTAGTGCTTGTTTGTGTAGTTCTATGGTCGTATATTTTGAACAAAAATGTCCGAACAACATCATACAAAAGCGAGATGAATTCTCTATAAAATTTATCTAAAAAATTTCCAATCATCATTCACGCCTATGCCAACTTCAACACAGGTACAATCTGCTTCTTTCGAGAAACAACTCCTTGAAGTACATGAGTATCGCCTTCTACGTTTACACCAAATGAAGCCGCTACCACACTTTTTGTAAAATCATTGTACGTAAACACAGTCGCTTCTTCTTTGAGAATATCAATTACAAAGAAAAGCACATCATCGATGTCACCATCTTTTGCAATCACTTCACCAATCGCTTTCACGATGCCATCTTTTCGCGCAAGAATAGATGCAGGATCAGTAGTTTCAACAACTGAGATTCGGATATTTTTATCCCCTACTTCGAACTTCTTGCTATCGATATGAATGAGACCTGTATCAGTAAAATCTGAAACGTCTGACTTTGCTTTGAACATTTCATTAGCGTATTCGGTGATGTTGAGTCCAAGTCGTGTGGCTAGCTTTTCAGCAATCGCCTTATCATGAGGAGTAGTAGTCGGTGATCGAAACTCGAGCGTATCAGAGAGAATACAAGAGAGCATAATACCGGCGATATCCTCCGGCATAGTATCAGCGTGAGCACCCATAAGGTCATGCATAACCGTCGCTGTAGAAGCTACAGGCCGTATAGTCATTTCGATAGGTCCTTTGGTTTCAAGGCCTCCTACGAGCTTGTGGTGGTCAATAATCTGCATAATATTCGCCTCATTTACTCCAGCTAGGAGCTCCTGAGGGTTGTTCGTATCCACAATCACAATATTGTCGTCTGGAGTAATTTTTTCAAGAAGTTGAGGTTCGCTGTGACCCCAACGGTTGAGTACAAACTGAGTTTCTTTGTTGAGTCCGCCAAGCACGTAGCTTTCAGCTTTATAAGTAGTGTGGGTATTGAGATACCAAGTCCAAATAATGGCGCAGCTTGTCGCATCGGTATCAGGTGAAATATGGCCGAAAACTTTGATTGTTGTCATGGCTACATCATACAGAAAATCGCCGGTTTGACAAAGGATTTTTGGTGAAATTTAGGTGAAAATTATTTGACTAGTACTCCCGCATCGACAACTGTGCATCAACCTTTTTTGTAATATCAAGTACCACTGACACTACGATAAGGAGACTTGTACCACCAATCGTCAAAAACTGAATACCGGTAAACGCTTGGATAAGCGGAGGAAGAACTGCAATGATACCAAGGAAAAGAGCACCTACGAGAGTAATTCGAGTTACAACTTTACCAAGATACTCTTCAGTTGACTGACCTGGTCGAACACCTGGAATAAATGCCCCACTTTTCTGAAGATTCTCTGAAATACCCTTTGGATCAAAAGTCACAGCTGTATAGAAGAATGTAAAGAAGAATACAAGCACAAAGTATGCACCAGCATAGAACCATTGATTTTTCATCAAATCAGTTACAAACGCATGCACCATATTGATAGTTGGATTCTGCAAATATGTAAGGAAGTTAAGAACCATCTGTGGCAAGAGGAGGATAGAAAGCGCAAAGATGATAGGAATCACACCAGCCTGATTAAGTCGAAGTGGAAGATATGTAGAACCGGCACCACCAAGAGTACGTCCACCGTGAACCTGCTTTGCGTATGTCACAGGAATCGGTCGTTCCGCTTCAGTAATAAGCACCACAAGGAAAATCATAAGAAGAGCAAATACCGCGAGTGCGATATAAGTGAAGAGTTGGTCCTGAGTGAAGGCATAGAAAATATTTGAAGCAGCTCGAGGAATAGCAGCAACGATACCTGCAAAGATAATCATTGAAAGACCGTTACTAATACCAAACTCAGTCATAATTTCACCAAGCCACATCAAGAAAACAGATCCTGAAACAATCACAAGTACGTTTGTTGCAAGTCCAAACATATCGAGATTTGCGACAATCCCCTGCCGTTGCAAGATCACGATAAAACCAAAAGCCTGAGCAAACGCAAGTGGAACCGTTAGAAGTCGTGAATACTGCGCAAATTTTCGTCGGCCAATCGCACCTTCTTCTTGATACATCGCCTTGAGTCTAGGAGACATCATTGTGAAGAGCTGCATGATGATAGAGGCGGTGATATATGGACCAACACCAAGCATTACAAGAGAAAGTGTCGAGAGACCACCTCCAGAAAAGATATTGAGAAGACCGAAGAATTGGTTATTATTCAAAAATTCTGTAAGAGCAAGTTGGTTTACTCCTGGAATCGGAATTGCTGAAAGAAGTCGAAACACCGCTAGGAGACCAACTACACAAAGTAGTCGCTTTCGAAGAGTTGAATCCTGGAACATATGCTTAATTTTCTGTATGAATTTTGACATGGTTTTATATACGATATGATTCAGTATCATACCGCCAAATTGGATAAATAGCTACCTTTTAAACCGTCTTTTTGTGGCCTGTTAGAGGACAATCGAGAACATTCTAAAATACCCCTGGAACGCAAAAACTTCGGTCGCCCGAAGTTTTTTGAACTCTACTATGCAATTTTACCACCAGCTTTTTCAATAGAAGCCTTGGCTGAAGCTGAGATTTCACAAGCTCGTACTGTAAGGGCTACAGCTACATCGCCAGTACCGAGGAGTTTTACTCGTGGGAATCGGCCATTGATTGTAGAAATCACACCTTTTGAAACAAGAGCTGAAGGAGAGACAATTTCCCCAGCCTTAAATACTGATAGTACAGAAATATCAAGTGTTACAGGCTTAGTCTGGATAGATTTGTTTGAATTAACACCACGACCTCGAAGCTTTGGAAGTCGCTTGATCATATCTCGAATTTCAGGTCGGATCTTGTGACCAGCTCGAGCCTTTTGACCTTTTGTACCTCGGCCAGAAGTTTTACCTCGCTTGCCTCCTCGGCCAACTTGAGTCTTACCTTTATTTTCAGTTTTTCGTTTTAGTGAGTGAATTTGCATGGTCGTATTTATTAATTAAGCAAGATTATATATCTCAGTTGAAATTATTTGCTGTAAGACCGAGGCTTTTTGAGCATCTTCAAAGCTTCGACAGCTGCTCGCGCGTTATTGAGCTTATTTTTTGTACCAGATCGAAGTTTTGCTGTGATGTTCTTGATACCAGCAAGATCGATGACGTCTCGAACTGAGCTACCAGCTACAACTCCTTTACCTGGAGCAGGCATAAGATGCACTACTGAGCTACCAAGCTTCTTCTGAACTTCGTGAGGGATGCTGCCTGATTTCGTAAGAGAGAGTGTGATCATGTTCTTCTTAGCGCTTCGAGCAGCTTTGTCTACTGCCATAGCTGTATCACCTCCTTTTCCTGTTCCTACACCAACTTTACCTTTTCGATCACCAGCAACAAGAGATACGGCGAAGCTAAATCGTCGTCCTCCTGATGCAACTCGAGTCACTCGTCGAATATCGATAATCTTCTGATCGTACTCAGGTTTAGCTCGTGGTTCTCGCCGTGGACCTCCTCGTTCACCTCCTCGGCCTCGTGGAGCACCTCTTCGTGGAGCAAAACCAGCTCGTGGAGCTTGAGGATTTGTCTGCGCTGATGCTGAAGGAGCTACTGCAGGGGTTGTTGTATTTGATTCTTGAGTATTTTCTGTCATATATGTTTTGTATTAAAATTCTAGTCCACCTTCTCGTGCACCATCTGCAAGAGCCTTGATTCGACCTGTGTAGATAAATCCACCTCGATCAAATACGATCTTAGAAACTCCTTTTGCTTTTGCTAGTTTAGCTATTTCAGAACCAACTACTTTAGCAGAAGTTGTCTTGTTACCTTTCTGACCCATAGATGAAGCAGCCGCAAGAGTTACACCCGCTGTATCGTCGATAAGCTGAGCATATGTTGCTGTATTTGACTTGTACACAGAAAGACGAGGTCGTTCTGCCGTACCTGAAACCTTCGCTCGAATTCGCTTTCGTCGTCGGTCTCGTGAAATTGTGATTATTGACTGCTTCATGATTTTATAATTATTTTTATCTTATTGCGTTGATGTGCCGGACTATTTATGTTATGCGGCTTTCTTACCCTGCTTTCGTCGGATAACTTCACCTTCATATCGGAATCCTTTACCCTTATATGGTTCAGGTTTCTTCAAAGCTCGGATCTGTGATGCAAACTGGCTTGTAACTTCCTTGTCAGCACCTGTAATAGTAACAATACCCTTTTCAGATGTAACAGTAACTCCTGCTGGAATTTCTTTTTTAACAGGATGTGAGAAGCCGAGGGCCATGTTAAGAGTTGAGCCCTGAACATCAGCTTTGTATCCAATACCTTCAAGGATAAGTTTTTCAGTGTAGCCTTCATTTACACCTTTGATCATGTTCTTGATATGAGATGCGTATGTACCCCAAAGTGCTGTAGTAGCAATATCGTTTTTCTGTGGTACGAGAGTAATTTCAGAACCATTGATATTGATAGCAATGACAGATTTGAAATTTCGCTTAAGTTCAGCTTTTGGTCCTTTCACAGTCAACACACCATCAAGAAGGGTAACTTCTGTTTTTGCTGGGATTATGATGATTTGCTTTCCTACTCGTGACATGTTGGTTGTTTAAGTTAATTAATGTTTATTATGATTGTGTTGATCGACTACCACATTTTGAAAAGAGGCTCTCCTCCAACTTTTGCTTTTCGAGCTTCTGCATCTGTCATTACACCCTTTGGAGTTGTAAGAACAAGGATACCGTAGCCGTTTCGCACACCATGCACATCAGCTGCGCTTGTGTATAGTCTTCGTGAGTTTTTTGAGATCTGCTGCACACCTTCAATCTTTGACTTACCATCTTCGTATGCGAGTTCAATTTCAAGAGTTTTAATAGCTTTTTTGCCTTTCTTTGAGAAAGACTTGATGTAGCCAGTTTTTTCGAGAGTCTTAAGAATCTCTTCTGTATAGTTTGAATGAGGAAGTGAAAGAATCTCCTTGCCGGCAAGGTTAGAAACTTTAAGGTTATGGATGAGTTGTGAAATTTTGTCTACCATGATGCTTTTTTAATACCTGGAATAAGACCTTCATTTGCAGCCTCTCGGAAGCAGATTCGGCACATGTCAAAGTCTCGCATGTAGCCTCGTCCTCGACCACATCGAAAACATCGTCGAGTTACTCGACTCTTGAATTTCGGTGTCTTTTTTGATCGTGCTACTGTTGATGTCTTTGCCATAATTTTGATTAAATGTGTTCGTTGATGCTAACAATTCTACTTCGCTGTGTCAATCTTCTTGAAGAGAAAACCGAGGAGTTTTAATACTTCTTCAGTTTCCGCCTTTGTCTTTGCTGTAGTTACGATATTAACAGCAAAACCAAACACATCCTTAATATCCTCATCCGCTGTTTCAGGGAAAACTGTGTGTTCCTTGATACCGAGCGTGTAGTTACCCATAGCATCGATTGACTTAAGCTCAATACCTCGAAAGTCTCGAGTTCGAGGAAGTGCAATATTCACAAGTTTTTCAAGGAAGCTCCACATTCGTTCACCACGAAGAGTAACCTGCCAACCTACCGCATCACCCTGTCGAACTTTGAATGAAGCAATGGATTTCTTTGCAGATTTAACAGTTGCTTTCTGACCAGCGATTTTTGTAAGTCGGTCTCCAATAAGAGCTTTTCGCTTTTGATCCTTGATAGAACCGGTAGTTGAAGAAAGAGTTACCTTTACTATTTTTGGAGCCTGAAGAGGATTTTTGTAACCAAATTTCCCTTTCATTGCTTCGTAAAATCCTGCTTGTTTTTGTTTTGCTGTATCGTGTTTCATGGCTTTTGTATTATTTCGCTTTTAGCTAGGATTGATCTATTTCTTTGCAACGTTAGAAACGTGAATTGGAGCTGACCTTTCGATAAGCTGACCTTTCTTATCTTTTGTTCGCGCTTTCTGGTGCTTTTTCTGAAGATTCACGCCTTCAACAACAACACGATCAACCTTAGGCATAGCCTTGATGACCTTTCCTGTCTTGCCTTTATCCTTTCCGGCAATCACTATTACGTTGTCTCCTTTTTTGATCTTCATGTTGATTTTGTTAATTATTGAATGGTTTGAATTTTGCAACTCTGTTCAGAGTTATAGACTATACGATTTCTGGTGCAAGTGAAGCGATCTTCTGATAGCCTCGTTCTGCGAGTTCTCGTGGAATTGGACCGAAAATACGACCTGCAAGTGGTTCGGTCTTGTCTTTTCCACCTTTTGTAAGGACAACTACTGCATTTTCATCGAATCGAACGTATGAACCGTCTTTTCGTCGGTATGCTTTTCGCTGTCGAACAACTACACCAGTAAGAACGTCCTTTTTCTTCACAGCTTTTCGAGGCTGAGCCTTCTGAACTGAGAATACTACAGTGTCGCCGATTTCAGCGTATCGCTTTTTTGAGCTGCCAAGCACTTTGAAAATTCGGCCAATTGTTGCTCCTGAGTTATCTGCTATTGAAACGAGTGATCGATCTTGAATCATGGTGGTATTGTTATGCGATTTACGCGATTACGATAAAGTGTTTATCTTTTGAAATAGGTCGACATTCCTCAATAGATACCTTGTCACCAATCTTCTTGGTGTTTCCAGGGTTATGAGCCTTATATTTCTTTGTTCGTACAATGTACTTATTGTACTTCGGAGCCTTGATAAATCGTTCTACCAAAACAGTTGCAGTATCTTTCATCTTGTCAGATACAACAATTCCCTTGAGTACTTTTTTCTTTGTAGTTGTTTGTGCTTTTGTCATGGTAGTGATTATTTATTTTCAACTTTAGTTGCTGCAGCTTTCTCAGCGACCGATGCTTTATCAAGAGTTGTAAGAACAGTCATGATCTGCGCGATTTCCTTTCGGATATTCTTACCTTCTTTTACATTCTTAGTCTTAGAACGAGTGTTGCCAAGCTTGAAAGACTGCAAAGCATCCTTCTTTTCAGTAAGAAGCTTGATGAGATCTTTCTTGTTTTTATCTGCAATTTTTTGAAATGACTTTGACATGGCTCGTTCTTTATTTTTATAAATTATATATTCGCGTTTTAGTGTGATCGTGCAATGATCTTTGTCTTCAAAGGAAGCTTTGTGCCAGCCTTTCGGAGAGCTTCTTTTGCCTCAGCATCAATGATGCCGTCTACTTCGAAGATCACTCGACCTGGTCGGATCTCTACGCAGAATCCCTGTGGATCACCTTTACCCTTACCCATCGGTACTTCGGCAGCCTTTTGTGTCCATGGTCGGTCTGGGAATACTCGAATCCAGATTCGGCCAGTCTTTCCAGCTGAACGTGCGATAACCTTTCGTGCAGATTCAATCTGATTAGAAGTGATGTGGTTGTATGTGACAGCCTTAAGACCAAATGATCCGAAGCTAAGGTCAGTACCTCGTGTTTCAGGAGCCAAGAACTTTGGGTTCTGTCGGTTCTTTTGCCATTTTCGGAATTTTACTTTCTTTGGATACAACATGGTAGTTTAGTTAATCGTAGTGAAAAAACTGATGTTATTTATTGAAAACATCACCCTGATAAATCCAGACCTTGATACCGATATTACCGTATGGCAAGTTTGCTTCATATCGCTTGAAGTCAATATTTGCTCGGAATGTCTGTAGCGGGATTCGACCTTTTTTGAGTTCCTCCTGTCTAGCCATTTCTGCTCCACCGAGACGGCCTGAAAGGAAGATTCGAACACCCTTTACCTCTCGACATGCCATAACTTTATCGATCATCTGCTTCATTACTCGTCGGAATGGCATTCGTTTTTCAAGACCTTCCGCGATCATCTGAGCAACGATAGCAGCACTCGCTTCTGGATTTTTAACTTCTTCGATTTCGAGCTTGAGGTCAAGCTTAGTTTCAGCCTTAATATTTTTAAGAAAATCTACAATGTCAGCCTTGAGCTTAGTAACACCTTCACCGTTTCGGCCGATGATAAGGCCAGGTCGTGATGTCTTGATGATAATTCGGAACGCCTTATCGCCTCGTTCAATTTCAACTTCAGCAACATACATACCTCGCATTCGCTTATCGAGCCATTCTCGAAGAAGAATATCGCACTTCAAGTTCTTTCGATATTGAGCATCAGTAGAAAACCATCGAGATCTCCATCCCTTGATGATTCCTAGTCTATGAGCGTATGGGTGTACATTGTGTGTCATGGTTTTATAATATATTACTTAGTTTTAGTTGCTTTTGCCTTCTTAGATTTCGGAAGCTTTGCTTGGCTAGACGCAGCAGCTTCAGCAAGTGTAAGCATGATGTGACTAGATCGCTTAAGGATTCGAGCAGCAGAACCTCGAGCTCGTGGCATCATTCGCTTAAGAACAGTACCTTTGTCCACTCGGATTTCCTTAACAATCAAAGATTCAGGGTTTGAGACACCTGAATTCTTGGCATTAGCTATAGCACTTTCGAGAAGTTTAACCACAGGAGAAGAAGCTCGCTTTACAGTGAACTTGAGCTGTGTGAGAGCACTTCCAGCAGTTTTACCACGTACTAGACCAGCAACGAGTGCAACTTTTCGTGGAGATTGTCGATAATTTCTGAGTGAGGCTTTCATGGTAGTAAAGGTGGCGTTGGTTTAGTACGTTAGATTATTATTTTTTAGCAGCAGGTGCAGCTGTAGTAGCCTTGGCAGCTTTAGCTGAATCGATCTCAGCCTGCTTCTTAGCAGCATCGAGCTCCTTCTGCATCTTACCTCCGTGTCGAATGAACTTTCGAGTTGGTGAGAATTCGCCTAGTCTGTGACCTACCATTTCTTCGCTTACGAGTACTTCGATAAATGACTTACCGTTGTATACGCCGAATGTAAAACCTACCATTTCAGGTGAGATCTGGCTTCGTCGGTACCAAGTCTTAATAAGCCCAGTTTCCTGTGGCTTTTTGCCTTCAATCTTTTTCAAGAGTCGGGCTTCTACATATGGACCTTTTTTGAGTGATCGTGTCATGAATGTTGGCAGAATCTTGATATAACTCCGCGAAAAATAATAGCCCTAACAGAGCTTGTGGAGACATAGTAGCAGAAATAAAGATAGTGTCAAATGGTTTTTTACGGCTTTGGCTGGTTTTAAGAGCGCGTTCCAGCAGTACTATTGACCTGCTTTAATTTTACTGGTATTTTCATTGAAATTCACTGGTTACCTTTGAATTTACGGAGAAACTCCCATAGGAGACCGTTTTTTTGACAACACCCATACTACCCAAGGAGAAACACATGTTAGACCGTGAAGAATATCCGCCCCTGAATCTAGCTGAAGCCCATCAGCGCTATGCTTCCATCATGCATGAACTGAGTGAGCGCATCAGCCATGGCACGGCACCGAAAGATCACGCCTTCGGCATCGGTTTCCACGATGGCTACTTTTATGTCATCGCAATGCCATACAACTGTCTCTTCCGTGACCTCGGCCAGGAGAAGTACTACCTTGGTTCCATAGACGCATGGTACGTCCGTGAGGACGGTACCTTGGGCGAAAAAATTCTCGCCGAAGGTGATTTCAAGCTCATGATCGACGGAAATCGCTGGGAATGGGAGTAGCCCCAGAACCACCTGTCATCTCAAAGCCACCTTCGCCCTCAAAAGCGTTGGTGGCCTTTTAATTAATTTTCATAAAACAAAAACACCGAACTTTCGCCCAGTGTTTTTGCATAGTATTTCACCTTTGACTTTATTTATTCTTCCCAACTCGTCGTCGTGAGACAATGAAGTTGTTTGAATACTTCTTAGGTCGTCGTGACTTCTGTCCCTTACCTGTAGGCTTACCGTAGATAGAGATAGCTCGTCGTCGTCCTCGTCCTTGTCGGCCTTCACCTCCTCCGTGTGGGTGATCCACAGGGTTCATGGCAGTACCTCGAACTGTAGGGCGAATACCTCGCCATCGGCTCTTTCCGGCTTTACCAAAGTTCTGGAGCCAGTTTTCATCATTTGACACCTCGCCGACTGTTGCCCACGCAGTATCGATGATTTTTCGCACTTCTGTTGAAGGAAGTTTGATCTGAGCATACCCAGAGTCCTGACCGATCACTTCTGCGTAGTTTCCGGCTGATCGTACGAGCTTCGCTCCACCTTCTGGTTTGATCTCAATATTGTACACGAATGTACCTACTGGGATATTTCGAAGAGGAAGTCGGTTAGCAGGTTTGATCTCAGCTTTTTCAGCTACGAGAAATGTATCGCCAGCCTTGATAGACTTTGGAAGAACCACATATCGCTTTTCACCGTCTGCATATGACGCAAGACCAATGAAGGCTGTTCGGTTTGGATCGTACTCAACTGTAACAATTTTGGCAGGAATATTCTTCTTGTCATAATTGAAATCTACAAATCGGTACATTCGCTTGTTACCACCTCCCTTGTGTCGAGTAGTGATTCGTCCTCGGTTGTTTCGTCCCATAGCTCGCTGGAATCCAGACGTGAGAGGCTTGAAAGGAGCATCACCAGTAAGCACACCTCGGTGAGTCACCTTGGTCATGTTTCGTCGTGATGGTGTTGTTGGTTTAAATCGTTTCATAGTATTGTTTTAGATATATTAAGCGATTATTACGCGAGCTCAATTGTCTCTCCTTTTTTAAGAGTGACATAAGCCTTGATAACACCTCCTTTTACTCCAGCCTTTCCTCGAACATGCATTCGCTTTTTTGGAGTTCGTGCAATGTTCACTTTGATGGCATTAACCTTATAAAGTTCCTTAACCGCCTTGGCTACTGACGCCTTTGTAGCAGCTTCATGTATTTCGAATACGTATACACCTTTTTCTGCAGCAATTGCAGCTTTTTCAGTGATTCGTGGTCGCTTTAATACATCTGATGCATGCTTTTTGATTGATGTTGTAGTCATGGTGATTAATTCATTTTAGAGCTAAGAGTTTTTAGGGTTTCTTCAGGAGTTGCCATAACAACATACTTGTACTGAAGAAGCGCGAGAGGGTTGATGTTTCGAACCTCCATCACCTCAAGGTTACCCATGTTTTGGAATCCAAGCTTTGTATTTGCTTCGAGCTTTGGAACCGTGATGAGAGCCGCATTGTTTCGTCGCTTTGAGAGCATTTCATATCCTGAAATAGCACCGAGCTTTGAAAGCACAGCTACTGCATCTTTTGTCTTTGGAGTAGACAAGTTGAGAGCATCTACAAAGAGCACTTCTCCATCTCGTAGTTTCTGAGAAAGAATCGTGTAAATTGCTTTTGCCTTCATCTTTTTGTTGATTTTTCGAGCGTAATTCTTGTCATTTCGAGGACCGTGAGCTACACCTCCACCAACCCAGATCGGAGATCGAGTTGATCCGTGTCGTGCTCGGCCAGTTCCCTTCTGCTGCCAAGGCTTCTTTCCACCTCCACGCACTTCTCCACGAGTTTTCGTATGAGCAAGTGGCTGTCGAGCTGAACTTCGCATTGATTCAACAACCTGATGCACAAGGTCAGCATTCCATCCAAGTCCAAAAATAGAACCTGGGAGAGTTGCTGTTGACGCGCTCTTGCCATTCTGGTCGTACACCTTCACCTCGATATTCTCGGCTGCATTTACAGCTTTCTTAGATGAAACTTTCGCCGCATCTTTTGTTGCTGTATCTTTTACTGTCTTTGATTTTTTTGTTTTTGCTGTTGCCATACTAGTTTAGTTAATGAGTTGAAGATATTAACCTTGAATTTCTACAAGAGTACCGCGTCGACCTGGGACTGCACCGCGAATATACATTTCATGAGTATCTTTATCGTACGCCATCACTGTAAGATTTTTTACAGTAACTCGATCGCCACCTGTTCGGCCGGCCATCTTTCGTCCTTTGAATACTCGCTGATAACCACCGGCACCAATAGAACCCGGCTCTCGTTCAGAGTGTTTCTGACCGTGAGATCGTGGTCCACCATGGAACCCGTGTCGCTTAACTACACCCTGAAAACCTTTAGACTTTGAGATAGCAGAAACTGCTACTGTATCGCCCGCTTCCAAAGTTGTTTCAACTTTGTCACCAACGTTCTTTTCACCCGCACCTGAAATTTCTTTTAGGTGTGCAAAGTTTCCAAGATCTTTGATGTGGCCTTTCACGGCTTTGTTAATATTTTTTTCTTTTTTTGATCCAAAACCAACTTGGACAGCCTCGTATCCATCCTTTTTTGTGGTCTTAACCTGAGTTACAACCATGTCTTCAGTTTTTACAACTGTTACAGGGTGCACCTTGCCCTCTTCGTCGAAGAGTTGCGTCATTTTCTGTTTTGTTCCAAGAATGAATTTCATATAAGTTGGGCTAATTCAATGAGAGGTAAATTTGAGGTAATCAGTAAGACTGATTAGATCATTTTTACATCAATGTTAACACCAGATGGAAGATTCAGATTCGTGAGTGCTTCGATAACTTTTGCAGATGGATTCACAATATCGAGAAGTCGCTTGTGAACTCGCATTTCAAATTGTTCTCGCGCATTTTTATACACGAATGAAGATCGATTCACTGTATAGATTCGCTTTTCTGTTGGAAGAGGAACCGGACCAAGAATAGTCGCATCGAATCGAAGCGCTGTATCCATGATCTGTTTTATAGAAGTGTCAATAATCTTTGATTCATAAGCTCGAACTCGAATTCGAAGCTTTGAAACACTGTCTTCTTTTCCGGCTGTTTTCTTTTTAGTTGTTTCTTTTGTTGCAGCCATGATTGTTTTTGTTAGTTTGCTTGCGCAAAAATTCTTCAAAACTTTTTTATGAATTTTCAGAGAAAATTTAAAAAATTAGAGAATCTTTAACGCTTCGCTAAAATTTACGCAACAATCTTTGTTACAACGCCCGCACCTACAGTCTTACCACCTTCTCGGATAGCAAATCGCTGCTTATCTTCGAGTGCAATAGGGGCTACGAGCTTAACTTTGAATGTAACTGTATCACCAGGCATAACCATTTCTACACCTTCCTTGAGAGTTACTTCACCAGTAACGTCTGTTGTTCGTACATAGAACTGTGGCTTGTAACCTGTGAAGAATGGAGTATGTCGTCCACCTTCTTCTTTTTTAAGAATGTACACTTCAGCTTCAAAATCTGTATGTGGAGTTACTGAACCTACCTTCGCGATAACCTGACCTCGTGTAAGGTCTTCTTTCTTCGCACCTCGGAGGAGGATACCAGCGTTGTCCCCAGCCATACCTTCATTGAGCTGTTTGTTGAACATTTCAATACCAGTAACTGTAGTCTTAGTTGTATCCTTAAGACCTACAATTTCAACTTCTTCACCTACTTTAACCATACCTCGTTCGATTTTACCTGTTACTACAGTTCCTCGTCCTTCGATTGAGAAGATGTCTTCAATAGGCATAAGGAAAGGCTTGTCAGTTTCTCGAACTGGAACTGGAATGTATGTGTCGAGTGCGTCAGCAAGTTCAAGAACTTTCTTTGACCATTCACCCTGACCACTTTCGTCTTCGAGTGCCTTAAGAGCAGAACCTCGGATAACTGGAGCGTTTTCGTCGAATCCGTTCTTCGCGAGAAGTTCTCGGATTTCAGCTTCTACAAGGTCAAGCATATCTTTGTCCTCAACCATATCGCATTTGTTTAGGAATACGATGATCTTTGGCACACCTACCTGCTTAGCCAAGAGAACGTGTTCTCGAGTCTGTGGCATCGCACCATCAGTCGCTGCTACCACGAGGATAGCACCGTCCATCTGTGCGGCACCGGTGATCATGTTCTTGATGTAGTCAGCGTGACCTGGGGCGTCTACGTGTGCGTAGTGACGCTTCTCGGTCTGGTACTCAACGTGAGAGATGTTGATAGTAATACCACGCTGCTTCTCCTCTGGGGAGTTGTCGATCTGGTCGAACGCGTAGCTCGTGTTCAGATCTGGGTATTTGTCGTGC
>CAYXQC010000004.1:0-2094 GCA_964467385.1 uncultured Candidatus Saccharibacteria bacterium
AAGCCTACATTGCGCATTCAGATACATATATAGAGAAAGAGGCGCAGATCAACGAGGAGATCGATCGATTACGGCACGCCTCAACTCAGGCACTCTTGACTCGAAAAGATGTCATTATTGTTGCATCGGTCTCTTGTATTTACGGGTTAGGTTCCCCAGAGGAATATGAAAAAGTAAATTTGAAATTAAAGAAAGGTGGCAACGGTGAGCGAGCAGAATTGATCCGCCGATTGATTGATTTGCAATTTACACGGACTGGTGGCGATCTAACACCTGGGACATTTCGGGCGGTAGGCAATACGGTTGAGATCATGCCGGTCAATGAACGAACAGTGTATCGACTAGCTTTTGGTGTTGAAAGAGATGCACAAGGAAAAGTGATGCAGGTTATTTCTGAAATTTTGCAAATTGATGCCATTACTCGAGCAATTTTAGGAGAAGTTGATTCTGTTTTTATTTTTCCAGCAAAACATTTCGTTACTCCTGAAAATGAACGACAGCGAGCAATTAAAGACATTAAAAATGAACTAGACGAGCAGGTTGAAAAGCTTTTGGCCAGTGGCAAGATTATTGAGGCAGAACGTATTAAGCGTCGAACAAACTACGATCTTGCATTAATTCGCGAAGTCGGATATTGCAATGGTATTGAAAATTACTCACGGCATTTTTCTGGCAGAGCGCCAGGTGATGCTCCTGATACATTGCTCTCATATTTTCCTCATAAAATAGTACAGATTAAAAATCCTAAGACAGGCAAGATGGAGGAGCGAAAAGTACCTGATTTTCTAACCGTGATTGATGAATCGCATGTAGCTGTGCCACAGATAGGTGGAATGTTTGCTGGTGATGCCTCACGAAAGAAAAATCTCATTGACTACGGTTTTCGTTTACCTTCTGCGGCTGATAACCGACCACTTAAGTTTGCTGAGTTTGAAGAGCGAGTTGGACAGCGAATTTACACTTCAGCGACACCTGGAAAATATGAGATTGAGAATTCTCAAAATGTGGCAGAGCAGATTATTCGTCCAACTGGACTTTTGGATCCGATTCTTGTAGTTAAACCCGTAACTGCGCTTACAAAAAAACTTGCAGATGAAGCTGCGAAGCAGAGTACTAAAACTGGCGCTAAAAAAATCTCAAAATCTGTGGTAAAAGATACGCCATATGTTGGACAGATTTTTGACTTCATCGAAGAAGCTGAAGCGGTAATCAAAAAAGGTCAGCGTGCTATTGCCACAACTCTTACTAAAAAGATGGCTGAGGATCTTACAGAATTTTTGAAAGAACGAGGAATCAAGACAAACTATGTGCACAGTGATATTGAAACGCTTGATCGTATTCGGATTTTGACGGAGTTTCGAAGAGGTGTATTTGATGTACTGGTTGGTGTGAACTTGCTCCGAGAGGGTTTAGATTTACCGGAAGTTTCCCTGATTGGAATTCTTGATGCCGACAAAGAAGGTTTTTTGCGATCTGAAACATCATTGATTCAAACTATCGGACGAGCTGCACGAAATGTCGATGGGCGAGTGATTCTGTATGCCGATCAAATGACCGGGTCACTCGAGCGATCGATTAAAGAAACAGAACGTCGTCGAAGTATTCAGCTTGCATACAATAAAGAGCATGGCATCACTCCAAAAACTATCGCTAAGAAGATTCACGATATTACGGAGCAGATTTTGAGTGAGCATCAGAAAACGGTACAGAACTTGCTTGTGCTTGATGCAAATGAATTTAATAAAGATCCGAAAAAATTTATTCGTGCAAAAGAAGAACAGATGGAAGAGGCTGTGAAGATTCTTGATTTTGAAACGGCGGCAATTTTGCGAGATGAAATTGCGGCTATGAAAATGCGAATTGACCAAGATGCAAAGCTTGCGGAAAAGAAACGTAAAAATGCGGTGAAGGGTCGATAACCTTTGAAGGAAAAGCTGTTGATGAGATTCCCGTGGTAAACACCTCTGCTGTATTTGAGATTAGAGAGGCTGAACAAGAAAATGCAACCAGTCTGATTTGAGGCACGTTGTTGGATTCATCTCCGCAACGTGCCTTTTATATTTAAAAAAGTGCGTAAAATATGTTAAATGTATT
>CAYXQC010000004.1:2104-81832 GCA_964467385.1 uncultured Candidatus Saccharibacteria bacterium
GTATTTTCCATTTTCCCAATTTCCATATACAATCAATGTTCAATGTATACAGAACACACAACAAAAGAACAAAATGACGTAGCACAATCAGCAAAATCTGCGCATACTAACAACAAAAAATTTAAACCAAAATACAAGACAATTGCACTTACTGGTCCTCAAGGGTCTGGTAAAACCACGCAGCTCAAGTTGATGCTTGAAAAAGCAAATGCTGAATTTGCATCGGTTGGTGATATTTTACGAAGCGTGCTTCCTGCAAGTGAAAAATCAGAACATCAAGAAGCGAAGGGGCTTATGTACAGTGGTGCACTTATTCCAGATGAAATCACATTTGAAATTTTAAAAGAATATTTTGCTAAAAAACAGGCAAATGGTGAGACAAAAGATGTTTTAATATTTGATGGTTTCCCGCGATCGACAAAACAAACTGAACATTTGTATGAACTTTCACGTGTCTATCATGGCGAGACTACAAGTGCACAGGATTCATTGCCGACAATCGCTATTGCCCGGTTCAATCTTCTACATGAGCATGCTATGAAACGTTGTCTTGACCGTGCTGGTGCACTTGTAAAAGCAGGCAAACAGGCAAGAGTTGATGATAATGAAGAAGCGCTAGCGAAGCGACTTTCTATATATTTCGCAAGTATTCCTGAACTCAATAAAGCATTCGAGGGCAAAGCACATCTCCATGAATTTGACGGTTCTCCCCATGTTCATGAAGTGCATTCGGATGTGATGGGGAGATTGTTTGAGGAAATTAAGTAATTAACTTGAGTGTGGCTCAAATTTGCACCATGGTTTTTTACTACAGAAATTCGGCCACCTGAAAAATAATTTAAAAACCACCACGCTTCCATTATCTGTTGGTACAGACTTTGGAAGTGGGTGGTTGCTTGAATTGTCTGAATTTTTTCGTGCCTCAGCAATTTTCGACCAGTTTCAGAAGCGTGGTCACTTCAAAAGCGTCGATAATCGTCCACGCTGCTGTTGCTTCCGGTGCTGGATATTCCCAAGTCGCGAGGAAAATTTTGTCATTTCGCTGGATGAATCTTGAGGGTAGTTTTTTGGTTGGGTGAAGGAAGATTGGGCCACCTTCCACCTGAAGCAATGTGAAAGATCCGGCTTCAACAGCATGGCATTTCATGGATGTCATCATCGGCGGAGCCGAAATTTTTGCCATGGTCTGATTGAATCCGCTTTCCTGAAGTTTGTCTGTCCAGATTACGAAATGATTGCTTTGGTTTTCTTGGCTTTGGAAATGTCCCATGACAAAATCGGTTCCACCAGCCATTCCGTTCTTGGTGCACTCTGCAAATTGTAGAGTCATATGGCCTGAAGTAATACTTGCATTTGCAAGCCGTTGAGCCCCTTCGCGAGTTTCTTGCTTTTGAACATCTTGAACTTCAAGTTGTTCAAGAAAGAAGTTGTAAAGGTAAAGAAAAAGCGTTGTCGGTCTGTTTTTCACTGTGTCGTGTCCTCCTGTGTGGTGTGCGTTTTAGGTTAATGAGAAAACTTATGACATCAAATCGCCTTTCGTGGACGACTATGATTGATGTCAAAAATCTATAAAGCCAATAAAATAGTATGTGTAATAGGGTCGAGTGTCAAAGCTGGACTTGTCGATATGCGTGTTTTCTAGTATATTTTCCCAATCTCCGCCACACCGTGGATGAGGGGATATTGAACAAAAACTTTTAACAAGGAGGAAATTAAATGCTACGAATTATCGGTGAAATTGGGCCACCAGGTTGTGGTAAAGGAACGGCCTTGAAACATGTGATTTCTCCATACTGCGAGAAGCACAATATCCCTTTGGTTGTTGTGCCAATGTCCGACGCGATCAACAGCTATCTGGATGTACATCCTGACCTTGTAAGCCGTGTCCGTGCAGATATGAGGTTAGGTCGACTCGTCGAAGATCAGGTGGTTATCGCTGTGCTGGAACAATGCATGCCGAAACTCATCCCGACAGAACGAGCAGATGAAACCTTATATGTCTTGGATGGCATGCCGCGTTCGATGGGTCAGATTGAAACCTGTCTTCATCGTGCCTGTGAAATCCTAAAGGTGGAAATCAAGGATTATACCTTTTTGAACTTCATCACCCCTTCACATCTTTGTGGCTATCGCGCCGCAAAGCGTGATGAGGGTCGCCCAGATGATGGAATCGAGGAGGTTTACCTTACTCGATGTGAAGAATTTCGTTCAAAGACGGCGCCGGCAATCCATTTCCTGGAAAAAAATGCGAAAAGGATCGGTTATGATTTCATCGAAATCGACGGTCGCTTTCTGCGTTCTCAGCCACAACTGGCCACCAGTCAGATCTTTGGTCACAAATAGCCCTATCAGCGCACATCTCTTGGTTTACCCCTCGAGCTCTGTGCGCTTTTTAATTAGATAATTTGTGCTCGATCATATAAATCCTATAAATATGGAACTCTGACTTTTTTAGCAAAGTAAGCTATAAAACAAACCATCTTTGCAAAAATTTGAGAAAAAGTTTAAACTTCCTTCATCCTGAATTACCCATATACAACCCCTAGCGTGCCAACGCGGGGCCTTTCGACTATTTATTAAAATCACAGTAACCGCCCAGCATAACAATCTGTTGCCCATAAACCACCAATATGACACCTTCAAACTTATCTTCACCCTCAAATTCAAACAAAAAAAGCAAAGTAGATATGTCTGCGGGAGCAGGTGATAGTTTGATTGTGCGCGGAGCTCGAACGCATAATCTCAAAGACATCACTGTTGAGATGCCTCGAAACAAAATGGTGGTAATCACCGGCCTTTCGGGTTCAGGTAAATCATCGCTTGCATTTGATACTATTTTTGCCGAAGGCCAAAGACGATATGTTGAATCGCTTTCTTCGTATGCACGGCAATTCTTGCGACAAATGCAGAAGCCGGATGTTGATGAGATCATTGGACTTTCGCCAGCTATTTCTATTGATCAAAAGTCACGATCGAACAATCCACGATCAACAGTTGCTACGATTACGGAAATTTACGACTATTTGCGAATTCTTTTTGCGCGAATCGGCCGGCCGCATTGTCTTGAATGTGGAAGAGAAATCAAAAAACTCTCAAAAGAAGAAATCTTGCAAACTATTTTTAATACAGTAAAAGGTGCTACTCAGCATGATGTGACACACACAGATGGTGCTAAAGGTGAAACTGTAGGCGCTAAAGGTGGCAAGAAAAATGCAAGTAGCAAGGGTGACATCAAAGGTGTGATGGGTGTCTCACTTGATGATCGAATGTTCAAAGTGTATGCGCCAATTGTGGTGGGTAGAAAAGGTGAATATTATCAACTCCTCTATGATCTACTTGGTAAAGGATACAGTGAAGTACGAGTTGATGGTCAGGTCAAAAAGCTTCGGGAGCAAATTATTTTGTCGAAGACCAAAAAACACGATATTGATGTACTCGTCGATCAATTCTACTATTCTGAAATAACTGAAAATTCTGCGGCATTCAAAGAGCGACTCAACGAAGCGGTTGAACGAGCGCTTCACGAAGCTGATGGGCTTCTGCGAATCATTACAGCTGATTATGATCCTAAGGGGAAAGATCAAACAGTTGGCAATCATTTGATTTCATCAAAATTCATGTGCCCACATGATGGGTTTTCATTTCCAGAAATCGAACCACGCCTTTTCTCTTTCAACTCGCCATACGGTGCATGTCCTGAATGTAACGGTCTTGGTACTCGTGAATTTTTCATCAAGGATCCATGTCCTGTATGTAAAGGTGCAAGACTTCGACCTGAGGCGCTTCATGTGTTCTTGCTTGGTTCAAAATCGGCGACCGAGACAGCAATTGATGGGAAAGTTGATGCGAAAGCAAACTCAAAAGGCAGCGAAAAAGAAGAGAATATGAAAATCAATATCGTCGATCTTACCGCGATGACAATCTCTGAGTCGCTGAAATTCTTCAAAACTTTGCCACTTAGCCCAAAAGAAAAGGAAATTTCAAAGGTAGTGGTAAAAGAAATCGTATCAAGACTGGTTTTCATGAATGATGTGGGAATCGATTATCTTTCACTTGATCGAAAAGCTAATACTCTTTCTGGTGGTGAAGCACAGCGTATCCGCTTGGCGTCACAGCTTGGTTCTGGTCTCGTAGGGGCGCTTTATGTGCTCGATGAACCGACGATTGGTCTTCATCAGCGTGACAATGACCGTCTGATCAAAACTTTGCTTCAGCTTCGAGATCTTGGTAACACGGTGATTGTCGTGGAGCATGATGAGGATACGATTTATGCTGCTGATTACATTGTCGATATTGGTCCAGGTGCAGGAGTGCATGGAGGAAATGTAGTGGCGCAGGGTTGGCTCGAAGAACTTTTGACTGCCAAGAAAAATCCAACTGAATCTGTAACGCTTGATTATCTTCGACAGGAACGAGTGATTGAAATTCCAGAAAGACGACGTGATGAAAATAAAGGGTGGCTGAAAATTGCCGGCGGTCATGTGAACAATATTAAGAATATGAATGTTGAGGTTCCACTCGGTCGTCTCACTACTGTAACTGGTGTTTCGGGTTCTGGAAAATCTTCTTTTGTATATGAGATCTTGCATAAGAACTTGTTGGCACGACTCGATCGAGATCATCGTTCTGCGAATATTTATAATTGTTCAAGCTTCAGTGGCACAGAGTATCTTGGACGAACAATTCTTATAGATCAAAGCCCGATTGGACGAACTCCGCGATCTAACCCAGCAACGTATACAGGTGCGTGGACTCATATTCGAGACATGTTTGCCGAAACTGCCGAAGCTAAAGCGCGAGGCTGGGGAGCAAGCCGATTTTCATTTAACGTAAAAGGAGGACGGTGCGAAACGTGCCAAGGAAACGGAATGATCGAAGTGGAGATGCATTTCTTGCCAACTGTATATGTGACCTGCGATGTGTGCAACGGCAAGCGATTCATGAAAGAAACCCTCGAAGTAAAATATAAGAAAAAGAATATTTTCGAAGTTTTGGAAATGACAATCGAAGAGGCGCTTGAGTTCTTCAATGATGTACCTTCAATTTCTGATCGACTTCACACGTTGAGCGAAGTGGGTCTTAATTATCTAAAACTAGGCCAATCAGCAACAACACTTTCAGGTGGTGAAGCACAACGCGTAAAAGTTTCAGCTGAGCTCTATCGACCACATGTTCAGAAAACTATCTACCTCCTTGATGAGCCAACTATTGGTCTCCACTACGAGGATGTACGAAAACTTATTGAGATTATGCAAAAACTAGTACAGAAGGGGAATACAGTTGTGGTAATCGAACACAACATGGATATTATCAAGTGCTCTGACTATATTATAGATATCGGTCCTCTTGGTGGTGTGCAGGGTGGAAATATAGTAGCTAAAGGGACTCCAGAAGAAGTTGCGAATAATCCGAAGAGTCACACAGGGCATTATCTTGCGAAAATACTGAAACAGCGGAGGAATAAGGTCTACTAGTAAAAAATTTTCCCGAAAATATGTATGCCGGGTAAAATTAAAAACGCCGTTGCCCTAATGAGTACGTGCGTTTTCGGAGAAAAACTGTGGTCCGATTCGGATCGGAGAGAATCCTGCTTATGGTAGCTCGATATTTCTGGACTGTAAATTGTGATATATTGCACCCATGAACCTCGGCGACTTCAAAAAATTCAATCTGCCTGATGGGCCGGGTGTTTATTTTTTCAAAAAAAATGGGGCTAAAAATGCCACATCAGTTAGCTCACAGAACGGCATATCGACGACGCCTGTTGGTACAAATAGCGAAACCCAAACCCTCTACATTGGTAAAGCAACAAGTCTCCGAGATCGTGTTCGAAGTTATATGAGTGATGATCTCATCAAGACGCGAGGAATGTTATTGGTAGACATGATTGCTGAGGCGGACACCATTGAATTTCAGGAAACTGATTCGGTGCTAGAAGCCTTTATTCTTGAATCCGAACTCATAAAAAAATATCAACCACGGTATAACACCAAAGAAAAAGATAATAAAAGTTTTAATTACGTGGTAATTACGAAAGAAGATTTTCCGCGAGTGCTGATTGTGCGCGGACGAAATCTAGAAAAAGCAGGGCAAACTAAAAAAGAACAACTTGAGAATCTCGGCTTTGAATACACCGACGTATTTGGGCCATTTCCGTTTGGCGCAGAACTTCGTGAAGCTATGAAGTTGGTACGAAAAATATTTCCATATAGAGATAAATGTGAACCGTATATTGGTCCAAAAGTCGAAAAGTCACGCGCGGAAATAAGTGCAGATGGCTCGCATGTTGGACGAGGACTTAGCGATGAATTTTCAGCAATCAAGCCATGTTTCAATCGAAGTATCGGACTTTGTCCAGGGGTTTGCACTGGTGAAATTTCACAAGAAGAATATGCCGAGCAAGTCGATCATATTAGAAAATTTTTTAAAGGTAAAAAACGCGAACTGATTGTTGATCTGGAAAAAGAAATGCATGCATTTGCTAAAGAGCAGAAGTTTGAGGAGGCTCATGAAGTCAAAAAAACTTTAAGTGCACTTACTCATATTCAAGATATCTCGCTTATCAAAAAAGATGCTGAATTTGGTGATATTTCCCAAGCACGATTTTCAAAAGGTGCTGCCAGCGAGTCAGGCTCAATGTTTCAAGTTCGTGCAGAAGGTTATGATGTCGCGCATCTTTCCGGAAAAGATATGGTCGGGGTAATGGTCGTGATGGAAGATGGTGTTTTTGCAAAGCATGAATATAAGAAATTTAATATTAGACAAATCCAGGCTTCGAATGATACGGGTGCATTGAAGCAAATACTTGAGCGGAGATTCAATCATACTGAATGGCCAACTCCAACGCATATTGTGATTGATGGTGGAAAAGCACAGCTTAATGTTGCTGAAGAAATTCTCAAAAAGTTTGAAATAAAAAATGTGGTACTTGTTTCAGTTTTGAAAGACGATAAACATAAAGCTAAAGATATTTTAAGATCTGGTATTTTTGTGCACAATGGCGTCGAAAATTCTACAAAAAACTCTTCGCAAATAAGCGAGCGGTTTGATGATGGCGATATTATTTCCCTAAACCAAGAATGCCATCGATTTGCTATTGCTACTCATAGAAAGAGACGATCATTGTCGAGAGGGTTATAGGTTTTACATATTCTCTCGTAGGGCCTATAAATAGGAGTCTAAATAAAGCTTAAATCTAGGGTGTTGACTTGATAGGTGTTTTGGTGGTACTATTGCGTAATCCTTACTGACTACTGACCATCGTTGTTGGCGGCTGGTTGTCATGAGGTTGTCGCAGGTGTGCGGCGTCTCTGAGTGATGGTTCGGCGTAAGCATGGACCATGCGGCGAGGATCTGGATTCCTCAAAAGTTGTCCTCCCACTTAGACTCACTTCTTCTTCTTGGTGGCCATCATTTGTTCTCTAGGAAATAGGGTCCTCGTCGCAAACTCAGACATCCACATCTTTCGAGCGGAAAGTCCGCTCATCGTTCATTCATTAGATCTTTTTGACCTTCGGGTCAATGGTCGATATATCGACAAACATATCTGGCAAGTAGCCACATAGTATCGCAAATCCGCAGAGCAATTCGCACTGTGGATTTTTTCTTTTAAAAAATTCTTATCGACCTGTATAATCAAATGATATGGCACTTATACAAGTTGGTGTTGTGCGCGGTGGACCTACTGCAGAATACGATGTGTCGCTTCGCACTGGGCAGCACATTTTGAACATGCTTGCTAAAGAGCCACTGGCTTCTAACTACAAAGGAAAAGATATTCTGATCGACCAAGAAGGTGTGTGGCATATGGATGGAATCCCCCAGACGCCAGATGCTATTTTGCGTGGTGTTGATGTTGTTTTTAATGCAACTAAAGGAAATTTTGAAAAAGGTAGTCCACTTCAGCGAATTCTTGAGTCATTTAAAGTGCCATTTGTGGGAACTGAAACTCTAGGTTCAGCTTTGACTAAAAATAAAGTATTGTCGAAAGAACATTTTAAAAAGCAGGGTATTAAAACGCCATACTACAAGGAACTCAACCTGCCGCTTGGTGGAGATTTGAATCCTGTAGCCCTTGATCTGTTTAGAACTTTTCCAATGCCAGTTATTGTGAAGCCTGTAGGAAAAGGTTCCTCTCTTGGTGTTTCTTTTGCCTCAAATTTTGAGGAATTGATTGAGGCTTTGAAGCATGCGCGCGGATTTTCCGAAGAAGTGTTGGTCGAGGAGTATCTTACTGGTAAAGAAATTATTTCGGGCTTCATCGATGATTTCCGTGGCAAGGACTTGTATCATATGTTTCCTGTGGAAATTAAGCCGCATGAAAGGGAGGACTTTTTGAGTACCACTTTGCCGAATACTCTAAAAAGTGATGCCGTAAATGCAAACATGAGCACTAACCCTGAAGTGCAAGGTGACGCCCTGGTTTCTGGTGCTGTAAAAGTCGACGATTTATCTGAAAGTGAAAAAGCTTTGATCGCTCCGCTTAATGAGCTCGCAACTTCAAGTGTGACAAATGTTACAAATTCACCTAAGAAAAAACGACACTCAATATTTGACTGGGTCGGTAAACATGCAGGTTTGTATGATCACAGTTCTCCTGCGAATCTAACAAGTAAAGAAAAAAAGACTATTGAAGAGGCTGTCGCCAAAATTAAAGAAACTCTTGGTTTGCGACATTTTGCAACGGCTGATTTTATCGTGCATCCAAAGCGGGGAGTGTATTTGTTGGAGATAAACACTGACCCGAGCCTCCATGAACATGCACCTGTTTACAAGGCACTCGATGCTGCTGGAATAAAGCATCACGAGTTTTTTGACCACCTGATAAGGCTTGCTCTTGGAGGCAAGAAATAGTAATATGTTTCGTAACGGTTTTTAGCCGTTTTTGTTTCTATAAAGAAGAGGCAAAAAACTAAAATCTCAAAATAAATAAGGGCCCGTAGCTTAGTTGGTAGAGCGCCTCATTTGCACTGAGGAGGTCAGCGGTTCGAATCCGCTCGGGTCCACAAAAACAAAGCACCCCATCGTAAGATGGTGGTGTTTTGTTTTTGCATACTAAGAAGCAAGCCGACTGCTCGGCTTGCGTGCGGATTCGAAAGGGTTCTCCTATATTTTCGAACGAATGCTTTTGCGACTTTAGCCAAGCATACGTGAGAAAATGGGAAACCCGTACTGCGCCTGTAAGGCGAGAAATTCCGCTCGGGTCCACTCGATATTGACTACTGTAAGAACGTATAGTACTATCCGTGCGATGTGTTCTTTTAATTTGGTTGAGTTTGGAAGAAAGGTCATAACTTCCACACTGGTTTTCTGATTGGAAACTGGGGTTGTGATCCTTCCACTGAACTCAAATGCCAGAACCCTTTAAAAAATCAGGAGAAAAAATCCTTGATGACGCTGCAATTCATTTCACCGTCAATGACGTAAAATATCGTGTCAGAGCGAGTGCTTTTTTACAGATTTGATTCTTTTACCAGATGGGAAATACATGGTTGTAAATGAGTGGACTAGAGGCAACCCTCTCAAGCCAACCAAGTGGAAGCTTCTAGATGAAGTACCCAGTGACATGAGTCACCTCGAAGTCTATATTGCTGAGCAGTATGAATGGGAATAGGGTGATTACTAAGATTTGTCCCCGTTCTGTAAACTGAATGGAGAGCCTAGAGAAAGCAGAGTCTCAACAAGAGCCCCGAGCACAAGCGGAGGGTTCTTTTTAATTTAAAATTCTCCTCAAAACCACCAACTCCTTTACAACTTGGTTCAGAAAAATGAAAGAGAAGTCCACTCGCATTGACTTTCTGTATAAATATGGCAATATATAGAAAGGGAACGAGGTGATTTAAATGAATATCACCGTTACAGAACTGGAAGGCAAATTCGCTTTCTTGTTGTTGAAAAAAGTGATAAAAGAGAAAGATTCGTTGAGGAAACATAAGCCCAACGAAATCAAGCGCGAAGTAGTTAAGGTCGCGGAGGAACTCGGGGTTAAACCTGAAGACCTCTATTCTCTCTACCGCCGTATCGTCAACGAGCTAGTCGAGGAAGCTCGTCTTCCAGAAAAAATGGACTTCACCAAGCAAGGCTAGGCACCACGCCTACTAAAAGGGTAATTGCTCCTCCCACACCAATGTGGCAAGGGCAGAACAAGAACCTCTCCTCCTTGGAGTCCAGAAGCCGCATCAGTAATGGTGCGGCTTCACTCTTTTAATATTTCACATAAATAAACTAAATCTTTTGCAATTTGGTTTATAAAAATAATACTGAAGTCCACAACCTCAATCATGCACCACATCTGCAACCTCGATATATACTTGAGGAATGAGACATTCAATACGAGATATATTAATTGAATTACGAAAGCAAAAAGGAAACTGTGCAAAAACAGCAAGAAGACTCGGAATACATAAAAGCACTGTGAGTAGATGGAAAAAGCGATCACAAAGAGGTGGTCGCTTTTTAGTTAATCAAATCAAGAGAGAATCAACGAGGCCTACCAATATTAAATATGTTCTCACAGAAAGAGAAGAGACAGATATCATCAAACTACGAGAAAGGAGGAAGTGTACAGCAGAGAAGATTAAATATATCCTTAAGCTTAAGGTGTCGGTAAGCACCATACAGAGATTTTTAATACGAGTTGGTCTCATTGAACAGGAAGGATATCGTCGAAGACCTAAATTTCAAAATACCATACATATGCATGCAAAAAACGTTACTACAGTTGGATACCTTCAAATGGATGTGAAAGTAGTTACTCCAGAGCTCTCAGGGCTACCTTGGACTTGTTTTGAGTATGCAGTCATTGATATTTACTCAAGATGGAAAGACGCTGTGATATTGAATCAGTTAGATCAAGATGGTTCCATCGGTGCACTCCTTGAGATATTACCGCGTCTTCCATTCAAACCTGTATTCATACAAACAGACAACGGACTTGAGTTCCAACAGAAGTTTAAGAAGTTCCTAGATGGGTGGAATCTTAAACACCATCATATTCACAAATCTACTCCTAACGAGAATGCAGTGATTGAGAGATCCTTCCGAACCGATGAAGAAGAATTTTACTTTAGAATTGAACATCGACCTAAACACTACGACGAGCTTCGTGACCTTCTCAAAGACTTCCTGTACTACTACAACCATGAGAGACCACATTTGGGTATTAACATGAAAACACCAGCTGAAATGGTTGCAGATGTGGTGCATGATTGAGACGATATTGACTACTGTAAGAACGTATTGTACTATCCGTGCGACACGTTCTTTATATAGTTTGGGTTTAGAAATAGAGCCTTAAGAATCGCAGCCGACCTGCGATGCACTTAAAGTTCTTAACTCAACCCAAACAAAACAGCAACCTACCATGACCGAACTACCTCCACCTCCCAGTGTTATCTACCTCTACCCATACACGATCCCTGTAGATACTCTTCAGGCTTCGCGAGAGGGTTGGGTTCAAGTGCTTGCGGACCTTCAGGTTGAACGTGGTGACTCTTTCATTCTTCAGCCTGGCTACAGCATATCGCTAGCTATCAAGGACCTCGAAGTTGGTATCCTTATCACCGAGGATAACCCAGGCAAGGAATACCACGAGCTCAGCCTATTCCTCTTCGAGTTCGACCTGAGTTCGCTTGGCGACTTTTTTGTCCCGGCCACGGCGCTTTACACGTATGACGATGGGGCAAACTATGTCACCAGTGTCATTGAACACGTAATCACCGAGCACTGGAAACCGCGCGTATTTACTCGTGCTGTTGCCGGCAATGAAACCGTAATCGAGGTTGTCCTTGAAGTTACACATGTTGGTGCAGGTGCGCCAATTGAATACGTCGAACGTCTTGATCTGCTGAGCTTCGCAGCTTACGCAGGTGACTAGTTTCGAGCCAAAAAAACCACCACCTCAAACACAGGGCCACTGTCGCAAGGTAGTGGTTTTCTGTTTTTTTAATTTCTTACCTTTAAATACGAAAATATACATAGTTCTAATACACACTGGTAGTAAGAACAAAGCTCAATACATCCCTACTCAACTTCCTCTTTCTCAGCCTTGAGTATATAAGCCAGCACTTGCAACTCCTTAACCATTTGGTTCCATATTTGAGGCGGGAAGTCCACTCGCATTGACGAACAAAAGAATATATTGTACTATCCGTGCAGTATGTTCTTTTAAATTGTTTGAGTTTGGAAGAAAGGTCAGAACTTTTTACCAGTGTTGCTCTGCGAAACTGGGGTTGTGACTCTTCCACTAAACTTAATCATGAACAGATTATTGAAGAAGATATTGCGAATGGGCAACCTAGAGCAGTGCACTGAAACGGATATTGAAGAGGTGATTGCGAGAGGCGCAATAACAACAAAGCAGAAAGAGGTGCTATTTGGAGTGTATAGAACTCACCTTTCGTATGATTCGATTGCGATGAAGGTTGGCTGCACACCCCTGGGAGCACGTCGAATCGCAAGAAAAACATTTTTAAAGCTGGAGTATGCACTTGCAAGTCGTGCCACAGATCGTTTTATCGACCACCAAATCATCTGCGGTGTGGCAGCTGCAGCCGCTGGTTGTTGATAGCTACCCCTTTTTGTTTTTTTATCCAACTCTCCCTACAACAAGGAGTCACACGACTCATGATGTGGGGCTTTTTGTTTTATTTAAAAATCTCTTTTAATCATTGCAACTCCCTCATAATCTGGTTCAGAAAAATAAAAGGGAAGTCCGTAGAGTATTAGCAAATAACACGTAATGTGGTATTTTGTTTTTAGGTTATCGATTCACGATACCGTTCAATACAAAAAAGAAAGGAACCTGCTCATGAGCTTTTCATTGCTTAGTAAGTTTTACGCCCGTCCGGAGCTTTTCCGGAAAAACCAACCCGTCTATCTTCGTAAGTCTGATGAAGAGGCTGACGAAGATTCCCGTAGAAAACTTTCTCATCTGCGGGAGCAGATCGGTAGCGGACCGTTTCGTGTGCTTCGGATCACGGACACACCCTCCTCGAAAGCTGCACCTCAATGCGTCACGCTTGCTGACACAGGAAGTGATGCTCCTCTGCGAACCGAGGATGGACCACTGGAACTCAGCGGCTACTATCTGTCGTCGGATCCGCAGTAAGTCCAACTTGGTCGTCGCCCACTAACTCAGCACAGGAACCCCTGTCGTGAGATAGTGGGTTTTCTATTTTTATGTTACCAACAAATATCTCTGAACACTTTTCCAGATTTCGCATCTGTAAGGTTGAAATACGCAATTGGGTGATTCAAAAGTCTTGAACCATTACGGGGTATTGACTAGTGTAATATAACGTGATACTAATTGTAACGTTCTTTTACATCTGAAAATCAATTCAAACGACAACTCAAAAAAACAGTCATGGAACAAAAACTTGCTGAAGCAATCAGAAAAGCGTTGCTAGAAAACGGAATCGTCTTTTCGGAGGAGAACCCACTCGAGGTTCGTCTCCGTACTGCCAACGGAAGTATGGATACTCGTATTGCTTTCCCGGCAGTAACGCTAGGGAAAAATCTTGAAGATCTGATGGCTGTTGAAATTTCAACTCTCGGACTTGGAACGATCACTTGCAATACTTTAAAAGGTATGGGTATGGATACGGTAGGTGATGTACTCAATCGAGTTGCAAAAGAAGGTTATCGCGAATTGATGCGTCAACGCCGCTTTGCAAAGAAAGGGTTCTATAATCTCCGTTCCGCGCTTTGGGATCTTGGCCTTACCCTCGACAGTAATTGGAAAGTGCTGGATTACCTCCATCAAGATCGCGAATGGGAATCACGATTTCCATACTCTGTACGAGCGAGGTAAAAAGGCTAGCCAAAGTAGACAGGATTAATGCAGGATCGAAATCGTTGAACATCGTGATCGTTTCATAATGTTCGAACTCAACCCACCACTCTGAAAAGTGTGGTGGGTTTTAATTTTAATACTTTATGTAAAAAAATAAAAATAAACCCCACACACCCGTAGCTTTTGTGTGGTCTATTCAGATAGTTCAAAAAATGGGAAATAAAAGGAACAAAATTACTGTCGATTTTACACAAAAAACACAAAATTGACTCGTAATAAAACTGATTGATCAAACAAAATCAATCTAATGAACAAACGACTAGTCCAATTGTGACTAGTCTGTTTTATTTTTAGATATGAATTTTTGATGAATAGGGTATATTCACAGACATATTTTTATGTGCTGTATTGCATTTTAGCTATAAAAAAGCTCACTTTTTTATTGACGCTCGTATGGGCGAGGAGTAGTCTATGGGTACCTTAACAACCAGACAGGTTCTTTAACGAACCTGCAATATTTACTGCCTAAATTTTTTATGCAAAAACCAAACATACAAACATCCCTTTTAGTAGCCTTGCTTTTAAGTTTAAGTATATTTTTACCAAGTGAACTTTCTGCTGCAACAACAGGTGCAACGAGCGGAACTAGTTTTTCTAACAATGCAGGAGGCACAGTTGCATGGAGCAATCTTTCAAATGCAACAAGTTCAGATAGCAATTATGTAACTGCTGGTTTAAATAGTGGTGGTAATCAAACTACACAAAAATTTAGAGCAACTGGATTCAATTTTAACATTCCTTCTAATGCTGTTGTAACGGGTATCGAAGTCACTGCTGAATATTCTGCTTCAAGCGCGAGTAAAATTGCAAGTTCAACTGTACAACTCGTAAAAGGCGGAACTACAATCACTGCCTATACTGGTAGCACAAGTGCTGTATGGACTACAACTAATACAACCTCTACATATGGAGGAACAAATCAACTTTGGGGTACCACATGGACAGCTACTGATATAAATGCTTCGAACTTCGGGGTAGAGTTCTCGACTCGATATAATACAGCATTTACTGGGGCGGTAACGGCTCAGCTTGATCAACTTTCTATAAAGGTCTACTATACGGCTCTTCCTCTTATCTCTGTTACTTCAAACATCTCAACCTCAACTCTGACGAATCAAGATATTACTATTACAGCCACTTCAACTGCTAATAGTACCCTAAACGCCACTTCACATATCTTCACAGAAAACGGCTCATTCGACTTCGTGGCGACTAATGTTGATGGTACAGCTACTACTACAGTAACTATTACAAACATCGACAAAGAGGCACCAGTTATCGCATCTTCTGTAGATATTGAAAATATTGAGGCAACTTCAGTATCAGGAGCTACTGTAACTTATACAACTCCAGCTATTACTGATAACAACTCTGGAGCTACGGTTTCATGTCTCCCAGCTTCTGGATCTACTTTTGCACTTGGAACTACAGGTGTGATCTGTAATGGTTCAGATGTTGCAGGCAACTCTGCTACTTCAACTACATTCAATGTAACTGTGGTTGATACAACTTCACCTGTCATTGTATTGATTGGTGCTGATCCTCTTTCTGTAGAAGCTGGTACAGTCTTCGTTGACCCAGGGGCCACAGCAATAGATGCAAGTGGTGACTTTGCTGCCACATCAACAAATAACGTCGATACAGGAACTCTAGGGATATATACAGTGACATACACTGCCACTGATGCATCAGGAAACAGTGCTTCATCTACTACTCGAACAGTAAATGTGGTAGACACAACAGCACCTGCTGCACCAACTGCTGTATCACCAATTGCAAATGCAATTCTTACTTCATCAGCACTCACTGTGCTTGATTGGAGTGATGTGGCTGATTTCTCATCACCAGTAACATATGCATACCAGCTCTCAAATTCAAATGCTACTAACCTAGACGGAACATTCGTTACTCCGATCGCTTCAGGAAGCACACTTACTACATCTGAAGCCTCAACGACTCTTGCGACAGAGGGTGACTATTACTACATTGCTCAGGCAACAGATGCACAGCTCAATGCTGGCCTTTGGATGTCTCCGGTTAAATTTACAATCGACAATACCGCACCTGCAATTACAGTCACTGGCTCAAGCAGTATGACAGTAGAAGGTGGCTCAGTGTACGCAGACGATGGAGCTACAGCTCTTGATACGGTTGATGGACCAGTTTCAGTTTCATCATCAGGCAGTGTTGATACATCAATCACAGGCACATACACAATTACCTATACTGCAACAGATACAGCTGGAAATACTGCTACATCTACTCGATCTATTGAAGTAGTGGATACAACATCTCCTGTCATCACTCTTCTTGGCTCTGATCCCGTAACCATCGAAGCGGGTTCAACATATACAGATGCTGGAGCTACAGTGTCTGACAATATCTCTACTCCAATCACTGCAACAGCTTCAGGAACAGTTTCAACATTCGTAGTTGGAACATATGTGATCGAATACAATGCAGTTGATGGATCTGGAAATGTGGCCGCAACGGTTACTCGAACAGTAAACGTAGTAGACACAACGGCACCAGTTATAAACATCACTGGTCAGAATCCAAATATTGTAACTATTAACAATGTATATGTAGACTCTGGTGCAACAGCTAGCGATCTTGTTGACGGAATCATCACTGTAACTTCAACAAGCACAGTTGATACAGCAACTCTTGGTACATATGCGGTGACATATTTTGCAACTGACTTGAGTGGTAATACAACTTCAGCTTCTCGATCAGTTATCGTTATTCCTCCAGACACAACAGCACCAGTTATCACAATCCTCGGCACAAATCCTCTTACAATCGAAGGTGGATCACTCTATATCGATGCCGGAGCAACAGCTCTTGATAACGTGAATGGAAATCTCACAAGTTCAATCGTGACAGTCAATGGTGTAATAGCTACTTCAACAGGTTCATACACTGTGACTTACGATGTGTCTGACGGGGCAGGAAATCCTGCGACACAAGGCGTTCGAAATGTAACTGTAGTAGATACAACTGCACCAGTTCTCACAGTAAATGGTACAAATCCACTCACACTTCACATCGGTGATACATACACAGAGCTCGGTGCAACAGCTACAGATGCAGTTGATCAAGCGGTAGTGGTAGTAGTTGGTGGTGACATTGTTACAACAACAGCAACTTCAACATTCGTGGTGAGCTATACAGCATCAGATGCATCAGGAAATCCTGCAATCCCAGTATCACGAACAGTGTATGTGGTTGATATAGCAGTACCAATCATCACAATCGTAGGTTCAAGCACCGTTGATGTTGAATACGGCTCAGTGTATACAGATGCCGGAGCAACAGCGCTTGATGACGCTGATGGTGATATCTCTGCAAACATTGTAACTTCAGGAAGTGTAAACACATCAGCTCTCGGTGCATACACACTTTCATATGATGTATCAGACTCATCAGGAAATGCTGCAATTACCACAAACCGAACAGTAAATGTGGTGGATACGACAGCTCCAGTGGTGACAGTAACAGGTAGCTCAACAGTTGTACTCACGGTTGGTGACACGTACACAGAAGATGGAGCAACAGCTACAGATGCAGTTGATGGTTCACTTATAGTAACGACAACAGGAACAGTAGATACAAATACAGTTGGTACATACACACTTGTTTACTCTGCTACAGATCTTAGTGGCAACACCGGCACATCAAGCCGAGACGTGATTGTAAATGCTGCTCCAGATACAACGGCGCCAATCATTACAATCCTTGGTACAAATCCTGTAACAATCACAGTCGGTGGTGTATTCACTGATGAAGGGGCAACTTCAACTGATAATGTTGATGTAAATCTTCCAATCACAGCTTCAAGCACGGTAAACACAAGCGTAGTCGGTACATACACAGTGACATACAACACAACTGACAATTCAGGTAATGCTGCTATTCCAATGGTTCGAACAGTAAACGTGGTAGCGGCTACTGAAACAACTACACAGACTCAGCAAGGTCAGACAGGTGGAGGAGGCGCACCAGTGGCACTCTTCACTAATTCAGGAGCAAATGGAGGTTCAAATAATGGTGCAGGTAACAATGGGGCAGCTGGAGTAGTACTCGGTGAAGCAACATTCCAATTCACAAAAAATCTTGGTCTTGGTTCAAGAGGAAATGATGTGATTGAACTCCAGAAGCGACTTAAGGCAGAAGGATTCTTTAAGTTCAATGTAACAACAGGATTCTTCGGTCCAGTGACACTTCAGGCGGTCAAGGCATACCAGATCGCTCACGGTATTAAGCCAGTATCAGGATTCGTAGGTGTACTTACTCGAGCGGAACTCAATAAGTAAAGTAAGTAGGTAAAATTTTAGATAGGTGAGTTGGTGCGGTGAACAATGCTGGAAAATTTTACAAAGGATCACTCAAATCTGGGTGGTCTTTTGTATTTGTAAAAAGTGTTGTATTATAATAGGCGTTAAGTATAGGCATGTATATACCTTTATCTATTATCTATGTGGCATAAGATTAAACACTATCTAGTTCAAACTGAGGAAAATAAACACAATCCGCACCTTCTACGATCGGAAATCTTGGCTGTGTTTTTGGTTCTAATTGTTGGACTGCAAGTTGTTTTTTTCTCTGGAATTTTGACACGAACTATTGCCTCATTTGCAAATATGATGGCAAGTGTTTTACCTGGGGTTCTCAGTCTTGAAACGAATGAATATCGTCACGGTCGAAGTATCTCTGAACTGCGCATGAGTCCTATTCTTGCCGAAGCTGCAAAATTGAAAGCAGAGGATATGGCACGCCGTGGATATTTCTCACATACTGGTCCAGATGGTGAAAAGCCTTGGGTCTGGCTACAAAAAGTTGGGTATGTGTATACATATGCGGGTGAAAATCTAGCAGTAAACTTCGTCGATTCAAGCGATGTTACAAAGGCTTGGATAAATTCTCCAAAACATAAAGCTAATCTTGAGAATTCTAATTTTAAAGAAATTGGTATCGGGACGGCTGAAGGGGAATATGAAGGAAAAATGACTACATATGTTGTGCAATTTTTTGCTACACCTGCAGAAGCTGAGAGCGTACCTGCTACGCCAGTTGCTACTACCATAACTGTAGCCGCGACTTCTACATCTATGGCCAATTCTGGCAAGCGAATCACAACTGCTTCATCGACAATTGCAACGTCAACAGTTTTGGCAACTACAGCGAGCACCTCAACAGGAAGCTCTACATCAGAAGTACTTGGTGTCTACACAACAGATACACCTATTGATACTTCCAGTGCTCGTAATGGCGAAAATTCAGCAAATATGGCCTATGTAGAGGCTGTATCTCATCCGCGAGACTTTGCTCGAAATCTATTTATCGCAATAAGTACATTTCTTCTCCTGGTTCTTGGTTTTTCTATCATCCATCGAGCTATTTCACTAGGTGAAGCGCCATTTTTGCAGAGAATTACTGTGGGATTTAGGGCACATCGTAAGCATATTCTCGAAGTGATTTGTGTAATTCTTGCAATAGGCCTTATTTGGACTATTTTTGGCTATATTTCAGCGGGAATGGTTGCTGTTTCATAAATCATCTTCTTCCTTGCATGAGAACAGAGAATATCTGCTGATATTTTCCTCTATTCGCTGCAGCTCATTAGTCTCAAGCAAATCATCAGATAATTTATTCAATAAGATAGCCAAAATCAAAGCTGATTTTAAACAAAATATTGACAAAAATTTGTTTCATCTCGCTGTGTATTTTTTAAGTGTTTTTTTGGTAAGAAAATATACCTACGCGCGGCAGAATATGTGACATCAATCCGTTGCCTTAACATTGATTTTCACACGGGAGCATCCAAGCATTAGCGACCGATGAGTGCTTAATTGCGTTCTGACCCACTAAGCGAATGCACCCACTTTATATCTTCGTATAGGTAGCCATTGATTCGCAAACACAATCCGCTTTGACGGGTTGTTTTGTTTTTTTGACAATAGTCACATTGTGTCGTAATATTTTCGAGTTCTACAAAGGACATTGAAAAATAAAAGCCAAAAAACCAGCAACAACGACTTTTAACCCATAAGGAAGGAATTCAAATGCTTAAAAATGCAGAAAGTGAAAGAGGAAAAACTGAGGAAAAGCCCAAAAAGCGGATCCTGATCGTGGAGGACAATGAACGGATTGGTGAAACGATGGAGTGGTTTTGCGGAATCCAGCTGGGCTTCGTAGTGGCGTGGGTAAAGACTCGGAGAAATGCCTCTCGTCACATCAACATGAAAGGTCCTTGGGATTGCGTCATTCTCGACGGATGTCTTGAGGGTTTGGAACCTGATACGTTGTATTTGATCCCTGTGATCAAGGCAACATCCCCAAACTGCGTGATCATTGCCAACTCGAACGACCTGCATGTTTCTGACCGGCTGATGGCTGAAGGTTGTCACCTCCGTTTTCCGAGCAAGGATGATTTCAATCAATTCTTCCGCAAGTTCTGCGAGGAGAAAGGTTGGACCTGATCTCTGGTCATCAATAACGCGGATTCGAACCGCAGCGCGCATCTTCATCGGTGCGCGTTTTTTTATTTTAAAATAGATTTTCATATTGGATTTGACGGATTTCAGATGGTGCGTATCCTGTACTTGATACGAAAGCACATCTGCCTAGTATCAAAACAAGCCATTTTGAGAAGATCATGGAAGAAGGAAACAGAGGGTTTTTCACCAAGAACAATGTTAAGTACGGTGAAATCGGTAAAGTCTACGAGGATTTCACCAAAAACTGTCCACGACAGATTCCGATTGAATCAGAGACCATCAAGGATCCCAACGGTGACACTTTTATGGTCAAGATTCTCTGGGAAACTGCTGATTTCAGTAAGAACTCATGAGGTTATCATTGGGATCAATCCACAGCGCCGACCTCTACAAAGGTACGGCGCTTTTTTATTTGCAATTTCGTTTATTATTCGAAATTATTTCATAATAGTGCACAAACGACCAAAATTTCATCAAAAATCTCTAAAAAATAAATCAAAAAATAATAAAATAGTCTAAAGAAAAATCTATAAATGAGCCGACACAAATTGTCGTAAAACTTATCCTAAAATACGACACAAAATATCAGGTTTTTAGAGTTGCATTTGCATCAATTTTAAAATCGTTTTGCAGTAGCAATTTTCATCAATTTTTTGTAATTATCCACAAGTCACACATTCGAAAAAGGTGTAAAATTTTACCCACGAGGCAATTTGGCCAATTTTAGTTGAGCGAGATAGTGTGTTGCTTCATTATAAAAACTTATCAAACCTTAGACCTTTCGTCGTATGAACATATCAGTTACAAAGCAAGACGGCACAAAAGTACCCTTCAATGCGGATTACATCAACAAGTCAATTGAACGAGCTTGCGCAGATTTACCAAACAGCGCTAGCTATGTTACACAGATTGCCAGTGAGACTCAGCTTACCTTGTTTGATGGTATAACGACGAATGAGCTTGATCAGGCGACTATTAGTGCTGCACTCCAGAACGTGCAGGATGATATTCGATATGACAAAGTTGCAACACGACTTCTCCTCAAGACAGTGTACCGACGAGTACTTGGTGAATATGATAAGGACAATGCGGCGGATCTTGAACGACGACATCGAGAGTATTTTCCCGAACATATGAAAAAGATGATCGCTGAAGGTCTTCTTGACCAGAAAATGGATGAAAAGCTCTTTGATCACAAGAAACTTGCAGACGCACTCAATATCTCACGAGATGAAATCTTTGCTTACGCAGGTCTCTCAACATTTCTCCATCGATATTCTGTAAAAGATAAGAAATTAAATCCAATCGAAACTCCTCAGTATTTCTTCATGCGAGTAGCGATGGGTATGTCTTATTATGAAAAAGATCCTACGGCTACAGCTATCAGCTTCTACGAACAAATGTCACAGCACAAGTATGTGGCCGGAGGTTCTACAAACCTTACAGCGGGTACACCACGACCTGCGCTTTCAAATTGTTACCTCCTCGAAGTTCACGACGACATGGCACATATCGCTAAGTCAGTAGGAGATGTGATGCTTATTTCAAAAGGTACTGGAGGTCTTGGAGTTTCTCTTACAAAGCTTCGAGCGACAGGCTCTATTTTGAAGTCATCTAATACAACGTCATCTGGTCCAACTCCATTTGCAAAAATCATGGATACTGCGATCCATGCGATTGTACGAGGTGGAAAGAAGAAAGGTGCACTCTGTTTCTACATGGAAACTTGGCACTATGATTTTCCTGAGTACATCCATTGGCGTCACAATGCCGGAGATGACTATGTGCGAATGCGAACAGCTAACACAGCAGCTTATATCTCTGATGAATTTATGAAGCGTGTAACTCAGGGTGCTCAGTGGTACATGTTCGACCCTAAAGAAACAGCAGACCTGAACGAGCTTTATGGTGAAGCGTTTAGCAAGCGATATGCTGAGTACATTGAGATGGCAGAAGCTGGAAAAATGACTATGTTCAAGAAGATGCCAGCTGAAGAACTCTATCGACAAATGCTTGTATCTCTTCAGACAACTTCACACCCATGGCTTACATGGAAAGATACTATCAATATGCGAGCGTTGAACAACAATACAGGTACTATTCACATGTCTAACCTCTGTACAGAGATTTGTCTTCCTCAGGATAAAGAAAACATCGCCGTATGTAACCTTGCCTCACTTAACATCGTGGCGCACCTCGTCGATAAGACGGTTACAGATCTTGGTGGGAAAGAAACTATTGTCAAAGAAATCGACTGGAAAGAACTTGAAAAATCTACTCGAATTGCAGTTCGACACCTCGATAATCTTATCGATATCAATCAGCCACCAGTTCCTGAAGCTGCAAAGTCTGACCGAGAAAACAGAGCTGTTGGTCTTGGTGTGATGGGGTTCTCAGATCTTATCGAAAAACTAGGGTTTGCGTACGACAGCGATGAGTCATTTACACTTGCTGACAAACTCTTCGAATTCATCAGCTATATGGCAATCGATGAAAGTGCTGAACTTGCGAAAGTGCGAGGTTCATATACACACTTTGATGGTTCAATGTGGTCAAAAGGAATGGTACCATTTGATACAATGTCTCTTTTGGAAAAATCTCGAGGTGAACAGCTTCTTGTAAATAAAGACATGCATGCAGGAGTTGATTGGGATGTACTTCGTGCAAAAGTAAAGAAGGGGATTCGAAATGCAACACTCATGGCTGTTGCACCAAATGCGAATATTGGACTTCTTGCTGGAACAGTTCCGGGTATCGATGTGCGATTTGCGCAGGCTTTCTCTCGAAATAAGTTCTCAGGAAAATATCTCGACATCAACCACAATCTTGTAGTCGACCTTGAAAAACTTGGCATCTGGGAAAAAGTTAAGTCAAAGATTATCGAAAACCGAGGTGATATTGAATTTATCGAAGAAATTCCTGAAAATATTAAGAAGATCTACAAGACTTCATTCTCAGTTTCTCCATATGCAGTTATCGAAGTTGCTGCGCGAGCGCAGAAATGGGTAGATCAGGCACTTTCTCGAAATATGTACCTCGAGACTCGAGATATTAACCAGATTATTCACATCTACAGTACAGCTTGGAAGAAGGGTCTCAAGTCTACATATTATCTCCACATGAAGCCTCAACACTCAGCAGAGCAAAGCACGATTGTGGTAAACAAAGCACAGCAACTTGGTAAAAAAGGTTTCGCAGCTATGCGAATGTCGAGCCCACTTGCTGGCGCACCAGTTTCTGTAAGTATGCCAACTGAGATGGTCCAGCAAGTTTCTGCAAATGGAAACACCGCTACTATTCAGGCTTCAGCCCATGCTAATCCTAAAGAATCTACTATCACAGTAGATGTTGAAGCGACGATGCAGACTAATGGTTCTACACCGAATACAATTGTCGCAGACATAGATGTTCAGGATACCACTGCAAAAAAAGCTGGCGGATATAAACCACTCAATTTAATCAGAGCTGAGGACTTTGGGGTAGATCCAAGTGAAGCGAATATTTGTGATGGTTGTCAGTAAAATCAAATTAAAAAAATAATCTAACACTCAAAAACATGGCAATTGTAGGAAGACCAGCACCAACAGACACAACACTGCATCCGATTAAGTATAAATGGGCGTATGAGCTCTATGGCCAAGCTGTTCGAAACACTTGGTTCCCACATGAAATCGCACTCAAGGAAGACCTCCAAGATTTTGCAAAAATGACGCAAGATGAACGACATGCGGTTGAATTTGTAATGTCATTCTTCAATCCAGCTGAGCTCATCGTAAACCGATCGATTGCTCTTGGTGTATATCCATATCTCAAATCTCCAGAAGCGCACCTCTTTTTGGCTAAATGGATGTGGGAAGAGGCGAATCATTGTGTGTCATTTGAGTACGTGCTTGAAACTTTCCCATTTGATAAACAAAAGGTATATAACAATCACCTCCAAACACCTTCAATGATTGCTAAAGAAGCGTTCATTGAAAAATATCTCAAGCGAATGACCGAGGATCGACTCGATATCGAATCAGTGGACGGTAAAAAGGATTTCGTGCGAAATCTCGTGGCAACAAATATCGTAATGGAAGGAACATGGTTCTACTCTGGATTCATGGTAGTAATGTCATTTCGACAGCGAAACCAGCTTCGAAACTTTGCTTCGATGATCAACTGGGTACTTCGAGATGAGTCACTTCACTTGAAGTTTGGTATCAACCTAATCCATACAATTCTTGAAGAAAATCAGGATCTCCTGACTCCCGAATTTGCGGACGAAATCCGAAACATCATCATTGAAGGAGTAAATGTTGAACTCGAATACAACAAAGATCTGTTCCCGAATGGCATTCTCGGCTTGAATGCTGACTATGTAAACCAGTATGTAAAATACGTAGCTGATCGACGACTTGAAGAGCTTGGCCTTGAAAAGCACTATAATGTTCCAAACCCTGCAAAATGGATGGCTACAGCAACTGATGTGTATGAACTCGTAAACTTCTTTGAAGCTCAGAACACAAGCTATGAAGTGGATTCAAAGGCGCATGATGGTAAAAGTGATGAGGCGAAGGAGAAGGCTGAAAAGGTGGTGGAATAGAAGGTTAGAAAGTTGGACGTTCTTTAAAACTTCACATTTCCAGGTGCCGCGTCTATTGTCGGTACACAGAAATGAATAATGTAACGGCGGAAATAGCTATTTATAATAACAAGATGTAAACCCTTCTTCTGCTTGAGATGACCGTGGATCTTCCGCATGATCGCTAGTTCAGCAACGTAGGTAGAGTGTATTCTTGAAGGATTATAGATGATCGGTTCCTAGAACTGTGGAGTTTTAATATTTATGATCTCGAGATGTTGAGTAGCAAAAAAATTGTACGAGTTGCTTGAAACTTGCGAGCTGCAGTGAGCAGGGGAAAATCTAAGGAGAGATTTTCTGTTTTCACGCAACGAAAAGAATTATTTTTTACCCACAAGATACCTCTGAATATTATTCTTATGCGCCTGATATGTTTTTGCGCAATAAATATTTCTATTACTGTGAATATAAAATAGACACTCTGTTTTTTGTGGATTAAATGCTGCGTCAATTGCTGCAAGACTTGGATTTGCGATAGCTGTAGGTGGAAGCCCTTTGTTTTGATAAGTGTTGTAGTCAGATTCGATGTATTTATCTTTTGAAAGCACATCCGGCCACCAGTCTGTAGAGCTTGCTTTAGCGTATTGAAGCGTAGCGTCCATATCAAGAGTCATGCCACGAAAAAGTCGATTCCATATCACCCCAGAGATTATCTTCATGTCGCTCGGACCAGCTGCTTCGCGCTGAATAATAGAAGCGATTCGCACTGCGGTATCGAGGTTAATCTTTCCACCAGTGGTACCTGTCACACCAGTCGCTAAAGCACCTTGTGAATTTTTTGTGGCTGCATTACTTTTATTGCTTTTTCCACCAGCTTGTTTTGCTAATACTTTATTTGAAACTTCAGTGTTGAATTTTCGAAGCATTTGATTCGCCACATCTGCGCCAGTTGCATCGAGATCAAACCAGTACGAACCTGGCATATAATATCCGTCCAAAACACCTCGCTCATCTTGTGGAGCGGTGTTCAAAAAAGCTTCTGTATTGCTTGCATTCCACGACAAAACCTTGGTTAGTCTCTCGGCGATTTGTTCACGGCGTAGACCTGGCTGAATGGTTACAAAACGTTTGGTTGGATTGGCTAGGTTTGAATAGAATTCGAGAGGATCAAGACCATTTTTGTAAAGAAATAGGCTGGTGCCCGTCATAGCTACTGACGCTAATAAAAACATTAAAACAAGGGATATTTTTAGTCGGAGCGAGGGCTTGCCGGAAGGTCGTCCAGACAGCCGTCCGTTCGAGTGATGTGAAGATCCTTTATATACATGCGAATGTACCCGAGGGGCTCTCATATGCTACTATTATAACCAATGATGTAATAAATGCGAGTCGTTTGCGTCATCACCTATGCAGAGTAAGAAACACATTGAAGAGCTAAAAAAGGACTTTCGGGAGACCTACGACTTGTACGCTGATGCACTGTTCCGTTTTTCGTACTATAAGCTTTCCGACAGGGAAAAAGCCAAGGATATTGTGCAGGACACATTCGTCCGGTTCTGGGAGTATATAGCTTCAGATGGGGAGGTTGAGAACGTAAAAGCGTTTCTCTACCGTATTGCTCACAATGCGATTATTGATAATTATCGCAAGAAAAAAGAGATCTCCCTTGATGTCCTTGAAGAAGAAGGTTTTGACCCACGCGATCATGACATGCATCACTCTGTCTCAAGAGGTCCGGATGCTCGTAAAGCTCTCGAACTCATCAATCAACTCGATGACTCAGAGTCTGAGGTTATGCTCATGCGTTATGTAGATAGCTTATCCGTAAAAGAGATAGCTATGATCCTCGACGAACGTGAAAACACTGTTTCGGTCAAAATCCATCGAGCCTTAAAGCATCTACAGGAACTTTTTGAAGAGGTTTCCTTTAACTCTGCTACGAAGGTACCTTCGCAAGAACAATGAAACAAAACACATTTTATAAAGCAATACATGGTCTAAAGAAGATCAACATGACAGCTGATGAGAAATCAGCGGTCTTTCATCGTGCTTGGTCGGTTATCGAATCTATTGAAGCTACACATAATCTTTCACTAAACAAAGGGCGAGTAGCTAAGCTTCCTGCGGTAGCTGGTGCTCAAAACCAGTCAGTTAAAAGCACATTTGTATCAGTTTGGTCACATTATTTTTCACAAAAAAAGTTCGTGCCAGCACTCTCGCTTGCTATCCTTCTTATGGCAACGGGTGGCGTTTCTCTAGCTGCAGAGGAGTCACTTCCAGGTCAACTTTTGTACCCAGTTAAGATCAATATAAATGAAGCAGTCCGAGGCTTTACAGCTCTTACACCGGAGGCAAAAGCTCGTTTTGCTCTCGAAATCACTGATCGACGTCTCAAAGAAGTAGCTCTTCTTTCATCAAAAGGTATGTTAAATGCAGAAACAAGCGCAGTTATTCAAGGTCAACTCGTCAAACAGGCTGGTCAGATCAAAAACCAGGTTGCTTCTCTTGTTTCTACAAAAAACATTCGCGCAGCACAGGAAATCAGCGTAAACTTCGAGTCGTCACTTCGAGCGCATGAGCTTATTCTCGAAAAAATTTCAACAAAACAAGATCAGGATGAAGCAGACAATGAAGATATTGTGAATAATGATTCAACAAGGCTCGCCAGTGCGTCATCTTCTGCTAGTTCAACAGCTACAATCATGGCGCTTCGTGCGAACATGAGTGATACTAAAGCTCATATTAACTCTATTATCGCCACTTTAAAACTTCAGCTTGCAACTACAACTGAAACTAGGGCCAATCTCCAAGAAGAAGAAGTTAAGACTGAAAATCTTGATAAAGAAACTATTCTTGCGAGACTTGCCGAACTCAAGCTCCGAGCACTTGAGATCAAAAAAATAGCAAGCACTACACCTATTGCATCAGTTCTCCGAGCTTCTACCTCATTTGGTTATATCTTCCAGAGCGATCTCCTTATAACTTCTGCAAATACAAAGATAGGCACAGCAGAATATGCTGCCGCTCTTACAGATCTCCAGAAGGCTACACAGTATCTAACAGATGCTGAGATTCTTATGACTGCAGATGACCTTACCAAGGATCCAGCTCTTAGAGAGGTGATCAATGAAGCTCTTTCAACAACAAGCTTCACAAGCGTACTTCCTACTATTCAGGCTACGAGTACGGCAACTACTACGATAGGTACCGAAACTGGCACAACAACAGTCGCAACATCGAGTGCTGCAAGTGTACAGTAGGTAGCATTTCTAAAAATTGGATATAATACGTCCCATGAAAGGGGTGTCTAAAAAACATACCGAAGTGTCTAAACAGGAGGCTGTGCGGTATTTTGTGTTGTTTGGGATAACAGGGGACTTAGCTAAGCAAAAAATAATTCCTGCTTTATTTGAGTTATGGCAAAAAAAAGAGTTTGGTACTGATACTGTAGAATTCGTCGCATTTGGTAGAAAAAGTTTCAGTACGACAGAGTTCATTGATTTTATTACTAAGTGTCTAGGTAAAATAAAGGTGACAGAAAAAGAAAAAAAAGCATTCGCTACAAGTTGGACATACATTCAATCTGAACTGAGTGATAGTAAAGGCTATAAGAATTTGAAGAAAAAGCTTGCAAACAAATTTGCGCCAATTGTATACATCTCTCTACCACCACAACTACACCTTCAAGTGTGTGACAATATAATAAAGCAAAAAATAGTAACCAAAAAAAATGCTGCTAAGTTAATGCTTGAAAAACCCTATGGGTATGATGCAAAATCTGCAACTATGCTCGAAAAAAAACTCATACTTTCACTTCGTCAGGATCAGATTCTCCGTGTCGATCATTATGCCGGCAAACAAGCTCTAATTGAGTTTGAAAATCAAGCAAGACAAGGTGTGATTCCTTTTGAGCTAAGTGCAAAATCGGTCCAAAAAATAACATTCAATTTCTTGGAGACTAACGATGTTGCTGAAAGGGGTGCTTTTTATGACAAAGTCGGTGCGCTTCGTGATGTATTTCAAAACCATTTGCTTCATGAATTTGCATCTATAACTGCATTCCCTTTTTACAATCAAACTATAGATGCAAGTGAGCGAGCATTTCTTCGTGAAAGAAGCCTCAAACAATTTGAGATTGTAAAAAAACCAATTTTTAAACAGTATAAAGGGTACAAAAACACGCGAGGAGTTCAGTCAGATTCAACAACTGAGACGTATTTTAAGATAGAAGCTCGTATGAAATCAAAATACTGGCAAGGTGTGAGATTTATTTTTGAAGGAGGGAAAGCGCAGTTAGTTGCTGATTCGTCTATTAAAATCTATTTCAAAAAAACTGCGCGGAAGTCAGTAAATATAAATCCATACGTGATTCATATGAATGGTTATGGTGAGGATGCCTATGTTCGAGTGCTTCGTGATGCATTTGTATATGATGAAAATAGATTTATTTCATTTGAACAAGCGCGACTTGGTTGGAAGATTGTCGAGCAGATTGAGGATAATAAATAGCATCTTCAAAAAAGGTTTCCATAAAGAACCTTCCTACAATCCACAAAAATCCTAAAAAACGGCCTACAATATAGTATACTCAAGCGATGGAACAAATCGGAATTCAACTTTTCATTCACAATCTTGGTTATCTTGCGTCAGCCTGCCTCAGCCTGGTACTTGCTGTGCTTATTTTTTTTAGAGGAAAAACACGACTTCAAAACATTCTCTTTACTCTCACTAGTTTTACATTTATCGGCTACATCTTATTTTATCTTGAAGGTGTAAATGCTCGGAATTCCTACGCGGCACACTTTTTCTTTTCATGTACGATGATTCTGATTGTGACTGTCTGTTTAAATGCACATCTGGCTTTTGCAATGTTTAGAAAAGTAAAAGAGCAAAAAAATGCACTCATTGTCATGTATGTTCTGGCGGCACTTATCATGATATTTCTTGGTGCAGACACTTCACGGTATCTCGCACATCCAGCTGCTTACGGTTTCTTGCCAAATTTCTTTGTTCCAGGTCCATATTATTGGCTTTTTGCTTCGTATTTCATTATTGTCACCGCATACTTTTTTGGATGCATCGGTATGTGGTATTTCAAGGCTGAACCTGCTGAGAAAAATCGGATGAAATATTTTTTAGTGGCATTTGGCTGGGCCTATGCGATTGGTTTCAGTATTTTTGGATCAATCTTCGGTCTATATGATATTAATATGTTGTATACGTCGATCATCGGGCTTTATGTGATTCCGCTTGCATACGGTGTGTTTAAATATGATGTAATTGATATTCATGTGGCTGCTAAAAATGCACTTCTTTATGCGCTGTATTCCTTTTTTGTTGGAGGGGCGATTGTATTTGCAAATATTCTTAACGACTATCTAACTAGTCACTATATTGGTTTTCCGAACTGGATTCTGCCGTTTGCATCAGGACTCTTTGTGGTATTTGTAAGCTGGGTCGTATGGCGTCAGATCCGCGAGTCAGATATTTTAAAATATGAATTCATAAACAATATTAGTCACAAGTTCCGTACACCTCTCACACATATTCGGTGGCTTGCAGAAGACCTTCGTGAAGTCGGTACAAAAGAAGAGCGTGACAAAGCGGTAGAACAGATCCAATACGCAAGCATGCGACTTTTTGAGCTTACAAATATCGTGATAGATGCATCTCAAAACAATAACGACCTCTACCTGTATCATTTTACAAGTACAGATGTTTCTGAAATTGTCCACGAGATTCACACCGCTCATCTTGATCAGGTTAAACATAAGAAGCTAAAGGTGCATATCGATATTGGACCTGATATTCCAAAAATAAAGGCGGATAAGACTCGATTACAGTTTGCACTTCAGATTCTCTACGAAAATGCACTTATTTACACCCCTGATTCAGGTGAAATTGATATCAAGCTGCGACAAATTGGTGGGGAAGTTATTGTAACTATTCGAGACACAGGTATCGGTATTCCAAGTGATGCGTTGCCTCATGTATTTTCAAAGTTCTACAGAAGTAGAAACGCACGACACACTGACACTGAGGGAATGGGTGTTGGACTTTTCATGGCAAAAGATATCGTTGAGAAACACAACGGAAGAATCTGGGCTGAATCATACGGTGAAAATAAAGGTGCAACGTTTAGTGTAGCTTTCTTGATTGAATAAGTATGTTGAGTTGCAAGGCTAAGTGCGCGATAATGTAATTGATGGCGATCGAACTTTTGATTCATAACTTCGGATATATTTGCTCTGCGCTTATAACCATAGCGCTTGGACTCTTCATTCTCCTGAAAGATCCTAAAAAGCGCACCTACCAATTATTCTTTTTAAGCACAGTTTCATATGTTCTCTATGCTATTGCTTATGTACTATCTGTAAATATTGAAGATTCTGGCGTAGCAAGTGTTTTTGCATTCTTAATGGTTATTGCCGCAACTATTCCGTGCTTTCATGCCCATCTAGCATTTGCTACGTTTGGTATTGAGAAAGAACACAAGCGTGGACTGACGGTTATGTATTCATGCTTTGCCGCTGTCTTCGCTTTTTTTATTGCAAATCCTTATGGGCTTCGACTTCAATCGATTCCAAAAGCATATTTCCCAAATTTTTTTCAACCTGGGCCGTACTACTGGATTTATTTTTTGTTTTTCTTTGGTGTGCTGGCGTACTACTACACAGTGCTTATAAAATACTATAAAAAAGCTGACAAGCACGAGCAAAATCGTCTCAAATATTATTTTGCAGGATTTACTTGGGCATATGTCTGGTCACTTCCAATTTACATGCTTATCTGGAATATTCCTGGGGCAGGGTATTTGATGGTTTTTACGCCTCTTTTGGGTCTTTATACTTTACCGCTTGCATATGGGGTATATAAATATGATTTACTCAATATCAATATAGCCATAAAAAACGCCTTACTATATGGGTTTTTTGTAGTTTTTGTTGGTGGTTCAGTTATTTTGATTAATGCGTTAAATGGCTTTTTGACAAAAACATACAATAAGTTCCCAATATGGATTGTACCGGTGAGTTCCGTGTTCCTCGTACTTCTAGTGAGTGTAATCGTATGGAATCAACTCCGTCAGGCAGATTTACTTAAATATGAATTCATAAACAATATTAGTCACAAGTTCCGTACACCTCTCACGCATATTCGGTGGTTGGCGAGTGAGCTGAAAGGTATGAATGATCCGATTGAAAGAGAGCGAGCTGGTGCAAAGATCGACTTTGCCAGCATGAGACTTTTTGAACTTACAAACGCTGTGATCAACGCGTCGCGCGATGTGAATCCTTCGGTATACAGATTCGCGAGCGTGAAAATTCATGATTTGATTGCTGATATTCGCAAAGCTCACGAGGATCAGGTTGAAGCAAAGCGCATGAATGTTGAATTTAAGTTCGACAATTCCGTGATGGATGATTTTGTTTTGCGTGCCGATCGTGCTCGGCTACAGTTTGCGTTGCAGATTCTGTATGAAAACGCCTTGATGTATACGCCAGCTGGTGGTCATGTGACAGTTTCCGTTTCGGCTCAAAGTTCTCAAAAAGAAATTGTCATTACATTTAAAGATGATGGAATCGGTATCAAAGACTCAGATATCTCGCATGTATTTTCACGATTCTTTCGAGCTATTAATGCAAGACGTACAGACACAGAAGGTATGGGACTTGGCTTGTTCATTGCTAAAGATATTATCGAAAAGCACGGTGGGAGAATCTGGGCTGAATCTGATGGAGAGAATAAAGGGTCCACGTTTAGTGTGGCTTTGCAGATGGGTTAGTTGATGAAATATACATGCCTTTTATTTGCTAAATTTGTCTAGCGAATTACTGAGCAAATTGTGCCATATGTTTTTTTCTGCTAAACTTCACCCACTATGGCATTTTTCAAAAATTTCTTAATGAAGCAGATGATTAAAAGACAGATGAAGGGTGTTCCTGAATCTGAGCAGGAGAAGATTATTGCACTTGTTGAAAGCAATCCTGATTTTTTTCAAAATATTGCAAAAGAAGTTGAAGCTTTGACTAAACAAGGTAAAAGCCAGATGACTGCTTCTATGGAAGTGATGAGAAAGCACCAAGGTGAACTCCAGAAAATGATGATGGGTCAAGGGAAATAGCTTTATTTAGGTCTCTTTTTCTGCTAGACTCATCCAATGAAACTCTCAATCGGCATCGTTGGTCTTCCAAATGTTGGTAAATCTACGCTCTTCAATGCGTTGACTAAAAAGTCTGTGCCCGCAGAAAACTATCCATTCTGTACGATTGATCCGTCAGTCGGTGTTGTAGCTGTGCCTGATGAACGGCTCGTCAAGCTCGCTGAATTCTCAAAGTCCGCCAAAACTATTCCGGCTGTTGTTGAATTCGTGGACATTGCCGGTCTTGTAAAAGGTGCTTCTGAGGGTGAGGGTCTCGGTAACCAGTTCCTCTCACACATCCGAGAAGTAAACGCTATTGCAGAAGTTGTACGAATTTTCGAAGATCAAAATGTTATCCATGTTGATGGAAAAATTAATCCTGTGAATGATATTCAGGTCATTAACCTCGAACTGGTGCTTGCTGACATGCAAACTGTTACGAAACGACTAGGTTCCGTTGAGCGTGACGCGAAGCGAGGCGATAAACCTGCTGTTGCTGAAAAAGGTGCACTCGAAAAAATTGCAAAAGTACTTGAAGCTGGTGAACTCGCACAGACTGCCGAGCTTACTGATGAAGAAAAAGAACGAATTCAAGGTTTGAGTCTTTTGACCATGAAGCCGATGATGTATATTTTGAATAAAAAAGCCGGGGGAACTAATCTTGACGAACTCGATGGTGGAAGTGAGCCTCGATACAAAGCGTTAATTGAATATTTGAATGCACGAAAAGCAAAATGGGTGATCGTTGATGCAAAAGTTGAGCACGAACTGATGTCGCTTGAAGGTGAGGAAAAGGCGATGTTTCGAGCAGAGCTCGGTGCCAAAGACGACGGTATCAATGAGCTCATTAAAACCGGCTATGATTTGTTGAACCTCCAAACATTTCTCACAACTGGGCCAGAAGAAACACGAGCATGGACAATCGAAAAAGGTTGGGCTGCACCAATGGCTGGAACTGCAATCCACACTGATTTTAAGGATAGATTTATCCGAGCGGAAGTAATTGGTTGGAAAGATCTCCTCGATGCTGGATCATACGGTGCTGCTCGTGATAAAGGACTTGTACGAACAGAAGGTAAGGAATACATCGTACGTGATGGTGATGTTGTGGAGTTTAAGGTCTAATCTGAGTCACGAACTCGTATCAAAAGCGTCTTCGTATATGCAGTTAAAAGCTGTGCTAAACTAATACTGATATGAATGGACCAAATAACCAGGCTTATAACGCGACGGGAAACGCAAATAATGTGGCTAATAACCAAACAGATAACGGAACTATTTTAGGTTTCAAGAAAGAAAATTTACCAATTGTTTTTGCACTTGCGCTACCTGTTTTTGTAGTTTGCTTTATTGGTCTACTTATTTTTGTACCAAAACTCGGACCTCGACCGATGTATGATTTTATCTTCACGGCGACGAGTGGTCGTTCGCTCCACACATCAGATGGTGCATGTACCGTTTTTTATAATTATTATCAAATTGCACCAACTGAAGGTACATACAATCTTGTAAAAAAAGAATATCAGATTAGTGCTTTAGCAGATCAAAAGGTGATCGATCCATGTGCTAGTTATCCTCGGATGATTGAAAGTGATGCACCAGAGTTGTATTTGTATCTTGCAAAAGACGATACGGTACGACAAATTAACTTTGAAGAAGCGACGCAGTTCACATACAAGAAAGGTTTAGTTTCAGATGATGGCTATACGGTTGGTAAACGATATGTAAACCGTGGCGTGCTCGATATCTTTGGTGGAGGCGGCACGAACAGCGGAGTTTTCGCTTCAAAGCGAAACAGGTATGTTCGACTAAATATTCCAGAGGCTCTAAGTGGTTCATACTACGATGCTGACTTCAATTTTATTGGCTGGGTAGAAGGAAAATAGGAGATCATAGCGACGATAGAACAACGTCGCAACTATTAGGCACAAATTTATAAAAATTATCAAAAAAACATGAACAAAGAAGAACTTTTGCATGAAATACGACAATCGATGCACCGAGGTGAATTAACTTCGGAGGAGCTTTTGCTTGCAGTTGCTACACCGGTTGGTTTGGGTGACCCTGCGGAGTATCAAGCTTCAGGTGCCACGAACAAACTCTCGAGAAAGTACAATCTTCTTTCAAAAACACTCTATTTGATCGGAGGAATCGTTGTTCTCTCTGGAATTGTGACTGCAATTGCTAATAATTGGGCAAGTATTAATCCGATTGGTCATGTTGTGCTCACATGTGGACTCGGTATCAGTTTTCTTCTCGGTGCAGTCGCTCTCCATTCGGCAAAGCCACACATGCTTGTGCAGGTGTTTTATAGCTTAGCTGCAATATTAATGTTTATTGGTGGTTTTGTACTCATCGATGAACTCCAGAATGCTGGTATTGTAGTTACTGAGTTCAATACAAGTTTCATCACTCTTGTGTCAGCTGTACTTTTGGTGATTTTTGGATCACTTATGTATGGATTTAGGGAGCGTAATAAAATAGCTGGTCAAAATCCTGCAACTGTTTTGTATTTTATTGAAGCTGCACTTTTTGCCATCTTCTACTATTCAGTAGTCTTCCAGTGGATGGACAGTGTGCGAACTTCATATGGGTATGATTGGTTCTATGGTTATTACAATGACACTTTACATCAAACAGTTTCAGCCATTTTGAATCAGATATTTGCCTACACAAGTGCACTTTTTGGTGTTGGACTTATTGCACTTGCGCAAACTGATGCTATTCAGCGCGCTCGAAAAATCTGTAGTATCTTCACATTCGCCGGATATTCGCTTGTTTTGGTTCCGCTCATTATGCTCGTAGATACTGGAAATATCGCCTATGAGATCTGGACATTGCTCTATGTCTTTGTACTTACTTTGTTTGTAATTGTAAGTATTAGACTTCGAAATACTATGGGGCTCATACTGACATCACTTGCTATTGGCGCATATTGTATTAAAATCTCGGTATTGTACTTCTTTGCAGATAATCTGGGATTTCCACTGATTCTACTGGGATCAGGACTCCTGATCATGGTACTCGGATACTTCACGTATTATCTCAATAACGCATATATCAATGGCCCAAAAACACACGAACAAAAAATCGAACACCGGTAAAAACACTACGTACAAAAAAGCTGTAAAAACTGTTGGAAATTCTACAAAAACCGACAAAAAATCTGCACCGCAAGCTCCTCAATCTAACTCAGTGCAATACGACCATTTGAAAATAGAGAAAAAATGGCAAAAAGAATGGGCTCGGACTGGAATTTATAAGACGAAAGAAAACGACGGTAAAAATAAGGGTAAACCAAAAGCTTATATCCTCGACATGTTCCCATATCCATCTGGATCAGGTCTTCATGTTGGTCATCCACGAGGTTACATTGCAACTGATGTATATTCTCGATACAAGACCATGACTGGTCACAATGTGCTTCATCCAATGGGGTGGGATGCATTCGGTTTACCGGCTGAAGAATTCGCTCTTAAAAATAAAATTCATCCTGCAATTGCGATGAAGAAAAATGTAGCACGTTACAAAGAGCAACTATCAATCCTCGGTTTGAACTATGATTGGTCTCGAGAGGTAAATACAACTGATCCTGAATATTACAAGTGGACGCAGTGGGCGTTTTTGCAAATGCATAAAAAAGGTTTGACATACGAGTCACATGAACCTATCAACTGGTGTCCTTCATGTAAAACCGGTCTTGCAAACGAAGATCTCGAAGACGGCAAATGCGAACGGTGTGGATCTGTAGTTGAAAAGAAGCCTATCCGTCAGTGGGTGATTAAGATCACGAAATATGCAGATCGATTGCTTGAAGATTTGGTGGAATTGAATTGGCCAGATTCGATCAAAGAGTCTCAACGAAATTGGATTGGCCGAAGTGAAGGTGCTGAGTTTGATTTCCCGCTCGTCGTTGGTGGTAAAGAAATTGATCAAAAAATAACTGTGTTCACTACTCGATGCGACACTCTTTTTGGTGTGACATATGTTGTTTTGGCACCTGAGCACAAGCTCGTAGTAGAACTTTTAGGGAATAATTCCGCGATACAAAACGTGTCGGTGAAAAACGCTGACAAGGTGCGTACTTTTATTAATTCTGTAAAAGAAAAGACAGATATAGAGCGAACAGCTGAAGGAAAAGAAAAAAGTGGTATAGCCCTTGAGGGTGTCGAGGCTATCAATCCTGCGACTGGTGAAAAAGTCCCTGTGTGGATCGCTGATTATGTATTGGCGGGATATGGCACAGGTGCTGTGATGGCAGTTCCTGCGCACGATGAACGAGATTTTAAATTTGCTAAGAAATATGGGTTAGGGGTTAAGCAAGTTATTTATGTTGCCGATGGAAATTTTAGAGATGAAGAGAATGCTGGTCCGCTTTTAGAAGATGGTCAGTTAATGAATTCTTCAAATTACGATGATATGAATTCAGCCGAAGCTCGAACTAAAATCGCGGTAGAATTCGGCCGATCGGTTGTTAACTACAAACTTCGCGACTGGGTATTTTCACGACAACGATACTGGGGTGAACCGATTCCGCTTGTGCATTGCTCAAAATGTGGCGTTGTTCCTGTACCTGAGAAAGAACTTCCAATCAAACTTCCAAATGTTAAATCATATGAACCAACTGGTACAGGTGAGTCACCACTTGCCGCTATTTCAAAATGGGTAAATACAAAATGTCCTGTGTGTAAAGCGCCAGCTAAACGAGAAACAAACACTATGCCACAGTGGGCTGGTTCATGTTGGTATTACCTTCGATATATTGATCCAAAAAATAAGAAGGCGTTGGTTGATCCGAAGAAAGAAAAGTACTGGCAGCCAGTAAATATGTATGTAGGTGGGGCAGAACATGCAACACGACATCTTATCTATGCTCGATTTTGGCATAAGTTCCTCTTTGATATTGGCGTGGTTTCGACAAAAGAACCATTTACCCAGCTCAAAAATCAAGGACTCATCGCAGGACCTGATGGCAGAAAAATGAGTAAGCGTTTTGGAAATGTAGTGAATCCTGACGATGTTGTGAAGCTTTATGGTGCAGACACACTTCGGGTATATGAAATGTTTATGGGACCATTTGATTCTGGTATTGCCTGGAGTACTGATAATATGATCGGTTCACGACGATTTATCGAGCGAGTGTGGCGACTTGGTGAAAAAGTCGCTTTCAGCAATACTAAAAACAGCAACGATAGTTCACAAAATAGTACAAATAAAGATCTCGAATCTCTCATGCATCGAACTATTAAAAAAGTGACCGATGATATTGAGGCATTCAACATGAACACAGCGATTTCAACCATGATGATTTACTTAAATTCGCTTGAAGCTGAAGTAAAAAATGGGAATGCTGTTTCTGGAGAAATGTATGAAATGTTGCTCAAACTTCTCGCTCCTTTCGCGCCGCATGCGACAGATGAGTTATGGGTAATGTATTTTGCGAAAATAAAGCGTGCAAAAAAGCCTGCGAAGTCTATCCATCTTGAAAATTGGCCAACATATGATCCTAAAAAACTCGAATCAACAACGTTTAGGATTGTAGTACAGGTCAATAGCAAAGTTAGAGGTACATTCATAAGTGGCACAGACATCGAAGCTGATGTTATTTCGGCGGCACTTGCACTTCCGGAAATTAAGCAAAGAATCGGTGATAAAAAACCATCTAAAACTTTCTACGTGAAAGGGAAGTTGGTGAACCTTGTTGTCGACGGTATTTAAATTCTTCCCGAAGCTCAATGTGTGCAAAAAAGCTACTTTCGGAAAACCTTGCTCGAATCCATTTGTCAATAGGCCAGGCTGGGTGACCCTTGACAGATGTGGCCTTATCTCTTGACTCTTTCCTAACCCCGTGCTAAAAATACAGGTATAAAAATCTAAATTATGGCAACTGCACCAACACTATCATTCAAGCCGAAGATCGTTACTAAGAGACTCCTTTCTGCGCTCCCTGAAAGAGCTCGACTGGTTGTTACAAAGCGATATGGTCTCGACAAGGACAATGAAAAGATGACACTTGAAGCTATCGGCGAAACATATAACATCACCCGAGAACGAGTTCGACAGATTGAGCACGCTGCTCTACAAAACATTCGAAAGTCAGCTTTCTATAAGCAAGAAAAACCTATTTTCGAGGAACTCTATACATATATTCATGATCTTGGTGGCATGATCGGTGAAGAAGAGCTTCTTAAGCATTTTGCAAAAGATCAGTCTACACAGAATCATATTCATTTTATGCTCGTGGTAGGTGAAAACTTCAAGAAAGAAAAAGAAGACCCTGAATTCAAACACCGATGGCATGTTGACGCACAACTTTCAAAGAAGATTCATGAAGCGCTCCGAAAGCTCTACAAAACTCTTGGTGATGATGATTTGATTCCAGAGTCAGAGATGATTAAAACATTCCTTGAGCATTTGAAAGATGTAAATGAAAAGTACAAGAACGACGAAGTTGCAAAGCGATGGTTAAATATTTCTAAAAACATCGCCAAAAACCCTCTAGGTGAATGGGGTAAGTCAGATTCTCAGAATGTTAAAACAAAAGGTATTCGAGATTATGCCTTTCTTGCAATGCGAAAGCATGGTTCACCGATCCATTTCCGAGATATTGCAAAGCTTATCGAAAAACTCTTTAACAAGAAGGCTCATGTTGCTACTACTCATAACGAACTTATCAAGGATAAGCGATTCGTACTCGTAGGACGAGGGCTCTATGCTCTTACAGAATGGGGTTATGCAAGTGGTGTCGTGAAAGACGTTATCAAGAAAATGATCGAAAAGTACGGTCCTCTTACCAAAGAAGAAATAATTCAAAAGGTTATGAAGGAACGATATGTAAAAGAAAACACAATCCTCGTTAACCTCCAAAACTCAAAATTCTTCAAGAAAGATAAGGATGGAAAATACTCTCTCGGTGGCGATCTTGCAGAAAAATAAAAGAAAAATCCTTATTTAAACAAGCCAAACTTTATGCAAAGCGTACATCTAACTGGTGTGCGTTTTGTTATCCTTGTTGCAAGGATCTTGAATAGTGGTAGCATTTAGCTTGTACAAAAGAAATACATATTCTTGGAGCGAAAAGGTTTTTAATCACCTTCGCAATCAAACCAGAATATGCAATCTTCGTACATTGTTCAGCAATTCTATAGCTGACTCTTAGCTCTTTTAGTGCAACCGTTAAAATAGAGAGGCAAAATTGCAGTGAAATCCACTTCAGTCAAAACGTCTGCATTGGCCAAAAGCACCCTCGAACGCACCATCATCGCCTCGGGCTTCGCGCTCCTGGCTCTGATGGCTGTGGCCTGTTTCTCTCAACATCACCACCCACCGTGGCTTGATCACTCTTTGGGCGCTGGAGGCTCAAGCTAATCCTCAGAATTCTGCTAAAACGTGATATGTAAATGTCCTCGGTCAATTCTCCATGTATCGACCAGATGCCATAAACATCATGTTCAAAGCAGAATACGAGTCATCTTTGCGTATCTCTCGCTCACGCGCACTTCCTTGTTTTAAACTCTCATCTCCAGCAGTCTACGCAATCCGCTGGGTCAGGTGAAAGTTAACGAGGAGGTGCGTTTTTTTACACACAAAATTTGCACCTATACTAAATATGCTAGAATATATCGCATATGGATTCTTTCTTTGAATCAGTAACCGTTAATGCCGTTCTTGTTTTTTTCTTTAAGATTGTCTATCTTGGTATTGCAATTGCAGTCCCTGTCTATCTTTCAAAAAAGTTTTGGAAAAAATGGAAAGCCTATGTCCGTGCACAGTTTTTTGCTAAGCAAAAGTACGTAGTACTTGAACTTAAAATTCCAAAGGGTTCAACAAAATCACCACTCGCCATGGAGGTATTCATGCATTGTTTGAATCAGACTGGCGGAGAGGGGACAAACTATGACAAGTTTTGGCTCGGTAAAAGTCGGACGATGTTTTCACTCGAAATTGTCTCAAACGGTGGTGACGTTAGTTTTTTGATCTGGACACGAGAGACATTTCAGGCAATTGTTGAGAATAACCTGTATTCGCAATTTCCAGATATTGAGATTCGAGTAGTTGATGATTATGCATTTGATACACCATATGATGGCTCTGGTGATATTGAAATGTTTGCATGTGATTTTGTAAAAAATAAGGACTCTCATTATCCTATAAAAACGTATGTACAGTACGGCTTAGATAAAGACCCTGACGAGGAGTTTAAGGTCGACCCAATCACACCCGTGATTGAAACACTTGGTTCACTTCAGAAAGGTGAGCAGATTTGGATTCAGATTGGTGTACGGGCGCACAAAAAAGAGATTCCAAAACCTGATACATGGTTTGAAAAAGTTGATTGGGAACATTTTGCTAAAGATGAAATCAAGAAGCTTATGAAGCGTGACGAGAAGCCAAAGGAGGGTCAACTTAAGATCGAAGAGCTTTCTATGACAAAGGGTGAGAAGGAAAAAGTGGAAGCTATTGAGAAAAATATTTCGAAAATAGCTTTTGATTGTGGTATTCGTGTGATTTATCTTGGTAAGAAAGATAAAGTGCGTGGAACTTTTGTGCCCGCAGTTACGGGTATTTTTAAGCAATACAATACTACAAATCTCAATGGGTTTAAGCCTGCAAATGCGACATCTTTTGACTATCCATGGCAGGATCGAAGTGGTAAGAAACTTATTCAGCACAAGAAAGCAATGTTGTATCTCTACAAGTATCGTTACTTCTTTTTCGATGAGTTTTTTCCGACTCAATACAAGACCATGTTCACTAAAAAAGATTATGATTACCAACCATTTGTCCTCAGTGTTGAGGAATTAGCTAGTCTTTATCACTTCCCAGGTGATGTGTCACGAACCCCATCACTCTCACGTATTAATGCTAAGAAAGTTGAGCCGCCTGCGAATCTGCCAGTTTAGTTATGTATATTTTGTAATCTGTCACTGAATTTAAATTATCCATGCCGCTAGAAAACAATACTGAGTCAGAAAATATAATTGAAAATTCAATTCTAAAACATGCATTAAGTATTGGTGTGACTTTGGTGCTATGTACACTCATTATACTTGGTGTATTTTATTTCAAACTTGTAAAAGCACCATCTGGCAGAACACAAGAGAGTTATCCAATCCGAGTAGTCATCGAACAAGGTCAAAATGCTGCATCTATAGCTGCTGAATTGAAAGAACAGCAAGTAATTTCGTCAGCAGGTTTCTTGCGACGACTCATATTGTTTCGAGGAAAGTCGGTACGCATATCTTCTGGAACATATATATTTGAAAATCCATCTACTGTTTTTACGGTTATGGACAGACTTATTAAAAGTGATTTTGGTTATACACCAGTAAAAGTCACAGTACCAGAAGGGATGAATGTGAAATCTTTGACTCGACTTATAAGTGAAAAGTTTCCGCACCTTTCTGCGGATCAGTTTGCACTTGAATCTGCCAAATACGAAGGTTATTTATTCCCAGAAACATATTTCTTCGAGCCAAGTGCAACATCTAGTGCCATTATTGCTCGCATGACTTCAATGTTTGACCAGATGATTACTAAACACCTCCCAGAATTTACAACTCTAAGTGAATCACAAAGACGTGACACTATCATTCTCGCATCAATCCTTGAAGAAGAGGTGCAAACGTATGAAGATAAGCAAATGGTCGCTGATTTACTCATGCATCGCATGAAAATCGGCATGGCACTTCAGGTTGATGCTACGCTGGCATATCGTTTTGGGAAAACTTCAGCTGAGCTTCGTGCTGATGATTTGAAATCAGAGGATCCGTACAATACATATACGCATCGTGGTCTGCCACCAACTCCAATTTCTAACCCTGGCCTTGAGTCAATTCGAGCAGCTTTGAATCCGCTTCCAAATCCATATCTCTTCTATCTTTCTGATAAAAATGGTATAACACATTTCTCAAAAACTCATGAAGAACACGTTAAACTCAAAGCTACATACCTCAGATAAGGGCGCACATGCTGTTTCAGATGTTCTGGCAGCAAATCAAACTCCGGGTCGGAAAGTCTTTGTGGGTATGTCTGGTGGTGTTGATTCTTCTGTATCAGCAGCACTCCTCAAAGAAGCTGGATATGATGTCACTGGTGTGTTTATAAAAGTATGGCAACCAGATTCTACTGATTGTGGCTGGAAAGATGAGAGACGTGATGCTATGCGAGTTGCTGCTGTACTTGATATCCCATTTTTGACTCTCGATTTTAGTGAAGTATATAAGCGTGAAGTGGTTGATTATATGATTAATGAATATGCTTCGGGTCGCACACCGAATCCTGACGTAATGTGTAATCGTCATGTAAAATTCGGTTCATTTTTAAAATATGCACGCGAACATGGTGCAGATTTCGTGGCTACGGGGCATTATGCGCAAAATGTAGAGATAGAAAATACTGATAGAGGCATTCGCGGTGGTAATATCGGTGGGACTGAAACAGTTGCTAAACCAAAAAAATACGTAGCTGAAAGTGTTGATAATCAAAAAGATCAAAGCTATTTTCTCTGGACTTTACATGAAAAGGATCTGGAGTACATATTGTTTCCAATTGGTCATCTAGAAAAAACAGAAGTGCGAAAACTTGCTGAAAAATTTGGATTACCTGTATTTGATAAAAAAGATAGTCAAGGTGTGTGCTTTATTGGTCACCTCGATATGAAAGAGTTCTTAAAAGAGCATATCCCAGGTGCTGCGAGGGTAGGTGAAGTTTTGGATACAACTGGAACAGTGATTGGTTCTCATGAAGGTGCGATACTGTATACAATAGGTGAGCGACATGGGTTTAATCATATCGTGAAAAATACTGATCCTTTGCCACTTTTTGTAATTGCAAAAGATGTCAAAAAAAATACTATAACTGTTGCGCCGAAATCTGCACATGTAGCAATGGATAACGGCGGACAAAACGGTACAACCTTATCGACTCAAATAAGACTTCGAGATGTAAATCTACACAGTGATTTTGATGAACGACTTCGTATCGGAAAAGGTGCGAAGGTTGAACTCGAATGCAGGATTCGGTACCGACAAGAAAAACAAAAATGCACTTTGATGGTGCAAACTGATAAAAATGGCGATCCAGAGTATATCGTTAAATTTGAAGAATTTCAGCACGGGCTGGCTGAGGGACAGTCTCTTGTTCTGTACTCTGATACTGTTAGCACAAAAAATTCACAAAAAAACACTACACTTTGTATCGGTGGTGGTATAATCGAACTTATATGAGTCCAGTATATATAACCAAAGAAGACGGTCAGGTAGAAGAGTTTGATCCTATTAAGCTGCAAGAATCCTTGATACGAGCAGGAGCTCAGCAAAACCTAGCAGAAAAAATCGCCAGAGAAATGGTTGATGATATTAAAGCCGGTGTTTGTGATCCTGAATCGGCAAATGGTGGCACTTGTACAGTTCATCAGATTTTCTCAAAAGCTTTTGAGATGTTGAAACAGGCTTCAATTGCCGCAGCTGCACGGTATTCGCTTCGACGGTCTATTATGGAATTCGGTCCAAGTGGCTTTCCATTTGAAAAATATGTAGCCCAAATTTTCAATGCCAAAGGCTACACAACCCTCACAGACCAGCTTGTATATGGCGGTTGTGTACCACACGAGGTAGATGTAGTGGCTTGGAACGAGGAAAAACTCATCATGGCTGAGGTTAAATACCACAATGAGCAGGGTGGGAAGTCTGATCTAAAAACTGCACTCTATGTGAAAGCGCGATACGATGATTTGAAAGATAATTCATTTACATACGGAGATTTTCCTCCACGTAAAATTGATCAATGGCTGTTGATTACAAATACGAAATTTACTGAAACTGCTATTACCTATGCAAAATGCAAAGGTCTTGAACTTATCAGTTGGATGTATCCTGAAAAAGGCAATCTGCTCGACATGATTGAAGAAACCAAACTTCATCCGATCACATGTCTTACTACTTTATCGGCAAATGACAAAAAGGATTTGTTGGCACATGATATTGTGCTTTGCAAAACTATTTATGAAAAGCGACAACTCCTAAAAGAAATCGGTTTGACAGACGCTAAGATTTTTAAAGTTATGGAAGAAATTGGGCAAATCATCAATTTGGCGCCGAGGGATTAGTGCCGAGGTGGTTTTTTATTTTGTGCTCTTTATGTGCTAACATAAAAACATGGCCTGGACATCAACCTGGAAGAAGAAATTTTATATCCCCGGACAGACTGAACCGTTTAAGTTGAGCCGCTCTAAAATTGACCTTTTTGTTGATTGTCCTCGATGTTTCTATCTTGATCGACGACTCGAGGTTGGACGGCCGAGCATGCCTCCATTTACCCTAAACAGCGCTGTAGATCATCTTTTGAAAAAAGAATTTGATATGCACCGTAAAGCTGGCACACCGCATCCTTTGATGACCGAGAACGGTCTTGATTTTGTGCCATTTGATCATGACAAGATAAACGAGTGGCGTGAGAACTTCGTTGGTGTGCAATACTTGCATAAAGAAAGTAATTTCCTTGTTTTTGGAGCGGTTGATGATTTGTGGGTTGATGCAAAAGGTAAAGTTCATGTGGTTGATTACAAAGCTACTAGCAAAGATGAGGCTGTGACAAAGCTCGAGGATACAAAATGGCATGACCAGTATCGACGACAGATGGAAATTTACCAATGGCTTTTGAAGCATAATGATCTTAATGTTTCTGATACTGGGTATTTTGTATACGTAACGGGCCGAAAAGATCTTGATAGTTTCGATGGCAAACTCGAATTTTACACAAATTTGATTTCATATAAAGGAAAAAGTGATTGGGTTGATGAAACTTTAATGCAGGCCAAGGCGTGTCTTGATGGAGATTCAATTCCAGAAGCTGGTCATGATTGCGAGTATTGTAACTATCGCGAAAATGCCGGTAATGCATTCAAAAAGCATGTTGCAAAGTTTGGTGCGAAGGCAATGGGGAAGAAAGGTAGTGCGACAAGTTCAAATAAAGTGAAGAAATAGATATTAACTTCTAAAATAATTTAACATTATGGCGCGAGAATAACATGAAAAAAGTAAAAACAGAAAAAAATATCAATACAGAACACCAGTGGGATTTCACTGACTTATATAAAGATCTGAATGACCCGAAACTTGAGCAAGATATTGCTGAAGTTGAAACACTTTGCGCCGATTTTGAAAAAAAGTACAAAAATGATCAGGAATACCTTAAGGATGAATCAAACGACACGCTCGTAGTAGCGATGAATGACTGGGAAAAACTTCATGATACCATCGGTATGATTAAGCCTCTTTGGTATCTTTTCAATATGCAATCAATTATGAGCGGCAATGCAAAACTCGATCAAAAAATTGGCCAGCTCGAACCGAGAGCGACAAATGCCGTAAATAGAATCGTCTTCTTTCCACTTGAGCTTGGTAAATTACCAGAAAAACGCCAGGCTAAAATTCTTAAAGATCCTCGGTTCGCATTTTTTGTATACTACTTAAAGCGAACTTTTGAAGTTGCAAAATACAATCTTACCGAAGAAGCTGAAAAAGTGAATAATCTTTTAACCCGACCAGCTCGAACGCTTTGGATTGATGGTTTTGAAAAGCTTACAAACAAAGAAACTGTTAAATTTAAGGGTAAAAATATTCCGTTATCGCAGGCACAGACTATGATTCATCAGCTACCACTTGCTGATCGTAGAAAACTCCACGATCTTTGCATGGAAAAGCTAAAATCGATTAGCTATTTTGCAGAGCAAGAAATAAATGCAGTGTACACTACAAAGAAAATAAATGATGAGCTTCGTGGATATGAAAAGCCATATTCTGAAACTATTATTGGATATGAAAATTCTATCGAAACAATCGAGAATCTGGTTAAAACTGTTTCTGATAATTTCGCAATTTCAAATCGTTTCTATACTTTGAAGAAAAAACTTCTTAAACTGCCATACCTTGAATATGCTGATCGAGCAGTTGGTATTGCTAAAAAGCAGGTACAGATCCCTTTTGAAAAATCCGTAGAAATTCTTCGATCTGCGTTCGGAAAAGCGGGTGAACGGTACCTGCACATTCTTGATAAAATGCTCAAGGATAAGCGAATAGACGTGTACTCACGAATAGGTAAGCGAGGCGGTGCGTATTGTTGGGGTGGCCAAACTGTACCAACAGTTGTACTCCTTAACTATGTGCCAAGTGTCGATGCGGTTATGACATTTGCTCATGAAATGGGTCATGCAATTCACACTGAACTTTCCAAAAAGCAAAGAAAGTTTTATCAAAGTTACACTATTTCTGTTGCTGAAATTGCCAGTACATTTTTTGAGAATCTAGCATTCCAGGAATTATTCGAAAAAATGTCGGACACAGAAAAGATTTACGCACTGTACGATCGATTGGCTGATAGTATGCAAACTATTTTCAGACAAATTGCATGTTTTAACTTCGAATTGAAATTGCATGAAGATCTGCGAAAAAATGGTGCGCTAACTGCTGCGGAAATATGCAAAGCACATAATACTGAAATGAGCAGATATCTCGGCAAAGCAGTCAAAATGCATGAACTAGACGGTTATCTCTTTTGTTCATGGAGTCATATTCGAAACTTTTTCTATGTGTATTCATATGCATACGGCGAACTTATCAGCCGCGCATTGTACAAGAAGTGTAAAGAAGATGACAGCTTTTTTGCCAAGGTTGATATGTTTTTGGAAGCCGGAAACAGTATGTCGCCTGATAATATATTCAAATCAATCGGCTTCGATGTAAGTAAGTCAAGCTTTTTCGAAAAAGGTTTGCAGTCTATTGAGGAAGATTTGACTACACTTGAGAAATTGATGAAGAAAAATAAGATGATTTAAAGCTGCATTAAATCCTAGAAAAACCCCGTAAATTGTGCTAAAATCGAGCCTACTATGCAGCCGGCACAGCCTACTATGAATTCTTCAGAAATCCGAAAGCGTTTCTTGGCTTTCTTCGAAAAGCGAGGTCACGCTATTCTCCCGAGCGCTCCACTTGTACCTGAGAACGATCCGTCAGTGCTTTTTAACACTGCTGGCATGCAACCTTTGGTGCCGTATCTTCTTGGCGAAAAACACCCACTCGGCACTCGTCTAGCTAACTTTCAGAAATGCGTACGAACAGTAGACTTTGATGAGATTGGTGATAATACACATTTTACTTTTTTTGAAATGATGGGTAACTGGTCACTTGGTGACTATTTTAAAAAAGAAGCGATTGAATGGAGCTATGAACTTCTCACAAACAAGGAAGAGGGTTTTGGTCTCGATCCGCAGCGACTCTATGTAACTTGTTTTGAAGGAAATGAAAATGCACCGCGAGACGATGAGTCTGCTGGTATTTGGCGTGAGATTTTCGAGCGAAATGGTGTGACTGGCGAGCGGATTTACTTTATGCCAGCTAAAAATAACTGGTGGAGTCCTGGTGACAATGGTCCATGTGGCCCTGATACTGAGATGTTTTACGACGTAACAGGAAATCATGCTGACGCTAAAGGAATGACGAAAGAAGAATACTTGGCAGCTGATAATAAACAGGAAGTTGTGGAGATTTGGAACGATGTGTTTATGGAATACCGAGCAGAAAACGGTAAAGTAGTTGGTAAGCTTGCTACAAAAAACGTAGACACTGGTTCTGGCTATGAACGAGTGACTATGGTGCTTCAAGGTAAGACAAATGCATATGATACTGACATTTTTGCTTCAACATTTGCCAAAATAAGCGAACTTAAAACCTTATCTGACACAAAAAAAGAGCGAATAATCGTTGATCATACTCGAACATCGGTGATGCTCATTTCAGACTGCGTCACCCCATCAAACACCGATCAAGGGTACATTTTACGACGACTAATTCGACGAGCTGTGCGTGTAGCTGATGAAATCGGTATGAAACCCGGATCACTCTTCTGGATCGCTGATACACTTATCGAGCAGTATAAAGATATCTATGAAAACGTTGGGCGACTTCGGGAGACTATCAAGGTTACTATTGATACTGAAGAGAAAAAATTCAGAAATACTTTAAAAGATGGTCTTAAAGAATTTAATAAAAGTTTGGAGAAAATTCAGGCTGAAAGTGGTAGCAATTCTGGTGCGAAAAATTTAATTTCAGGTGAAATTGCATTCAAACTCGTTACAACATACGGCTTCCCATTTGAAATGGTCAAAGAAATGGCTAAGGATAAAGGTTTTGAGGTAGATATTGCAAATTTTGAGGAAAAATTTGAAGCTCACAAGTCACTTTCACGGGCCGGCGCTGAACAGAAGTTCAAAGGTGGTCTTGGTGACACAAGTGAAATGTCAGTAAAGTATCACACAGCCACGCATCTCTTGCATCAAGCGCTTCGAGAAGTTCTTGGTGAGCATGTACAGCAAAAGGGAAGTAATATCACTCCAGAACGGCTTCGGTTTGACTTTGCTCATCCTGCCAAAATGACTGATGAAGAAAAAAATCGAGTTGAAGGAATTGTAAATGAAAAAATCAAAGCGGCACTTCCTGTTGCTGTTGTAAGTCTACCCTTTGCAGAAGCTGAAAAGACCGGTGCATTGCATTTCTTTGGTGAGAAGTATGGCGACACAGTTACGGTTTACTACATCGGCGATCAAGCAGATGAAAAAGGTACAAACATTGAACACGCATTTTCTAAAGAATTCTGTGGTGGTCCTCATGTAAAAAACACAAGCGAACTTGGAACATTTAAGATTCAAAAAGAAGAGGCTGTTTCTCAGGGAGTAAGACGAATTAAAGCGGTTTTGAATTAAGGATTTTATCTTATTTGAACACGGAAATTTATTTTGCATAAAAATGTGCAAAACTTACCCATATATAGAGTCTTTTTGATATAATGGGTTTTATATGAAGTTACTGGGTTCTCTTGTTTTTTATATTGGCAACGGAGTTGTGAAAGCCGGTCTCGTTGTGCATGAAAAAAATAAGGCACCACGTATTGTTTCGCTTATTGTCAAGGATTTACCACACCATGAAGAGCGTGACCGAGAACACCTAGAAAAACGTATCTTATCTGAGTTCAATGAGCTCGTCACAGAGTTCAAGAATCATCAAATCAAAAATCTTCTCGACAAAGGTATTTCTGTTTCCATTAAAAACGCTCTTGTTTTACTTTCCTCACCTTGGTACATTTCTGAAACTTCTATTATAAAAATGAAGGAACAGAAGCCTTTTGTGGTAACCGAGCAACTTATCGAAAAGGCAAAAGACGATATCATCAAAGGCTACCGTGATGCTCACAAGCTCGATGTAACTGTACTCGAGCAAAAAATAATCAATATTATTCTAAATGGTTACCCAACAACTGAACCTTTAAGGAAAAAAGTACAGACCTTGGATATGAATATTTTTACTAGTTTTGCTCGTAAATCTTCGGTTGACCAGATTAAGGATATTATTAATAAAAACTTTCATACCACTTCTACTACTGTCCATTCACAATCGATCGTCTCTTTCAGTGTTATAAGTAACATCTGGAGAGAGATGCTTCAATACATCATTGTAGATGTAACCTCACAACTCACCGAGCTTGTGGCTATTAGAAAAGGTACTTTATCAGAGGCCTACTCTTTCCCGAAAGGTAAACAGTTTTTAGTCAGAATCATATCCGAAGGTTTGAGCGTCTCTACAGAAGTGGCAGAGTCTATGATTCGTATGAAAAACAACGGAGAAATAGATGCTGATCTTGATACCAAAATATCGACCTTTTTGAAGAAAGCAAATGATGAGTGGCTCAAAGATTTCTCTAATTCACTTCGTGTAATGTCTGGTAGCACTTCACTTCCAAATTCGTTTTTCTTGTTTGCACCAAAGGATGTCTCACATATTTTCTCTGAGTACATCTCATCAGAGGAATATCAGCAGTTCTCGTTTGCTGAAGGAAAATTTATAGTTAAAGCACTTGCTGCACAAGATTTTTCACCTTATGCCAAAAATGAGTCAGACAAAGAAGCAGATTTGTCACTCACACTAGGGGCAATATACAGTGGGATTATCATCTAGAAAATTAAACATCAAATTTATTTAAAATTTATATAAATATATGGAAAAAAACTTCTACGATATCATTCCAAACGAAAAGCGAAGTATCCGAAATATTCCTATTCCAAAGAAAAAAAAGGATGAGGTTCGTAAAGCAGTTGTTGCATCTGATGCAGAAGCTGAACATATCTCTGTAGCGAAAACAGAAGAGTTTGCCTCTATGGAAGACAAAGTTACATTAAAGAGGAGTCAAAATAACGAAAGTTTTGAGGATTGGGAAAAAAGCAGAAAGGGTGATAAATCATATTGGAAAGCCTACACAATACTTGCTCTTATTATTGTCTTTATAGGTTTCCTTCTTTCGACGACATTTGCGCGGGCGACCATTACAATCAGTCCTGTGCGTCATGATCTTGCTATAAAGGATTTAAAGATTTCTTTTGATGAATTGACTCATGAATCCATTTCTGGTGAAGACTACAAAGCTGAAACAGAAGTAGATGCAAACGGAAGTGTAAAAGTTGATCGTAAGGCAGTTGGCACAGTTGTCTTGTACAACGCATATTCAAGCACTGCTCAAAAACTAGTAGCTGGTACACGGCTTGAGACTCCTAAAGGTTTGATATATAAGCTCAAAAATGCAGTCACTATTCCAGGTCAAACAACTTCTGAAGGAAAAAAGACTCCAGGAAGCGTATCTGTTGAAGTAGAAGCTAGTGAATCTGGCGACAAATACAATTCTAGTCCACAAGATTTTAAAGTCGTGGCATATAAGGGTACCGATAAGTACAATACTATTTATGGACGATCAAAAAGTTCGCTTACTGATGGATTTTCAGGAACGGTCCCAAATATCAGCCAAAAAGCTATTGCTGATAGTCTAGCAGAGCTCAAAAAACAGATTCAGGCACAAATAAATGCTGATTTTCTAAAGCAGGCAAGTAAGATAGATGGTGGCTTTGTATATATAAAAAACAGCGCAGTTATCACATATGCACAGCCAAAACAGGATATGAACCGAGCTGGTACAAAAGCGACAATTACACTAACAGCTAAAGCAACTGCGCTTATATTTGACGAGTCTGCGCTTTCTGAACTTATTATCCAAAAAGAAAATCCTACCAGCTCAAGTACAAGTGCGAGTTCGACTACTGGACTTAGTCTCGCTGAAGAGCCAAAACTCGTATACGGAGGTATTTTCGATAGCCTTTCAGCTACAACCGCTACTGACAATTCTTGGATGGTCCTCAATGGAACGACGAGTATTGCTTCGATAGTTGAAGAACTTAAACTCGCCAAAACAGTAAGTGGACTTTCAAAAGAACAGGCTCTTTCTGCTCTTAAAGACTACATCGAGGTTGATTCAATCGATATCAGTATCATTCCGTGGTGGGTCAAAACACTTCCAAGTGCAGATAAAATTAAAGTAGTGCTTGAAAAATAGCCTATAAAATGGTACTGTATACCTTGTCATTTCAATGCATCCAACTCACGACAATTCCAACAAGAAAGAGGCGCTTTACGGTAGAGTAGTAGAGGCTCTTCCAAACACACTTTTTAAAGTACAGATCGAAGGCGGTTCAGACGAACCGGTCCTTTCGTTCCTTGGAGGAAAGATGCTCCACAACCGTATTAGAGTGGTTATTGGAGATAGGGTTATGGTTGAAATTGACCCCTATGGTGGGAAAGCCCGGATCACACGGAGAATGTAGGGGAAAACGGACTTTACAATATTATTCAATTATAGTAGGATGTCTTCTACAACTTTTTATATATATTTATGCGAGTAAAAGCTTCAGTTAAAACAAAATGTACACATTGCAAAGTGGTCCGACGAAAGGGATCAGTTTATATTACCTGTAAGGCAAATATTCGACATAAGCAGAAGCAGGGCTAGTACTGCTCATATATAATCGACTGAAATTACACTAACCCTTAAACCAAAGAAACATCCATGCGAATACTAGGTATCACAATTCCAGACAATCGACGACTCGAAATGGCCCTCACAGCACTTTATGGTATTGGCCGACCACGAGCGAAAAAAATCCTTCTCGAAGCTGGTGTAGACTTTGGTAAGACGACTGCTGATATTTCTGCTGACGAAGAAAACAAGATTCGACAGATTGTTGAGTCATTTAAGCTCGAAGCTGATCTTAAGCGAGAGATCGGATCAAACATTAAGCGACTCAAAGATATTAAGTCATACCGAGGTTCTCGACATGCTCGGCGACTTCCTGCGCGAGGACAGCGAACAAAGACAAATGCTCGTACCTTGAAAGGTGTAAAGAAGACTATGGGTTCTGGAAAGAAAAAGGAGTCTAAGAAGTAGTTCTAGATAGTTATATTTATTAATAAACCAACAACAGATAACAATAAAGCCATGGGTAAGAAACGAATCGTAAAAACAGCAGGTGAAGGTGAAACAGCGGCAAAGGCTACATCTTCGTCATCAAAGAAGAAAGTAGATGCTGGTATTCTTCATGTTCAGTCTACATACAACAACACAAAGCTTATCCTTACAGATACAAAGGGTAATGCTGTTGCATGGTCATCATCTGGTTCTCTTGGATTCAAGGGTGCAAAGAAGGGTACTCCTTTTGCAGCTGCTAAGATTGGCGAAGTTCTTGCTGACAAAGCACTTGCTATGGGTATGAAGGAAGTTTCTGTTGTTATCAAAGGTGTAGGTTCTGGCCGAGAATCAGCTGTTCGATCTTTTATTACAAAAGGTTTGAGTATTGCTGGTATCAAAGACCAGACTCCAGTTCCTCACAACGGTCCTAAGCCGCCTAAACCACGACGAGTATAGTCCATATTATTAACTGCATATCGCAAACTGCAAATCAAACACCAAAAATACCATGAAACTAGGTCCAAAATTCAAAATCGCACGACGACTCGGTGCACCAATCTTCGAAAAAACTCAAACTGCAAAGTTTAAGGCTACTATTGGTGAAAAGAAAGGTAAGAAGCCAGCTTCAAAGAGCGATTTCGCACGACAGTTGATCGAGAAGCAGAAGATGCGATTCACATATGGTGTATCTGAAAAGCAATTCGCTGGATATGCAAAGAAGGTGATTGCTTCAGGTAGCCACACTCCAGCTTCAGATCTTTTCATCAAGCTTGAAACTCGACTCGACAACGTTGTATACCGACTCGGTCTTACAACTACTCGACAATTTGCACGACAGGTTGTTTCTCATGGTCATATTCTTGTAAATGGACGAAAACTAAATATTCCTTCATATGAAGTTAAGCCTGGAGACCTTATCGAAATCCGACAGGGTAGCAAAACTAATGGTATTTTTAAAGAATTTGAAGAAAAAATAAAAACTATCGAAACTCCTACATGGCTCACTTGGAACATTGAACGAAAGCAGGGATCAGCACTCAGATTACCGACTACCGAAGGTCAGGAACTTCTGTTCGACTTAAGCGCAGTATTGGAGTATTACAAGCGATAGTATTTTATTAATAATAGTTCACTTTTAATTTTAAATTAAATTTTTAACAACAACGCCATGTCTGAAACACAAATCGTACTTCCATCAAAGCCAAAAGCAGTAGAAGAAACATCTAACTACGGCCATTATGAAATTGACGGTCTTTACCCTGGATATGGCCATACACTCGGTAATTCACTCCGAAGAATCGCTCTTTCATCACTTCCTGGAGCAGCTGTTACAAGTGTAAAAATCGAAGGTGTAAACCACGAATTTTCAACTATCAAAGGCGTGAGAGAAGATGTGATCAACATCATTCTCAACCTCAAAAAAGTTCGATTTGCTATTTCAGGTGATGAGGCTCAGACAATCAACCTCAAGATCAAAGGTGTAAAAGAAGTTACAGCAAACGACTTTAAACTCCCAGGTCAGGTTACTGTTTCTAACCCTGAAGCATACCTCTTCTCGATCACAGAAGCTTCAACAGAAGTTGAAATGGAAATCAAAGTTGAACGAGGTATTGGCTTTGTCACAAAAGAACTTATCCAAAAGGATCGAGTCGAAATCGGTAGTATTGCTCTTGATGCTGCATTTTCACCAATCACACTTGCAAACTACGATGTAGAACAAATGCGAGTAGGTGACCGAACAGACTTCAACAAACTTAAGTTTTATATCAAAACAGACGGCACGGTTTCTCCACGAGATGCATTTGAAAAGTCTATCGAGATTATGATTACGCAACTCAAAGCTATCATCGGCTTTAAGGACTCAGAACCTGAAATCACTTCATCTTCTTCACATACTCCTTCAGCTGAGGAATCAGCAGAAAACAAAGAGGCTCTTGATGACGCACTTAAAACACGAATCGAGTCTATCGACCTATCACAGCGAACAGCCAACGCTCTTGTAAACGCCAATATCCGAACAGTAGGTGGCCTTATCCGAAAGCGAGAGAAGGATATTCTCGAACTTGACGGTCTAGGATCAAAAGGTGTTGAAGAAATCAAAGTAGCTCTCGAGACACTTGGCTTATCTCTAAAATCATAGTATTGTATAGGCCCATTATAAAAAGTTCAGATAAATAAAAAGCAATGAGACACCATAACGCAAACAGAAAATTCGGACGAAAAACAGACCAAAGAGCTGCGCTTTTGCGGTCTCTTGCTCGAGAACTTTTCCTCCATGGTAAAATCGTAACAACCGAGGCTAAGGCCAAGGAAGTTCGACCGTATGCTGAAGAACTTATCACTATTGCACGAGAAGGTGATCTTTCAGCGACACGACTTGTTTCTGCGCGACTTGCAAACAATGTAATTGTTAAGAAACTTGTTAAAACTATCGCTCCTGCGTACAAAGACCGAAAAGGTGGATACACTCGAATTGTAAAACTCGAAAGACGACCTTCTGACGGCAGCAAGATGGCTGTTATCGAACTTGTATAACATTCAACACATTAGCAGATTATCAAAATTACCATGACTAAACACATCATAGACGCACAGAATAAAAAGATCGGACGAGTAGCTACAGAAGCTGCTATGATCCTTATGGGCAAAAACACTCCAGCTTTTGCAAAGAACGTGGTTGCTGATGTTAAGGTTGAAATCATCAATGCTGCTAAGGCTGAAATCACTCAAAAGAAAAAGGATGGCAAATTCTACCTTACATACTCAGGTTATCCTGGAGGTCAGCGAAATGAAACTCTGGGCAAATTGATCGAGCGAAAGGGTATTACAGAGGTGTTTAAACGAGCCGTAAAAGGTATGCTTCCTGACAACAAGCTTAAGACAAAGGTTCTTCTTAACCTTACTGTTACCGAATAATAAAGCATTTTGCTCAAATAATATTTAATAAAATCATGACAACTGAAACTAAAAAATACATAGAGGCAATCGGACGACGAAAGACATCTACAGCTCGAGTTCGAATCACTCCTTCAACAAAGCAATCTATAAAGATCAATGACAAAGAACTCAATGAATACTTTAAGACTTCAGATCTTCAAGTTAAAGCTCTTGAAGCTGTTGCTAAGTCAGGTACAGAGCAGAAGTTTGCTATTACAGCTAAAATCGTAGGCGGAGGAACAAGCTCACAGTCAGAAGCACTCCGACACGGTATTGCACGAGCAATCGAAAAGTCAGAACCACACCTTCGGTCAAACCTTAAGAAGGAAGGTTTCCTTACACGAGATCAACGAACAAAAGAACGACGAAAGTTCGGTCTCAAGAAAGCTCGAAAAGCACCACAGTGGTCAAAACGATAGAAAAGGTGTACTGATCCTGCAAGGATGTAAGAAATTTTGTGAGCGACGACGAACAAAATATTCGTGACCAAACAACAATCGTAGAAGTCTATGCAGAATTCAAGACCTCTCAGAAATGGGAGGTTTTGTATTATTCGAAAAAAATAAATTATTAAAAATGTAAAAATAAAAAATCCACCGGAGAGTGCAGTTTGGCGAGCGTGAGAACTCAAACCATATACATCTCCGGTGGAAACTCAGGTAGGTGGTGTTTAGCAACCAAAACCTCCTTTGTTAACTCCTTAGCTTGAGAAAAGCTGATCAGGCGAATTCCCAGCTCGTGCCCGTGGGGACTCAGTCGATTTTGCCTTGTGGCGATGAGTAAACCCTTTCGCGCCGGCGTATTAGAAACCGGGCAGTTGAGCATATGCTTTAGTAGGAGTTTGCACTTGTGACCTGTATAGGTGGTTCCATTGGGTTCCACCTGACAAATCAGGCAAAACAAGTGCTGTATACCTATCTTTTGTACCTGTGACCAAAGCAACCACATCGGGATGCTTTACGAGGGTGCTGAACACCAATCCGTCCTCGCGTGGCCGTGCGGCCTTCTTCGGACATCCGAAGGTGAATCTCAAATACCGCACATGCGGATAGTATCACGCTTATATGGTTTGTCAATATTATCGTCTTTAATTAAAAATTAACTGAATCTGAGAAAATTGGCAGAAATGGCTCTATTTTTGAGAAAATTTTGATAGCCATTTAATGTTTGCAATTTATAATACTTTTCATTAAAATATCACCACTATGACAGACCAGAACACTCGCAAAAATCAAGAAATCGAGGAGCAGGACATCGAGCTTGAGCCTATAACGGGTAGCAATAAAGATTCAGACATAGCCGATGATGTGGTAATAGATGAAGAGACAGAGATGGGTACACCAGCTGTTGTTAAAAATCTTCGTGAAAAGCTAAAAAAAGCTGTCGAGGAAAAACAAGAGTATCTAACGGGTTGGCAAAAAGACAAAGCTGAATTCATTAATGCTCGAAAACGAGACGAAGATGCAAAGCAAGAATTTCTAAAATTTGCTAAGCAGGGAATTATAGAAGATATTCTTCCTGTGCTTGATAGTTTTGATATGGCTATGGCAAATAAAGCTTCGTGGGAATCTATTTCAGCTGAATGGAGAGGTGGAGTAGAAGGAATTTACAATCAGCTTCTTGGTGTACTCACAAAACAAGGTGTTTCGTCATTTGGAGCAATAGGTGATGCGTTTGATCCAAATCTCCACCAATCTGTTTCAATGGTTCCAACTGAAGATAAATCTAAAGACCACACAGTGGCAAACGTCCTCCAGAAGGGTTACATACTTGGAGGAAAAGTCGTACGACCTGCTATGGTTCAAGTGTTTGAGGCTTAAACTTGCGGATTTTCTTTAGAGTTTTATAATTAGGTTCTAAATAGGATTTTGACCTTAAAAAGTCCTAAAAACTATCAACCATGCTCACAACAGACAAGATTTTAGCTCATAAAACACATGGAAAAAACCTGATTCTTCTTACTCAGGTTGAGTCTTCATATTTCTTCGTCGTGGCACAGGTGGTTGCTACAAAATCTATCTTTTCTCGAAAAAATAGTCGTGGTCAACTCAAAGCTATTTTCCAAAGACAACTTTCCGAGTCAGAAGCTTTCGCAATTTTCAATGAACTTACAGGTACACATACAACATCACACAACACAACACCTGAACCACTTTTGCTTTCAGATGATACAAAAGCTATAGAAACAACTCTCTCAAACAATGAGGCTATTGTCTTACTCCTAGAAGGTAAAACAGAGAAAATTGAGATTGTACTCGAAAGTACCCAGCCACAGCCTGTCGTATCTCCATATTTCCCAACAAAGGAAATCTTTCTGTCAGTACAAAAAACTCGCGCACCGGCAATTGCTTAACTTTTAAGCATACGCTCATCTGCGTTTGCTTTCTAAAACATCCTCGACAGATTTTATCGGACTAAGAATTCTATTTATTCAAGTCAAATTATCCTAAATTATTCAATTATTAAATTAGTTAACTAACTCAGCGCGAAAGCGCACAAGTAAAACTACAAAACATATGGCAAAAATTATTGGTATCGATCTTGGTACAACAAACTCTGCAGTCGCAATTATGGAAGCAGGTGATCCGAAAATCCTCGAAAACGTAGAGGGTGCACGGACGACTCCTTCGATTGTAGCTGTATCAAAAAACAACGAACGACTTGTTGGACTTCTTGCAAAACGACAATCTGTTACAAATCCAAAGAATACAGTGTACGGAATCAAACGATTCATTGGACACAGCTTCGACGAATCAGGTGTACAACAGGACAAAAAGACTGTCCCATATGAAGTTGTAAAAGCAGACAATAATGGTGTTAAAGTTAAGCTTTCTGATAAGGATTATTCTCCTGAGGAAATTTCAGCTATGATTCTTACAAAGCTTAAGAATGATGCCGAAGCAAAGCTTGGTGAAAAAATCACAGAAGCTATTATCACTGTTCCTGCATACTTTAATGACGCACAACGACAGGCCACAAAGGATGCTGGAAAAATTGCAGGTCTTGATGTAAAGCGAATTATCAATGAACCGACAGCTGCAGCTCTTGCATACGGGTTCAACAAAAAGAAAGATGAGAAAGTAGCTGTGTTCGACTTTGGAGGAGGAACATTCGATATATCTATTCTTGAAGTGGGTGATGATGTGGTAGAAGTAAAATCTACTGACGGCGACCATCGACTCGGGGGACGAGATATTGACTACAAAGTGTTGAACTGGATTGCTGATGAATTCAAGAAAGATCAAGGAATTGATGTGCGAGGTGATGCCCTTGCAATGCAGCGACTCGACGAAGCTGCTGAAAAAGCAAAGATAGAACTTTCAACATCTATTGAAACTGAAATCAACATTCCATTCATCACATCTGATGCCTCAGGTCCTAAGCACCTTGTGATGAAACTTACTCGAGCAAAGCTTGATGAGATTGCTGATGAATTCGTTGAACGTGCAATGCAGATTACAAAGCGAGCTATCGAGGCTTCACCATTCAAGGTTGGAGAGATCAATGAAGTGATTCTTGTTGGTGGGCAGACACGAATGCCAAAGATTCAGAAAGCTGTAAAAGATTTCTTTGGTAAGGAACCAAACCAGAGTATCAACCCTGATGAGGTAGTAGCCCTTGGTGCTGCAATTCAAGGAGGTGTGATCTCAGGTGATGTAAAAGGCATTCTTCTTCTTGATGTGATTCCACTTTCACTCGGTATCGAAACTATGGGTGGAGTTGCCACAAAACTCATTGAAAAGAATACAACTATTCCATCATCAAAGTCACAGGTATTCTCAACTGCAGCCGATAATCAAACATCTGTAGAAATTCACATTACTCAAGGTGAACGAGCTATGGCTGCAGACAACAAATCACTTGGACGATTTATCCTTGATGGAATTCCACCAGCTCCACGTGGTATGCCACAGGTTGAAGTAACATTCGATGTGGATGCAAACGGTATTCTTAGCGTAAAGGCGAAAGATAAAGCAACAGGCAAAGAACAGTCTATTCGAATTGAAGCAAGTTCAGGCCTTTCAAAAGACGATATTGAGAAAATGAAGAAGGATGCTGAAACTCACGATGCTGAAGATAAGAAAAAGAAAGATGAGATCGAAGTGAAAAACACAGCTGATCATATTATTTACTCTGCCGAAAAAGCAGTGAAGGACAATAAAGATAAGGTTGGCGCAGATATTGTTTCTGGAGTTGAAGCTAAAATCACTGCAGCAAAAACTGCACGAGACGCATCACCTACAGACATTGAAACTATCAAGAAAGCCACAGAAGAACTTTCAACTGAAATGTCTAAGATTGGTGAAGCTATGAGTAAGGCTGGCAGCAATAGCACAGCAGGTGCTGACACAGGCGCTGGAGGAAACACAGATGGTTCAAGTACTGACACAGAAGCTGACTCTGGTGAAAAAGTAAGAGATGCTGAGACAAAATAATCAGTGAAATATTCAGTGCTGAAAATTAACTAACGTATTTGTTCAGTTTCCGAGCGCAAAAAATTCGCGAAAATTGCGCTCGGTATATTGAGCAAATCTGATATCCCACTCAATCAAAATAAATTATATGTCAAAAGATTATTATAAAATTTTAGGAGTCGACAAAAGTGCAAGTAAAGACGAAATCAAAAAAGCATTTCGTAAAATGGCACATGAGCATCATCCAGACAAAACAGGCGGGGACGACAAAAAGTTTAAAGAAGTGAACGAAGCGTATTCAGTATTATCTGATGACAGTAAAAAAGCACAGTATGACCAATTCGGAAGTGAAGGGCCATCTGGATTTGGTGGTAGTACAGGTTATGGCAGCCAAGGAGGCTTCGGTGGTTTCGATTTTAGTGGATTCACTGGTGGACAAGGCTTTGGTGGTTTTGGAGGTGGTGATGGAGTAGAATTTGATTTGGGAGACATCTTCGGCAGTGTATTTGGTGGAGGAACACGTGGTGGTCGTGGAGGGAGGGTAAAAACACCCAAAGGTTCTGACATCTCAGTTGATTTAGAGATCTCATTTAAAGAATCAATCTTTGGGGCTGAAAAAGAGTTCTCACTACATCGAACAATGGAATGCTCACATTGCAAAGGTACTCGTGCTGAAGCAAAATCTAATGGAGACAAAGCTAGTGCTAGTGACTTTGATACATGTAAAACATGTGATGGCTCAGGTCAGATTATAGAAACACGAAGAAGTATGTTCGGTGCATTTCAATCTGCGCATCTTTGTGACACATGTGCCGGTACTGGAAAAATTCCAAAGCATAAATGTTCAATATGCAAAGGAAAGGGAATCGAGCACAAAAAAGACACAATCACAGTTATTATTCCAGCTGGAATCGAAGCAAGTGAAATGCTTCGAGTTCATGGAAAAGGTGAAGCGGTAACTGGTGGTACAACTGGTGACCTTTATATCCGAGTACATATTCGTCACACTTCAAGCGATTCTCATATTGTCAAAAAAGGTACAAACTTGGAAATGGATCATACTATTAAACTTTCAGATGCACTTCTTGGCGGCGAAAGCGACATTGAAACACTTGATGGAGTAATAACGATGACAATTCCCCAAGGTATTACTCATGGTGAAATTCTTCGTGTTAAAAATAAAGGTGTACCATATGGCGCAGGTGCTAGCAACCCAAATACTTCAACCGCATCAAGCACAAAGCGTGGCGATTTAATGGTTCATATTAAAGTGAATATTCCATCAAAATTATCTAAAAATGCTAAAAAGTTGATTGAGGAATTAAAGAAAGAGGGGATTTAAAATAATTTTCCACAACTTTAGCTAAATGTAACCGTGCGAGTATGTTTACTTGCTATACTACTAGCATATGATTTCATTTAACATCACGCTCGTTATCGTTATCGCAATTCTTACTGCACTTACTTTTTACAAAGGAAAAGGACTTTTGTTTTCACTTCTTGTGAGTTTTTATCCTGCTTCGATCATGTACGCTTCATTTCCATACAAAGCGAAGTTTTTATTCTCGACCGCTTCGGCACAAAACACCTTTTACTCACATTTAGGAATATTCGCAGTTTTCTTTATTCTTTCATTTCTCGTAGCTCGAAGAATTGTCCATTCAGATGGTACACGAGGTGGTTTTATTGGTTTTCTTGATGCACTTCTCCTTTCTGCATCAGTTGTAGTCCTTACAGTTGCACTCACATTCCATATTCTCCCGTATAGAGATATTTATAGTCTCGGTGCACAGTTCCAAAACTTCTTCAGTGGATCTCTTGGATATTTCGTATCGATTATTTCACCAATGGCAGTTTTGTATTACATGACAGGTAGAAATTATTACTAAAAAATTCCATAAATTCAGCAATTTTCATATACCTGTGTTCAGAATTTTCGCAAAACGGACCGTGATACGCGATACAGAACAGTATAAATTGCCCCTTCGCCATAAATCCTGTATAATTGAACTACTTTGGTATTTCGCTACCACTTCATTGCGCAATGCGATGCATTAGCATTCCATTGACCGAAACCATAGAAACTAAACATGTCAGAAACACCAATTCAAAATCAAAATCTCTCCCAGATAGGGAGTAGTGTTGCTGTAAATTATCCAAAGCCGGAACTTCTCGCCGACGATTCTAAAGGAGTCGTCATTTTTTTAAACGAAAGTCTCGATATTGTACGGAGAAATATAGCGGATTTTCTGTCTCATTGGACATCACGTATTGTCCAAAACATCGGGACTATCTTTTTCAGGATTTTATTTCATTCTTTTTTTAAGATGCAGATTAAAGGTGCGAAATGGATGCGTCGAGCTCATGGACCAGCACTAATCGTTTCAAATCACATCGCACCTTATGATAGTTTTATGTTCCATCTCTTCTTCCGAATCGGATCACCGCTTTTGCCACTTCGATTCATGGGAGTCCTGAAGTTCAGTGCACCATTTCTAAATTTCCTCAGCAGAATTGGTATCGTACAAGTTATTTACTTATTGTTTGGCGTATTCGTAATCATCCAAGGTGAAGGAGTTGAAAAAGCATTGGTAAATGCTCGAAGAATTTTGAAGCAGGGCGGTACGGTAGTGATTTTCCCAGAAGGTAAAATGTCTCGAAATGGTCAGATTGGGGAGTTCAAGAAAGGCGCAGCAATACTCGCAAAAGAGACAGGTGTACAAGTTATCCCGGTATCCGTAAAGAAAACCAAGCGAGCGGTCCGAAATCTTATAAACATAAATGTAGGTAAACCGTTTGCTATAGAAAAATCGATGAGCACCGAAGATGCAATACAAAAGATGCGTGATACTGTCCTAAATCTGCACTTATTAAATTAAAATTAGTTCTAAAAAACACTCTAGCTGTAAGAATTAGAGTATTAAAGATTAATAAAATATAAATAAAAAATCTAAAATTCATGAAAAAATTTGCATTCCTAGTACACCCCCGAGATAACAGAGACTTCCTTCGAAGATTCCCTTATCTATCATTTTTACCTGAGCGAGTTTTAAGATTTATCACCCGTCACATGCCACCAGTCATCGTATCTCATATAACTGGTCTCAAAGATCGACAAGGAAACCCTGTCGACGGTATGATTATCGCTGTAACAATGACCGCTCGACAGATGATGGAAGAGAGAGCCGCAGCGCTTAAGAAAATTATTCAAGCTTCTAAGTTCGCTGAAAAACGAGGCGTCGGTATTATAGGCTTCGGTGCTCTCACTGCTTCACTCTCAAAGGGTGGGCTTGATGTTTTACCACATGTAAAGGAAATGGGTGTAACAACTGGCCGAATTTATACCATAAAGACAGTAACTGATTATGTTAAAAAATGCATTACTGATTTTGGATATGACCCGAGAAAAGTAAAACTTGCAGTAGTGGGCGCAGGTGGATCCATTGGTTCTGGTTGTGCCAAATTGCTTGCTGAGTACGGTGTAAAAAATATTCTCCTCATCGATGTACAAAAACGTGCTGATCATCTCAAAAAACAACTTGAACATCTTAGGGGTGTATATAGTGATCTAGATATCGAGACATCTCATGCTATTTCTTCTATAAAAGGATGGGATGTTGTGATTACAGCTACAAACTCACCAGAAGCCGTGCTTTCAAGCGAAGATATTTCCCCTGGAACAATTATCGTAAATGATGCACAACCATCTGATGTACCACCTCATATTATCCGAGAGCGAGACGATATTCTAGTTATCGAAGGTGGAGTGATCACAACACCGGGTATTAAGTGCAATTTTAATCTTGGTCTTGCAGATAGGGAAGATACATTCTGTTGTTTAGGTGAAATTCTTGTACTTGCACATAATCAAAAGTTTAACCACTTCACAGTTGGTGAAGCTGATATGACGTTATTACCAGAAATTATTGAAATGGAAAAAGAACTCGGATTCAGGATTGCAAAATTCCAAAACTCTCCACAACGACACATCCCAGAATCACAAATCGAAAAAGTGAAGGAAATTATTCGTGCGCGAATCAAAATCGTACAGAGTTAGTTGAAATTACACAAATATAAGTATAGAAAATTACGTAAATTTAACCACTAAATAAAAGTCATAGTATAATAAACCTACACGGATAAACAAATCTTGAAATCATGGATGCGATTACACTATCACTTATCATAATTGCAATAATTAACGCTGCGTTGGGTTTTCTTCTTCTCTCCGATAGAAATAAATATCACGCGAGCAGTGTATATGCAATAAACGTGGTGATGATTTTGTCATGGGTTGGAGGTATTTTATTTTACCGATGGTCAAACCAAGAAGACATTGTAAATTGGACAAAGGCATTGTACACATCCGCAACGCTTATCGCGAGTAGTTTTCTATATTTCACATACATTTTTCCTGAACGAGAAGGGTATTTCAGTTGGACAAAAAAAGTCTTGTTTGCATTGCCAAACATTATTGTTGCTACGCTTGTTATTTGGACAGATAAGATAATCTCAGGGGCAACAGTTATGGTTGAGGAAGAGAATAAAATTAGTTTTGGCACATATTATCCGCTCTACATTCTCTATATCCTCTCGTATTTCATGTTTGGTTTTTATCGATTAATCATGAAGTATCGACGCATTACAGATAAAAGTCAAAAGCAGCAGATTATTTTTGTACTGATCGGGTATATCATTTCTGCGAACATCAGCTTTATTACAAATCTGATCTTACCATGGTTTGGAATCTTTTATTTCAACTGGCTTGGCCAGGTTTCTACTGTAACCATGATTGCATTTGCAACCTACGCAATCATTGAGCATCAACTTTTTAACATTAAAGCTGTTGCTACTGAGCTTTTGATTGGTGTACTCTGGATCTTCCTTCTTATTCGTACCATCCTCGCTGCAGATGCGACAGAACGATTCCTTAATGGTGGAATGTTCATTGTATCCATTATCCTTGGTTACTTCCTTATCCGAAGCGTCAAAAGTGAAATTGCACAACGAGAAAAGATTGAAAATTTGGCAAAAGAACTCGAGGATACCAACATTCACCTACAGGAACTTGATCAGCAAAAGTCTGAATTCGTATCGCTCGCATCACATCAGCTTCGAGGTCCACTCACCGCAATTAGAGGGTATGCATCCATGCTTCTTGACGGTGACTTTGGGACCGTTCAGCCTGAAGCAAAAGATGCTATTGATAAAATTTTCGCCTCAACAAAAGATCTTCTCGTGGTGGTGGAAGATTATCTCAATGTTTCTCGAATCGAACAGGGTAGGATGCAATATGACTACAGTGTATTTGATTTGCGTGAACTTGCCGCGACTGTTGTGACCGAACTTCGACCAAACATAGAACGTGCGCATTTAAAAATTGACTATGACTATGACATGCATGGCGATTATCGAGTTAATGCAGACATCGGTAAAATCAAACAAGTTATAAGCAATTTGATAGACAATGCCATCAAGTACACACCAACTGGAAGTATCCACGTGTGGTTGACACACGGTTCAAAGGAAACCCTATCCGCAGATCCTGCTCAGAACTCTACGCAGACTATGGATATGTATCGAATTCTTCTTTGTATTTCTGATACTGGTGTAGGAATTTTACCAGAAGTTTTACCTCGTCTTTTTGAAAAATTCACCCGTGCACCCGACGCGTCAAAAACAAATATCATGGGAACAGGTCTCGGTTTATACGTTGCTAGAAAAATGATCGAAGCACATGGCGGAAAAATCTGGGCTGAATCAGCCGGAGCAGGCAAAGGCTCAACGTTCTTTATTGAGCTTAAGTGTGTTGAGTGATTTGACCATTCTATTTTGATAAGCTAGCATATTGTAAATTTGTCAAGGATTTAGCAGAGACTTGCAAGCTTCGCTCGACCGAGACTAATCTCAGTTTTTTGAAATAGCAACCAATATAGAAAGAGAGGCAACAACTCATGAAAGTAACAGATAGGCATATAGTTATCGCACCACCAGCCTTTTTCGTCGAAGTGCTTTTGAAGGCTTTGGTAGATTTCCTGAAAAGCTTCGGCTATCAGGTCCATCTTGTCTCGTACGAAAAAAATTGGTCAATGGAGGATTGTTACGAGAGTGTATGCAAAAAAGTCGAAGAAGTGGAACAGACTATCTTTGGCTATCCAAACGCACACTTTAGCAACATGAACCATCACATGGTTTACCTGATTGGCATCTCAAAAGGCGCTCCACTGGTTCACCGTCTTGCGCAATGTACACCAGGACGTTTCAGTGGAGTCATGCTCTACAGCTCGCCATGGATGGGAGGTTGGCCAATTTGGTCGACACTGTTTACCATATTCCTTACATCAAGTTATTTTTGGCCGATCTTTAGAAAGAAAGGTCAGATTAGGCTTAAAGAGAAGGATGTCAGGAGCCTTCTTTATGGAGGTCAGGATGGTGGAGAGATCGAGAATCTGACCAAGATTGTTTCAGAATCGGGTCTGATTTACTATGAACTTTTGAAGGGTTCAATGTTGCCCAACATATACCCTGAACTTCGCTATGCAATCATCAGTGCCAGCAAGGAAAAATTTCACAGAAACAGTGCAAAGAAGCGCTTCAGCAAGAGGTGTGTGAATGCCTGCTACTGCGAGCTCGAAGGTTCACATTTTGGCTTGCTGGACGATCGTCTCTTTCTTGAATTCGTAGCAGGAGAAGTCTCCTGCGCGTTTTCAGGTAAGGGCCGTATTAAAGATGGAAACACCTCTTCCGACCCGAGAATTCCTGATGCAGATGAATCAGACGTTGACGGTGATGCCCTTGTGGTGAATCGAAAATTCAGCGGATTCGTACGCGTTCCATAAGACCAATCAGCTCAAAGCGACAACTCTCAAAGCACTCAGATTAAACCCTGAGTGCTTTTTAAATTTTCAAATCAATTTTTTTTAAAAAAATTGAGCAAAATTTCACATATATCATACAGCGCAAAAAACTGGCACAAAGTAGAAAAAATGCTACTATATTTACACTATGTCAGACACACACACGCCGTCACAATCTAAAAAGATTCTCATATCCGGGATCAAATCTACTGGCCGACCACATATTGGAAATTACTTTGGTGCCATGAAGCAATATATAGAAATGCAAGACCAATACGACACTCGTATTTTTATTGCAGACCTCCATTCACTCACTAGTATCCAAAACGGCGAGGAACTTGCCCAGTCGACACTCGATCTCGCCATAGACTATCTCGCAATCGGTCTTGATCCTGAAAAAGTGACCATTTTTAAACAATCGGATCTCCCTGAAGTAGCTGAGCTCGGTTGGATTTTCAACTGTATTACAACTATGCCGTACTTGATGCGAGCACATGCGTTTAAGGATGCTGAGGCAAAAAACAAAGAGATCAATGTTGGTGTTTTTGATTATCCAATGCTTATGGCTGCTGATATTCTTATTCACAATGCTGACATTGTACCGGTTGGAAAAGATCAAAAGCAGCACGTAGAATTTGCACGTGATACTGCTGAAAAATTTAACCGAATTTTCAAGGGCGATGGTAAATCATGTCCAGAAGGAGAAGAACTTTTTAAACTCCCTGAAGCAAGTATCATAGATGCAGTTGAAACTGTACCAGGTATTGATGGACAAAAAATGAGCAAAAGCTATAACAATCACATTCCATTGTTTTCAACAGACGAAGAATTAACAAAACTTGTGATGTCTATTGTGACTGATTCAAATGGTGGAGTGCCACAGAATGTATATAATATTCACAAACTTTTCCGAGACGAAGGATATCTCAAAAAGCTATATAGTGAAAATGAAGGAAAGTACAAAGCACTCAAAGACGCACTTCTTGCTGACATGATCGCTTTCGTTAAACCACTTCGTGATCGACGGGCAGAAATTGCAAAAGATCCAGATGCTGTTCGAAAACTTCTTGCTCGAAACGGCGCAACAATGCGAGAACATACCCATGCGCTTATGTATGAAGTACGAAAGGCTGTAGGGTTGATTGTTTAAAAATCGAAAACCTACTAACTTGAAACCACCTTTTAAAATAGTCCTTTTTTTGCTATACTCTCCAGATATTAAGAGCGACAAAAAAGGTACATCATCGTACTAAAAGATGCCGCACCAAGGCAACAAAAAGCCACATAAACCAAACCAATGTCACAAAGAGTATTCATTAGAGATCTGAAAACACACGAAGGTCAGGAAGTTACCATAAAGGGCTGGGTAGATGTCCGACGAGACCAGGGCAAGCTTATTTTCTTTGACTTTCGAGACATGACAGGGAAGGTCCAGGGTGTGATTTTGCCAAATGCTACAGATGCACATGTAGTTGGCTCTACAGCACGGCCTGAATGGGTGGTTGAAGTTATTGGAAAAGTTAACCCTCGGCCCGAGCGAAACATACAGGCTGACAAACAAAATGGCGATATCGAGCTTGAAGTTCTCGGTATGAAAGTGTTGAATGAAGCAGAAACGCCGCCATTTGATATTCACGCGGATACACGAGAGGTAAATGAAGAGACACGACTTAAGTATCGATATGTTGATCTTCGAGGGGAGCGCCTTCAGAAAAATATTCGAAATCGTGCAAAGATTATTTCACATATTCGGAATTTTTTGGGCGGCATTGATTTTACAGAAATCGAAACACCACTCCTTACAAAATCAACTCCCGAAGGAGCACGAGACTACATCGTACCATCACGACTTGATCGTGGCCTCTTCTACGCACTCCCGCAATCTCCTCAGCAGTACAAACAACTTCTGATGTCAGCAGGCATAGAGCAGTATTTTCAGATCGCAAAATGCATGCGAGATGAAGACACACGAGGTGATCGACAGCCAGAATTCACACAACTCGACATGGAACTTTCTTTCGCAACAGAGGAAGAGATTATGGCGATTACGGAACAACTCCTTATCGAAATTGTAACAAAACTGTATCCTCACAAAAAGATTCAACAGATTCCATTCCCGCGAATCCCATACACTGAGGCAATGGCTAAATACAATATTGACCGACCAGATATTCGAGAAAATAAAGAAGATCCGAACTTACTGGCATTTTGCTGGGTTATTGATTTTCCATTCTTTGAGAAAAATGAAAAACAGAATGGTACAGGTGGAGGTGTGAGCCAGTGGACGTTTACCCACAATCCATTTTCAGCCGCAAAGCCTGATCATCATGAAAAATTGATGTCATCAAAAGCATCTGATACTGACCTCCAAACAATCACAGCTGCACAGTACGACATTGTATTGAATGGTTACGAAATCGGCGGAGGAAGCGTACGAAATCATCAACCAGAAGCCCTCCTCAAAGTTTTTGAAATTATGGGTTACGACCGAGAAACGGTAGAGAAAAATTTTGCGCATATGCTTCATGCATTTAGAAGTGGAACTCCTCCACATGGAGGCATTGCGTGGGGTCTCGATCGTCTGATCATGCTTCTTGAAAATGAGCCAAACATCCGCGAAGTGATCGCATTCCCAAAGACAGGTGAGGGTCGAGATCCAATGATGGAATCTCCAAGTGAAGTAAATCCTGACCAGCTACGAGACCTTGGGTTGGTTGTTAATAAAGGGAAATAAATTTCCCTTTAAGTTAAGCTGGGTCAGCAATAATGTAGTACAATATCTACAAATGAATCCTGAACAGTCTACTGCAACAACTAATATACGAGCTACAGCGGCACCTACAGCCTCAAAAACCAACATCTTCACCATCAAGACCGAAGTCTTCGAGGGACCTCTTGACCTTTTGCTTACCCTTATCGAAAAGCGCAAACTTTTCATAAATGATATTTCACTTGCAAAAGTAACAGATGAATACATCCAGTTTGTAAACAGATTAGGGGAATATTCTCTCAGCGACCGAACTCAATTTATCTATATTGCATCGACACTACTTCTTGTAAAAGCAAAATCTCTCTTGCCGACCCTTAACCTAACTGAAGAGGAGCAGAGCGATGTAAAAGATCTCGAGCGACGATTGAAAGAACTTGAAATGATGCGACGAGCCAGCGAAACCATTCAAAAACTTTTTGGCGCACAATATATTTTTCCACGAGGAGGATTTGACGGAAATTTTAAAACAGAAATACCTGAACTTTTTGTGCCAAGCAAAGACCTGTCTTTGTCGAGTCTCACTGATGCCATAAGTCGAGTACTGACTTCATTGCCAAAAAAGGCTCCAACAGCTCCAAAAGTAACAGTTAGAAAAACTATCAGCCTTGAGGAAATGATCGGCCGCCTAACTGACCGAATTAAAACCGCCGTTAAAATGAGCTTTAGAGAATTTAGTGGCCACACAAAGGTAAATAAAGAGGAGCGAGTCCATGTCATTGTAAGTTTCTTGGCAATGCTCGAACTTGTAAAACAAGGAGTACTCGATGCACACCAAGAAGGCTTATTCGACGAGATCCATATGGAGACAGGGGAAGTTGGGGTGCCACGGTATCATTAATTTACCCACAAAAACCCTCCTAAAAAGGGCCTATAAAGCCCTAGGATATGCTAGTATAGGAAACATACATATCTGCACGCCTAGGCGCGATTTTTAGTAGCTACAGGAGCAGAGCCGTACATCAACGACCATGAAGAAAGACCTTAGCCTAGAACACGCCATAGAAGCCCTTCTGTTTTGGAGAGGTGAGCCAGTAGCCCTCAAAGAGCTCATGAAGTCCCTTGAAGCCAAAGAAGAAGCAGTTCACGAAGCCTTGGTATCACTTGCCGAAAACCTCAAAGGGCGGGGTATTATTTTGATGGCTAATGGTGAAGGAGAGTACATGCTTGGCACTTCAGTTGAAGCTAGCGATTTGATTGAAAAATTAACCAAAGAAGAACTGAGTAAAGATCTTGGAAAAGCATCTCTCGAAACTCTTTCGATCATTATGTACAAGGGCCCAATCAAGCGAAGTCAGATCGACTATGTGCGAGGTGTGAATTCAACATTTATTTTACGAAATCTTTTAATTCGTGGACTTATCGAAAAGAAGCCTGCACCGGATGATGCACGAACTTCTATATATTCGCCATCATTTAAGCTTTTGTCACATCTAGGCGTTTCCAAAATAGAGGACCTACCAAACTTTGAACTAGTAAAGAATGAAATTGAAAAATTCAATACAGAGAATACGGATAATCCAGACAGCGGAAAAAACACAGATAGTGACAGTGGACAAGGTACGAAAGAAGAAAATGTAAACGAGAAAGAAAATTAAATAATTAATAAAAAAATAAATAACAAACATGAAAAACAGCACGCAAACACAGATCAATACTTTCTCGATTTTTCTCGCGCTCTTCGCACTTATTTTTTCTAATGCAACCCAAGCTTCTGCCGAAGGTGTAAACACTCCAACAACTGCCAACTGGGCAAATACTCCAGTAGTCACATCAAATGCAATACCTGTGAGTATTGTGCCTATCAATACCGCAGTGTCTAATTCATCCTCTTCAGCGCCCATTGTCCTATGGCCAGAAATTCAAGCTCGATCAGCTTTTGTATTTAACCCACTCACAAACCAGGTCTTGTATGCAAAAAATCCTGATAGTGTTCATCCAGTTGCATCACTTTTGAAAATCATGACAGCGGCTACAGTTGATAATCTTCTCAACGCATCACCATCGCTCGAAAAAATTAAAATAAAAATTCCAAATGCTAAAAATGAAAATCTAAGTGATACACTTTTGAAAACCGGTACAACATGGGAGGCAAAAAATTTGACTGAATACATGCTCATTGGTTCGTCAAACAAAGCAGCTGAGGCTCTTGCGTCAGGTCTTGTGCCGCGTTCAAGCTTCATTTCGCTTATGAACTTTTATGCAAAGAAAATGGGTCTTACTCATACATTCTTTAGAAATCCTACAGGACTCACGATTGGCAAAACAACCGTTTCAAATATCGCAAAACCCGGCGTAAAAGCAAGCACGACTGAAACAGTAGGGGATCTCGCGATCGCCGGAGGTGTATCAACAGCCCGAGAAGTAGCACAGATGATGTGGAATGTTATTAGTGAAAATCCAAACCTTCTCGATATTACACACTTTGAAAATGCTGTATTTAAGGTTGATGGAAAAGATACGGTTATTGTAAACAATACAAATAAGCTTCTCAAAAATTTTCCAATCACATTTGGCAAAACTGGATTTACAGAAAATGCAGGCGGAAATCTTGCCATTGTAATGCAAAAAGATGCGCGAGCGACTCCATACATTATTGTTGTACTCGGTTCAACTATCGACAAACGATTTGATGATGCTGCAGCACTTGCTTCAACAACGATGAAACTGATAGATTTAGTAAAATAAAAATACACATGGACATCACAAACATCATCAAAATACTTTTTCCGGCGCTTATGGCATTTTTGATCGGGATAGCTATCACGCCAACATGCACGGATATTATGTACAGGATGAAATTATGGCGTCGAAAGTCACGGAGCAAAGTTAACACAGAAGCAATGTCTGCTGATTTTCAGAAAATCCATAATGAGAAAGGGGAGATCAGTACACCGCGAGTTGGTGGTGTGATTGTATGGTTCTCTATTATTCTTACGATTATTGCGCTTGCAGTTCTTGCTTTTATTTTTCCTAACGAGACAACAAGTAAACTCAGTTTTCTTAGTCGAAATCAAACGCTGCTGCCACTTTTTGCATTACTTTTTGCTTCTATTGTAGGGCTTATTGACGATCTTTTACAAATTCATGGCAAGGAAATCAAGATGACTGACGGTATCTCACGGAAGTTACGTATTCTTATCGTACTTCTGATTGGCGCGGTTGGCGCATGGTGGTTCTATTTCAAGTTAGGTGTACTTGATATTCATGTACCATTTTACGGCGACTTAGATCTTGGAATGCTTTTTATCCCATTCTTTATGTTTGTAGTTCTTGGCGTATTCTCAAGCTCTGTGATTGATGGTATCGATGGACTTGCCGGTGGAGTAATGGCGGCAGCGTACGCGAGCTACATGCTTATCGCTTATTCACAAAACCAGATCGATCTCGCTGCGTTTTGCGCCGTAGTAACAGGAAGTATTCTAGCATTTCTTTGGTTTAACATTCCTCCTGCACGTTTCTATTTTGGTGAAACTGGAATGCTAGGGCTCACAGTTGCACTTGCAATTGTTGCATTTCTCACACGTGAAGTGCTTTTGATTCCACTCATTGCGTTTCCACTTTTCGCAACATCTATCTCGTCAGCCCTTCAAATGTTCTCTAAAAAATATTTTGGTAAAAAAATATTCCGTATCGCGCCACTACATCATCATTTCGAAGCAATCGGATGGCCTACATACAAAGTGACGATGCGATACTGGATTATTGCGATTATTTCTGCAGTTATCGGCGCGATTATTGCGATTATAAGTTAGTCTAATATCTGCGCTTAATTCAAAGCGTAAAATAGTGTAAAATAGTCTCATATCCTATGTCAGCACATCGAAAATCAGTCGATCGTACTTTTCTTATCTTGACCGGTATTCTTGTGGTACTAGGACTTATTATTTTTACATCAGCATCGATGGGACTTTTGACTGGAAATAGTGCCAAGTTCCAAGCAGTAACATTTAACCAATTAGCTCTTGGACTTTGTGGTGGTTTGATTTCAGCTTTTATTCTTTCAAAAATTCCATACACATTCTGGCGAAAATACGCATTCTATATTTTCATATTTTCTTCTTTAACAATGCTTCTCGTCTTTATTCCAGGCATTGGTTACTGTGCAAAAGGGGCATGTCGCTGGGCACGATTTGGTACGTTCTCGTTCCAACCGTCTGAAATCTTTAAAATAGGATTTATACTCTATACAGCAGCTTGGTTTGCATCGGTAAAGGCCAAAGCGGCGACCTTTAAGCTTGGTACTTTACCATTTCTTATACTCATAGCTCTTAGCGGACTCTTGATTTTGACTGAGCCTGATACTGATACATTCATGGTAGTTTGCGCAGCTGGCCTTGCAATCTTTGTAACAGCAGGCGGAAGATGGAGAGATATGATCATTATGGCTACAATTGGCGCACTGCTGTTAGCTGGCCTTGTAATGACAAGACCATATCTCATGCAACGGATTCAAACATTCATGGATCCATCAAAAGACCCAACAGGAAGCGGTTACCAGATTCAACAATCCTTGATCGCAGTAGGATCTGGCGGGGTGTTTGGTAGAGGATTCGGGCAAAGTATTCAAAAGTTTAATTTCTTACCAGAACCAATTGGTGACTCAATATTTGCCGTAGCTGCAGAAGAATTCGGATTTGTCGGATCATGTTTAATCGTCTTGTTATATTTATTGTTCACCTTGCAAGGCTACAAAATAGCCACCAAATCAGCTGATCTTTTTGGTAGCTATCTTGTGGTCGGACTGATTACGTTGATAACCGTACAATCATTTTTAAATATTTCAGCGATGCTTGCCATTACACCACTTTCTGGTACACCACTCTTGTTCATATCACACGGAGGAACAGCACTGTTTTTTGCCCTTTCTTCAGTGGGGATTATTTTGAATGTTTCAAAAGGAAGAGTGTCTTAAATTATGCCCATATTTAGCCTATTTTGAGCATTATTTTATGCTATACTCTAACCTATGAAGATTTTACTGACCGGAGGCGGAACAGGGGGTCATTTTTACCCACTTATTGCTGTAGCTGAGGAGATTAAGAACATTTGTATACAAGAAAAAATACTCGAACCGGAGCTCTACTTTATGGCACCGGATCCATATAACCCAAAGGAGCTTTTTGATCACGAAATTAAGTTTGTACCATGCATGGCAGGAAAGAGGCGCGTATCACCAGGTGTCGGCTCATCTTTTTTAAATATTATCGATCTTTTCAAAATGGGACTCGGTGTCTTGAGTGCTATTGGGAAACTGTACAGCATTTTCCCAGACATTGTTTTTGCAAAAGGAGGATACACAAGTTTTCCCGCGATTATGGCCGCACGAATTCTTCGAATCCCTATAGTACTCCATGAGTCAGACAGTACACCAGGTCGTGTAAACCTATGGGCTGGAAAATTCGCAGATCGTATCGCTATTTCATACAAGGAAGCAGCCGAGTATTTTCCAGAAGGAAAAACGGCATACACAGGCAATCCTGTACGAAAAGAAATCCGTCAGCCACTTTCCGCTGGTGCATTTGAATATCTAGGACTTGAACTTGATGTGCCGGTTATATTGATTCTTGGCGGTTCACAAGGTGCTCAGATTATAAACGATGCAATCTTAAGTGCTCTTCCGCGACTTGTCGAAAAATACCAAATTATTCACCAAACAGGTCGTAAGAATTTTAAAGAAGTTTCGACTACAGCCAATGTAGTACTAGAGGGTAATCCACACATTGCAAGATACCGTCCATTCGACTACCTCAATACACTCGCCATGAGAATGGCAGCAGGAGTTTCAAATATCGTCGTATCAAGAGGTGGATCAACTATTTTTGAAATCTCACTTTGGGGAATTCCAAGTATCCTTATCCCAATCACAAAGTCAAATGGTGACCACCAACGAAAAAATTCATACAATTATGCCAGAGAAGGCGGAGCAATCGTGATTGAAGAAGAGAACTTGAGCCCTGAAATTATTTCAAATGAATTATCAAGGATCCTCGATAACCCTGAAGTGACTAAAAGAATGCAAGAAGGCGCAAAGCGATTCGCTCGTGCCGATTCTTCACACCTTATCGCAAAAGAAATTCTAAAAATTGCACTCAAGCATGAAATTTAATTTTTTACACAATTTAAAAAAACTTTTCGGTAATAAAAATAGTAGTGTAAACAGCACTACAAAAATTTTGCATAGTAAAAAACCAGTTACACGCTTCGCACCATCGCCTACAGGTTTCATGCATGTTGGAGGTGCACGTACCGCATTGTACGCTTGGGCATTCGCACGACAAAATGAGGGCCGTTTTATTCTAAGAATTGAGGATACCGACAAGGCACGTGAAGTAGCTGGCTCGATTGAACATATTATTGATTCCTTAAAATGGATAGGACTTGATTGGAATGAAGGGGTGGATATCGGCGGTCCACATGCACCGTACAAACAGTCAGAACGACTCGAAAGCTATCGGAAATATGCGCAGATACTGATTGATAAAGGCCTTGCATATGCTGATCCGTACACCCAAGCTGAGCTCGAAGCTTTTAGAAAAAAAGCAGACGAAGAGAAAAGACCTTTTCTGTATCGAGACCATCGTCCTGAAAATATCAATATTTTGCCAAAATGGGACGGCACAAAAGTGCTTAGACTCAAAACGCCTACTATAAAAGCATATGAGTGGCACGATCTCATTCGTGGTGATTTGAAAGCTGGTCCAGAAGCTCTGGATGACTTTATTCTTATAAAGAGTGACGGATATCCGACATACAATTTCGCACATATCATCGATGACCTTGAAATGGGGGTGACACATATCTTTCGAGCTGATGAATTCATCTCATCAACACCGAAATTTCTTTCGCTATACGAAGCGCTCGAAATTGAGCGACCTGAATTTGCAACACTGCCGCCGATCTTAGGAAGCGAGGGGACAAAGAAACTCGGCAAAAGAGATGGAGCAAAAGACCTTCTCGATTACAAAAAAGAAGGGATTTTACCTGATGCTATGATGAACTTTTTGGCACTTATTGGTTGGAACCCTGGACACGGCGACGACAAAGAAGTTTTCACGAAAGAAGAATTCATACGGGCATTTTCACTTGAGGGAATACAGCGAGCCGGTGGAAAACTCAATGAAGAAAAACTTGACTGGCTCAACAAAGAACATATCCGAAAACTTTCTGATGCTGATTTTAAAACATGGGTAATGAATTTTCTATCAAATAAAATTAAAGAATGTGTGAATTTTGGTGCACGGATAGATGCTGTTTTGCCAATCATTCGCGAACGTATCGTAAAGTTCAAAGATGTAACTGATATGGAGGAACAAGGAGAACTTGATTATTTCTTTAGCTTGCCTTCATATGACCCTGCTATACTTCTCTGCGCTGAAAAGCAACGAAAAGGTAAAGAGCATCTTACACTCAAAGATCTAGCGCCTATTTTCAGTAAGTTACAAGATATCATTAGCACTGATTTAAATGCATCATACACTCCAGACACTATTAAAAAGTTGATATGGCCATATGCCGAAGAAGAGGGTAGAGGGCTGGTACTCTGGGCTCTTCGAACAGCATTATCCGGTAAAGAACGCTCACCAGATCCATTTGTATTGATTTCAACTCTTGGCAAAGAGGAAACTTTGCAGCGAGTAAAATTAGCACATGATGAAGTACTTAAATAATAATTCTTATAAGGGAATTAAAGGAGGAGAACAAAGAGCAAATGGCTTGCGTCTTATCTGTCAGTTCTTTTTTACTTTTATATTACTTTTTTTAATTTTCATTCTGCCAGCTGTTGTGCCAAAGATTTTACCTACACAAGTAGCACAAGCTGATACCATTGAAGAACTCCAGAAAAAAATTGAAGAGAAGAATCGTAGTATTGAGCAACTCAATAAAGAAATCCAACTTTATTCAGAGCTCACAGACAAGACTAGTCAACAAGCTATTTCACTGCAGCGCGTGATCAAAGACCTCGAAGCAAGCACAAAGATCATGGATCTTGAGATCAAAAGACTGCGACAAAAGATCGATGTAACAAATCTTGATATTCAAAAAATAAGCTCCGACATCGGCACATCAGAAGAAAAAATAGCATCATTGAGAGACGGTATCAGCTCAAGTATTCGTGAACTTGATCGAAGTGAAGACTCTAGTCTAGTTGAAAATTTGTTAGCCAACAAAAACCTAAGTGTTTTCTTGTCTGAGATTAATTCTCAACTCTCATTCAATGACGCCGTGCAACAACGACTCAACGAGGTTCAAAGTGAAAAGAAAAAACTAGAGAATAATAAGCAGGCTGAAGAGATTCGAAAAAAAGACTTAGTAAAGATGCAGTCCGAACTATCTGATCGAAAGAAAGTTGTGGAAAATAACAAATCTGAGCAAAGCCAGGCCCTCAAGGAAACTAAGAATCAGGAGAAGAACTTCCAAAAAATTCTGAAAGATAAGATTGCCCTTAAAGAATCTTTTGAAAAAGAAATTTTCGAATTTGAATCAAAGATTAAATACACACTTGACCCGTCAAGTATTCCTAAAACCGGGAAACTTTTCTCGTGGCCAGTTGATAAAGTTATTATTACTCAAAAATTTGGTAAAACTGTTGCAGCGAAAAGACTCTACGTGTCAGGCTCACATAATGGAACAGACTTTGGAGTTCCGATTGGAACAAGAGTTAAGGCTATGTCTGAAGGTGTAGTGCTTGGAACAGGTGACACAGATCTTACCTGTAAAGGTGCTTCTTTTGGACGTTGGGTATTTATCCGTTATGACAATGGCCTTTCCGCTATTTTCGGACACCTTTCTGTTATAACTGCAAAAGAAGGACAGCGAGTAACGACAGGGGATGTAGTCGGCTATTCAGGAAATACAGGATACTCAACTGGTCCACATCTCCATGTTTCAGTATATGCAGCCGATGCGGTATCTGTTCAGGAACGACCAAGTGCAAGTTGTGGTGGTCGTATCTATAGGATGCCAATCGCACCAATTGAGGCATATCTTGACCCGCTGGCCTATTTGCCAAGTCCGTAAAACTAAATCCTGAATTGCGTCAAAAACACCCTTATCTAAAGCCTCATTTTCTGCTAAACTGTCTACATATATGTGCGGAATTACTGGCTTACTCGGAAACAAAGAACAGACCTCAAAGCTGATTGATCAAATGGTTGATGTGATTACACATCGTGGTCCTGATGATCGCGGGACTCTCTCAACCGACAAGTTTGCGTTCGGCATGCGACGACTTTCTATTATCGATATCTCACACGGACATCAGCCGATATGGAATGAGGACGAGACAGTATGTGTGGTTTTTAATGGTGAAATTTATAACTATCGAGAACTTAGACCTGAACTTATCGCAC
>CAYXQC010000005.1:0-58270 GCA_964467385.1 uncultured Candidatus Saccharibacteria bacterium
ATCAAGTCACGAACAGTGTTTGATATCCCAGTTCTCGAAGCCAACAAGGGAGGTCTTCTTCTCTCATGGCAAGGTATTCACGGATTCCTTCCAGCTTCACAGCTTAAAGCTGATCATTACCCACGAGTAGCAGATGGCGACAAAGACAGAATTCTCGAGGAGCTTAAGAAATTCGTTGGACAGAAACTTTCAGTAACTATTATTGGTGCTTCACCAAAAGAAGGAAAACTTATTTTCTCTGAAAAGAATCCAGAATCAAAAGAAAAGGATCGAATTATCGGCAAATACGCGGTCAATGATGAAGCTGAAGGAACAGTTACTGGCGCAGTAGACTTCGGTGTATTCGTTAAACTCGAAGAAGGTCTTGAAGGTCTTGTGCACATTTCAGAAATTGATTGGGCACTCGTTGAAGATCCTCGAGCTCTCTACAAAGTTGGCGATAAGGTAAAGGTTAAAGTTATCGAAATCAAAGACGGCAAAATCTCTCTTTCTATCAAAGCTCTCAAACCAAATCCTTGGAAAGAAGCTGAGAAGAAATACAAAAAGGATGATGTTGTTAATGGTGTAGTTATCAAATTCAACAAACATGGCGCACTGGCTTCAATCGAAGAAGGTGTTGCAGGACTTGTACATGTTTCAGAATTCGGCAGCGAAGCAAAACTTCGAGAAAAACTTGAACTCGGAAAAGTTTACTCTTTCAAAATCAATCTCTTCGATGCTAAGGACCAGAAGATGGCACTTGGATTCGTTGATAAGAAGTAAAGAAGCTAGGCGCATTTTGGCGCTGATCTAACGCAAAATTGAGAGGAAATTCTCAATACAAAAAACATCGTTTCAGGTAAAACTGAACGGTGTTTTTTGTTTGTTTAATTATGAAAAAAGTATGCAGATTTTAGATAAATTTTATTGCTTTTTCAGGTGCTTTACATATTAAATTTAGTGTTATATAATATAAATTGACTCAGATGCTCACAGAAGCAACTTCCCTGTCCTACGCTAGGACTTTGAAGATCTGATGCTGGTACGTTGAAAACCATGACCCATACAAAGGCATAGGGTCGCAAAAAGAAAGGAGGTGGGCCATGAGCTCACCAGATACACAAGACCAAACACAAGCACCAGAACAGGCACAAAAACCACCGCACACATTGAAATCTCTGTTTGAAGCCGTTCATCAAGAACGCGACGAACTCCGAGTAACAGTTCATAGTGGAGTTTTCCACATCGATGAGGCAATTTGCCTCGCAATGGTAAAATTCCTTCTTGATGACTACAACGATGGAGCTACCCGTTTCAAGTACACGTTGACAATGTTGGTTCGTCGGAGTCGTGATCCAGAAGTAATTCAGAATTCAGACATCGTGATTGACGTTGGTGGGATCTACGATCCAGATTTGTATCGGTACGATCACCATCAAGCAAATGGTGCTGGTCGACGTCCAAGTAAAGGAGACGTCGAGGGGACTCTTTATTCCGCAGCGGGTCTATTTTGGAAAGACTTCGGAGTGGAATTCTCCAAGTCGGTAGCAAGGCGGTGTACTAGGATCAAGTTGCAGGGTGGGAAACCTTTTCGCAAAGTCGCCCGCATCGTCGATAGTCAACTGATCGAGGGTATTTGCGCACTGGATACCGGCGACGTTCGGCTATCATCAACAGGTGCAAAAATCCAGAGCATCTCCTCAGCATTCTCAATGTTAAACCCGGTGGAAATCGGGAGTGACAAGATTGTTGATGATCAATACGATGCTCTCCAGGTCGGAACAAAGTTTGTTCAGCAGATCTTGATCGGTGCAGTAAAGCGCGCGATCGATTCGGTCTATCACAGGCCAATGCTGAATAAACTCCTCGAAAAGCAAAATTCCACCGAGGAGCCTCGCGTGCTGGTCCTAAATAACACAAGCCAGGCATGGAGGAGCGTCTTGACCAAAAACTCAGGAGTCCTTGTGGTAATCCAACCTGCAGCCGATGCCAATAATCCGCAACATCGAAATTGGAACGTCCTGGCCACAAGCCACAAGGGTGTCCAGCTCTTTGATTTCCCCGCCGAGTGGTATGGGGTCGAAAGTGGTCTCGACCGTATCACTGGGGTGCCTGGTGCTCTTTACTGTCACAACACTGGCTTCGCCGCTGGTGCTAAGACACGAGAAGGTGCCATTGCACTTGTCAGACTTGCCCTTATCGAATGGGACAAGACCGACCATGGTGGCGGAACCTCCGATGGCGGAGGATTCGAAGAGGTGGACGATGAAGATGAATGATGTCAGGTAAACCTTCAACCTGATCTACGGTGACAATGTAACAGCTCGTCATCAAGGGACCCGCTCACACCGGGTCCCTAAATTTTTGCCTGGATTTTGATGGGATTTTTATAAATTCTTTATTTTCGTAATAGTTGACATATGTTTTTATAGTGGTATAATTACACAAGCAAAGCTTAAAGCACTTTTACACAGTGGCTTGGATAAGATTTGAGGTAAGCATAAAGCGGTTCAACATCTGGACCTCTCCATGCCTACCTCAAAGCAATTCCGCTGCGAGAGGGCTCATGGATATAATGACAACATCATCATTGAAACCACCAATAGAACTGGAGATCCTGACGATGACCCTCTTCCTGGCCATCGCACTCAAGATGAAAGAAAAGAAACCTTTCATCCCCGATGAAGCACTACGCTGCAGCATCAACCACCGTGTACTTCACGGCGTAAACTGAAACACAACCAGCCGTACCGCATAGATCATAAACCTTAACTGGTCCAGATCGAACGCAGTACAGGCTGGTGTTTTTTATTTTTTGAGCAGAATTTACAACAAAATCACCACTACCTAGTATTACAGACATTCATCGCCTTTTCTCTACCAGCTGTTATAGCAATATACAAAGCCTCTGCAACATCTTTCGATACGGATTTTATTTCCTCAAGTTCGTTCGGTCGAAATGCGCTTACTATAAAATCCGGCATTTTATCTGAACTTGGTTTTTTTGGCTTACCACTTGGAGTTGTTGGACAAATTCCTACTTTAAGTCGTCCATATGCTTCAGTTTTGATTGTTCGATTGATTGATTCAACACCTTTGTGACCTCCTGATCCTCTATTGAAAAACATTTTTATGTTTCCAATTGGCAAATCAAGATCATCATGAACAACTATAAGCTTCTCAGCTTTCTTTACACTTGTGATCGTATCCTTAAGTGAAAGTCCGGATTTATTCATAAAAGTTTCAGGTAAAAGTACAAGTACAGATTCACCGAAGACTGTCCCTTTTGACATCAAAGCATTGTATTTTTTGCTAAATTCGAAGTCAGAAAGTTCACTTTCCTTTGCACCTTTCTTGCCATCTATTTTTTCAGCTATTTTTGAGATATTTTTTACGAAATATTCAACAGCAATTCTACCAGCGTTGTGCCGGGTATTTTTATATTCTTCACCTGGATTTCCGAGTCCGACGATTACATGCATATTTAGTTTGGTTAGTATGTTGATTGTCTACCAGCTCCATAAAAACATATTACTGGATTTGTTGGAGTATATCACTTTTTATAGTATTATGCTTCTACTTATATGCACTTTCTCGGTATGAATAATTCTTCAAAAAGTCCTAAAAATGTTGGATCTGAGATATATAGATCACTTGTGCAAAATGCCCAAACTAAAACTGGCAGATACGACGACTCTTCCTCTCAAGCATATGCTTCTGAAGTGCCAGGACATATGGACCACACAGAGGGACATGAGGGACATATAAATAGCGTGAGTTCTGAACACGGTAATAACCAACAGTCGACGCATAAAAGAGATGGTATTTCTTGGAAATTTATTTTTTTTGTAATTTTAGTACTTCTACCTATCCGACTTTTTGTTGCTGAACCATTTCTTGTATATGGCAGCTCAATGGAGCCAAACTTTGATACAGGAGATTATCTCATCGTTGATGAACTTTCATACAAAATTTCTGAGCCGAAGCGAGGTGATGTGATTGTACTTCGTCCCCCTTACGACACCACAAAACATTTCATCAAAAGAGTTGTCGGTCTTCCAGGTGAAACAGTCGAGGTCAAAGGAAACATCGTGACAATTTTCAACGCTGAACACCCTGAAGGATTTGTACTCGACGAGCCATATATCACATTCAAAAGTGACAAAGAATCGAAAATTAAACTTACTATGGACCAATATTTTGTCATGGGTGACAATCGAACGGTAAGTTTTGACTCCAGAAGCTGGGGGGCATTGCCAAGAGAGGATATTACTGGTAAAGCTTTCCTACGTTTGTATCCATTCAAATCTATTAGTATACTGCCCGGCGACGTTAGTAAGTTTAGCCAAAGCAAAGAGCAGAGCAAATAGCATGGTATCCAATTAACTAAAGTTAAAATAATGAAAGAAAAAACTCAGGAAAAACTTAAGCCGGTACAGATTCACAAGAGTCACATACACGCCGAGTCTACGGCTAAACATTACGGCTTCACTCATTTTACAAATGTAAAAGTTGAAAAACAGGATCTTTCGAAGGTAAAAAACTTTAAAGATAGCAAGAAAAATTCTTACAATGACGAGGACTCTGTTTTGAGTTTTGATAATTTACTTGAAGAAAAAATTGCTCTGATGCGTGCATACATTGTCGACAAAACAATGAACGATCTCAATCAACCTCCGATGGTCTACTACAGTGGTCCAATCGATGGAAATCCACACGCAAACACCCCTAAGCACCACGGTCATTCATTCAATCTCGACATCATTGGTAACGCCAAGAGTATTGCCGACGCTATTATCATTGAAACAGCTTTTGTAATTCTCAAAGAACACCTCGGCGAAAAATTTGAAAAAGATAAAACAAAAACGGTTGAATTAATGATAGAACTCAATTCAATTGGTGATAAAGATTCTTTTGCACGATTCAGTAAAGAGTTCAGTACTTTTTGCAAAAAACGACTCGGTGAACTTCCAACAGAATGGCGACAATCTTTTAAAAAAGACCCTCTTTCTATTTTCAAGTGTACTGACGAGACATGCACCACTCTTCTCGATGAAGCCCCTAAGCCAATGAGTTATCTTTCTGAGCAGAGTAGAGATCATTTCCGAGAAGTGCTCGAATATGTAGAATCTCTCAATATTCCCTACACCATCAACCATTCACTTATCGGCAGCAAACACTATTCTTCAGGTACAATTTTTCAAATCGTAAAAATTACAAGTGAAGAAAACAAAAACGGTAAGCGGACTGAAAAGCGTGAGGTTCTCTGTATTGGTGAAAGATACAACACCGTTTCAAAGAAAGCTTGGGGTAAAAAAGAAATCCCTGCTGTTGGTGCAACTCTTCTTGTCGACGAGAAAGCTGTAAAGCACATGAAGGCTCCAGTAAAACCAAAGAAAGAAGTTGCTCCGAAATTCTTCTTCATTCAGCTTGGATACGATGCGAAACTTAAAAGTCTTGCGATTATCGAGATGCTCCGTGTTGCAAACATTGCGGTTCACCAATCTCTTTCACGAGACAAAATCACTAGCCAACTCATGGCGGCAGAAAAAATGGCCGTGCCTTACATTTTGATTCTTGGACAAAAAGAAGCGCTTGAAGATAGTGTCACTGTCCGACATATGCACACTCGTGTTCAGGAAACTGTACTGATTAAAGAGTTGATCGCGTATCTTAAAAAACTAGTATAGAAAGTGTATCCAAATATGCGTAGCATATGTTTTGTGAATTAACTTTTATTCTTACGAAATTTAAAAACACCTCACAGATCCTTTGTACGAATGGGTACGAAGAAATCTGATGAGGTGTTTTACATTGAGCCTATCAATCAATGTGGATGCGGATCAAGTCGCTGGATAGGGTTCACAAAGAACGATGTTGTGACCTCGAGGAATACCACCAGGGAGTGGTGAAGCATTGGCCACGGAGATCAGCGTCCATTTTTCGTTGCTCGACTTGGTGTGACCAATGACGGCGTAGCGGACCAAGCCATTGACCTGGATTGGAATGACGTTACAAGTCTTGCCGATAGGTGTCCGATGATCGGATTTTTTTGGACAACTCAAAAGCAGAAACAAGAGAACGTACCACGGAACGACTCCGTTGAATTCATTTTCCTGGATTACTTTCGAGAGGATTTCGTGACAAATAGTCTTCTCTACGACTTTTTTGCGTAAAGTAACAGTTTGTCGAATCTCAGGTAGTTCCTTTTCCAGATCAACACCAAGAAAATCAAACGCTTCGCTGATGAGTTTCGGTGACGTAACCGTTTCAGCCAGCATCTGCAGAAGATCTTGATTCCTGAATCCATCGATCTGAGACATTCTCTCGAGAAGTGCAATGTACCAGCCATCCCACTCCATTTGATAAATCTCTTCCAGACCATGGGACTTCTGGGAGTGCATATCCAATGTAGCAAGGACATTTTGAAAAGACGCTCGTCGAGCCGCCGGAGGAAGCATTACTGCATTCATGAAAAATAAGATGGTTGAATTTCAATGACCTAAATGCCAATATGGCTATCATGTTTGTGGCTGGATTTTTGGTCCAAAACCTCTTTACACAACAAATAGCGCACTCGCGCCACGTAGGAGAAATCTATCATATTCGGCCGTTGCATTCAACGAGGGTGCATGATATAGTGTGACCCTATGATAAATGTCAATATCGAAAAGAACGCAACAGAAAGCGCTGCATCAGTACTTCGACGATTCACAAAGAAAGTACAAGAGTCAGGCGTTTTAAACCGTGTTCGATCTATCAAATACACAGAACGAAACCTCTCTTACTACAAGAAAAAGAAAGCTGCTCTTGAAAAGAAGCGACGACAATCAGAACGAGAAAAGCTTTTGAAGCTTGGAAAGATTCAGCCAACAACAAAGCGACGATAGTATTCATCGGGATATTTTCCGAATTTGCTTGAAGCGAAATGCGCATGAATTCAAAAAAAGAAGCAACAAATTCAACTTTCTACTATAGTACAACTTTGAAAAAAGCACCGCACATTGATGTGGTGTTTTTTTCTCGTATCAAAGATAAAGTGCTCGGCAAAAATTACGAGCTCGACTTGCGATTTATTGGTAAAAAAAGAGCGCAAACACTGAATCGAACTCATCGACAAAAAGATTACGCAACTGATATTTTAAGTTTCCCTATTTCCGACGCGAATGGCGAGCATGGCATGGGTGAAATTTACATTCATCCTGACAAAGCGCGAATAAAAGCGAAAGAATTCGGTAGAACTTTTGATAATTATCTGAAGTTCGTATTTATCCACGGTTTAATGCATTTGAAAGGATTCGATCATGGTAGTAGAATGGAGAGTGAAGAAGCAAAGATTCGGCGCTTCTTTCAGGTTTAGTTTAAAACTCGCACTAAAAAATTCTGAATTTTAAATGTCGTTTTTTAGCTAAATTTCAAGTTTTACTTAGTTTCATTTTTTAAAAAATATATACATGGCCATCGGTCGAAACATTACCGTCGGCATTGACCTTGGAAGTCATCAAGTAAAGGTCATTGTCGTTGAAAAAGATACAAAGCAAGACAGAGATGCACTCCCACGCATAGTTGCAACTGGAGTAGCAGAGTCTAAAGGTATTCGCCATGGTTTCGTTACAAATATCGCCGATGCTTCTAAGAGCATTAAAAGCGCCGTTTCTCAAGCCGAAAGAACTCTCGGAACAACTATTCGAAAAGCCTATATTTCTATTGGTGGTATCGGACTTGGTGCCATCATTTCAACAGGTTCAACCGCTGTTACAAAAGCCGACAATGACATCACGGGTCTCGATGTAAAACGAGCGATCGAGGAAAGCGAAAAAGAACTACCAAATCATTACATTCAGAATCGTAAAATTATCTATACTGTTCCTCTTGAATACAAGATTGATGGTAAAAAAGTACTCGGCCGTCCTCATGGACTTAAAGCGATGCGACTCGAAGCGCGTGTACTGTATATCACTTCACTCGCCCATCACTTGAGCGACTTGATGTCTGCCTTCGAGGAAGCAGATATTATTATCCAAGATGTTGCTGCAGCCCCTATCGCTGCAAGTGTGGTAAGTCTTTCAAAGACTCAGAAGATTGCCGGTTGTGTTCTCGCCAACATCGGCGCAGAAACAACTTCTATTATTGTATTTGAAAATAATATTCCAGTTTCAATGGAAGTTTTTCAAATTGGTTCAAATGATATTACAAACGATCTTGCTCTCGGTCTCAAAGTTTCACTCGAAGACGCTGAACTTATCAAAATCGGCCAAGGTCGCATCGGCGAATTTTCAAAAAAGAAGATAGAGGAAATTGTAATCGCACGACTTTCAGATATCTTTGATTTACTCGAAGATCATTTGCGAAAAATTGATCGTAATGGTCTCTTGCCTGCCGGAATTATTTTAACTGGCGGAGGCTCATCTATTCCAAATATAGAAGAACTTTCTCGATTAGCTCTCCGACTTCCTTCAAAGCAAGGCAAACTTCGACTCGACGGAAACGTAAAAGGTATTGTGCGTGATTCTGAATGGGCCGTTGCATACGGTCTCGCTATCATCGGCCTCACTGAAGATGAAGGAGAAACTGGTGCTGGCGATGGTATTCTCCCTGGACATATCTGGGATAAAACTGGAAAGAGTCTCTGGGCGTGGCTCAAGCGATTTTTGCCATAATATTTCTTGATATAGCACATTAGTTTACCTTGGTTTTTATTTAGTTTTTAGTATATCTCGTTGTTTTTAGGCCAAGGCCAAAATACTCTTTACTCAAGCCACATTTTTGACTATTTGTAAGTCTAATTTGCAATAGAGCCTTAATGTACGCCACAAAAGAGCTCAAATGTCGTCTTTTGCTATTTTTTAAATGGTGGTATTATTTGCACCATCAATATTTAACCATTACAAAACATGCCTCAAGTAAGACCAGAAATCGAAACATTCGCACGGATTAAAGTAATAGGCGTAGGTGGCTCAGGAAAAAATGCTACCAACCACATGATCAATGCAAAAGTTAAAAGCGTTGACTTCCTCGCTATCAACACTGATGCACAAGATCTTCACCACTCTTTGGCGAAGAAAAAAATTCATATTGGAAAAAATCTCACAAAAGGACTCGGTGCTGGTATGAATCCTGAAGTTGGAAAAAAAGCTGCAGAAGAAACTAAAGAAGAAATTCAAGAGGCATTGAAAAATTCTGATATGGTTTTCGTTGCAGGAGGTCTTGGTGGTGGAACATGCACAGGTGCTGGACCAGTTGTTGCAAAGATCGCACGAGAAATGGGATCACTCACCATCGGTGTCGTTACAAAACCATTTTCATTTGAAGGTCAATCACGTATGCGACTCGCTGAACAAGGTCTTGATGAACTTTCAGCCGCAGTAGACGCACTTGTAGTCATTCCAAACGACAAGCTTCTTCAGGCTGTAGGCAAAGACACAACTGCAAAGCAAGCATTTGCTATGTGCGACGAAGTTCTCCGACAGGCAGTTGAGGGTATTTCTGATCTCATCACTATGCCAGGTACAGTAGGTAACATCGACTTCGCTGACATTCGTGCCGTTCTCGAAGATGCCGGTTCTGCTCTTATGGGTATCGGTACAGCTTCTGGTGAGCGACGAGCAGAGGAAGCAGCAAAGGCAGCTATTAGCTCTCCTCTTATCGATATTTCTATTCACGGCGCAAAAGGTGTTCTTTTCTCTATTGCCGCAGGCGATGATCTCACTATGTGGGAAATCCAGGAAGCTGCAAAGATTATCACTGATTCAGTTGATCCAAATGCCAAAATTATTTTCGGTACAGTAAAAGACGAACGACTCAAGAAAAATGAAATCAAGATCACAGTAATCGCAGCGAACTTCCCTGATTCACACAATGCTCGAAAAATGTTCTTCGGAACTGACCGACCAGAACCAAAAGCTGTTGGGTACGGCACAGCCATGAACCCGATTCAAAACGACGACACGGCTCCAGAACCAAGACGAGGTATTTTTAATAGTTTCATGAGCGGATCAAATAGTGGCGCACAGCAAACTCCTGCATCTGCACAAGTTCAACAGGCGTCTCAAGCTCCTCAGCCAGCAACTCCAGTTCCACAGCAGCCAGCTCCTATTGCTCCAGTTCAGGAAAAGAAAGAGGCTACTCCTATCCAAACCACAAACGAAGAAGATGATGACTGGGGTGCGGTGCCAGCGTTTTTGCGACGATCTAAACTTAAATAGTAAAACCAATTCTTTCTTCGTTATATAAAAAAGCCCGAAGTGTTTCCACGACGGGCTTTTATGGTGAGTAGTCCGATCTACTGACCAAGAAGTGCTTTGAGTTTCTTCTCTTCTTTCCACAGGATTGGCCAGATGATTTTCGATTGCAGGATGAGACACGCCACGATCGACGGTACCAGCAATTTCACCAGATCAGTGATGGTGTAGTTCAAAATCAAACTGGGCAAGTTGAAACAAGAAGTGCTGACCAACATCATCAGAAGAAAGAGACCTGCTTGGATTGCATAGCCAGCAAACTTCACGATCATGATGTTGAATTTTGCATTTTCAATCTCTGCCTTCTGAAGGTTTTTCCTAAACGCATTTCTACTTGTATGCATAATTTCTCCTCAGTAATATGAAGGTTGTTGTTTTTTGACTTAAGTTCAGTGCCACTTGGCATCGAAATATTGTCACAATATTATATAAAAGTCAATACATGTGAATTTCCCCTTCTGCCGTATAATTGTAAATCTATGAACAGCAATTCTATGAACACATATGATCTTCTAATTATTGGTGGTGGGCCAGCAGGAGTTGCTGCAGGTGTGTATGCATCACGAAAGCAACTTAAAACCCTTTTTGTAACTGAATCTTTCCTTGGTCAAAGCTCAGTTTCTGAGGGAATTGAAAACTGGATTGGTACAGTCAAAATAAGCGGTGCGGATCTATGTAAAAATCTTGAGGAACATCTCCGAGCGTATGCTGGCAATATTGTAGATATTCAAACTAGAAGTCGAGTAACTTCTATCGAAAAATCTCCAGAACATACAGATGCGTCCCCTATTTTCAAAATCACAGTCACAAAGACTGGCACAGGAGAATCAAACGAGCATATCGTTAAAAATATTCTCATCACGACAGGAAGTACTCGAAGAAAAATCGAAGCGAAGAATGCGGACATTTTTGAACACAAAGGTCTGACGTACTGCGCAACATGTGATGGACCAATCTTCGCTGGCCAAGATGTAGCTGTTGTTGGTGGTGGGAATGCTGCATTTGAAAGCGCTGCACAGCTCGCTGCATACTGTAAATCCGTAACGATCATCAACCGAAGTGAAATCTTTCGTGCTGATCCTGTTACTGTTGAAAAAGTTTGCGCAAAAGAAAATGTGCGAGTTCTAAAAAATGCAGTGATCAATGAAATTGTGGGTGAAAAATTTGTGAAAGGTTTAGTGTACGAAACCTCTGATGCGGCCGGAACACCACAGACTCTCCCTGTTACTGGTATTTTTATTGAAATCGGCCTTATCCCAAACACTTCTTTTGTAAAAAATATTGTTGAACTAGATAGTTATGGAAAAATCGTAGTGGACCCACGAAATCAACAAACTAAAACCCCTGGCGTTTGGGCAGCTGGTGATTGTACAGATGGCCTATACCATCAGAACAACATAGCAGCCGGTGATGCTGTAAAAGCGCTTGAAGATATTTATATTGCGGTGAGTCGAAGATAGTTTAATCCCGATCCTTGTTTTTAGACTATTTGTGGGCGATAGAGGGTTCGAACCTCTGAACCTTCCGCACGTCAAGCGGACGCTCTACCAACTGAGCTAATCGCCCTAATTTAAACCTAAAATAAGCCACATACGGCCGATTTCTATACAAAATGAGAATATCACGGCCTGGTCCCATTTTCAATCAGTTTTTTTGCATTTTTGGTGAAAAAGTGTTATATTTCCCAAACAAATGGCCCTATCGTCTATCGGTTAGGACGAAAGCTTTTCAAGCTTTAAAGCCGGGTTCGACTCCCGGTAGGGTCACCTTCAACAGCTAGTCTAAGTTAGTATAGTAATTCTATGGAAAATTATTTAAAAGAGTCGCATATTGAAAAAAACGAATTGATCAGTCTCTTGAATCAATATGGCATCCCTATTCATGATTGGGGTAAGGGTGAGGCTAAAACAGTTGATCATTTAGTTAATGAAATCAACAATGGAGAGACAATGCTTGTTCAAGATGTAGAATCAGGAAAATTAATTCGTGAGTTTTCGTTCCTTGCCCTCCTTGTTTTGTATAAAGATAGAAATGATACATACAAATTGGTTGAAGAAAAACAGGTATTTGCAGATGGTCGAGAGCGAGTTCGTTCTCTTGAAGTGAGTATCGGCGAAAAAATCAAGCGCAGCGAAAATAATATCGAAGATGTGGTTGCAAGAGCCTTGAGCGAAGAGCTTGGCATACAGGAAGGATTCGTTACTGAAAAGGGAGAGGTTGTAGTTGAAGACGCCGATTCAAAATCGTATCCGGGACTCACCAGTCATCGCAACAAACATAATGCGGTAGTAGAGATTGATTCCACTCAATATAACCCAGGAGGATACAAAGAGGTTCAGGCTGACAAAACTACTTATTTTACCTGGAAAAAAATTGCATAGCACCATTTCGTCAGCAGACGGAATACGTGACCACATCATAAGCATAACCACCATGAAAATCCTCTCTATCGAAACAAGCTGCGACGAAACTGCCGTTTCACTAATTGAAGCAAGTGGTGGTATTGATGCACCTCAATACAAAATTCTTGGCAATGCACTATACTCACAAATTGATATTCATACCGAATATGGTGGAGTTTTCCCTATTCTCGCAAAGCGCGAACATGCAAAAAATCTTGTTCCACTTTTAGCAAAGACAATCTCACTCGCAGAAGAACATACTACACAAGATACAGCAATCGAACCGATCCCTGAGCTCACTGATGCGCGGAAATTAGAAATCAAAGAAATTCTTTCACGAGAAGACGGCTTGTATGATGCGCTCATTCCATTTCTCGAATCAAGCGAAATTCCAACTATTGATTGCATCGCAGTTACTGAAGGTCCTGGCCTCGAACCGGCACTCTGGGTAGGTGTAAGTTTAGCCAAAGCCCTTTCTATAGCTTTACAAAAACCACTTGCACCAGTTAACCACATGGAAGGACACATTGTTTCTGTGCTCATGAATGAAAATATTTCATCCGAACAAATCGAACAAGGTAAAGATTCAACCAAAATTCAATTTCCCGCTATTGCACTCCTAATTTCTGGCGGTCACACCGAGCTTGTGTTTTCTGAAAATTGGCATCAATACAAAATCATCGGCCAAACACTCGATGATGCGATCGGTGAAGCATTTGATAAAGTAGCGCGACTTATGGATTTACCATATCCAGGTGGACCAAAAATTTCAAAACTAGCAGCAGAAAGTCGTGCACAAAATCTCACTACGCAAATCGAAAAAGAAACTGGCGCAAAACCATGGCAACTTCCACGCCCAATGATTCATAGTAAGGATTTCAATTTTTCATTTTCTGGTTTGAAAACAGCGGCGCTATATGCAGTGAAAGAAAAGTTACAGAAAAAATCGGAAAGTCGCAATGAAGCAAAGTTAACAGATATAGAAAAACTCACCTTAGCCGAAGAATTTGAAAATGCCGTTACTGAAGTTCTTGTATCAAAAACTCGAAGTGCAATTGAAGAAACTGGCGCAACAACACTCATCATCGGCGGTGGAGTTGTGGCAAATGTATATATCCGTGACGCATTTAAAAAACTTGCTACACAAGATGGAATCAATCTTTATACTCCATCTATTTCTCTTTCAACTGATAACTCAGTAATGATCGGGATTGCTGGATATCTTAGATTTGTTGCAAGTGACGCAAAAATCTTGCAACCAGATGATGCAAAACTTTTGAGGGCTCAAGGAAATTTGTCGCTTTAATAACCCTTATACAAAGCCTCATTTTCTGCTAAACTACCAAATACTATGTCAGAAGAAACCATAAAAAAAGCCAGCACAGGGGACGCCTCAGTCACGCCTATAGACCCAGTCACCCAAGCTGCGCCAGCAAACTCAGCATACATTGCCCCAAACATCCCAGCCCCTCTCCTAAAGGCCTACGACCCTAAAGCAACCGAGGAAACTGTATACAAGCTCGAGGAAGCTAGCGGTCTTTTTCATCCCGAAACAGCCGTAGCTGAAGGTATCACAGCGAAGGACGCTAAGAGCTACACCATCATCATGCCTCCGCCAAATGCCAACGGTCGGCTTCACGTAGGACATTCACTCACCATTACACTTCAGGATATTTTTACACGATATCATCGCATGAAAGGCGAAAAGGCTTTGTATGTTCCAGGTGCAGATCACGCTGGATTTGAAACGCAAATTGTATATGAGCGGAAGCTTGAAAAAGAAGGACGTTCACGATTTAATATGAATCCTGAGGAGTTGTACAAAGAAATTTACGCATTTACGATTGAAAATAAAAAGTTCATGGAAGATGATGTCCGACGAATTGGTGCATCATGTGACTGGTCACGAGAAAAGTTTACACTTGATCCCGATGTTGTAACTTCTGCACAAGAAACATTTAGAAAAATGTTTAGAGATGACCTTGTATACCGTGGCAAAAGAATCGTAAACTGGTGTGCGAAACATCAAACTTCCCTTTCAGATGTGGAAACAGAATTCATCGAGAAAAAAGATCCATTTTATTATTTCAAATACGGCCCTTTTGAAATTGCCACAGCTCGACCAGAAACGAAGTTCGGCGACAAATATGTAGTAATGCACCCAGAAGATACACGATATGCAGCATACGAACACGGCCAGAAGATAGAGCTTGAATGGATCAATGGACCAATCACTGCAACGATTATTAAAGATAGCGCAATTGATATGGAATTCGGTACAGGTGTAATGACTATCACTCCATGGCACGATCCGGTGGATTTTGAAATTGCACAGCGCCACAACCTTGATTTTGAACAAATTATTGATTTTAAGGGAAAGCTTTTACCGATTGCGCAAGAGTTTGCAGGTATCCATATCAGCAAAGCACGACCTCAGATTGTAGAAAAACTAAAAGCTAAAGGTCTTCTCGTAAGGGTTGATGAAAATTATACGCACAATGTGAAATGCTGCTACAAATGCGAAACTCAAATCGAACCACAAATCAAAGATCAGTGGTTTGTAAAAATGAAACCACTCGCAGAAAAAGCGTTAGAAGCCGTGAAGTCGGGTTCAGTTCGTTTTTTACCTGAAAATTACGAGAAAATATTCACATACTGGATGGAAAACACCCTCGACTGGAACATTTCTCGCCAGATTGTTTGGGGTATCCCAATTCCTGCAAAAGTTTGTGTTGCATGTAATCAAGGTTTTCTCGACACTGACATAGCAGATACATGCCCAACTTGTAACCAACCGCTCACAAAAGATACTGACACATTTGACACTTGGTTTTCTTCTGGACAGTGGCCACTTTTGGCACTCGGATATTCACATGGTACTCGAAAAAACACTTACAGAGACGGCAGTGAGAGTGCCGAAATCGACGGTGATGTTGCCACATATCACCCGACTCAGGTTATGGAAACCGGTCGCGATCTCATTTTCAAATGGATTCCGCGAATGGTTATTTTCTCACTCTATCTAAAACAGCAAATTCCGTTTGAACTTGTGTACCTAAACGGACTCGTAAACGACTCGAAAGGTCAAAAAATGTCAAAGTCAAAAGGTAATGTAACAAGCCCAATTGATTTGATTGAAAAATATGGTAGCGACGCACTCCGAATGTGGCTCGCAATCGGAAATACTCCAGGAAATGACCTTTCAATGGCTGAGGACAAGATCAAAGGGTATAAACATTTCGGAAATAAGCTTTGGAATATTACACGGTTTATTCTTTCAAGCACCGAACCACTTAGTATTTCTTATGACCAAAACTTTTCATCATGGAGTGAAGCAGATCAAAAACTTATCGCGGAGCGAAATGAACTTTGGACAGCGATTACACGTGAATTCAATGAGTACAAAATTCACTTGGCAGCAGAAAAATTGTACCACTATGCATGGAGTACTCTTGCCGACGTCATTCTTGAAGACTCAAAAGTTATCTTTAATGGCCGTGTTGCAAAAATAGACGAATCAAATCCTGAAAAAAATACTGAAGCTGCTGAACCTGGCACAGATGCCGACAAACAATCACGTGCACAATTCCTTCTTCATACACTTCGGATGATTATCACTTCACTCCACCCGATAATGCCGCACATCACTGAAGAATTATGGTCAATTTTGAACACAGGTAAATCAATTCTTGAACGCGACCATGCTACAATTAAGCCAGCCGATCTTTTGATGGCTCGCGAATGGCCCCTTTTCTCTCACAATCAATAGGATTTTTCGGAAAAATTGTGTCGTTTTTTGGCGACAATCTTTATACTATGGCAACTGATGCGACGGCGGCTTCGTACTTTGTCGCTCAATCTATCTCAGAATCAAGCCTGGCAAATGTTGCAAATATAGCAAACATTTCTGAAGCCCTATCAAATTCCCCTTCTTTTATTCTCGAATCTTTTTTCTATGCACTCATAGGTGGGCTTTTTCCAGCGCTGATCTGGCTTTGGTTTTGGATGCATGAAAATCATGATCACCACGAATCAAAGCAAACCATCTGGCTGACATTTATATGCGGTATGTGCGCCGTACTTTTGGTGTACCCACTTCAACGCACCACTCAATGGTGGATCGGTGAATCAGCGAGCACTGCCAGTATTATTTTTACCTGGGCACTTCTCGAGGAGTTCTTGAAATTCGCCGCCGCGTATTTCATAGCACTTCGCGACAAAGATAATGTATTCGATGAACCAATTGACGCCTTTGTATACCTTATGACTGCATCACTCGGCTTTGCAGCACTCGAAAATACTCTTTTTCTTCTCGGGCCACTTCTTCAAGGCGAAGCGCTTACATCAGTTATGGTAGGCAACTTGCGATTCATGGGTGCCAATCTTCTCCATGTAGCTTCATCAGGTCTTTTGTCCCTCTTTATTGCCTATACATATTTCAAACCGGTCTGGAAGCAGAGGGTTTCGGCTTTCACTGGAATTGCCGTAGCTACACTTTTCCATGGTGGCTTCAACTTTCTCCTTATCGCTATCGATCACTACAACCTTGGTAAAGAAAAAATATTCTTAGCATTCTCTTTTGTATGGATGACGCTTATTATTCTGATTTTAGCACTTGAGAAGGTGAAGAAGATTAAGAATTTTTAGTTTTTATAAGTCTAGTAGCATTTTACTCAATTACTTGCTTTTTGGGTACGCAAATATGCTATACTCTAAAGGTACAAGTTTGTTTAACTTTTCATAACTCATAACCGATTGAACTCCATGAAAAAAAGATCTTTTTTTGAACGATTAACAGGAAGTGTAAATATTGATGATGACGAAATCCTCGATCTCGACGAGGAAGCTGAGCACAGCTCTTCAGGCGCTGGCCAAAACGGCATTTCTCATGGCAGCATAGGCGCGCGTAGCAATGGTTCAAATTCAAACGCTTCAAAATTCGGTCCAAAATCGAAGACTATTACTTTTGGCGGACACGGAGGTTCTAGTCATGGTTCAAATCATGGTGACAATTCCCTTTCTTCAACATGGATGGAAGATCAGGCCGGTGAAGGCGAGCTTTCACTTGATGTATACCAGACTCCAGATGAGATTATCGTTCGAGCCATGATTCCGGGTGTACGAAAAGATGATATGGACATCGCTATTTCTCGAGACACCATTACCATTCGAGGATCACGAAAAGAAGAGAAAAATATTTCTGAAGAAGACTATGTAGTTCGTGAATTATACTGGGGTACATTTAGTCGAGCAGTTCGACTGCCTCACGAAGTTGATATTGAACACGCCGAAGCAACTGAAAACCAGGGACTCCTCACTATCAAATTGCCACGAGTTGATAAGGATAAACAGGCAAAGTTAAGGATTAAGTCTATATAATAGGTTTTGAAAATTTTAAATTTTAAAAAAATAGCCCTTTATGGGCTTTTTTCTTACTAAAATTTATGCCTATTTTGAATATTTGACATACTACCACCAGAGACATATTGTATATTTTGAAGAGGTACATCCTGTACCTTGAAAACACGTATCTCCGCTTTTGTCTTCTCTACCCACATTGATGGGCGGATGAAAGATGCTGACGGAAATGCACAACATAGAAAGACAATAAAGATGACAACCAGTATAGCGTTAGGAACATCCACAGATCTTTCAGGCCAACTGACTCTAGCCACATTATTGGTCATTGCAGTGTACGTGATCTATAGGATTCGCAAAGGGTCCAGAAAGCCGCGATGGTACACGAACGACGAGAAAAGATGGCTCGAGAACATATCGCAAAGAAGAACACGATTGAAAGAAATAGCCGATTTGCTCAAAGGAAAAGTCTTTGCTGTAGTGATTCGGGTCAAAGGTGGACAAGTGTCTGAATATGAATCAATACTCATACAGACCCTTGTTGAATTAGGTTGCAGTGTCATCAACCTACCATTATCAGTGGCACAAAAACTTCACCAAGGTGAATTTCAACCTGTAGAAAAAGTTAACTTCATCATCGTCGGCACAAAGTGGATGAGAACCCTTGAAGAAGAACGCATGAGTGACACAAAGAGACAAGGTATTGATTTCAAAATCTTTCCAGGTAATGAAAATCTAATCCTTGGAGCACACAATCATGAGGAAGGAGAAGTAGAATGGTTAACCACGCAAGTCCTCGAATCAATCTATGCTGCAGTCAAGAGAGCACACACTCTCAGTTTAGGTTCGGTAACCTAACCTTGTGAACAGCTTGATTTCTTTCCCTGCAATCACTCAACCAAGTGATTGCAGGGTTTTATATTATTCCAACAATTTTCAAACAAAATTTAACAGAAAAAACCTCTCGATTTTATTCGAGAGGTTTCTCTTTAAACTTAGAGCACCAGTCTGACCTTAGGCTGCAACTTCTTCTTTCTTTGGTACAGTCTTCTTTGGGAGGACGTTGATCTTCTTTCCTGTGATCACTTTTTCTGCGAGGAGAAGGTTGTGAGCTGAATCAGAAAGCTGAGCACCCATCTTGATCCAGTGCTTTACTCGATCCGCTTCAATCTTTGTATTCTCCTTTCGGAAATCATGGTTACCTAGGATTTCTAAGAATCGGCCGCTTTTTGTTGAATTTTTTGAATCAGTTAAAACGAGTCGGAATGTAGGTACCTTTTTTCGTCCAACTCGCTGAAGTCGTATAGTTAACATATGTGGAGACATGTTATCAAATAAGGCTCCAGGCGTCAAATACGGCCCTTGGGGACTTTTACGGGCCCAGACTAGGTTTGTAACGGCTTTTGCCTCCTCAGCAAGGGTTAAACAAGGTTTCCGGCTACATGCACTTCTAAGGCCGAATTCATAGGCGTTTTGAGCTTTTTTTGATAGCATATTCATATATGCAAAACACACTCATAGGGACAATTTCCCTAAACGCAAAAGGTAAGGGATTTGTCGATGTTGAGGGCCGAGAAGAGAGTATTCCAGTTGAGCCAGAAGACATCAGTACAGCCATTCCAGGCGACACAGTTCAGATTGAACTCTACAATGGATTCAAGGGCCTCACATATGGAAAAGTTATAAAAATCGTAGAACGAAAAAAGACAAAGTTCGTAGGAAACTTAGTTGAAGACACCGAGGCACCAGCCGAGAGCAAAGCTCGAGCAGAAAAAGCCGGCCTTCCCTTATTCTTACTTGTGCCAGATGATAAGCGAGCGAATATTGCCATTGAAATTCTTGACCCTGAGGCAAAACCAAACCTCAAAGCTATTGCTGAAGTAGATATTGAAACTTGGGACCCAAAAGTGATGGGTCGAACTCCACACGGGACACTCCTTCAAGTTATCGGTAACAAAGGTGATAACAATGCCGAAATGGAATCCATTGTTCTTGAGCGAGGATTCGATACGACATTTTCACCGGAGGTGATAGCTGAAGCAGAAGATGCGGCCAAAGAATACAGCTCACTCAATATCCCTGCCAACGAACTTGCCGCAAGACGAGATATGCGAGGAGTTTTTACAACTACCATCGACCCATTTGATGCCAAAGACTTTGATGATGCACTCTCTATTCGACGACTTGGTGCTGACGAGAAAAAAGCTTACTCGAACGAGACGAAAAGTTATAGCGGCGAGGATTTGCCAAATGCATACTACGAAATCGGTGTGCATATCGCAGATGTTGCACACTATGTTCGACCAGGAACAGCACTCGACCAAGAAGCACGAAAACGAGCATTTTCTGTGTATCTCGTCGATCGAACTATCCCCATGCTCCCATCTGTCCTTTCAAATGGACAGTGCAGCCTCAACCCTCACGAGGACCGGTTCGCTTTTTCGACCATTTTTGTAACCGACATTAACGGCGTGATTTTAGACCGATGGTTTGGACGGACAATCATTCACTCTGACAAGCGATATACATATGAAGAGGTGCAGGATGTTTTAGACCGAGTAAAATCTGGTGAAATTAAAATTAATCCAGAAAATGACGCAAATAATGGCGATGCAAATGCAAATAGCGCAAATGTATGGCATCAGGCACCATACGCAATCGAACTTTCAGAAATGAATCGAATTGCCAAGAACATGCTCAAAGCGCGACAAGAAAATGGTTCAATCGACTTCGAGACGACTGAAATTAAATTCAAACTCGATGATAATGGTGTACCAATCTCTGTATATAAGAAAGAGCGACTTGATGCTCACCGACTTGTTGAAGAGTATATGCTTCTTGCCAACCGTGAAGTAGCGAAGTTTGTGAGCGACAAAAACAAAGAGGCAAAAACTGAAAAGTTTGGTGTATATCGAGTACATGAATTACCTGACGCTGAGCGACTTCAAGATCTTGGAATTTTCGTGCGAGCGCTTGGCTTTGATTTCAACCCACGAAAAAATATTTCACCAAAAGATATTCAGAAACTCTTGCGTGAAGTTGAAGGTTCTCCAGCTGAAGCAGTCATCAAGATTGCCACGCTCCGCTCAATGGCCAAGGCCACATATTCGACGGCAAACGCAGGTCACTTTGGTTTGGCTTTTGATTATTACACACAGTTCACTTCACCTATTCGACGATATCCAGATCTCCTCGTACATCGAATCCTCGCCCTCCTCCTCGAAGGAAAAACTGTTCCTCACCAAATGGCCATGACTTTGGAAAAAATCTGTATCGATTCAAGCAAGCGCGAAGTTGAAGCAGCTGATGCAGAACGAGCATCTATTAAATATAAACAGATCGAATACATGCAACGAAAAGTTGGTCAAATATTCGACGTGACCGTTTCAGGTATTGCAGATTGGGGTGTGTATGTTGAAGAACCGGAAGCTAAAGCTGAAGGTCTCATTCGTCTCAAAGATTTAAAACCAGACGATTTCTATTCAGTAGATCAGAAAAATTATCGAGTAGTTGGTCAAAACACAAAGAAAGAATTCAATATTGGTGACACAATTAAAGTAAAGCTTTTGAGTGCTGATTTAGAGAATAAGATGTTGGAATACATGATTGTTCTTTAAATGTACTTCAGCCTTGCAGGATAAAAATTCTTAAATGAGTTGTGTGAGACTTGCGAGTTGCAACGAGCAGAGGAAAATTTCAGTAGAATTTTTTTGTTCCTCACACAACGAAGAGAAGAATCTTTTAACTTTTATTTGGCTACCGCAAGCGCCTCATCAAACGCAATCGATAGAAGCTTAGAATATCCTTCTCCACCCATAGTCACACCGTAAATCACACCAGCTCGTGACATTGTTTCTCGATTATGAGTAATCAAGATAAGCTGAGAATGCTTTGAGAGAGCCTCAATCATATCGCCGTATTTTCGTGAATTTGCCTCGTCGAGAGCCGCATCTGTTTCATCAAGAATTACAAATGGTGGTGGATTCACCTGAGACATAGCAAAAAGGAGCGCAATGGATGTAAGTGCTCGTTCACCTCCGGAAAGCATTGTGAGGCCTTTAATTCGCTTATGTGGCAATGAAATATTGATATCAATTCCCTCTTCTACAGGTTCGTCATCTACATCAGTTGATCTGGCTCCGGCGCCCATACCTGCACCAATACCAGCACTTACAGCATCGCCGAGAAGATCATCTAAATCACCCTTTTTCTTTCTCCGCTTTTCCTCTTTTACAAGTCGAAGATCAGCTGAACCGCCTCCAAACATTAGACCAAAGAATGTATTAAATTCTTTGTTAATTTTTGCAATACCTTCTTTGAACAACTCATCGAGTTTACTATTAAGTTCAAGAATGAGATTTTTCAGAGATTCTGACGAAGTCATAAGATCCGTAAGCTCTCTTGCCAAAAAAGCGTCACGTTCCTCAGCTTCTTTATGCTCGCGTACAATATCATCTCCACCCGCACCGCCCATTTCCTCAAGACGAATTTTCATTTTCTCAATGGTTCGTCGCCGATCAATTTGCACATGACGGCCTTCGTCCAAAGCTGTCGCGACAATTTGCGCATCAGCATTAACGCCGTTTACACCATCAATTACGCGATTCTCAAAAGCTTCGTACTGCACAGATTCACGACCAACAAGCATAGAAGCTTCATGCATTTCTCGTTTCCAATCCTCCTCCTCGATTCGCACTTTTTCTTCCTTTGCCTTGATTGTTTCTAGGTGCGAATGAATTTCATTCTGCTTCGACATGATTACAAGGACTGCTTTTTCACTTTCAACGTTCTTATCTTTTTCTTTATCAATCTCAAGTTTAATATCAGCGTATTGTTTCGCTTGTTTCGCTTCCTCATCTGAATATGTGGCAAGCTTCGCTTCAAGCGATGCAACCTCATGCTCGATCCGCACGATTTCTTCTCGCTCAGTTGCTACAGCATCTTCTGGATTTTTTGCCGCACCTGAGCCGTTTGTACCAGACCCTGAACCCGATGCCTCGTGTCGGTGATATTGAACAAAACCATGCAAAGTTTCCTTAATCTCAGCCAATAGACTTTTGATCTTTTCAGCTTTTGCTACTGGATCTTGTGCTGCACCAGAACTTAGATCAATTGCAATAGTCGTAGCATTAGAAATTTTTTCAGAAACAGCATTTGAAATATGCTCCACATCCTTCAAGTAAACCTGCTTTGTATCCTCAACATTGTGATGTGCATGTTCAGCCTCCTTGAGTTTTTTATCAATAATTCGCTTAAGGTATGAAATCTCACCCTCAAGTCGTCCAAGCTCACGCACACAAGAATCTTTTTTCTGGCGCGTTTCTCGCATCTCAGACTCAAGTGAAAAAAGCTCCTTACTCTTACCACTTTCACCAAGCGTCTCCTTTGCCTGATCCAAAATATGCTTGTGGTGCGCCAATTCTTTATGAAGTTGTTCAAGTTCAGCCGTCGGACCTTTCTTTTCCTCTGCCAGTTTTTCTTTTTCAGTCTTTATATACTTTTGTTCTTTATAAAAATATTCTTGATACAAAGTCGAAAGCTCATTCCGAAGAATGATCGATTTTTCTATTTTCTCAACTTGCTTACGCAAAAATTTAATATGCGGTGCAATTTCTCTTCGAAGCGACTCGATTTCTTTGATATGCTCAGCCGTCTTCTGCAGCTTCTTTTCACTTTCTTCTTTTTTGTATTGATAGACTTTAAGACCAAGCGCATCTTCGATCATCTCTCGTCGCTCTCGTGGTTGAGCCGACAAAAGTCGATCCGCTTCACCTTGTGAAATGATATGGTGACCCGATGAACCAATATTTGCGTGAGCCAAAAGTTCGCTCACGTCTTTGAGTCGCACTGAAGTGTCATTTATAAAATATTCATTTACACCATCTCGATGCACCACGCGTTCAATAGAAACTTCATCGAAATCAATATTAAACATTCGATTGGTATTATCAAAAACAACTTTCACTGACGCACGATTCACGCGGATGTTGTCTTTTCCTCCATTGAAAATAAGATCCTCACCTTTCTTTCCTCGCATCGATTTGATTGACTGCTCACCAAGCACAAAACGGAAAGATTCGGCCACATTTGATTTACCAGAGCCGTTTGGCCCCACTATAGCCGTAATCGGATAGTTAAAAACTAGGCCAGCTTTTTTTGCAAATGATTTAAAACCATTGATCTCAAGTGACTTGAGACGAGATATGACGTGACCCGGAATTTCCATATATGCCTTTTATTATAGCAAATTTAGCTCCATTTTGGGCTGTATTTCGGGGCGTTTTATGTGAATAGCGCTTAAATGCGCAATTTTGAAAAATTAAAAACAGCACCGATCTAACCATGAAGGTCAGAACGGTGCTGCGTCTTGAAACTGATGATATAAAATGCAACAGATCTTCAGGGTTCAGCGACCGCAATCTTATCCGATGGCCCAAGGATCACCGGTAGATGGTCAGGAATCGTCCTGATTACATCTTTTGAAGTCTCCTGCTTGATTCGACGAAGTGCTTGATCGTAGGCCGCAAGCAAGTTTTCGACATGAAAGTCGACCACCTGTTGGTATCTTGCATTTCCTTCGTCAATTGAATCGATAGTGACTCGGCCTCCGTTGGACTGTCGGGCAGTCCAGGACACTGTCATACAGCGCGTGAGCACATATTTGATGTCCAAGAATACCTGATCAAAATCATATCGGTTGATTCGACTAGCGATCTGATCTGGGGAGTAATTGCTACCACCGAGCCAAAGATGCTGATCAACTTCACACATCGACGAGGTGATTTCGATCTCCTTTTTCACGAGCTTATTCATCTCATGAAGCACTTTTACATGTGCCGTGCGGCGCACATAATAGAGATCGTCAGCCTCATACTTAAGCGTCACAAGCAGCGCGAAGCTGCCGACGAAAAGAATGATACCAATGATAAGGAGAGCCAGTGACGAGTTTTCGTTATAACTAACTTTGGTTGCGCTCATACGAGCTTTTCTTTCTATTGTTGAGGTTCGTAACTGAAGATTTAACTAAGTAATACAACTTCAAGTACACACGAAATGAATCGCAGTATTTTGAAATTGCAAATGAATTTTCACCTCGTTTCGTCTAGTCACTTTTTGTACATCTTGGTCTAACTATTACATTAGATAAAATTGGACCTTGAGCACATCTAGCGATACAAAGAGTCGAAAACACATCTACAATCAAAATATTTAATAATGAACTAACTGGTTTTAAATTATAACACGAATTTATATTTATACCAATAATTAAGACAATCCTAGGATACCCTCTTAGTACACCTGGATCTACCACCCCTTCTTTGCAAGAGCCTTTACGGCCGCATCCTGTTCAGCTTCCTGCTTGGACTTACCTTCACCTTGCACGATCATCTCCTCACGAAGATATACACCTACTGTGAAAATTTTATTATGATCTGGACCTGTCTCTTTTATAAGTTTATACGCAGGCGTGACCCCAGCCTTTTCTTGTGCTTCTTCTTGGAATCGACTCTTGGCATCGATGAAACTTTGATTCGCTACAATTTCATCAATCAGATTAAACAAATTGTCAGCGATAAATTTTGCAGACATTTCATATCCTTGATCAATATAAATTGCACCAATAAGTGCCTCAAATGTATTTGCTAAAATAACCTGCCGAGCACGACCAGTGTCTTTGGCCTCACCTTTTGATAAAAGCAAGAAAGAGTTCATGCCGATTTTTTCAGCTACGCCAGCAAGCGTTACCGCGTTTACAAGCGCCGATCGATAGGCGGTCAAATCACCTTCATTTTTATCAGGATATTTTTTAAATAAATAATCAGTGATTACAAGCTCAAGGACCGCATCACCAAGGAATTCAAGTCGCTCATTATGTTGAAGGTTGAGAGTTCGATTTTCATTAAGATATGAACGATGAATAAAGGCCTGTTTTAATAGGTCTTTTTGATTAAATGTAACACCAATACTTGCCTCAAATATACTGAAATCCATATATTTTTATCGTTATTTTCATCAATATACCCCAGAAAAGCCTTTCGCGCCACCCACTATCTTTTCATCAAAATCTGCACTGCCTTTGTCACAATCGGCAAAATATCATTATAGAAATTAAGAGTCAAAATATCTTTTACGTTGAACCATTTAGCTTCTGTAAGCCCTCCACTTGTTCCAAGTGTAAGAGGGTTGTATTCAGTCCCTGCCAAGAAATATGTTACCTGTTTTCGAATCTTTCCATCTTCTGGATGAGATGCAATATATTCATTGTGAGCAAGTTCATCTTCAATCTTAATATCAATACCCATCTCCTCTTTGATCTCTCGCATCACACCCTCTTTCACACTTTCACCGGCTTCAAGTTTTCCTTTTGAAAGTGTCCAGTGCCCGAACACGTCGTGCACAAGTGCCAAATGAAGTTCATTACCCTGAAATGCATATACTACTGCTCCACCAAGAACTTGAATCGGCATTTCCTCATAGGGAACTTCTTTTTTCTTCTTTGACTCCTTATCTTTTCGAGTTGAAGTTTCTTCCTTGCCTGGCTCACCCATTTCTTTATATACAGCACCAAGTACACCGTTTACAAATTTTCCAGAGGTCTCACCACCAAAAGATTTAGCAAGTTCAATAGCTTCGTTGATAGCCACTTTCGCAGGTACTTCTTTTCGATCTCCAAAGATGAGTTCAAAAAGGCCAATACGAAGTACGTTTCTATCTACTATGGCAATCTTGTCGATCGGCCATTCAGGTGCAGCTTTTTCGATGATACTATCAAGATCTTTCTTTTTCTTGAGGATTCCGTCAGCCAAATTTTTAACAAAAGAAAAATCACTCATACCAGGAGCGAATTCATCGACGTTTTTTTGGAGAATTGATTCAATTGTATTTTCTTCAGCACGGCGAAAATCCCATTCAAACAGTGATTGCAGAACTATTGATCTGGATAGGTGCCGGTTTGCCATAAAGTACAATATGTATCTTCAATGTGATTATAGGATAGTTTTCTCAGGAAAGCAATATTTACACCCCTAGGAAACTTTATGCTCAAGTCGAGCAAGTCACACCTCGTGTCCCAAGACTTTTTCCTCAACTTTGTCTGCCTTATCAATAATATCTACCACCTGGCGTTGAATCATAATAGCTATCTCATCAAAGCGTCTCGTAATAAGATCCTCAATGTAATCTAATCGATGCTCTAGATCAACAAACCTCTTGTTAATTCCAGGTTCAATATGCTCCTTGTAGACTTCAATTATCTTCGTCTTCAAACCAGGCTCAATACACTCAGTATAGACTTCGCTTACAATCTCTTTTATTTCCTCTTTTTTAGCATTAGTTTCTTTCATCTTTTTTGTTTAATTTAATGTTAATTCTTTTAACTCTTAAAGTCTATCGAATCGACATTAAATCTCTATAAAAATATTCTCAAAATTACCTTTATAATTCCTTGATATTTTCTTCATTACTCAAATGAATCTTAGTTATCCACAAGTTTCGGCTACACACTTTTTTGTATTTGTAAATTTTCCCGCATCATTTTAACCCAACACAAAACCCCGCACTCGGATGAGAGCGGGGTTTTGCTTGAAGATTTACAACTTTCGCCGCTGGCGTCGTCGGCACTTATCGTGCCAGATCCACCATGTTAGAGATTAGATAATCCCTTTGTTCTTCATGTTGTTAAGCTTGAACGCATTAACTTTTGACATGAATTCTGCTGGCATATCTGCGGCTTTGATTCCCTTCTTTCGAGCAATCATGTATGCAGCGAAAATGCTCCAGAGAACGAGACCAAGTGTAAAGAGTGTCATCTTGAGACCGAAACTAATACCAGTTTCTGGGACCTGTGAAAGGAATACTCCTGACACTGGTGTACCAAGATTCTGATCTCGGATCACTGTGACGTTAGACTGAACACCTACAATGTTTGTAGAACATGATGTCGTGAATGACTGACCATTTACAAATCCAGTTACAGTTGCAGTCTTGTATCCAGGAGTGTTGTATGATCGGACAATTGTCTGACCGTTACCGTAAAGGTTATCAGTTCCAGTCCATGAGTATGAGGTGTTACCGTAGTATGAACCGTTATTGTAGTTGTAATTATTGTTGTATGTAGGATATACAGTCCATGTTACATTTTGACCAACAACAGCATTTGTAGGATTAGCTACACAGTACGCACCAATGTTTCCATTGTAGGTATCTCGAACTTCAACATTACATGATCGAGTAATAGTCTGTGAACCAGATCGGATAGTTACTGTCGCTGTCTTCATACCAGGGTATGAATATCGTCCAGTAAAGCTCTGTGATGATGAGTTAACACCATTATCACCTGTCCATGAGTATGTGTATCCAGATGTACCACCTGTTGCAGAAGCAGAGAATGATACGTCCTGATTTACATATACAACTGAAGGGCTAATAGTACAGTTACCATCAAGGTTTGACTGAGTATTTGTAGTACCTGTTCCACCACCATACACCACAAGGTTGATTCGAGCGTCGTTGTTGTTTGTAGGATTGAACGTGTTCGTAATCGTATTTGTGTTCGTGTTGTTGTTTGTATTTACATTCGCGTTTGTATTGTAGATGTAATCGTATCCAGCTGATGGAGTGTATGTGTATCCACCACCGTATCCGCCGTAGCTACCGTATGAGTATGGCTGGTATGAGTAACCGCTGTAGTCTGAGCTGCCCCAATTGTAACCGTAGTCAGATGAAGGATAATACTGGTCATATACTGGTGCAAATGAATATGAGTCATACGATGGATAGTACTGATCATATACAGGAGCGAAAGAGTATGAATCATATGACGGAGTATACTGATCATAAACAGGAGCGAAAGAGTATGAATCTCCTGAAAACCAGTCATCTGCACCAAAACCATAATCACTTGCAAATGCAGCTGAAGGTGTCACAGCGAAAACCAAGGCAATAATAATTCCCAAAACTGAGTTTTTTGTTGTTTTATGTGTGTTTAACATAGTGTCTACATTATATATTATCTAGTATATTATGTCAAGTATACCCTTGCATGAACTGATAAAGTGTTTTATTGCAATACTATGGATAGGTAGATACCTGCGCTATTACTACTAGCTTTTCTTGATAGTACTCTTAGCTTCCGATATGTAAACAGCTGTTGAAAGCTCTGTGTTTAGGGCTTATTTCTATATATATTGACAAAATATACTTAAGGTGATACAATATGACCATAAAGATGAAGGGTCTAAACAGCCCCAATTCTCCAACTCCAAACCAAATCCGCGATGTGCATGTGCACTCCGGAAGGAGTTGCGTATAGCACATTGCAAACACCATACGAACCCGCACCAACATGAGCGCAACAGCCACCATTGGCACAACATTGCCACCACCCGCCAAGAAATCACCAACCGTTGGAACCCCTCCAGGGTCGCCACCAAAGGTGACACCGCCAGGGCAACAACCCATGGCCACAACCCAGCAACCGGTCGAACCTCGGCCGCAACGCTTGGCCAAAGAAGATCTCGATGAGATCGTCAGACGCACCGGCGGTCAAAAACCACCCACCACTCCTCCTACCGACAACGGAAAAGGAGGGGGCGACAAGCCACCAGTCAAGCCATGCGCTGATGAGAAAAAAGGAGGGAAAGGAACAGACTATCTGCGACTCGCCACAACGGCAGTCCTGCTTGTCCTCCTCTTTCTGCTTCTCGTCCCATTGTTCGGTCAGCTGCAAACAGCTTTCCGCAACACCTTCGGGTCAACGGAGACAGTGACGACCAGCAACAGTGAAGCTCCTCAGGCACCCCCTGCGGCTACCCCACCTGAATCTGGCGACCCTGACGCAGTGGTGGTCCGCACTCCCGCTGAGATGAAAAATGCGGACGGGAGCTACAAGAAAAAGGTTCGTATCGGAGACCAGTTCTTCGAGGCGAACCCAAATCTTGTAGAGGTTACAAATAACCGCACCGGAGAAAAACGGATCATTACTGTGGATCAGGCGGCAGAAATCGCGGCAAAATCCAAGATCACTGACCCAAACCCACCCGTGTTTCGCAACACGAAAAAGGAGAAGGTTAATCCGTTCACATTCCGATAACGAATCGAGTCACATCTCGACACGAAGCCGCCAGGGCAACACTCTGGCGGCTTTTTTATTACTAGGATGTGTCATTTGACATATATGCAATTTATATCGTATAATACTAACAGTTCTTTCACACAATTTTCATGGGCAGCTACTAGTGTTTCAACCGAACTTTAGTAGCTACCTATGAAAACATACATCCTACTGACGATGACCCTTCTCATCACCCTCAGCCTTCGCGCCGAGACCCCTTATCTGATCCTCCGGGTTAACCTCGATACGCAGACTGCGATCTTGGTGGATTCAAAAGGTGCAGTGAAGTATCCAACCTACGAGATCAGCTCAGGGAAACCTGAGAATGAAACGCTGGTTGGTAACTATTTGATTACAAAAATGGTGGTCGATGGCTGGTCAGAAGAATTCAAAGTCAAAATGCCGTACTTGATGGGACTTATAAACCTCGAGACCGGTGAAATAAAGGGCTATGGTGTACACGAAGGAAAAGTTCACAAGACTAACCTTCCATCGAGCCACGGCTGCATCCGTCAGCATCCCAAAGATGCCACTGCAGTTTTCCACTTGATCGAGCCAGTTTGGAAGAAAAATAACCATGGCGTGGTCGTATCTATCACAGGTACTGCCACAAAAACTTTCTCAAAAAAACTCGGCAACCTCTTCGTGTATGACACGAATGGCAAGCCAGTAAAAATCCTGAGAAACACCCAAGGTAATCTTCCTGACTCTTTTTTCGAAAATCGGCGGTTACTGACACTCTTTTATCACCATGACAAAAAACCCACTACTGACAGAAGTTTCTGGAAGTTGGGAGTCGAAGGTGTCGAAGACAAAGTCAGCGTCGAAGAATACGAAAAACGGTTCGGCCAACACGTAGATGACCCTGAAGAAATCAAGCAATTGAAAAAACTTCAAGGTGAACCCAAAGACAAAGGTACAAAAAAAACAGCAAACTTTCCTTTCGTCTTCAAGTAAGATCAACTCAAACCCATTAAACCCTGTTCGATTGCTGCGAACAGGGTTTTATTTTTTGCATCATAGATGATCGACAAATCAAAACCTCTTCTTGTTTTATTTGAGTTTAAAACCATCAATGCTTCGTCGCCACCTTCAAAATCTGATCATTCAACTCATCATCAAGATCCTCGAGAAGTTTTCCAATAAAGGTATCAGCATCCTCTGGATTTTCATCGTCCCCATTATCAGGAATTTTTTCCATAACTTTACTTGTTCGAGCAAGAAGATTCTTGAGCTTCTTATCCAGCTCAACATTTATCTGTTTTGCATTATCAATATCTTTTGCAAGTTTTGTTTTAATTTGTTGTGCACGCCGTGTGATAGATGTTGTCATATTTTTATATTAAAATTTATATTACAAATTAAAGCTCAATCTCTTCTGGTAATTGCCTAATCACTTCATTTATAACCGTACGCTTGAGTTGAAAAGTATCGGCTTCTGTTGCTCTTAAAATCCCCTCCTTATTATGAATCTTGATTATTCCGCGAAGATTCTTTAAAAGTTTATCTACAGACCCTCCTTTGAACTTATCCTTATTTATATCAAATACATTTTGCATTCCCATCAAAGATCTGATTATCTCAACTGCCTTCACATTCTTTTTGGTGATAGTTTTAAGAAGCTCTTTTGCAGCCTCGGTTGTTTTTTCGATTGCTTCAGCATTTGACTCAACGTTTGGTTCGTTTTCAGAATCATTTTCTACATCTCCAAGATCAACACCAAGTGCCTCTACATTTGCATCATCGACACTTTCATCATTATCTTCATTAGTAGTTTCAGTACCCTCATCATTATTTGTATTTGCATCATCACCAGCAATCTCACTCGGATTATTTCCCTCTTTATCCAAACCCATCTTAGTTTTTATTTTTCTATATCGCTCCGTTTTTTTATCAATCTTTGCAATGTTCTTCTGTAAATCTTCTTGAACTTTTTGAAACTGCGCGATTCGAGCTTCGGCAGCGTCTTTCTCTGCAACAAGTGTTCGAATGCCATTTTCAATATCAATCTGATCATTCTCATTAATTCCCAATTCTTTTGCCAGTTTCAGATGATGAATATGATCAAGTAGATTGGTATTAATATTTTCAATAGCATCCTGATTTTCTGCAATCAAATTCTCAGTCTCAAATAGACAGCTCTTTTTTTCATCATAACCGTATTTCTCATGAATTTTATTGATCTTATTATCTAACTTCTCAGCAAATCGATTGCCTGAATTTTTCATACCCTCATGAAAATCATAGATCTCTTGCGCATATTGTCTTCTGGTTTCATCAAATGAATTAACAAGATCTCGAGATCCTTGTTTTTTGGCCTCCCATTCATTAAACCGGTCAGTTTTATTTCTTTCGAAAACTTCTCGAAATCCAGGATTGGTCATATTGAGAAGTGCAGCTTGAAATTTCTCTTCGTCCGCCGTTTGTCCGCTTTCAAATCCTGCAATGTTTTGATTTTCAGTTTCAATTCGACCACCAAGATTCCTAATATCCTGCGCTTTTAATCTCATTAGTCTATTGTATTCATCTCTCTCATTGAGAGTTCGCCATTTATCAACCGTATTCAATTTAATAGTTTCAACAACATCACCCGCCCACTCCTTTGAAACAGTTTTTATTTGTTCCCAATTTCTTTTAGCCCAATCTGTACAACGACCAAAGATTTCCACACCTTTGTTCCATGAATTTTCAGCAGCTCTTTTAGCCACATTTTCCAATCGTTCGAAAGCAACCTGCGTATTACTTTTATCCTCAGCTGCGGAACGCACAAGATCTTGTTCATTAATCCCGAGTGACGCACCAAACCCAGACTCTTCCACAGGTTCTTCCAAAGAATCAGCTGTCGCTTTCGATTGTCGAGCATTTTGAGTTTCAGTCCAAACAGCATCTGGTGTATATCCAGAATTTTCAACAACTTCTTGGTCTACAAACTCTGCTTGTGGTAATTTAGACATATCAACACTATCTTGTAATTCAGCTCTTCTTATCTGAGCATTCAACGGAGCGTCTGGTCTAGGTAAATGCGAAAAATTCTCTGATGACATATGTTTCTGCTAGTATATCACCAAAAATAAATATGAATTTAATTTTTTATAAAATTCGCAAACAAAAAAACACCTCAAGCGTCTCAGATCTTGCATCGCATTCCTGCTTTGCAAAAATCTTTGAACACTTGAGGCATTGAGTTTCGATGGATGCTGAGGTGAATCAGTACCATCGTCCGCCACCGCGCGGACTGTAACACGCCGGTCGCGGCGTGAATACCGGATTCCATTGAGCTTGCCAAGGCGCACCCAATGTCCGGCAGTTGTATCCACCCGGCCGATAGAACGGGCCGAAGCCCGATGAGTAAACCGAAGGTCCATATGGAGAGCGGACGTATCCGCCGTTCCACGGACTGGAGCACATGGGTGGCGGACCACAGCGCATCGGCTGTGACATCACCATCCGAGGCGGGCACATAGCTGGCCCACCAATCGGAGGAGCACAGAACATCCCTGGAAGAGGACGAACTGACACCATGCCGTTAGGCAGCAAGGTCGTTTGACAGCTGGTTCCAAAAAGGGCCAGCAATGTCGCGGCGATGAAAATTTTAAGCCCTTTCATCGTAAGGCTATTCTTTGTTTTCATGAGCTTGAGTTTCTGGATAGGGTTTTCTAGGCCCGTTGAGATTGACTGAATACGAACATACTAACATAATAATATATAAAAGTCAATGGTAGCGAAAATTACTCCTGTCAGATAATTTCTGGCCACTCGTCAGCATAATAGCTGTATAATCCCCTATTTCCTGATATAAATAGTACAAATGGACACCATGGCAACTCATACACACATCATTAAAAAACTGGCCACTCTTGCCAACAAAAATAAAGCGAAAACACTGCGGAGCTTTTTCAAGACATGTAAAGGTGAATATGCCGAGGGTGATATGTTTCTCGGCATCACAGTTCCAATACAACGAAAAGTTGCCAAAGAATTTTTCAAAAATATTCCACTCACTGAGCTTTCAAAACTTTTGCAAAGCAAAATTCACGAACATCGATTTACAGCTCTCGAAATGCTGGTGATGAAATTCGACTCAAGTTTCAGTGTAAAAAATTATCAAAAAAGCAAAACTCAAAAATATCAGCAACAAAAAGATGCCCGCAAAATCGCACAGTTTTATCTTAAACACACTAAACACATCAACAACTGGGACCTAGTAGATACTTCAGCTCGGTATATTCTCGGTGCATATATACGGATTCACGGTAAAAATGATACGACCATAAACACAACACTACTTATTAAACTGGCTCGCTCGAAAAATATGTGGGAGCGTCGCATTGCAATTGTTTCAACTCATGATCATATTGCCAACAAAGATGCTAAACTTGCGCTTCAAATTTCTGAAATGCTTATAAATGATCCACACGACTTGATCCATAAAGCAACAGGTTGGATGCTTCGTGAGATCGGTAAACACATTTCTAAAGAAACGCTCAAAAAATTCTTAAAATCTCACGCTCAGAAAATGCCATCTATTATGCGATCATACGCACTTGAACACTTCACAAAAGAAGAACGAATAGAATTCGCGCGAAAATAATACTAGTTCACAAAGTCTGCAGTCACCACATACCGATCCGTCTTTGCACCGAAGCTATTACATGTAGAGAGTGTGAGTAAGTGATTTTTTGTGTCAAATTCTACAAGAGTCTCATCTTTATTCACTTTATCAACCGCTCTCACTCGATAGGTATAAGTCTTTCCATCGGCCACAATATAAATCACATCACCAGGGATAAGCGTATGAAGTTCATTAAATACTTTATACGCTTGGTTAATCACCACTTTGTAACCTGTGCTGTGTCCAAAGATAAACATGTTACCACCCGCCGTTGTTCCTGATCCGGGATAATACACCGGACCTTTCACGAGGGACTGATCAAGTACTTCGACTTCAGTATTTTTAGGAGTGTATACAGTTGTATCGAGCTTGATTCGAGGTATAACAAGTCGTGACGGCGTAGAGCCTGATGTAATATCCGTCTTTGAGTCACCGTTATTTGATGAACTGTTATTTCCATTATTTACAGTAACTCCATCACCATTTTTTTCTCCAGTAATTTTCTCTGCGATTCCTCCACTGATTTGTTCTGATAAAGTCTTCCCGTCAGATTTAACCATGAGCTCACTTGGTAAAAGTCCCAGTGCTGCGAGGAGTCCGGCAGTTGCTATAAAAATTATAAAAAACCACATTATAAAATACGACTCCTGAGGAGAAAATAAAGATTTTATAAACTTCTTTGGGTGCCAATTTTTCATGTTTTCACAGCTTGTCTGTAGCCATTTCGACCACTAGCCATCCTGCCATATGGCCCCTATTATAAGGCATATTATGCCTTTATGTTAGGCCCTAGTCCAGCACCTAGCACGTGTCTAGGCTCTGTATTTGACAAATACACTTTATATATGGTATAATAGTCTTATTATGAAAACATTACTTCGAATACTCGTAATCGGCGCGATTTTGCTTATTTTGGTGTTTCTAAGCATCGGAATGGTAAAAATTGTTCCAAAAGCCCTTTCATCACTCGCCTCTGCAACCGTTTCTATTGGTTCGATTTTTGGTAATGATGAAAATGCGACAACGACCCCTTCAACTGAAGGTGGTCTTACCCAGAGCAATGGTGGTTTCGTTATTGTCAGTAGCTCGACTTCATCTGGACAGAATTCAGGTGCAGTAAACAGTAACGACAATGCAAATAAAAACGCTACAACTTCTATTCTTGATTTGATCAAGCCAAAGTTTGGTTCATATCCTTACAACAACTACGTTCCAACTGTAGCGACTACAACAAGTTCAGTAGCCTCTTCACCAACTTCATCACCTTCTATTTGTGCGACTGCAAATCTTTCTGATCTTGCCATTAGCATAATTTCACGAGGCGTGATAAGCAAAACTACAGGTCAATTTGTTGAAACAAATAATTTCGCAACAAATGATACAGTTGTGATTAAGTTTAAAGTTGAAAACCGTGGCACATGTTCTACTGGAACATGGTCATTCAAAGCTGAAATGCCATCACAAAATACCGCCGATCAGGTGCGAACTATTGCAAGTGTAAACCCAATTCCTGCAGGTTCTGCTATCACTGGTCAAGCTAACTTCGATTCACCTCGAGCTGGTACATCAAACGTTGTACTTACAGTTACTGATACAAGTGGTCGAGATGCGAATACATCTAACAATGTTGCAACTTCTCCTCTTACTGTGATCAACAACGGCACAGGAAACACTAATAACGTGATTGTATCAGGTGATGGACGAGCCGATCTTATCGTGCGAGTTCTCCAGACTGGTGTGCTTACATATAACAATCAGTTTATTCCGACAGGGACTTCATACGGAAATTTCCGAATTGGAGATCGTGTCGCTGTAAAATTTGAAGTCGTAAACCAAGGTCAGACTGCATCTGGTATCTGGAACTTCAGAGCTGAAATGAGTCCTGTAAATCAACAGTACCAGAACAATCAGTATGAAGCTTCTATTCCATCGGGCGGACGAATTACATACACACTGGCGTTCGATAACCCACAGATCGGATCAAACTCAATCACTATTTTTGCGGATAGCATGAATCAGGTAAATGAGTTCAATGAAGGAAACAACATTGCAACTGCAAGCTTTAATGTGAGTTATTAAGAAGTTTGGTGCAGAATTTGGATCAGTAAAAAGTGCTAAAGAAAAGACTCATCGAAAGGTGGGCTTTTTCTTTTTTTCATTTATACAATGTGGATGTATGCATCATCGATAAATATACTAAATATGATGTAATAGTATACGGAATATTCTTACAGCTAGGATATCCATGTATGGTACCAAGATCTCTTGGGACCATCTGGGTTCCTGGAGGCTGGTCGTTTCGGACCTACCAAGCACATTGAAAGGTGAAGCTACAAACAGACCGAAAATGAAAATCGAATACACGGAAAAAAAGCACTCCTGCTACTTTTAGGCTCAGCCTTCAAGCGTGACGACGTGAAGAAAAATGGGCAGAACGAACGACCTTAACGCTGTAACAGTGAGATAAAATGTACTACCACGAATCCCCTTCTCTCATACTCGTGTCGCCGAGATGGGCTACATCTCCCCAAATCTTAAGTTTCCACCTAAACCGGTCATCATATTTGTATTGTTCGAACAAAGTAATTCCCGTATTTGCAAGAGTAACACCTCTATATATGTCCCAATATTCATACGAAGTTAGATCATCACCATGAATAACACACGCAAGTATCATTTTCATAAAAATACCATGCGAGACACAGAGTATTTTTTCTTCGGGCAGATTTTCGACATGCCTTAAAACATCGAGTGCTCGTCTTTTCATTTCACTAAATGTTTCCCCATCCTCAAATTTAAACAAAGGGTCATGGAAATTATCTTCACTTAATTTATCAATCCGTATAGTTTCGGGATCAGATTTACTTTTACCCACTACACTGCTTGGCTTTATTCGTTCTACAAGTAAATCACTATACTCAATATCCTTTCCGAGCGAGACGTTAATATAATCAGCAGTTTGTTTTGCTCGTACATAGGTACTCACTATTATTTTGTCGATGGGAATAGTCTTAAATCTTTCGGCCACTATTTGTGCCTGTTTTTCTCCTTCTGGTGAAAGTGGAGTAGACGGACCCTGTCTTATGTCACCAATATTTCCAGTACTTTCGGCATGTCTTACGAAATACAATTTCTTCATACTATTCAAAGTAGCATAAAGTAAATAGAAGATACAACACTAAATAGCAAGCTTCCAAACAAATTTCCCTATTCTAGTAACAAAAAACTGACGAGAAAAGGTGTACACCTTGCGGAGGCTTATATTCAGCTGAATATAAGCTGAGCAGAGCAAAAATTCTGGAGAATTTTATGCATAGCATACATATTTTTGAGAAGGTTTTTTATTATTTAAACGTCTAGTCGCGCAGTCTTCGCATTTGTCTGAATGAATGTCTTTCGAGATGGCACGTCATTACCCATAAGGACCTCGATGATCTTCCCAGCTTCTTCAGCATCTTCAATTGCTACACGCTTCAGTACTCGCTTTGTAATATCCATAGTTGTTTCACCAAGTTCTTCTGCATTCATTTCTCCAAGACCCTTGTATCGTTGAACATGTGGAGGTTTTGCCGACTTTACTTCACCCTTTTCACCTTTCTTGCCTTTTCCTTTGCCAGCTGCCACTTCTTCAGCTTCTTCATTTTCGTTTTCCTCGTCTTCCATTTCTTCAGACTCTTCATCATCTGCATCACCAACCTTGATAGCATCAGCATCAAATCCAAGACTCTTTAGATATGCGTTCTTCTCTTCATCGTTGTAGAAATAGCGGAGATCTTTTCCTTTACCAACTTTGTAAAGTGGCGGCTGAGCAATGTATACGAATCCCCCATCGATCAGTGGTCGGAAATATCGGTACATCAAAGTGAGAATAAGCGTTCGAATGTGAGCACCGTCCACATCGGCATCGGTTGCGATGATGATTTTGTGATATCGAAGTTTTGTGAGATCAAACGTATCGCCAATTGCGGTACCGAGTGCAACTACAAGATTTCGAATCTGTTCTGAAGCAAGCATCTTGTCGAGTCGCGCTCGTTCAATGTTTAAAATCTTACCTCGAAGTGGCAATACTGCTTGAGTTCGTCGATCACGACCCATCTTTGCAGTACCTCCCGCAGAGTCTCCCTCCACAATGAAAAGTTCTGATTCCTCCGCTTTTCGGCTTTGACAATCTGCGAGTTTTCCAGGAAGTGTCATACCTTCGAGTGCACCTTTTCGAAGCACTGAATCCTTGGCAGCCTTAGCAGCCTTTCGTGCTCGAAGCGCAAGAAGGCCTTTGTTGATGATAGCTTTAGCATCATCTGGATTCTCCTCCATGAATGCACTAAATGCTTCTGAAAATACAGATGACGTTGCACCTTGAGCTTCAGTTGAACCAAGCTTGGCTTTTGTCTGACCTTCGAATTGAATTTCTGGGAGTTTTACTGAAACTACAGCAACGAGACCTTCAAGTACATCTTCACCAGTGAGACTATCAGCTGTATCTTTGATGATGCCGTTCTTTTTAGCATATTGGTTAATTGTACGAGTTAAAGCTGTTTTGAAACCAGCAACATGTGTACCACCTTCACTGTTATATGTGTTGTTTGCGAATGCAACGATCTTTGTGTTGATATCATCTACATACTGAAGTGCAAGCTCAACGTACACGCTCTTATTTCGAGCTTCGCTCGCTTTTACCGTATCCTCATCGTTTTCTTCACCGTCAGCGCTTTTACTTTTTTCTGCACCCACGATGTACTCTTTATCGATATGGAAAATGCTTTTGTGAACCGGCTTTTGAGTTCGGTTATAAAAAGCTACAAGTGATCGGAGACCTCCTTCAAAATAGAAAGTCATTGAAGGGACATCGAGACCTACTTCTTTAAGGAAAAATACGTCTTCGTTCTTTGGATCGATAATTTCCTGGATCGCTTTTGCATCATATGCTCGAGCATCTACCACATTGATCTCAACACCTCGTACAAGATACGCCTGTTGTCGCAAGTGATTTACAATCTTGTTCCAATCAAAGTTGATTCCCTCCTTAAAAATTTCAACATCTGGCTTGAACATTACGATAGAACCATGCTTTTTTGATGAACCAATCTTTTTTGTCGGAGCTTTCGGTTTACCGATCGCATACTCCTGCATATGAAGCCCACCATCCTGATGAACGGTTACTTTTGTATGAACGGAAAGAGCGTTCACCACAGATGCGCCTACACCGTGAAGACCTCCAGAAACTTTGTAGGCATTGTTATCGAACTTTCCTCCGGCATGAAGAACGGTCATGATCGTCTCAAGAGCTGAAACTTTCGTCTTCGGGTGAATACCAACCGGAATACCATTACCATTATCAGCCACTCGAATATATCCATCAGGAAGGAGTGCAACTTCAATATGCGAACATCGTCCGGCCATAGCCTCGTCTCGCGCGTTATCGAAAATTTCCCAAATAAGGTGATGAAGACCTTCAGGACCAGTTGTACCGATGTACATACCAGGTCGCTTTCGCACTGGCTCTAGACCTTCGAGAACTGTGATCGACGATGCGTCGTAGCTTGATGACTTAGCCTTTTTTACTTCTTCTTTTGCCATATTATTCTTATTATTCTGCGATTTCTGTGCGTCCAGCCGGACCGGTTATAGGCTCGATTATTGGAGCTTTTGATTGATAAATTATACATGAATTATATCAAATTTTCACGATCCTGTTCGTATTGACCATGATAGTGTTTCGTTGTATCTTTTTGTAACTTTAGATAGGACTACTTCGTAAGGCCTTCAACTACTTCCCACATTTTTGCACTATGACTTCCTTTGCAGAGAACTACACTTTTTTGCCGTCCAGCTTGTGCATTTTTTATTAAAATTGATTTTAAATAATCAACACACTCTGTATTATCAGAAACTTTTGTTAATTTTAACTCGCCAATTTCTCCAACAAATTCGCCAGAAATGTCCGAAAAATCTTCTTCAATTCCAACAAACACTACTTCCGAAAAGTTTAATTCTTTTGCTGCATGCAAAATTCTAATATAGCCAGTATGAGCATAACCACCAAGCTCTCTCAATGCGCCAAGTGCTAGAATTTTTGACTCAGTCGAATTTGAGTACAATTTTGATGTTGCGTTCATAGCTGCAATTACAGAATCTGGATTACCATTATATGTGTCATCAATTGCAGTAAATCTTACAGGCTCACCTTCGGTATTTTTGACGCCAAATAGCTCAACTTCTTTTGGTGAAAATCTACCGGTATCATTTGAAGCAGATTGAAGACCTGAGAAAATAGTTTCGTCACTTATTCCAAGCTTTTTAGCGAGTGTAATGACCATACAAGCGTCAAGTACAATATGAGGTGCTACTATACCAATATTTGATAATTTCTTGAGCGTTTCTTCATTATCTGCACGGATGAATTCAATTGTTACACCTGGCCTCTTAGTCGAACCTTCGGCCGGACTTTTGCTTCGCACCTTTGTCGCAATATACTCACTATACTGATCCTCTTTTGGCAATATATATACGCCACCATCTGGAATATAGCTTGCCAGTGCACCCTCCTCATCAGCAATCGCCTCAAGAGTGCCAAAAAATTCTATATGTGCCGCACCGATATTCGTAGTAATTCCATGTGTAGGTTTTGCAATCTTGCAAAGTGCATCAATCTCACCAGGATGATTTGACCCGAGCTCAATAACTGCAACCTTGTGACCTGCACTGAGTGATAAAAGTGTTAGTGGTACACCGATGTGATTATTATTATTTCCTTTTGTATACAAAACCGCATCGTCACCAAAATGTTTTTTCAAAACTGCAGCAAGGAGATTTTTGGTTGTAGTCTTACCGTTACAACCGCTAATACAAATAACAGGTACATTGAACTGTGCGCGATGTTCTATCGCAATCTGCTGTAAAGCTTCGACTACATCATCCACTACAACGTATCTGTCATTTTGATCACTTAAATTGTCTGATTGTTCAAACCATTCCCGAGAGACAACCACTACACTTGCACCTTTCGCCAATGCTTCCGTAATAAAATCATGGCCATCAACATGTTCACCCTTAATGGCAAAAAATATATTTCCAGGTTCAAGGGTTCGTGTATCTATTGATCCACCGGACCATTTTTTTAGTTTACTGAGTAATGACATATGTAAGAATTTGAAAATCAGGAGCTCATGCGTGACAGACAAAAGAACGAGCAACAGAAACAGTGTAGCAGAAATATCTAACATTATCTTTATTTAGAATTGCAAATAATCTTTTTCATATCATTGCGTTGTTTAAAAAAGAGTGGTATATCTACGGCAGAATAAATCGTACAGAGACAACTATCCAACCCAAAACTGCACATTCACAACCTATGGATCGTCACTATTCATTTCGAGCAAACTCCTCGAACAATCTTATGTTGGCCACAGGACTACTAACAGCCTTAAGCGCCAACATCAAACTTCATCTGCTTGATGAAGTTTCGGAATCGCCCCTGGTGAGACCCGGTTCTATTTTTTGCTATTCACACAGTTCAGGCATTCTCATGCACGAAATATACGCGCAAGCACTTTGGAAAACCTTGACTGACCTTGCAGAAAACGGGTCTTTCACGCTTCTGAATCTAACAAGCAACATAGCGTTTGTGGTTGATTCGAAGCTTGAACATAAATCAAAAGCCTCATTCCCGGTCAAAGTCCGGAAACTCAAAGAGCGGGACAAGGACACTATTCGATATTTCAGCGAAAGGGCCAGATCTGTAAAAAATATTTTTTCGCATGGAGTGGAGGGGTTTCAAACCTTAATCCATGTCGTGGAAACCTGGAACTTTCGCGGCCATAAAACGCTACGTGATGTGTACACTGAACATAGGCAGATATATGAGATAGCACTATCTAAAGATCTGTCGATCGGTACGCTGATTCAATGTGTGGCTTACGAAACGATTGAAGATTTGTGCCCTGAAATTCTTCAAGATACAATCTTTTTGCACAGAAGGACACCACACGAGATCGAATTCAGACGTGCACAAAAATTGCTCGAGGAAATAGCAGCTCATACCCTCCAAGATCAGATTGTGCACTGGCTCGAAAATCTCGGCTACGAATTCGGCAAATAACAGCCTAACCGTTTCTCTTGAGCTTAGATACTCGAAACACCCGCATCACAGCAATACAAGCTTGGTGCGGGTTTTAAATTTATCTAATCAAACTTGCTTCAATTGCCATAAAAAGTGGGATTTCTTTTCGTGCTTCATTTTCAGCATTTGCTCGCGGACCTTCCTGACTTTTCTTATGAGATGACCATTCTTCAATTCGAGTTACAGCGAAACCATGCTTTGCCATTAATTTTATAAAAACTTGAAGTGGTCGATGATATGAAACGGTGAATTTTTTGAGTCGTGCATTTTCTTTTGAATTCGGAATACCAGGATTCATGTCGATCTTAATAGTATCTTCGCTCAGATATCGATACACTACACGACCCTGTTTATTTTTATGCGGGCTCGTTGATTTCTCCTCAAAATGCCAATCTGATTCTTGAGGAACACGAAAAGATGGATGATTGATAACCATAATCAGACGGCTGTATTTGTGCGTCTTATTTTCACTTGGATCATTATGTTTTAAGATAGCCTGCTTTACCGTATCAAGTTTTCTTGGTTTTTTAAGAATACGTGCAATTTCAGAAAACATCGTATCGATTTCTTTAATATTTTGCGCAGCTAGAATACAAATCGCATCATCAACTGTCGAACCCTGGATCATATCGAGTTTGTCAGCACCTGAAACATGGAAAGTTGCGTTCTTTGATGCATATGCACCATTTTTTCCATTGACCTTCTTTTGCTCAAATCTATACTGCGCTTTTTGAATGAGTTCCCGAGAGATATCTACACCAACTACTCGTGCTTCTTTTTCAATAATCGCTTCAGAAAAATATCCTTGCCCACATGCAATATCAGCAATGAGTTGACCAGGTCGCGGACTAAGCATACGCATTAAGTTCGGCAAAACAACATTCTTTTGATATGAATCTTCGTCGTGCAAATATTCGTCGTACCAATCAGCAACTTTTCCCCAAGATGTATCGTGTTTCATAGTTATGTATAGATAAGGTCGCACCAACCGCGCAGGCATAAGTAGATGCGTGTGAATGCGAATTTACGTCTATTTATAGCATTTTTTTCAACATATTGCAATTTATTAATTTTATGTCATAATTGCCCCAGAGCTTGAAGATGAGAATGGATCCGGCTTCGGCTACTACCTATTCAAATCTTTAAACACCCTGATCTTTGAGTTCTGTCTCGGTGCTGATGCATTGAACAAACTTGGAGTGCTGAAAACTTCACCTCAACACCTTGAAAACATGCAACGCTCTAATCAAACCGAGACGGCACCACCCGTACCCATAATCACATGGTTCATCTGGCTTAGCCTCCTTTTTATCTCAATCTGCCTCGCAAGTTGGTACGCGGTCGGAGGCTGGCACAAAGTCGAAGACATTGTCAACTTTTTTGTATACGCAGGTGACGCCTATACAAAATCCGCCTCATCCGCAGAATGGGCAGTGATGCTTGGATGGGCAGTTCTCCTTGGATCCCCTATGTGGATAACGGTCAAGATAGCAACCTTAGCCCGTGGAGAGCAACCAAGCCTCCATGGCCGCTAACAGCTGCTGTTTAGCATTCACCTGTCGGATACCAAAAAGCCCGCGCAACTCATCGTCGCACGGGCTTTTTTTATTTTCCAAAACTTTCGCAAAAAAGTAGCAGAAATTTTTCAGCAAATTTTGCAAAATTTAGAATACATTAATTCGCAACCGCATCACTTGTCTTCTTTGCAACTTTAGTGACAACCTTCTTTGCTTTTGCGCCAGTTTTTGCAACCGCTGAAGCTGTTTTCTTAACTACGTTTTTACCAGTATTGAGTTCTCTCTTAATATTTTTCCAATGACTCTTTAGTTCTTTTGCGACTGCCATAATTTCAGAAACATCAACATTTTTTACATTAGTATATTTCTTCATCACCGCGTCGATTACCTGATGATAGAGTGCTTCATCAACTGACTTAAGTTTTTCCATTTTCTCAAGCACTTCACCTTTCGCTTTGAGTGCCCATGATTTCACCTTTTTAATTTTTTGCTGTGCGGCTTTGTTTCCGTGAATAAAATAAGCGCCCGCTGCTGCAGCCGCTACGATACCACCAATGATAGCCAGACCTGTGCCAGCACCATTTGATGATTTTGATCCTGTTTTACCTGATTTATTAGTCATGTATACAGTATAGCATCTCGAGTACTCGCTACTGAATATCTGAAATGTCCTCAAGAGATTCGTCTATTTCATCTTCATCCGGCATCCGTTTCTTATAGTTCCGGACTAAAATACTCTTCTTTTTCTTTTTTACTTGAGACGCCGAATCTTTGCCATTTCCAGCACTCGCAAATGGATTTAGGACAAAACCAGTCAGAAATTTCCAAAGACCATTCACTTTCGAAGCCTCCTCCCGAATAGCGTGTCGAACATGTGCAATATCAGCAGCAAGATGTTGACTTTCTCGATGCATATGTTTTGCAATTTTCGCGAAGCGACGAACAATCGAAACTACGTAAAACAAAATCACAGCACAAAGAAACCCGAGGATGATCACAATAATAGTTGTGATGTAGAAAAATATATCTGCGTGAATGATTGTTGTATCCATGGGTCAATTATACATTAAAAATCTTTTTAAAAAATGAACCGTTGCTTTGTGGGAATGGACCATACATGTTTGGAGCAGGATTCCCTTTGACAGTTACCAGCACAATGAAAAGAATAGCAAGTGCAATCTGAAGACCGAGCTCCCCGATCGGATTAATTATTTTAAATGCAGGGACAAACCATGTCAGGAACATAAACGCAATTCCTCCAGGTAGACCGAGATTGTGGAGTCTTCTGGCAATAAGTGAAAGCATCATGATTGTTATCGGAAAAAGTACAACCGGAATAATCATAAGGAGCATGTTATCTCTGTCCAATTCAATCGTATTCAAGATTTCTGTCCAAATGTTTGGTGTAAGTTGCGAAAGCATCAAACCAGCAAGTGCAAGTGCAATATAACCAAGACCAAAGAAGAAGAGGAAGCCGAGAACAAAATCCTTCCTTCGAAGACGACCTGCAAAAAGCCCTTGATATTGGCCAGCACTCGAGTGACTAGAATACACAGCGTCTTTTTTCATATTATGTATACGTTCCAAATCAGCTAGAGTTCCGCCCTTTCCCAAATTTTTTCGTGGACCTTTATCAAGTGGAGGCAAAAAATTGTTTTGTGCAACTATATCTTGATGTGTATCATTAAAATTTTTCTTCACCTCATCAAACGCATGAACAACGTGAGACTCGTGAAAACCTGCGCGAATAAGCATGTCATGCACCTCATCGGGTGTTGAACCGTGCTCAAGCTTCATTTTGATAAATGACAAGATTCCTTTGTCTGCCATACACTACAATAATACTCCTACTCACATTTTGTGACAATGTATTTGAAGTGTTTTTCGGAAACAGGTTGAATAGAAAGTCGACTACCTCTTTCGCGAACAAGCATCCCATCAAGCTTCGGATCTATTTTTATCTCGGCAAGCGACATTGGTTTTTTAAATTTTTTCACAAATGCAACATCCACTAAAAACCATGTCGGTTTATATGTTGGTGATTTCGATTTAGGGTCAAAATGCTCATCCTTTGGATCACGCGCTGTTTTGTCTTCATATGATTTACTCGAAATTTTGGCAAGCCCATATATGCCAGTTGGATTTTCACCTCCTGCACCAGTAGGACCATTCGAATGGTAATACAAGACCATATCACCAATGCACATTCGATCACGCATAAAATTTCGTGCTTGAAAATTTCGTACACCAGACCATGGAGTCTTCTTATCACGCTTAAGATGATCAATCGAATAACATTCACCTTCCGATTTCATCAACCAATACTGTGTCGACACGATTTTGTATGAATTATTTATCGATTATTTATCGAGTGGATTAAAGCTCGTCACTCGTACATTTCCAGAAGTATCAATACCAACCGTTGCAACTGCCGTGTAATACCCATCAGCATCCTGATATGAAACGAGTGCTCGGTTTGGACCATCAAAAGTTACATCTGTTACTTCATACGAAGTTCGAGATCGAACTGGTGCAAGATTATTGATATTTGCAGCAATAAATGAATTCACCTTTGCACGATCAGCTTGTGAAGTTACCGTTGTCGAAGGTCGAGTTGTAGGAGCCGTAGTCACTGGAGCTGCTGCACCCGGTCGTACCGTTGCAGGGAATGATGAAGCTGAAGTAGCTGGATTTTTTGTTTCAGTATCGTCAGTCATTTCGGTACCGTCAGTTGAAGTGGGCATATTTGTATACCAGTAGTAGGCACCACCTCCGAGTGCAAGGAGAACCATGAGACCAATGATTGCAAAAAACATAGTCTTCTTGCCTTCATGTGGAGGTACCCCATTTGTGCCACTTGAGTTTAAAATTTTATTGACTTCATTTGAAAGTGGTGAAGAAGTTGGCTTTGGTGCAAAATCTGAGCTTTGATTAAAAGCAGGTCTAGGGGCCTGGTTTGGTGTTGTGTTTGAGTTCATCATATTAGATACAGACGCTGCAGGTGCAGATGATGACTGAGGCTTTGGCGCAGCTGGAGCTGTCTGGGCAGTCATTGAAGACGCTGGTGTAAATGGACTGAACTTTGGTGTTTGCAACTGAGTTGGTTGTACTGGAGCTTGTTGCGGTGAAGCAGAAGGAACGGGTTGTGTGTGCACAGGAGTAAACGAAGGTTGTACAGGCATTTGAGGTTTAGGCACAAAAGATTGTTGAGACTGAGAAGAAGACTGTGAGGGCATACCTTGAAAATTCGGAGTAGTATTAGAAGTATTACCACCCATACCAGTGTTTTGATTGTTATTTGTATTTTCCATAGTATTCATATTGTACCACACCTGATGAGTGTAAATAGGTCAAAATGAGTCAATCTTGCAAAAGATGTTGTTCAGATATGGTGCCTATTTAGTACTTTCGAATAACAGCTTTCACAATAGCGGCAATCTTCAAATCATATTCAGGATAGATCGGCTTGAAATGTTTGTTCGCAGGCTGAAGATATGGTCGACCACGTTTATCTAAACGGTAATACTTCATAGTCCAACCACTATCAACTTCTGCGATGACAATATCACCTACTTTTGCTCGATCAGCACGTTCAACTAAAACCATATCACCTTCTGCGATATGTGCCTCGATCATTGACTCACCTTTTACCTCCAACATATACGTATTGTCTTTTGAATCGCCTAACAGAAACTCTTCAATACTCGCAGTGTCGAGCATAGACTCTTCGGCAACGGTTGGAATACCAGCTTCAACAAGACCAAGGATCGGTACTTCACCAACAAGACTTCTTGGGGAAAGTTTTCCACGAGAATCTTTTTCGAAAATTCCATCTTCAACTAATTTGTTCAAAAGTTTATAAACTGCATTTTTAGACTTGAACCCTAAAAGCGACATGATCTCGTTGTAACCTGGAACACGTCTATTATCTTTGTAAAAAGAAAGTATTTTTTTCTTGTAGGATTCGTACATGGTCTATATATATGTGTATGTAGTGTGAGCTTGTCTATACTTTTTTTCTATGCGCACGGACCGAGATGTCTATAGTTTAGAAAAGAAATGAAGCAAGAGCAAATGTTCGTGCAAATGCAGCTTCGCTTTCAAGTCGTTTAAGTTGTGATACGAGCTGGCCGTGTCGTTTTGATTCTCGATCATAGGCCTGACCTTTTACGATTCGGTAATCAATCTTTTCATTGAGTGATTTAAGTTCTCTTCTAATCGCAAACATAAGTGACATTCTTTTCATAGTTTTGTATTAAATTTATTTTGATTAATTATTTATATTGCCGTTGAAGGTCCACTCTCCTTTCAAAAATCTGTCGAGGATTATTTGAAATTCTTTCAGCTGCTCTCGGTGCGCGTCTGTGTCATGCGCGGTATGTTTGTATTATAGGTGAACTGTAGTTCACCTGTCAAATAAACAGAGTAGGGGAGCTGGGGATAAGTTATAGCAGCGCAAAAAAGCTTTCATTCTAGGTACGCTTTATGGTCTGAATTTTCTATATTTTTTTGCATAAAAAATAGACCCCTTGCAAGGCCTATTTTTCAGTAAATTTTTATATTATCTTCCCGGCACAAACGTAAGTGCTTTCCCTACCGCTCCACCTCGCCCTGTTCGGCCGATTCGGTGCACATAGTCATCGTATGTCATTGGAAGTTCGTAGTTGATTACATGAGTTACCCCTCGAATATCGAGACCTCGCGCCGCAACATCTGTTGCAACAAGTATATTGATTGCTTCTGTTTTGAAAAGATTAAGAGCTTTTTGTCGCTGATAGTGATCTTTGTCACCGTGAATTGACGAAGCCTTGAATCCAGCTGTTGAAAGCTCATTTGTAAGTCGTTCAACACCAGCTTTAGTCTGTCCGAAAATTAATACTTTTTTGAACTCTTTTTCATCTTTCAAAAGTCCTGCAAGTTTTTCAAACTTATTTTCACCTCGTGCGATTCGTACAACGTCCTGATCGACACTCTTTGAGGTATCACCAGATTTTACTGAAATCGTAATTGGGTTTGTCAAAAATTCTCCCACGAGGTTTTGAACTTCTTTTGACATCGTAGCTGTGAAGAAAAGAGTCTGTCGTGTCTTTGGAGTTTTACCAATGAGATATCGCATTTCGTTGATGAATCCCATATCGAGCATTCGATCTGCTTCATCGAGCACAACATTTGTAAATTTTGAGAAGTCGATATAACCCTTTTCGCCAAGATCCTTGAGTCGTCCAGGTGTACCGATTACGAAGTTGTTGAAATATCGAAGTTCAGAAATCTGCTTTCGAATATGAGCACCTCCGACGCAACATACTGAGTACATTTTTGTCTGTTTAATAAACATCAAAAGTTCTTCCTGAATCTGGATCGCCAATTCTCGAGTCGGCGCCATGATCAGTACTTCTTCTTTTGGATTATTGATGATTTTATTTACAAGAGGAATAAGGAAAGCGATAGTTTTTCCAGTACCAGTGTCTGCAATACCGATTACATCTTTTCCTTCAAGTGCATGAGGAATGGCACCATCTTGAATTGGGCTCGGGTTTATAAAACCTTTAGCTGCAATTCGTGTTTTGATTTCTTCAGCAATATTAAAATCGTTGAATGTATGTTTCGGTTTAAACTCAACCACTTTTGCTGCGAGTGCAGCATCAGTATGTGCAGCTTTGTTAATATATTTACTGTAATTATCTCCGTGACTTGTATTGACGGCTTTGCCACCAAATCGTCGGCCATTTCCCCCGAATCGTCCACCACGTGAATAACCACCTTGGCCGTATCCACCACCAAAACCGCCACGTCCACCATATGATGAGCCACCTCGTGAATAACCACCCTGTGAGTAGCCTGCATTTGAGTAACCACCTCGACCGTAGCCACCACGTGATTGACCTCCTTGTGAGTAACCACCTCGATCACCATATGATGAAGCACTATTAGATCCACCACGTGGCCCATACGAAGAACCTCCTCGTGAAAATGAAGATGTCCGTGGAGCAAAAGATGAATGGGTATGAGCAGAAGCTCGTGGAGCATGTGCAGATGTTGATGATATAGTTCTTGGACCTGATGATGTAGAAGCTGTTCGAGCTCCTCTTGGTACAAATTGTGCAGCAAAAGTCCGCGCATCCATTGGAGGCGTCGGCCGTTTACCCGGAGTCGGTCGTCGTGAAAAATTTGATTGTTTGTTCATTTTTATTTTATATTTTTATGTTTTTTTGAGTGAAATTTTATGCTGAATATGCTTCTAAAATTGACGCCCTAAACGTGCGAATATGAAAGTATCAAAACCAGCAAATCGGACCGTAAAACAGTCCTTTCATCATTAACTTATTATGCGTAAGCAAGGCGTTGTTCTCGCCCTACTTAAAAAATAGTTGCGCTTATTGGTCTTTTAGGAAACAAAGACTCGAGCGCTTGGCAAAAACTAGATGTAACTTACGAGGTATATAATAGCCTAAATATTGGATTTGGTCAATAGCATACATATTATTCTACTTAACCCATCGCATTGACGCTCTAAGATCTAGGTATTCTGGAATTACTAACTTAACCAATTTCCAAAAGTTTGGACTGTGATTAAATTCTTTGAGATGGCACAGTTCATGAACAATTACATAATCACATTCACGCTCAGTAAGACCAGCGAGTCTCGTGCTGAAATTCAAATTTCCTCTTTTCGAGCAACTTCCCCATCGAGTCTTTGTATTTTTTATGAAAATATTTTTGAAAGTAAAACCGTGCAGACCATACTGTTCACTATATATAGTACGGAAATGTTTTATACGACTTTCAATATATATTTTAAGTTCGCCACGAGTGTGGATATTTTTTGTGAACTGAATCGCCGAACTTGCCTCTCTATTTTCACTTGCATCTTTTCTTTGTTTGACTCGTGCTTCAATTCTAGTTTTTTGTGCAAGAATCCAACTTTCTTTTTTCTTCAAAAATACTTCTGCTTTTCTGATCAATAAATTCTGAAGAACACTTGTCTTTCGATATGGAACGACTAGGAGAATTTCACCATCTCTTTTTACAGTGATACTGATGCGTTTTGCTTTTTTAGAAATACGAGTTTGGAGCATGAAGAATATTGCAATTATAAAATGTCGAGACTTTTTTGCAAAAATAAAACCCGCAGAGGACGTTTTTGACGTCATGCGGGTTTGTGTTTACAATTTCCGTCGAGAGAACTTCGGACCAGATCAGTTCTGGCACATTTGTGCAACTTTCTTTGGATGATATCCCCCACTTCCAGTAGGCATATGCCTGAAACGACATGGTGGCGGACTGAAACGAGTTTCAGCAGTGGGTGGACGTGACCATTTGTGTGCGTCTCCATGCTGGTATCGATGTGGGATCTCTCCAGATTTCAGAAAAATCTCCTTCTGCTCGACCTGATGTTTTCTTGGGACAACAAAGCGCGAGAGAAAGCTCGAAAAGAAACAGAGTGCTGGACTCGAGGTCCGTGACAAACGACTAGTTAAGGATACCATGGGCAAGGTATATGGGTTGGATTTGAATCGGCCACTAGCATATTTGCCAATTGGGCCAGATTTGTCCTATTTTTTCGCAAAAAAGAACGAGGCAACACTGTATCATCAATATGAAAAATCGGCAATAACGTTTTTTAAACTTCAATAAATAGTAGGCTTACTCTATTTTATACTGATCAGGATTCCAAGGTGGTGTACAAGAAATACTAACCTGCATATCCCCATCCCAATAGTACCGTTCAGATGGTCCGATACATACAACATCACCCTCAGAGAGATTTATTTTTTGATTATTAATGTATACAAGACCTGACCCGCGTTGGATACAGGCTACCATTGTTGATACTAGATTTTGAGCCATGCCATGTTCAGGATATCTTCCTGATATTTCAGCAATCGCCATGTCGATATACTGATTACTAATACAGTATTCAGACACAGTACACGTGCTGGAATTCTTAAGAATCAATGCATCATTTTTTGATACAAATTTCATATCCATAGTATACATCTATTTATATGCAAATTATGAATCAGGTATTTTACCTGATTTTAAAAAATATTGGAAAAAAATAAAAACCACCCTTTCCTTTGTTTTGTTAAACTCAGGAAAAGGCGGTGTAGAAGACCAAACATCCAATAGTTTGTCTGAATTTACTTCGGATAAATGAGCTTCGCAGGAATTGACACACCAACCGGTTGGTGAATTTTCTGATTTGCACCAAGAAGGTTGTATGGCGTACCAAGCTCCTTATTGCTGTCGTTATAGAAATGAGCAAGGACGCTTCCGTCTTTCTCCTTCTTTAGAACGACACTCTCAACTTGTCGGACAAGGGACTCTTCGATCTTGACCAAAAACCCTTCTCCGACCGCCGAGTTGGCAATGATATAGGCAAGGCCTCGATCATCATTTCCGGTGCTACCACTTGGTATGATCATGTCGACCTTGAAAGGCCGACCAATCAATGCATCGTAACGCGTGATGTTTTTGACCGGTTCAGCAGCACTGGTCTTGTTGCAATGCGCACCCACAAAAAGTAATGCACAGAGCCCGACGAGGCTGATGACGATGGCAATTCTGGAGGTAATCTTATCGTTAGTTTTCAAGTTTTTTCTCCTTTTTTCGGTGTTGAATTTTCTGAGTGGTGTTTTCGCACTTCCTTTTTTTGAGGCTGCGAGCTTGAAATATACCACGAATATTGTATTTTACTAGGTATTTACATTTTATATATTATGTGTTAATAAATACAAACTCTCCAAGTAACCTGCAGTGAAGCTCTTTAACAGGGCCTTTCTGAGGAATTTGAAAAACAAGTCACCGCATACAAAAATGCGGAAAACTTTAAAGCAACATAAAACCAACTCATACAACCAGAGGATAGAACCATGGCAAAAAAAGCAACGAAGAGACCGACCGAAAAAACCAAGACCACATCTTGCATCCACGTTCACATTGACTGCGAAGACGACAAGACCACGGAATCAGTTGAGCAAATTTTCAAAGGGTTGAACAAAGTGTTCATCGGGAAAAAAGGTGAGACCAAATTCAAGATCGTCAAAGCAAAGAACATGGCTGCAATAGTCGTGACTGACTACAAAGATGGAGCGAAACGCATCATCGACAGTAAACTAGAGGACATGGTCCTGATCCGTATCGTCGATGATCGACGAAAAGCAGAGTTTGAATCTTACGAAGACAGAGCTTTGCAGTATTACAAGGTTCCTGAATTCGTACTGGCTATGACAATTCTCAGGCTCAATATCTGTGAACTGATCAACCAACGCTGTCCCGACGGAGACTGATGATTGCATAAATCAATCAGACCTAGACACCACTTTTCATGACCTAACACGTCAAGTTGAGTGGTTTTTTATTTGTCTTGCACACCATGGTTACATTTTAAATCAACAAGATGCCAAGCTATTGGACCATTACTTGCTATTTACAACATTAAATATATGTATTATGATGCTGTCTCACGTCCATTGACATATACATACCAATATTTGCAAATATGGTTCGTAAAGCCATGTTTTGTTTGATTTTGCGCATGTTACGGACAGTCTTCTACCTGAAACCCAGCACATACACCAGCAACCACCAACAACCATGACTATCAGCAACCATAAAGCACGCCCTCAGACAGTCGAGGAAGCAGTCTTCTTCGCCTTTCAACGCTTTCACGGGCATTTCCGCAACCCATCAACAGGAGCTCAGGGTGAAAACCCTTTCCGACCTGATTGGAATATCGTCAACTTGGGCATCACAATCGACACCATCTCTCGCTGGATCTCGATTGGAAAACCAGATCCGATGATTCAGATCAGGTCAGAATGTGCGTTCATTGAAGGTTTGATGAAAGATGCAACACCGACACAGAAGCACACGGTAGAGATGATCTTCCGCTCAGAAAAGTACGCAATGCATTTGATGAAAATCGAACCACACTCAGAAGAAGTGGAGAATCACCAAGAGAAACCTGTAAACCCATTGAAGATGGATCACCCAATCGACAACAGGACGCGACACCAGAAAGAACGTCAACATGCCAGCTTGGCAAGAATCACATCTCGCCAGATCCTGATTGGACTCTCGACACTTCTTCTTCAGGAAATCTCCCGCTCGGCAGGCTTTCCTGTCGCAGAGTCGAGTATCATTCCTATTTTCGAAGTCTCATCCGAAGTGACATCGACAACCGTAGCAAAACACCCAGAGTACACACAAGTCGTCCCAACCACTTGTTGATCGAAGAAGTTCTAAGGCACCCAGACATAAAATCTGGTACCCTAAAAACAAACCACCCCTCTCTTCACTTCCCTATCCAAGGGTCAAAGTCGAGAGAACGGGTGGTTTTTTATTTTTATTACCTTAGTTCAGATAAATAGATGATAAAAAAATATCCTGCGCATTTTTAAAACATCTTGATACCCTCTTCATCTATTTATAGTATAATTAGTTTCATACCAATATTTATAGTGTATTAATTTAAATCATGATTACAAAGAAAACAAAACAAAAGACGGTCCTTCTCGCCTGCAGCATAATCACAGGAATTTTCTTTCTCAATGTTTCTTCTGTGAGCGCAGAAACAGCCACAACATCAAGACCAGCTCTTCGAAAAGAATTTAAAGAAGTTCGGAAAGATATTAGACAAATCGCAAGCTCAACAAGAAACACTATTCTTCAAAACGCAAAGGATGCAGCGGGTGCGATCCGAGCAAATGTAGCAAGCTCTACTCGAGCGAGTACAACCGAAGCTCTTAAAGAAAATCGATCCATGACCAAAGAGGCACTCGAGGCAAATCGAGCAAGTACGACAGCTGCCATTAAGGCAAAAAGAGATGATCTAAAAAAAGCTCTCATGACACGAAAGGCAGAAAAGGGTGAAAAGAGGATGAAACTTTCAGCAGAAGCTCGGGAGCGAGTTCAGATCCTTTTGAACAATATCTACAATAGACTCATGAATCAGGTACAGAGACTCACCAAAGTTGACAGTCATTTAAACAATCAAATCAACTCTCTTGCTACCTCAGGAAAAGATGTTTCTGCAAGCAAAGAACTTCTTACTACAGCACAAAATTCACTTACAAGTGCACGTCTTGCAATTGAGGCTACGAGAAGTCTCTCTATCGAACTCTCTGCAACTACTACATCTAAGGAAATTCTAAAAGAAATCGCAAAGAAAGCCGAAACCCAGATCAAAAACACTGCTGATTCATACAAAAAAGTTGCGGACAGCTTGAAGCCGTTTCTAAATGCTGATGCACCGATTACAATTTCAGCTTCTTCTACAAATCGATAAATCATAATTAAATCAAACACTATGGATACAAATCAAATGAATTCTATCTACCGACCAATGACACCAAGACCAAAAGGCCATCGAACTTCACTAATTGCGATTATAGTTTTCTTAATCATTGCGATCATAGTTGCGGTACTCGGATTTGGACGCATTAAAGATATCAAGCACGATGATGCACAAAGAGGGGCGCAGCAAAACAGTCAAGCACCAAGAAGTGCACCACTTAGTGACTCACAGGTATACTCTGAAATTGAAGCCGTATCAACAACTGACATAAGTGGGGATACAGAAGGCCTTGATTCTGAATTTAAGTAAGATGTAAATTAATCAACCTCTTCATTGCATGAAAACAGAAAATTTCTACTGAAATTTTCCTCTGCTCGTTGCAACTCGCAAGTTTCAAGCAATTCATCGGGTAATTAATTTATATGATTAACATAATGCCAACTTTGTAAGACTTAATCGGACTGACTATACAAAAATACCGCCTATCTCTGGCGGTATTTTGCTTTATCTATATTTTATCTGAACCTTTAATTCTGCTCAACTATCTACTACTTACCACATGTACAATCACCTGCTGGGCAAGTACCCTTCTTTACAGGGCAACCACAATTTGAGCCAAGACTATATCGTCCAGGACCTGTATAAAGAAGCGCCACTGCAGCAGCGAAAAGTGTAAGTACAAATTCGTATCCACCTCGACCTACTGCAAAGCCGTTTTGACCATGCACCTTTATAATCGCAGTCATCATAACAATAGCCAACAGAACTGACGCGATCTTTGATCCAAAACCAATAATAAGTGATATACCTCCAAGGAATTCTACCCATGCTACGACATACGCCCAGAACGGAGCAATACCGAGTCCAGCAAAGAAACCTACTACTCCGGCAATACCTGAGAGTTTTTCATACCCATGAATTGCAAAGATTGCACCGACAATTACTCGAAGAATTAAAATTCCAAAATCTTTATTATGACAAACACTTTTCCATTCAATTTTTTTCATACCTGTATACTTTTGTATAAATAATTTAAATAACTTTGTAAATATAGGCACACAAGTGCCATTCCAACCAACTTTTGACTGATATATTATAACACATAAAAATATGGTATTGTCTTAGGAATACGCCGGTCAATCAAATATGAATGTATCATCAAAAAACTCTCAAAAAACCTGGGATGTGATCGTAGTAGGAGGAGGACCAGCTGGAATGATAGCAGCCGGACGATCTGCTGAGCGTGGCTTAAAAGTACTCCTTCTTGAAAAGAATATGGGGCTTGGTAAAAAACTCCTCATGAGTGGTGGCGGACGATGTAATGTGACCAATTCAGAATTCGATAATCGTGTACTCTTGGCAAAATATAAAGATGCAGCAAAATTCCTGCATTCCCCTTTTTCACAATACGATGTGCAAAAAACCTTAGACTTTTTCCATTCACATAACATGCCGACAAAAGTTGAAAATGAGAAACGGACATTTCCACAAAGTGACAAGGCCGCATCAGTACTTAAAGTTTTAGAAGACTACATGAAGACACATGACGTGACAATTCAGACTGATGCTGAGGTTAAGGAATTTATACATAAAGATAGAGCCATTACGGATATTATTCTAAAAGACGGCGTCACTTTTTCTGCAAAATCATACATCCTAGCCACTGGCGGAAAATCGAGACCGGAAACAGGCTCAACTGGCGACGGATTCACATGGGCGAAAAAACTTGGCCACACCATTATCGAGCCATCAGTATCACTCGTACCGATCGCTTCGAGTGATACATGGATCTCAGAGCTTGCCGGAGTAAGTTTACCTGAAGCAAATATTAGCATTCTCGTCGATGGAGAGAAGCAGAAAATTACACAGAATGGCAATTCGATCGGTACAAAAAGTGGTCCAAAAAGCAGCAAGCCGATCAAAGGCAAAGTTCTCTTTACCCATATAGGTCTTAGTGGTCCTGGTATTTTAAACCTCAGTAAAACAATCGGCGAACTTCTCGAATGTGGTGATGTAGATGTTTCGCTCGATCTCACACCAACTTTTGATCTCGGCACACTCGATAAAAAACTCAATGAACTTTTTCGAACTGAACTCAATAAAAAATTGAAGAATTGTTTAGGATTAATTGATCAAAATCTGCCCACAGCACTCATTAAAATAATCATTTATCGATCGGGTGTAAACGGTGATACACCGGCACATAACATCACGCGAGAAAACCGAAAACTTCTTGTTCAGACGATGAAAGATTTTCGAATCCGAGTAAAAGGACTCCTTGGAACTGACAAAGCAATTGTGACTTCTGGTGGTGTCACACTCACAGAAATAGACACCACAACTATGAGATCGAAGATTTGTACCAATCTCTTTTTAGTTGGAGACATGCTTCATGTAGACCGACCATCAGGCGGTTACAGTTTGCAATTGTGTTGGACTACTGGATATGTGGCAGGCAGTAATACGTAAATATGCTGGTGCAATTCAATTAAAATATTAGAGCCCTTTATTCTTCAAGTTCTGCATCTTAAATGCATTGATTTTATCAGCAATAGTCGATGTACCGTTACCTGCTTTACTCTTTAGAGCACCAGCTGCTACGACATCAAACGTCTTTCGTCGGGCAATCAT
>CAYXQC010000006.1:0-50457 GCA_964467385.1 uncultured Candidatus Saccharibacteria bacterium
CTGCTGGATTCCTCCGAGCTATTCGTGTCTCGAAGTACTCAAGAATGACAATAAGAGATATTTCATTTTCACATACGGGACTATTACCCACTAGGGTCAAGCTTCCCAGCTTGTTCTGTTAACGAAATATTTTGTAACTCTTTGAACATAAATGTTCCATTGTCACCTTACAACCCCAAGCTACCCAATGGATCGTGCAAAATGTTTAACGACTTTACACTTTCCATTGGAAAGCTTGGTTTGGGCTCTTTCCTTTTCGCTCGCCGCTATTTAGGAAATTGTTCTCTTGCGAGATTGTTTTCTGTTCCTCCAGGTACTAGAATGTTTTACTTCCCTGGGTGCGCATCTTGATAAATCAAGATTAGAGATCAAGTCTCTAGGGTTTCCCCATTCGGAAATCTCCGGATCAAAGATTGTTTAGCATCTCCCCGAAGCGTATCGCCGCTATACTGCGTCCTTCATCGCTATGTTGTGTCAAGGCATCCACCATACGCCCTTATATTTCCATTAGGAAATATAAAAACCACAATCACTTTTATTTGTTACCTGCCCCACCTTTTCTCTTGAGAAAGAAAAAGTGGGTTGTCACTCGCTACCACGGTCTTAGTGTGGCGCAAGTGACTCTGTCTCTGGAAGAAAAGACCTCGATGATCTGAAGATGATTTTTACAAAATAAAATTGCAACTTTCGCCACGATTTCATCTGTAAACTTCACTGCCTTCAGATCAAAGCCCAGGACAGAATGTAGTTGTCAAAGTAGTATGTATTCTGAGTGATCTACCGGATGATCTTCGTTGATTTAGGTTTCCCTAAAAGCGAAGACCGCCCTTTTTCGAGAGCGGTCTTCACACAGCGCCTGAGAGCTAAGCTTTCGCTTAGGAGCTTTTAGGCGTCAATGGATTCCCGCTTTCCATGTAGACGATTAACATAACTGATAAGGGCTATTATACAGACAGCGAAAGCTTTGTCAAATAGACTAGTGTGGGCATTTTAACCTTATTGTTGGCCGTATTATAGATAGTAGTAAAATACCTGAAAATGGAATATTTATATTCCTCCAAATCTCCCCGTCGACTGAGATTTTTACCCTTCAATTACCCAATATCACTTAAAAATTACCTGCCTGGAAATCTTCATAATTTCTTTAGAATTTTTTGATTTTTTATGCACATGAATATGCTTAATCTGATTACATTAACCATGTAAAATACAAATCAATATATATGCGAATTTTGCTTATTGAAGATGATCCCATTATCAGAGACTCCCTCAAACACAACCTTGAAGCTGAGTCATATGTGGTGGACACTGCATCAGACGGAGAAAGTGCATCATATATAGCAAGAACAAATGATTATAGTGCAATCATTCTTGACTATTTACTTCCCTATAAAAACGGTGATATGGTTTGCAAAGAAGTACGTTCCAGAAACATCAAGACACCTATCCTAGTCATGTCAGTACGTACTGCCGTTCCAGATAAGGTTAAATTACTCGAGGTCGGTGCAGATGATTATATCTGCAAACCTTTTGCATTTAGTGAATTACTAGCTCGACTCCGTGCCCTAACGAGACGGCCATACGAAATACAACAAGATATTCTTGCACTAGACGATCTTACTATCAATACAGATCTGCAACAGGTTGATGTGTCAGGTAATCGAGTTTACTTAACAAGAAAAGAATACATGTTACTGGAATGCATGATCAGGAAGCCAGGTAAAATCATCACCAGGAGTGAAATCATGGAGGAAGTTTGGAGTAACGACACAGATCCATTTAGCAATACCGTTGAAGCTCATATCCGAAATTTGAGGAAAAAACTAAAGTCACATAGCGACAAAGATTATATTCATACGTATCCAGGAAGAGGCTACAAAGTAGATCGAGTAAAATAACACCTCATGAGTTAAATACCAATAGATCATTTAGTAAGATTTCAGAAAGATAAAACGATCTTTAGAAAATTTTTATAGTAGCTTCATGTCACCTCTATACAATGTTCAGAGAGAGACATGTCGAATATCTCTCGTGCCTTTGAAGTGGGCGAAATAATAATTCAAATGCTGTACCTGATACTCGAAGACTTCACATCTAGGATGTAAATCTTTGATATCTGGTCCAGAGATTTGGATTATAAACACCAACTCATTGGACACAATTAAAAAAATAACCTTTATTAAAAATGATTAAAAACGCCTTGGAAAATAGTGGAGTTATTCAATCCGGGATAGATACAAGCATGTATAATACAGATGCTCAATACTATCCATGGAACTGAGTATGACTCATGAATATTCGAGAAGTTAGATTCAATACCCTAAAACACACTCTTAATATCCTATACGAAGAGTTACTAAAACCGATCATCCATGACGAGGAGAACTTTAGAAAAGAACTCGTATGCAATACCATTCTTTTATTCATTATTGGACTTGCTCTAGTTCTAAATCTTCTTGTCATCTATTCATTAGTATCAGAAGGCGGTATGTATGATGGTATTCCATTTTCGCTCTCGTTTACTATAACAGCCGGCTTTGCCGGTTTGTTATGTATCTCAAGATTAGGACACTCGAGGGTAATTGGATGGATACTTATTCATCTTTTGATTTTAGGTTGTGTCTATGCGGAAATAAAATGGGGTATAGATTTACCTTCAGTGATTCTACTTTGGTGTTTTATTATTACAGCTACGAGTATCCTTCTCTCTACAAGATATGCACTTATATTATCAGCAGCGATTGGTACAAGTTCGATCGTTCTTGTGATATTAGAACAGAACAATATCTACTCACCAATGAAATCATGGAAAGTAGAAGATTTTATTCTTGATGATGCAATAGAATATTCCTTTATATTGATATTAATTGCAGGGGTTTCTTGGCTCTCAAATCGTGAGATACTTCATAGCTTCAGAAAACTGAAAGATTCCAGAGATGAGCTCCAGAAAGAACGAGACACCCTCGAAATTCGTGTCACAGAAAGAACTGAAGAACTCCAGAAGTTACAAGCTGAAAAGATTCATGCCATGTATAGGTTCGTAGAATTTGGAAGACTTTCAAGTGGTTTATTTCATGACCTTATGAATCCACTACATGCACTTTGTCTCTCTGTATCATCTCTGAAAGAAAACCGAGTCGATCCAGACGATAATCTTATTCAATCACAAATCGAAACAGCACTTCAAGCGAGCGGAAGATTGGAGCAATTTATTCAAGACACCAGAAAACAAATAAAAGTTGATATAAAAAATGAAGTATTTTCTGTGTCTCAAGAAATACTGAGCGTAGTACACATGATCAAAGCAAAAGCGCTAAGTAAAGATGTTGAAGTGGTTTATACACCAAAACATGACACCCTGTACTTTGGAAGCCCTACCCTATTCGATCATATGATCATCAATCTAGTCTCAAATGCGATTGATGCATACAGTGATATGATTCAAGAAAAAAGGAATGTTCCTAATAAACAAAAAGTCAGCATCAAACTGAAGTCAGAAACAAAGTCGATTGCGACAAAAGAAAGTATCAGAAATTATTACCCTGCCTTTTCTATATCAATTAAAGATACAGGCAGAGGAATACCAGCATCAATTCAAGACCATATATTTAATCCTTTTTTTACAACTAAGGACAAAGAAGGTTGTGGTATTGGACTATCTGCAACAAAGCACACACTCGAAAAGTATTTCAACGGAACTATTTCATTCACTTCAAATAAAGAGTACGGCACAAATTTTACACTTTATTTCCCTTCAATATCAGATGAGTCACCCCACAAACAAGTCGAACATTCAGTTCAATCAGAAGATAGCATCTCTACAAACTAAAAGGATTAGTATTCTAGAAATTTTAAGAAATAAAATTGCACAACTCAATCAGAATTCTTCAATTGTAGACCAATCAACCGATGCAGCATTTCCTTTACATCTAATTGGTAGAATTTTGTCTGAAACTAATGATCTCATATTCGGAAAGGTTGATAAACAAATATCGAGTACCCTCAGTCTATATCTAAAAGAAATCATCACGTTCACGCTAAATCAAAAAACAGAATTGAATACTTGGAATTACTGGACTAAAAATTCACCCTCTGCCTTAGAGAATCCACTTCCTGATGATTTGGACGATACATTCAACGCACTATTTACACTACTTAAAAATGAAAGTGTTCCAGGTGCATTAGTTACACCAAAAATACTTGAAAGTATGGTAAGGGCTTTGATTTCGACCGAGAAAATATTCGAAAATATTTACACATCATACAATACCTGGATTAGTAATGACCCAAAGTTTAAAGATACAGACCCGGTAGTACAAGTGATTATATTTCGTGTTCTGGAATATATAAATTCCGTACCAGAAAAATTCAAAGCTTTCATTAAAACCTATATTGAGAACATCTTGGATACAATAGCAAACAAACCTCTCATTCCTGTATCAAAATACTACATTTCGAATGCATATGTGCTTTCCGAGATTTCATTTTTATCTTTTGTAGATCAGGAAAAAATGCGTACTGCAATCCATGCTTTTGAGTATGTGAGGTCTAATAATCTGTTAGACAATCCAAATAATACACAGTACCCTAATCAAGAAACTATCGATACTGACGAGTTGTTTATCGCACAAGCAAAAGAAAATATTTATACATACGAAACACTGACAAGCTACAACGTTGATAAATCTGAAATACCACAGCATGTCAACAAATATACCTATACACTGACAGGTAAATTTACCAAGCTTTACATAGAGTCCACTAAAGATGGCAACAGGATATACGCTGGATCACAACACTTAGATACAGCTTTCCAGATTAGATACTTAGCGACTTTACTTGGTAAAATTGATACTGAAATCAGACGACTCAAGACACAAGAGATATATACACTGATCTTTAATGATCTCAATATTAAACTTTATAAATTCATATCAAGATCATCAAATAAAGAAAGTGTGCAACGTATTATTGATACTATTTTTAAAGGAAATGGTAAGTTGATAATACAAGATTTAATTTCTGAATTATATAAATTTTCAGGAAATTTAACTCCTACCAATACTGATACAACTTTAGACACCTATCAACTCACAGATATATACAAAATACAGATATACGGTTGGATATCGTACACAATATCTGACATGTGTATCGATCATGAAATCGAGAATACATATATCGGAATTTGCTTGGATTTTAATATGCATATGCATCATGAAATTGAAAGAACGATTCGTAGGATCAAAGCAAAGAAACCATATGACACCACATACCTTGAAGTAAGCATATCTTCTACCCTCTCAGAGTTGCATGTAGCTCAATATAATGCCATGGCCAAGTTCCGTGATTTTGATTCTGAAGGTAGCAAATCTATTGGCTACGCTATAACACCTCTTCTTCTACTTGCAAGTAGAATAAATATATCCAGAGAAGACATTGATAATATGATTGAATTGTACCGTAGCACCCTTGCCTGCCGCCAACTATCAGACGACGCACATGATTTCGAAGAGGATTATAAGAACAACATCCCAAATTTTATTACTCAAAGAATATGGTTCTATAGCAACAAAATGAACATAGATATTCATAGCGAAATATGGAAAGAATCCGAAAAACGGTCAACTACCATAAAAAAGATCTTCTGCGAATATGTCTTACCAGAACTCAAAGAAAGGATCTCAAAATTTACATCAAAAGCACTTGAGTGTTTGGAAAAGTTAAAACCATTTGTAGACCCTCAATACATCGAAATTAAGACTGCTGAAATTGAAAGATACCGAAACGGGGTTTTTAGAGCTGTATTGGAAATCGAGACAAGTAAACTGCTTACTCAAAAATAGGCAGACGAGCAATGGTCAGGCGGATGAATTCGCTGCATAAAAAATAACCACATTTCTGTGGCTACTTTTTCGTTTTTTTCTTTGCGCGGCTGATGGGTGCTGACCCCACGGCCTCTCCCGTGACAGGGGAGTGCTCTACCGTTGAGCTACAGCCGCATAGTGTGCCGCCTATTATACATAATTTCGTATAATTTCAAAGCACCTTAGACAAATTTGTGTCGGCGGGAGGAATCGAACCTCCGACCTTGGGCTTATGAGTCCCACGCTCTAACCGACTGAGCTACGCCGACATGTACGCGACACTATAATACAAAAACTACGTATTTTCAACCGCACGCCGCACCTTATTACACCTGAAGAGGCAATCACCCATCCTACCAAAACAAAAAATCACCCTCTCGAGTGATTTTTTGTTTAAAGTTCAACTGAATTTATTATTTCTTTGCCTTTACTTTCTTTACTTTGGCAGCTTTTGGCTTTGCACCTTTTTCTGCCTTAGCAGGTTTTTCCTTCTTAGCGAGAATGTTTTTTGTCTTGTAGAATCCGCAAGACTTACATGCAAGGTGCTTAAGCTTAGGCTGGCCACAGTTTACACAGAGGATGAAACCTACTCCTTTAAGAGCGTGATGACTTCGTCTGTTTCGGGTATGACCCCGAGTGTGTCGCATGTGATTTACCATAGGACTTAAAGTATACTTATTTTTAACCTTGTGGCAAGGCGCGAAAATCGCAAAGCTTGCTAAAAACTATCCCCGTCGGAGAATATCATTTGAAGCCTTCTCGATCATTCGAGAAGCTGCATCTCGTCCACCGAGTCCAAATGCAAGACCGAATGCAAGTGAAAGAGCTACTACAATACCGATGAACAGAATCTGAATCAAAGAAGCTGCAATATTGAGCTGTACAAGAGCTGAGAGTATTGCAAATACAATGATCGCCCATTTTGTGAGACTACCGAGCATTTTTGCTGATGAAATATGAGCATTGGCTGCTGCACCTGACACGATCTTTCGTGCCACATCACCAATAATGGCTGACACAAGTAGGATAAGGATAGCAACGATCACTCGTGGAAGATATCCAACTACGATATCTTCAAGATATGCACTTACTTCTACGAGGTTAAACACCCGAAGCGCTGACAAGAAGAAGAGTGCGATTACGAACCATCGCACAAGGCCACCTACAAATGCACCTGAGTTGAGGTTGATATCACCCTTTCGAAGTGCCGATTCAACACCCGCTTGTCGAAGAACATCATCAATCTTCAAAGCCTTGAAAATCTTTTCAATAACATGGCTCAAGAATCCACCAAGAACCCAACCTACTGCGAAGATAATAATCGCAGCAAGAAGATATGCACCGAACTGGATGACCGCTGGAGCGAAACCGGCGAAAGTTGCATTAAGCGCATCACCCCATGTCTGAATAATCATAATGGTAATAAATATATAAAATATTAATTGATAGGTTTTTGAATCGCTTGCGCGTCTTTTGCACAATTTTTACGAACAAAGACCTAAAGGGGCGACTACCCCGATGGCTATAATTATAGCACTTTTCAGAAAATACTATTCCTTAAGGAATATTTAGTTAAAATCAACAACCCTATAAAACGCCGAGTCTATCAAGTACCACTTCGTGAGGATAGTCTAGTACATCGCGAACGAGGCGGTCACCAATACCGAGACGATACTTAAAATCGTTTGTATCGAGGAGTGCAAAGCGAATCTCCTTCCCTATCTCAGCTTCGATAGCAGACATTGTACTATCAGCTAAACCTTTCTTTGATCCTTCAGCAACGATCAAAATATCAATTCGTCCATCTTGTACTTCTTTAAAAATTCCAGAAAATACTACAAACTTGAGCTTACCGATCTTTGAAAGTTTCTTGATAATTGGCTGAGTATTTTTTAAACTCGTTTCGAGAAGCAGTCGTCGAAATTCATCGAGGTACGGAAACTTATCATTAAGATACCAGACAACTTTGCTGCCTCGAGTAGATTTTCGAACAAGTGACACTTTTGCCAGAAAATTAAGTTCTCGTCGCGCCCGAGCAATATCAAGCTTTGAACGATCGGCAATATCAGCTGTTTCAAAGTAGAGACTCGAATTAAACATGAAAAGCCTCATTAATTTTACTCGCGCTGCCCCTCCGAAGATTTTTTCTAGTGTGTCCATGTTCTATTATTTTTCTATTGTTCAGTAATGCTGTTAATTTTCAACAAATATCCACCCTACCCGTTTCAATGACGGATCAGATTAAAAGACATATTTTCAAGACGATGTACACCGAGGTGTACCGTGCATTAAATGTATCATATTTTAGTCATGTAAACTAATCACCCCTCCAGTAAGAAAATTAATCAAAAATCAGACTTAGGTAATTATCAATAGTCCTCTGATCGAGATCGTAAAAATACTTATTTTCTCTCTGGAGACGGTTAGCCAAGTCAACACCTACGTAGCGCCAATGCCATGGTTCGTAGATATAGTAAGAGTTACTCTTTGGATACGAGAGTACAAATCCATACTTATAGGCATTATTCAGAAGCCATGTGTACTCCGGAGTAGTCTCAAAACCTGTAAGCTCTGCGCCCGTACCTGGCGTTGTGAAGTCCAAGGTCGTACCCAACTGATGTTCAGAATACCCTTGATCTGCCGAGAACTGATTTGCAGTACCGGCACCATAAGTCACTTTGTACCGCGATTTGAGAGTAGTTTGCGTACCATATGAACGATAAGCAGAACTTACAAGGAGAGTTAGTCGTTCATTTTTAGCTGCTCGGAGCATAGCATCGAGCTTTAGTGCGACCGGTGCCAGAACTTGATAGTTTGTATTTTTAGAAAATGAGAATTCTGACGCAACTGAAGCAAGTGATTCTGGAGTGTAGTGTTCATTCAGAAAATATACTTTAGAATATTTTTGCAAGAGTTCAGGATCAGTCTTGCTTAGTTTATCAAGTGTTCCAATGGTACTTGACACCTTCCCTACCTGTTCTTGAATAGCCGCATTTTTACTTTGCTCATATTCAACTACACCACTGAGTGCTGCGCTTTGATTGGATAAATAATCAACCTTGCTTTGCATATCCATAACGAACACACGTAAACTCTCTGTACTTGAAGCTGTTGAGGATATTTTTTCGATATATTCTTTTGACTGGAGACCTAGATCATTCTCCAAACCAGAGATTCGAAATTCTGTCCATAAAACAGATACCACAAATGCAACAGCCAGGACTCCGATAGACTCAGCAAATCTGTGTTTAGTTACAAATGCACGAAGTGATTGGAAGAGTGAGTTTTTCATATTATATACCTAAGTATCTCATTTTTTGGCAAAATATAAAGCACTAACACATGCACATTTAAAAAGCCCCACTCTGGTAAAAGAGAGGGCTTTCAAGCAATGCGGGTAGGCAGGCAAAAGCATACACTACGCAGCCATTGCGACTGGAGCACTCGAACGAACGAAGGCTTTTGTACCGAACATATCCAATTGAACCGGATAGGACGGGGCAATAACTTTCTGTTCCTTCGAAGACTTCGAATCACACATCCTGAGTGCGACATGTGCCACATCGAAAAGCTGTGCGAAATCTTCGTACTCAAACAGCGAAACATGGCGATTGGACATTGCGGAACCGATCGCAAGTCTTGTCAGTTGAGTGCGGACACTCGCAAACATCACGGTCGGCATAGACCGTTTCTCGATCATGGTTGCTAGTTCGTAACCAAGACCGATCGAAGGAATGTCACAGAATGCAATAAACAGGTCAGCGATTCCAATGCATTCGTGAATGTCACGATGATAGACTTGCGGTGATATTTCCCTTCCTCCGGAGAGTCCGAGAAAGTCGAGAACCTGAACATACGGTCGAAGAGAATCCTTGAAGCTCTCGACCATTTTGACATACGCCGGATCCGCATTCGTAAGTGCGCATCCGACATACAATTTGAGATGTCTGAACTCTCCATTTCTTGCAGGAAAAGGGAGCATTGTTTGGTATGGACTGATCATCATGTTTTTCTGAGTCTCCTGGTTAAGGGTGGTATGATTTGAATAGTTTACTGTCTCATTGCTTATCGGTTGATTTGATGCGAAATTTTTAGTTTTCAAATGCTTCTTGTGAAGCGCTAACTTGTTTTAAGTATCGCAATTTTTCAAGCAAAACAAAAGGCCCGCACGTAGCGGACCATTTTGTTTCTTTTTTGCCAATTTTGGCAGTGGGAATTAAGGTGCACTAGACACCGATCAAACTAGAAGTATTACTTAAGTTCAACCTTCGCACCAGCTTCTTCAAGCTGCTTCTTGAGAGCATCAGCTTCTTCTTTCTTAAGACCTTCCTTAAGAACTGAAGGAGCAGCATCGACGAGATCCTTAGCTTCTTTAAGACCAAGGCCGAGAGCTTCTTTTACAACCTTGATGATTGCAATCTTGTTAGCACCAGCATCTGCAAGGTGAACGTTGAATGAAGATTTTTCTTCAGCCGCTGCACCTGCCGCTACTGCAGGACCAGCTACAGCTACCGCTGCCGCTGATACGCCGAATTTCTTTTCTAGGAATTTTACAAGTTCGTGGAGTTCGATAACTGTCATTTTCTCAATTGAGTCAACGACTGTCTTGAACTGAGCTGGAGTTTCAATAACTTCAGCTGTTGTTGTTTCTACTTCTGACATAAATATATTGATAGATTAATGAATAAGTTACTGTTTCTTTTCTGCAATACCATTGAGCGCGATAACGAGCCCCTGGATCGGAGAATTGATGATGTTGACGAACTGAGCATACAGAGTTTTCTGTGATGGGATTGATGCGATCGCTTCCATTTCAGCTTTTGTCTTGTATACGCCGTCGAAGATACCGCCGAGAATAGTTACTTTGCCATCGAACTTCTTTTGGAAATCGAAGATTTCTCGTGCAGGTGCCAATAGATCAGCACTGTACGCGAGCGCAAGTTCACCTTCAAGAGCAGGCATTTCGCCAGAGTAAGAAGCCTCTGCGAGAGCTCTCTTTGTGAGAGTCTTCTTTGCAACAGTAAAGCTTACATCTTTAGATCGTAGTTCTTTACGAATAGTTGTTGATTCAACTACAGGAAGCTTGTGAAAATTCACAAACACAACTGATTTCGAACCAGCAAGCATATCCTTTACAGAAGCAACGATTTCTTGCTTTTTCTGTTTAGTAATTGCCATGAATATGTACTTTTATGGTACTTGATAAAATCGTTCATACTAGGTATGACGACCGAAAGGAAGAAGGAGTGGGTGGAACTTGCACCAAAATGGAGCACGTTCACGACCTCTGCACAGGACTTATGGTTGCCTATGGTCTTCGAAGCCTTTCGGAAAGAGATTACCAGATATACAGCTTTTAGGCAACTAGGTAGAATTAGTTCGTCAGCGCCTGAGAAAGTCTTATAAATTCACTGTACAGAAATACTGCCTCAGCCTTATTCATCCCTCCCCTATAATAGAATGACCTGTATCTATTAAGGTCTTTGATGATCGCTAGAAGACTGACGGTAATACCATTTGCATACTTTGCAGCTGTACGCATTTTTGCTTCTATTTGTGTAGCTTTTGCGGCTTTTATATACGCTTCGACACTTTTTAGTTTCAATAAATATCTTTGCTTGAAATTTGCACGGAGTGATGATTTCTGAATATCTGCTCTAATAGATTCAATGAGAAATAGAATATCAATACCTCCTCCATTTGTTTGACTATATATGCTTTGATTTTGAGAATTCCCCGAAGTTTGCACAGGGGCAATATATGCCTGTCCACCGACAGTTGATGGGTAGTATGTTTCTGTATTTTGAAATACATTTCCGATTGAATTAATCACAGTAAGTACAGCAGGAGGATCTATCGATATTGCCCCACTCGTGACAGCACCAACTACGGCCTGATTTACTTGAATATCAATAGTTGAATACTCTGTCATTGGTATATTTTCAAAATAAAAGATTTGGTTCTTTATCTCTGTATCATTTACCATATCAATCTGCACGGATTTTACTTCGATATCTACATGAGAAATAGTTTCATCGGTTTGCTTTGGAATGAGTTTTATTTCTTGTGGGAGATTCGATTGCGAAACGATGTACGTATCCCCTACCTGCCCCACTGTCGAATTTGGTGATGAATTTTCAACTCTCACATGATCCATGTTTATAGAGTCCTGCACCTGATTTTGCGATTGATTTTGTGCGGTATTCACATTTGCTGGTATTCCTACAAGATTTCCTGCTGAATCTCTAGTTGTAATATATGCAGAATCTGAACTTTGTACTTCATAAAATTTATCGAAGCTAGAGGTGTTCTGTCCCTGACTTATTCCAACATATCTCGAACCTTGATTATGTGTGATGTATTTTGGCAGATTATAATACCCCACATTTCCAAGCATCATTTGCATCATGAGCTCGACTACTGGTTTCGCACTCACAATATTCATATGACTATAATTTTTATTCATGTCTGAGTTAAACTCATTCATTTTGAAAAAATACAAATCACCCAGACGTCGGAGAGTATCGCCAAGAAGCACATTTCCATCACCTAAAAGCGAGAAAGACTGCTCATGAGAAAGCGCACAATATGCAGCATCAGCGGCAAAGAGACGTGTCGGATTTGTACCATATTTTGTAGCACAGAGATTCTTATTTCCCATACTATAAACAATATTTTTTGGAGTTTTTAATCCCACACCTAAAATATTGAAAAATCCAAGTGTCCCATTTTGTATAGCTTGCTTGACAACTAGTGGTAAATCAAACACCTGAAACTCAGTCTGAATTTTATTGTAGACAAATCCGTTCCCGACAGCAGGAATATGTATTGCATCAGTTGAATTTGAAAAAGGTCGAACAATTTGATTAAGTAAAAACCTTCGCATTGATTCAACTGTTTGCACCTCAGGAATACTAGTAGCAGATGATTTAGTGCCAATAATTGAAGCTCCAGGATTCGTATCGATAGACGGCAAGAGTGCATAGGCTGAAGGCATATTGAGTGCAAGTTTCCGAGCAGTATTTTTACTTAAAATAAATCCTGCACCGATTTCTTGATTATCCCCATGAAGAAGCGCAAAAAGTGCAGACGGCGAACCTTGCTCCGGCACGCCTACAAATATTATTTTATCGATGAGGCTAAGTTTGTGTTTACTCGCAAGATACGTGAGCAGTCTTTTTGTCACAAGACCTCCATAGCTATGTGCAATCAAAGTCACTTTTTTAGTCTTTGAGGTTTGTACAAGTTTATCAATCTGTTGTTCAAGCGTAATAAATTGTCCATTCGACGAAACACGCGAACCGCCGAGCACAATATCATTCGGTGACATACGCCAATCATACGCAGCATACTGCCAATCTCGAATTGTAAACTTATCAGTCATTTGATTGAGCGCCGTAGCTAACCCTGAATACACTTCAACATTTTGCGCCCCAAATCCAACATTTGTCTTATAAATAATATCTTTTGTATATAGTGAAGAATCCAACGGGCGCCCATTAGTGCTAAGAAACAACTTACTTACATCTGTATTTCTATTCGGCTCCCAAAGCTGATTTTCAGTAAGGCCTTTTTTATATATCCGAGATGCTTCGAGACCTGGTATAAAGAGTATATTTGAACAGCATTCTCCTTTCTTTTTCTGAGTTAACCATGGACTGAAGTTACCAGTCCCTTCATACCGATCTCCTTTTCCGTTAGTATTGCTACTCAGGTTGTATGGACCAGTTTCATCACCCCACCAGTTCCCTTCCGCTGTAAATTCTCCCCCGCTTTGTAGTGCACCATATTCTGTATTCAGAGATATATCACTATCGGTTACGTTAACAGCTGAACCATATGATTCGATGCCTATCTTATTTTGCTGAATTATGGAATTCTCAATATCAAGCGAGGCATTTCCGTACGTAAGTATTGCAGATCCAGTAAAGCCCGAAAATGTTGAACCTAGTATCTTTGTGTACGCATTACTAAACACCTCGATGCCATGTTTCCGTGGATGATAAAACTGAACTGAAGTAAATGAAGCTGTAGTTTTGACATTAACACCGTTGACCGGCTGGGTACCATACACTGAAACACTAGTCTCGCCTACATTATCAAAAATTACATCATTAAAAACTGCAGCAGCTCCGCCAAAAAATTGAAATGTACTTTGTGCATTACTATTCTTTATGGTTGTATTACTGACATCGACCGAACTTCCTTGCCATGCAAGTACAAGTGAATCACCTGATGAATTGCTATCTATTGTTGAATTTTTAAATACGATAGTCGAAGAAGCCCAAGCGTTTAAAAAAGCATTCGCAGTATTGATAGATATATACTCTCCATACAACTCTCCTCCGATAGTAGAAACTCTCGATCCTGTACCAGAAATATTGAGTTTTGTTTGTAGATATTGAGCGCCAAGTAAATTTAGCTTTCCATACACATATAACTGACCTTGCAACTCTATTGTCGAACCAGCTTCGAAAGTCACCGAAACATGTTTCGGGATTGAATTATAACCAGTAAATATGTACGGACCATTCACCTTTTTAAGGACTACTGAAGCAGAAAATGTATGACTATCAAACACTGTGGCAGCAGCTACTACAGATGGTGTACATAACAAGATTAATAGAAATAATGAAAAAGCATGTAACTTGATTAAAGACATTCACCCAATATATAGATTCGAGATGATCGCACTGTAAAAAAATTCTAAAGAAAATTTTATCGTGAACAGTGCAAGATGACGTACCTGTCTTTATGTCTTACATCACTTACCTAAACCAAACTTTTTATAGTCTCACCAACCCCGCTGCAATAAACACCACAAAACCAAGAATCAAAAGTCCTAGAAATCCACAAATAAGTTTGATTGAACCTGAGTTAAATATCATGTGAATATATTTTACCGCATTTTCACGTAAGATAAAACCAAAACAAAACGTGAAAATGGAGTAACACAAAAACCCGCCTCTTACGAGAGCGGGTTTTTGCTTAGACACTAACCTTTACTTATCTTGCGATTTGTTTGGGCCAACGTCCTCAACTTATTACTTGTTGAAGTATGAAGTTGAAGGTGTCTTGAAGTCATCGAGACCCCATGTCTGGTTAACGTTTGAGCCAGTTGTTGAAGCCCAAGCGATTCGTGAGATAACGAATCCGTATGATCCAGATGAAGCGATCTGTGATGAGTTAACAGTTGCTGTCACAGAAACCTGTGCAGTTGAACCGTCAGCAATATCGTTGTTAGGGATAACCACAGGAGCACCTACTGTAGATGAAGCAGCAACTGAACCAGTTGTAGCGTCAATCCAGAAGTCAGATGCGATAGGCTTTCGAATAGTTGAACCAAGAGCAGTTACATTGAATGTGAATGTAGCTGACATTTCAGTTGTAGAACCATTCTGGTTTGAAACCTTTGTGATTGTAGGTGTACCTACAAGTGTCCACTGAGCTGTATCTCGGAATACGTAGTGGTTAACACCAGTAACTGCTGTTGAAACAGTAGCTGTTGTACCATTAGGCTTTTCGTAAGTTACAGAGTGGATTGTAGCCATAACTGCACCCGCTGATGTTCCATCAGTAGGAACGTCAACCTTAACTGTCAAAGTCTTTGTTGTGTCTTTTGATACAACAACTTTGTTGTCGAGGTTATCGAATGTAGTTGAAGCAGAAGCATTCTTAGAATCGATCAAAGTTGAACCCTGGTACAAGTACACTGTTGAAACCTTTGTAGATGTAGCGAGGCTAACGATAATTGACTGAATGTTTGAATCACCTGTTTCTGACTTAAGGTTGAAGTTCAATACAGGGATGTACTGAGCACCGTTGTCAGGGTTGATTCGGTAGTTCTGTGATCGAAGTGGAGATGTAGCTGCAGAGAGTGTCAATGTAGCTGTTCCAGGCTTCTTGAATGTGTGAGTTCGTGTGTATGCAGCTCCGTCAATTGAGTAGAATGAGCTAATACCATTTCCTGACACAGCTCGTACAGAAGATGAACCGTAACCGTCGATTGTAACTGTTCGGTCTGAATCAATTGAATTTGTTGAAACAGAGAATGTTAGAACCTTAGTTGCGTCCTTAGGTACGAGGAAGTTGATACCAGAAACTCGGATGTAGTAAACGCTGTTTGAATCCTTGATGAATGTTGATGAATTCACAGGGATTGTAGCAATCACGTTTGAACCATCCCAAACCTTGATCGTGTTGATCAAAGTAGCTGGGTTTTCAGCTGAACCGCTGTTCGTAACTGAAACCTGGAGGTCAACAGTCTGAACTACAACATCAGCAACTCGTGATCGGAATTCAATACCATATGCTGGTACATCGTTCTGAACCTGAACGTTTGCGTTGTTTGTAGGTGAAGCTGCAAGCTTTGTATCAAGAGTACCTTCAACACCACTAGTTACAACAGGAGTTGTAGGTGTAGTAGGAGTTGTAGGTGTGATAACTACAGCTGTATCAGCGTTAGCAGTCGCTCGTGTAAGAGGACCAAAGTAACCTGAAGCTGGAGTTACACCCTTTGAAATCTGGTATGCAACAACCGCTGACTTTGTAAGAGCACCAAAGTATCCCTTAGCTGTGCCTGCTGGCATAGTAAGAAGACCCTTAGCTTCGAGGAATGACTGTAGTGCAACTACATCTGCGCCTCGTGAACCCATTTTAAGGTTCGTGTTGAAGCTCGCCATTGACTGCGCTGAAGCTGCTACAGGAGCAACAACAGTAAGAGCAAGTGCAAAAGCAAGAGCTACTGAAAGAATTCTTTTCATATAATGTTTAATGTTTGTGTTAAAGACACATACTATCTGCATTAATTGGTAAACAATTTGTAATGAGCAGAGTCATATGATCTTCGGGTTAAACTAACCTGGCGAACCCGTACCGAGATTGAAATTCAATCCGATTGTACTAGATTGAATTTTTTCAACCTTCGTACGGGTTCACCATTTTTTTAATAACTAACTTACGTAATGTTAACTATCCTTTAATGACAGCTTTCGAAATGCTGTCATACCACTTCCTCATATCTTATATGTATCGACACAAGACATGAGGTAGTTGTCGAAATTCATAGGAGAGACTGAAAATCTGAATGAGCAGAAGACGTCTGATAACAGAAATGACCATCTAATCATCTTTCTTAGTCAAAGCCGGTGAAGACTCTGACTATTATTGTATTAAATTTTCAATGGTCTGTAACTGTTCTGAATATACCTTTACCAGACTGCACAGGTTGTTTTAAGACCCTAGTTCCGGTTGAGATAATCGCCTGTTTTTGCTTAAATAGCCTTAATTTAGGCCATACGAGCAAAAACCGCCTCGGGATGCATATACCATGACGGCATATAAACAGATATATTACAAAAAATGACCCCTTTAGTCAATCAGGTGATTTTCCATTCTAGGCTTATATTGCTTTGTATAATAGAAATTTTAAAGGACAATTTCGGTCAAATAAAAGACATTATTTATTTCAAAAAGACTTTTATCTCTATAGGCCGTGGCTAAGAAGTGCGCACCTCGTCCACTTTTTGCACCTTACACGACTTATCCTGCCACCGAATACCGACTCCATCTTCGTTCCCCGCTTTTAAGCAGATCACCATTATTTACAAGAGTGATAAGCTCACGCTGAATAGTTTTTTCACTACATCCCTTAATCACAGTAGTGAGATCTTTAATAGACAACTCACCTCTAGCTCGGATTGTATTCAATATAAGAGTTTGTCGTTCATTTTTTACAGGATTACCAAGAGCTTCTTCTGGATGAGCCCGATCAATTGGATGTATTGGCTTCTTAGGTTCAGCTACTTTACGAGAAATAGGCTGTACAGTAGGTTTGTGTCCGTCATGACGTGATCCAGATACGGAATGAGCAGAGTGCGTAGGATGCATAGCCTGCGGAATAGCTGTACTACCAAGTGCCTCATAAGTAGCCGATGCATCTGATGCCGATGTAGAGTGTTGAGTATTATCTAGATTCCACATGTCATATGTAAATATGGATTCAAGTTTTCTCTCAGTTGAAAATTCACTTTCTACCGCATCCAAAAATAGAGCTATTTGACTTTGCATCAAACCAAGGTTTGCTGATGATATGTGACCTACTGCATGTGACGTCTCTAAAAGACTTGAAATAGTCGCGGCAGAAAGTGAAATGTCTTTTATGAGCTCAGCATCCGAAAGAGTACCTGAAACAAGTTTCAGAGTCTGAAATGGAAGATCAACTGCAAGGTGTCGAATCTTACCCTTCAAAGCATCGCTGTCCTTTACATGTGAAGTAACCAAGAAACATGCACGACTGATTTTTTCAGATCGTTTGTAAATCACGTAACTTGATGTGTCTTTAATAATAGACTTATTTACTAAGCTATTTTTTGAGATATCGTTTGTAGTATTTTGCATACCTTGTACTTCAGTGTCTTTTTGCATGTGATTATAAATAATGTCTTTTATTAAAAATTCAGTCTGTGTCTTTTAATGTAGCTTTCCGTGTCTGTTACAAAAATCCAGAGATCAATTAAAGTCACATCTATTATATATAAGACAATCTGAAAATCAACTTCTTAGCACCCTTGTTGCGTGATAAAATATTTCTATGTCAAAACGTGAAAAACAAAGGAGAAAATCAAGCTCACCTGAAAATGGAAGTACAGAAGAAATTCGGTCACCGAAATACCTAAAAGAAAGCACAATGCAAAGTGTATGGGGAATCATACTTTTTGTTATTGCTCTTTTTTTCATATTAGCTGCATTTGAAAAAGGAGGACCTGTAGGGACATGGGTCTACAACCATATCAAAATCCTTTTGGGCTTTGGATATTATCTTGTGCCAGCAGTATCGTTGATACTCTCTATTTCATTCTTCACGGACAAAGAACGTGCCTTCCCTCTCTCAAAAGCACTAGGTAGCCTAATATTCGTAGCATCGGGTTTAGGACTATTCCACCTCATCACACCAGAGAGTGGAGGCATCATTGGACAACTCATCGCCAACCCACTTATCAACCTTTTCGACTACACCATTTCAGCTGTGAGTCTTATTGCCCTCTTTGTTATTTCTATTCTTATTATTTACGATGCAGCACTCAGAAAAGATCATATTCTATTTTGGCAAAAGAAAGAGCTCGACGAAGATGGTGAAGAAATTTCTGATGCAGAGTTCATAAAGCAGGAACGCGAGAAATTGAAGAATGCCAAAAAAGGCCTCATTTCAGAAGACGATTCTAAAGGACAAGATGGTACTGATGTAAAAGACAAGCACTCTGTCCTTGATGCAATCAAGAATACCTTTGGAGGAGCAACTAATACTGAACCAAAAATCACGAACGGAGGTGCCGTTCAAACAAACACCGGTACACCTGTGGATAACGATCTCATTCAGGTATCTCGTCGATCACTTGTTCTTGGAAAAGCATTCGTCCCTCCCCCACTTTCACTCCTCGAAAATGACAAAGGTAAACCTGAGGTTGGAGATATTAAAGCGAATTCAAACATTATCAAAAGAACACTTCAGAACTTCGGTATCGATGTTGAGATGGATGAAGTTTCAATCGGACCATCTGTTACTCGATATGCCTTGAAACCTGCTGAAGGTGTGAAGCTTTCCAAAATTCTTACACTTCAAGATAACCTTTCACTCGCACTTGCTGCACACCCGATTCGTATTGAAGCTCCGATTCCAGGCAAATCACTTGTTGGTATTGAAATTCCAAACAGTGTGAAAACGATGGTAGGTCTCGGTACACTTCTCGGCCAGGATGAATATCAGAAATCAGAAAAGTCACTTATGGTTGGACTCGGAAAAGGAATTTCTGGAAAGTCTCATTTCGGAAACTTGGCAAAGATGCCACACCTTCTTATTGCAGGTGCAACTGGTTCTGGTAAATCTGTAACGATTCATACAATCATTACTTCCCTTCTGTATCGAAATTCTGCTGATAATCTCAGAATGATTATGATTGACCCGAAAAGAGTAGAGCTTACGCTGTACAATAAAATCCCACACCTTCTCACCCCTGTTATTACTGATGCAAAAAAAGCTATCCTTTCACTCAAATGGGCAGCAAAGGAAATGGATAGACGTTATAACGTACTTGAGAAAAACACAGTACGAGACATTGATTCATATCATAAAAATATCGTAACGCCTGCACTCGAAAAGCAGAAGAAAAAAGATTATGTACCAGATGAAAACGAGGAGGTAATCGATCCTATGCCATATATAGTGATCATTATCGACGAGTTGGCAGATATCATGCAGACATATCCACGCGAACTTGAAGCCGGTATCGTGCGCCTTGCGCAAATGTCTCGAGCTGTCGGTATTCACCTTATCCTTTCAACTCAGCGACCATCAGTAAACGTCATTACAGGTCTCATCAAAGCAAACATCCCTGCTCGTATCGCACTTCAGGTGGCATCGCAGATCGATTCACGAACAATTCTCGATATGCGAGGAGCCGAAGAACTTCTTGGAGCTGGAGACATGCTCTATCTTTCTGGTGACATGTCTACTCCGCAGCGTATCCAGTCTGCATATATTTCTGAATCTGAAGTTAAAAAAGTTGTAAATTATCTAATTGAGAACAACGATTCCCTACCTTCTGAAATCGCTATCAGTGGTGATTCTGTTACCTCTAACGGTCAAGCGCCTGACCCTATCTTTAGCTCATCAATGGGCGGAGGACTCGGTGATGCACTTGGTGGATCAATGAGTGGATTCGATAATGGTGACGATGCTGATGATGACCTTTATGAAGAAGCTAAACAAACTGTGATTGAAGCTGGTAAAGCCTCTACTTCATATATCCAACGAAAACTTCGTGTTGGATATGCACGCGCTGCGCGCTTAATGGATATCCTCGAACAGAAAGGGGTTATCGGTCCAGCAGATGGTGCAAAACCACGTGAAGTGTTAGTTGGTCGAAATGGTAGTGGAAATAGTGGCAGTGGAAGTAATAGTAATAGTTCAGGAATAAGCACAGGTGTACAAGACATGCATAGTAGCAGTGATAACAGAGACGAGGAGGAAGAGATTCGAGGATAACTGGTCGATATGATCGTTCAAGCGACAACTTTTAGAGCTAGAGCAGCATAAACCAAATTTTAGAAAATCTTTATAGAGAATTAATCCGCATACTATATGATACGACCGTACGAAGATGGAAAGTTAATAATCAAAACATTGTTTATAGCTGTTTTTGTACTCATTATCATTGGATACGGCATATTCCAATCTGAAAAACTGATCAAAGGTCCAAGTATTACTCTCACGTCCCCTTCTTCTGGACAAGTTATCACACAAAACCCAGTGGAGATTAAAGGTATCGCAAAGAACATTTCAGCCATTTCCCTTAACGATCGCCCTATCTTTATAGACGAATCAGGGGTTTTTGCTGAAAAATTGATGCTCTATCCTGGGTATAATATAATAAAGCTTAGAGCAACAGATAAGTTTGGTTCTTCAGTCGAGAAAGATGTCGAGTTGGTATATCAGCAGTAAAGCAGCAAGAAAGTAAAGGTGCCTTATTTAAATTAAACTTAATTCCCATAATTACCATGGCTAAATTTGCAAAAAAAGGAGGTGCAAAGTTTGCACCAAAATCTGCTCCTCAAGCAGCATTAGAAGATTCAGAAGAGACTCTGGAAAACGCCGAACTCGAGGATGAGGCGAACAGAGACGAATCATCTGATTCAAGTGGAAAATCAGGTAAGAAAGAGAAAGTTGACATAACATCATCGATCAAAGACACACTTGCTCAAATCAAGACAAAGTTTGGAGACGATGCAATCATGAAGCTTGGTGAAAAACCAAAAGTAAACGTGAACGTTGTTCCAACAGGATCGATCGGTCTCGACTTTGCACTCGGGGTAGGTGGAATGCCACGAGGACGAATCATCGAAATATTTGGACCAGAATCTTCTGGTAAAACTACCCTTTCTCTTCATGTCGTTGCCGAGGCGCAAAAACTTGGTGGTATTTGCGCATTCATCGACGCTGAACATGCCATGGATCCACAGTACGCAAAAAAACTTGGCGTGAAGATTGATGAACTCCTCATCTCTCAACCAGATACTGGTGAACAGGCGCTCGAGATTGTAGAAAGTCTTGTTCGATCAGGTAAGCTCGACGTTATTGTAATCGACTCTGTTGCTGCTTTAACTCCAAAAGATGAAATCGAAGGTGATATGGGTGCACACCATGTAGGAAAGCAGGCACGTCTCATGTCTCAAGCACTTCGAAAGCTCACAAGTATTGTTGCGAAATCAAAGACTATTGTAATCTTCCTAAACCAGATCCGAATGCAGATTGGTGTAATGTTTGGAAACCCAGAGACAACTCCAGGAGGAAAGGCTCTCAAATTCTATACATCAGTTCGACTCGATGTTCGACGAATTGCACAGATAAAGAAAGGTGAGGAAATCATGGGAGGCCGTGTACGAGTAAAAGTTGTGAAGAACAAGGTCGCTGCCCCATTCAAACAAACTGACTTTGATCTTATGTACAACGAGGGTATCTCACGAGAAGGTGAAATGATTGCACTTGGTGAAAAACTAGGCATTATGACAAAAAGTGGAACAAGCTACTCATATGGCGAAGAAAAACTTGGCCGCGGATATGATGCAACTCGACAATTTCTCCGAGAAAATAGGCCTATCGCTGACAAAATCCTCAAAGAAATCAGAAAGAAACTTCAAGAGCAGGAGTAAAAAGATATACAATATACAAAAAGTAAAAACGTCCACCTGTCTTGCTTAAACAGATGGACGTTTTGGTGACGCTAATCTTAACTGTCCTTACAGAAAAAGACTAAGTGAAACCATGCAAAGACGCGAGCGAATGAGTAACCGTCCAAAATACAGGCAGGATTCGCTTGTCTTCTTCTGCATGATCAACTCCTTCGTGAAGTCCTTGCTTGAAACCTCGAACGGGCTTATCTGCGAACAATTGACCCATCCACGGACGATAACTTGGCATAATCCTGTCGGATGGTAATTTGTCGACCGAGAAAGCTTCTGGCTCTCCCAGTTCAACAGAATCGCAGATCTTTCCTTCCCATTTGTAGATGAAGTAGAGGTGACAGATACGAATTACCGCACCAGGATCTCTCACATCCTCTCGTGCCTGAAGCAGACCAGCATGTAAGATCCCTTGATGTGAAATCTGAACTCCACATTCTTCACTAACTTCGCGACAAAGCGCTTCGCCAGGTAGCTCACCCCTTTCCCCTTCACCTCGATGAAGCTCAACTTTCCCACCAGTTCCACTCAAGTATCCAGCAGCGATTTTTCTCTTCTTGAGTTGGAGGATAACCTCTCGTCTCTTTGGATCCACAAAGAAACCTAGAACAAAAGTTTGCGGAGGTTCGACATTATCTGTCGAACGCCACCATTGCGTAAAATTTCTTAAAACAGACGTGCTCATAAGTTAAGGTCCTCAATTTGGTTGATTTTGAAATTTTTACCCACTAACTTCCTCATAAATTGTAGCAAATCTGGGCTGGAACATGGCATGACAATAGGCTGGACTTATTGTCCTCTTTTGACTAGAATAGTCGATATTATTTGGATTAAACAGCAATCACCAAGGTAAGTCTAAACTTGCCTCTGGTACACAAAAACAACCACAAAAACATGCTAGATTACAATGAAATCACAGTACGAAAATACATAGTATTTGAAAATGAGCCATACGAAGTTCTCTCTTCTCATGTATTCCGGAAGCAGATGCGAAAGCCTGTAAACGCAACGAAGCTCAAGAACCTTATCTCAGGCAGAGTAGTTGAGCACTCTTTCAGTGCACAAGATAAAGCAGAAGAAGCTGAGATAGACACACGAAAAGTAAAATTCCTCTACCAGAATCGAGGTGAGTGGATGTTCTGTGAAGAAAATGATCCGAGCAAGCGATTCAAGATTGATGCAGAACTTATCGGTGATGCAGGACGATTTATGAAAGCCAACTCTCTTGTAGATGTACTCTCATTCGAAGAAAAACCATTCAGCGTTAAACTCCCTATCAAAGTCGATCTCAAAGTAACAGAGGCTCCGCCTGCAGTTAAAGGTGATACAGCTAAAGGAGGTAACAAAGTCATTACCCTCGAAACTGGTGCTACCATCAACGCACCCATCTTCATTACTGAAGGTGAAATCGTAAAGATCAATACTGAAACTGCTGAGTATGTGGAACGAGTAAATAATAAATAAAAAACATCAGCGTAACAAAAAAGACCCCGCAAAGGGTCTTTTTTGTTACTGCACTTTACTCGTCTAACTACAGCCAGTGGGAGTTAGTTTGCAATATATGGAATCAAAGCCATGAATCGAGCTCGCTTGATAGCTGTGCTCAACTTTCGCTGATTCTTTGCAGTAACACCAGTTCGCTTTCGTGCGATCATTCGTCCGTGAGGATTAATGAATTTCGAAATAACGCTCACATCTTTATAGTCGATGTGCTGGATGTTATTTTGTGAAAAGTAACACTGTTTTGTCATGTTTATAATAATTTATTTAATTAACCATTCGGCACTATCTGAAATTCGCCAAGATTTTCCAAGAGTTTTTTGAGAATTAACCGAGAGCTAAAACGGAATATCTTCAGGGTTAATCTCTTCTTCTGGGTAGTCTACAGACGGCAATGAACCTGCATCGTCCATATCATCGGCAGGAGCTTTTGCTTTGCTTGATGATGAAGACTGAGATGAAGATCCGCCACCAAATGAGCTAGCACCAGATGGTCGTGAGCTTCCGCCCATACCTTCGCCAGTTCCGCTAGAGGCTCGATTTCCAAACTGTACTCGCTCTGCAACGATCTCAGTTCGGTATTGTTTCTTACCGTCCTGTCCGTCCCATGAACGTGTCTGAATTCGTCCCTCTACGAGTACTGAGCTCCCTTTTTTAAGGTACTGCGCAGCTGTTTCACCTTGTCGCCCGAATACCACAATATTGTGATAGTCAGTGCTTTCTTGCTTCGCCCCGTTCTGGTCTTTCCATACACGGTTTGTAGCAACAGAGAAGCTTGCAACCTGCATACCTGATGGTAATGCTTTGAGTTCAGGATCTCTTGTCAAATTTCCGATAATATATGCTTTGTTTAGATACATTTTTATATTGTATCAGTTATATTCCTTGATCCAATACTTGACTTTGATCGTTTGTGTGTGGCGCACCTAGCGCGATTCCAGCTAAAAACAAACGTCTAATCGGTACAGATCACCACACGACTGATAGTTTTTACTAAATATGAGTAATTCCTAGCCAATGTGTGCCTTTTTTGTTGAAGTGAGCTTATCCTGAAAGAGTTTCGCTTTATGAAGCAGATTCTGTTTCTGAATCTGAAGTAGATACTGCAGCTTTTGCTTCACCTGAGGCTTTAACTGCTTCGTCTACGTTCTCGTCTTCTTTTGCTCCATCTTTTGCTTTCTTTGACGCAGTTGATTCAGCTTCTTTCGTCTCTACAAGAGTGTTTTCTCGTACAGTTGAAATAAGAATAAATCGGAGAATAGGTTCAAATGCTTTCGCATCTTTTTCAATAGCAACAACTTCTTCTGGGTTGATTTCAAATTTAACCCATCCAAAATATGCTGATGTATATCGTTTTTTCTGCGCCTTAACTGTCTTTGATATTTCGTAGGCAAGATCGATCATCCGAGGTGTCTCCTCAGTAATGAACGTACCCCCTTTCTTTTCAATCAAAGATTTAAGGTGCGAGAATTGAACCGCTACCTCGTCTTCAGAAAGAGTTGGAACAAAATGAAAGCCGAGTTCATATACACGGTTTCCTTCTTGTCGCTCATGTTGTTCTGTTTTCGACATGGGCTACACATTAGCACATCAATAGACCTGACGCAACCAGCGTTTAGGGGCAGATTTTGAGCCGTATATGGTCAAAAAACGCCTATAAATCTAGCTTAAATTGACGTTTGGCATTTTCAAGAAGTGTTGTTCGTACAACTTCTTCATCCATGTCTTTAATTTTAGCGATAGCCTTAACTACTTCGATAACATATGCCGGCTCGTTTCGCTCGCCTCGATGAGGTACAGGTGCCACAAATGGGCAATCAGTTTCAGAAAGCATCTTGTCGAGTGGGACAGCGCGAATCAGCTCCTCGTATTGTTTAGCAAATGTAATAACCCCGGTGAAAGAAACCGTAAATCCTCTATCTATGAATGCCTGCGCTTCTTCGATGGTACCCGCAAAGAAGTGAGCATTCCCGCGTAATTGTGCACCATGAGTGATGAATTCTCCATCAAGAATTTCTAAAATCTTTTTATATGATTCTCGTGCATGAATCATAATCGGTTTATCGTACTTTACCGCAAGTTGAATCTGCTTTCGAAAAACTTCTTCTTGAAGTTTCAAGAGTTCGCTCCGGTCGTGTTCATTGTCTAATTCAGGCAGAAGCCTAAATATATCAATACCACACTCGCCTACTCCCACGACTTTTGGATGAGCAATGATTTTTTCAAATTCCTGTTCATTGAAATCTTCTGAATATGAGTGGTGATATGGATCGACAGTGAGTTGGTCTTCTGTGTTTACATTGTTAGCATCCGCAGTACCTGTTGCGTTTTGATCGGCGATGTTGGCAGAGTCGGCAGCGTTTGAATCTGTGATATTGGCTGGATTTTTTGAAATATACCGTACATGCACGGGATGCATACCAACTATTGCATACACACCTGTGTCGTATTTTTCGGCTAGTGCAACAATGTCACGAGAAGATTCGAGGGTTGTACCGACATTTATCATGGCTATACCTTGCTTGTGCGCTCTTTCAATCACCTCTCCTCTATCGGGATTATAGTTTGGAAAATTTACATGAGCGTGTGCATCAATATATTTGAACATGTTCTAAATATTATATGCTAAAGCGCATTTGTGTGCATTGTGTCAAAATTTTGAAAAATAAAAACACCCGGCCATGTCGCTCGAAAGCAAACATGGACGGGTATATACTTAAACCGTTTCCTAGACATTCAATCCGAGACGCAAATTCCGCCAGTCGGTCTAATGTTGATATAGCGAGCGTCTGGATGGACAGCATCGAGTTCAGCGACCGGTCGATTGAGCTCCTCAAGCAGAGCTTTCATGAGTGAGTGAATCATGGTCGGATGAATCACTATCACGACAACATGTGATCTTTCCGAAATCTTAGCCATCTTCCGGACTGCCTGATAGGCATTGCCGCGAATACGGTCATAAACCAATTCACCCAACGCAGTAACAGGCAGCACCAGACCATCGTCCGACCAAGAGATTGCGAGTGTGGTCGCAACAGCTATTGGACGAGGGAGCGGTGCTGTGAAAATCTTTGCTCTCTTTGTAAGAGATATTTTCTTCGCACATTCACGCCAGGAGTGAAAAAATTTACGACCCATTACTCCTTTGTAAAAGTGGTGAACACCATGAGGGTTAAGCTCACTATCATGCACTGGAAAAATGTGAATAGTTGCCTTACGCAAAAGCTCAATCCACTTCATACCCGCCTTTACTTTTGGTAGCACTGGACGGGCAATTGCCGGAGCGAGTGCTGACTGATCAGATTTTTTGTCTCGCGAATAACGCTTGCGCTTTCCTCCATTTCGCGTCTTCCCTTTCCTGCCATTCTTTCCTTTTCTGTTTCCGTTTCTTGCCATACCATCATTCCTCCTTCTTTTATTTGTTCAAGGTTAATGTTGAAATTCAAAGACCTAAAGGCTCACAAGGTGCTTTACAACACAAAGTAGGCCTAAAAGTTCCCCATTACCATACTATTATTTTATAAAATGTAAATAGCCATGTACTGAAAACCGAAAAGTGCCACACTAGCCTACTAACATAAAGCCCGCACCCTTATTCCTTCCGCAAAAAGAGAGGTTCTGTCGGCATTTTATTAACCTTGATACATTCCTTAATTTTTCTTGAAGTTTCAGGAAGAAGAGGTGTGAGCATTTCAGCAACAATATACAAATCGATGACTAATTTTTGGATAAGTTCCACACCCTGATCTTTATCAGTTTTCACAACAGAGAACGGCTTTTTGTCTTGAATGAAGGCATCAAGTGCTTGAACTTTTGCCCATACATATTGAGAAATTTTGACAAAGTCATATGAAGAGTAGAGATCAAAATATTCATCAGTTAAAGTTTGACCTAGACTTTCAACATCGACAGCACCAGGTAAATTTGCCTCAGCCATTTTCATGATCCGGCTTGTGAGATTTCCAATACCGTTTGCGAGTTTTGCGTTGTATGAATCCTTGAATCGCTCCATTGTAAATGGACTATCCTCAAAAGAAGAAAGCTCAGCGAAGCAGAAATACCGGAGTGCATCTGTGCCATATTCTTGCACTACATCAAGTGGGTTGATCACATTACCAATTGATTTAGACATTTTCACTCCACCCTCACCTGTTACGAAACCATCGATTACGATCTGATGAGTATTCGGAAGACCCGCAGCCATAAGCATTGATTGCCACATTGCACTTTGCTGACGCAAATTATCTTTTCCGCAGTATTGAATCGGCACTCCTTCAGCCCAGAATTTTTTAAACTTTTCTTCATTATTAGGCCACTCCAAAGTAGAAATGTAGCTCACAAGCGCATCAAACCATACATACATTACATGATCTTCATCACCAGGGACTGGCACGCCCCACGACATCTTACTTTTCTGACGTGAGATACTAAAGTCCTGGAGACCACGAGAAACAAAAGCCTTGATTTCATTAAAACGAAAATCAGGTACTACAAAATCTGGTCGCGACTCATACAGTTTAAGAAGCTTATTACCAAATTCTGAAAATTTGAAAAAATAATTTTCCTCATCAATGAGTTCGATATCTTTATTTGGATGAATTGGACATTTACCGTCCACGAGTTCAGAATCTGTTTTTTCAAGCTCACAACCTACGCAGTATTTTGCCTGATAATTCTTTTTGTAAATATAGCCATTATCATCGCATCGCTTCCAAAATTCCTGTGCAGCTCTAATATGTTTTTCGTCTGTTGTTCTGATGAAATGTATATTCTCAGAGAGTCCGAGAGTTTTCGCTAAATCTCGAAAATGATTAGCGTAAAAATCTACATAAGCTTGAACACTTTTTCCTTCTTTTTGAGCTGCCTCATAAATCTTCTGACCATGTTCATCTGTGCCGGTATTAAAAAACACATCAAAACCTTGGAGTTTTTTTGCTCGAGCAATAGCGTCAGCCCGAATGAATTCAAGAGCGTGACCTAGGTGAGGATCGGCGTTTACGTACGGAAGTGTGGTGGTGATGTAGAAAGGCTTCATGTATGAAAAGGATATCAGAGATTACGAGAAATTAAAATGGCCGCCTACCCTTGAGGAGTAGACGACCATCTAGCAGAATAAATAGATTCACACTTTTTCATCAGCAAACAACAGAAGACGATCCTGCTCGTTTGCCGATAGGAGTTCACTATCAACGACTGGATTTACCCATTTCATTTCCGGAGGACGATCTTTGCGGCGATTGTCTAGACAAGGAAAAAAGAGTGTTCCATCTGGCGCTTTCAATGCTCCACCAAGAGCGAACAACCTGTATTCCTGCCACAATCTCCCTGGTAGTACATTGTATTGAGCGAGGGTTTGAGGTCCAGGAAAAAGTGACCAAACATCGCGACGCTTAGGATCCGCCAAAATCTGAAGGATATTTTTGGCCTCCAGTCTCTTTTGTTCTTTCAGATCCTTGAAGGAAAGCTCCGCAAACTTACCTAACAGATCACTCTGCGCTGTACCTTGTGGAAACCTCTCGTCACGCAGATACAAGCGAATTGCATGAATCTGATCGAAAAAACTGTAACGCACCGACTGATGATTAGGCTTCATGTACGGGCGGATTATCTTTTCAAGAACTCGTTTTGACAGATAATCACTCTCCTCGATGAGATTGATGAACATCCCTAGTAATCCAGCAAAGTTGCCTGAGTTCAGGAGGATCGGAAAATCTTCTGCCCGCCAAAACTTTGTACTACCAGTTTCCAGCAGGAGCCTGAGGATTTGATTTCTCTGCTGATGTGACGCTGGATAGATTTTTGCTGAGGCACTTTGGATTGGTCCCACCTCTTTGTACCACTCAGGGTGGCGCAAAAAGAAAGAGAACATAGTATGAAACTTTTCAGGAGACTCCAAAAGTGACTGAAGCCTATCCTTTTGCCAGCACGCATAGTCGCAGCTCATAATTCGGCGGACCATGTCGTCCTGAAGATCCTGAACGATATCAGTTTGTTTGCTCATTTAGATCGCGTCGGATACTTTGTTTCTAAATTCGGCTACGTTCATCATCCTCTGCTCTACAATTGAGCAGCGACTAGAATTGGTAGGAATCTTGATTCAGTTCACCTCGGCAAGAAAATAGCCAGCACCAGAAGCTCACTGATAACAAATAGCCCCTTTCTTACCGAGATGAAAACCAAAGCATTTCAAAGATCTTTTATGACTGTACTATACAACTAAAAAGACCGGCGTCAAACCTGTCGTATATCTCCACCACCTTGCCGCGTTTTTCACATTCTAATTTTTTTAAACTTTAATATCCTCTTCCGCACCCGTCTCAACAAACCTTTTCTTTCGCTCAACATCATCAATAAATTCCATAAGCGCAACTGAGAGTGGTACCGCAAGAAGCGCACCAACAAGACCCGCAAGCTGTGCACCAGCTACGAGAGAAATGATTACAAGAAGTGGTGGTACACCAATCACTTTTTTTACAACGAGTGGATATACAAGATGCGCCTCGATTTGCTGAATAACCACATAGACTGCGATAACAATAAGGCCGAGTCCAAGCCCTCCATCAAACATTGCAAGGAAAAAAGCAGGGATTACTGAAAGTGTTAGGCCGATAACTGGAATAAGTTCGAAAACACCCGCAAGAAACGCCAAAAGGAGTGGGTGCGGAATTCCTACAATCAACAATGAAATGTATGTCGCGAGACCAATCGACACAGCAAGCAAGATTTGTCCTTGCATCCATTTACCAATTTTATTTTGTGAACGCTGCCAGAGACCACGAACATAGCGTTCATGCTTAAGTGGAGTGATGATTGCCAAAAACTCCCCAACTCCATCTTGTCTAACTGAAAGATAGAACGAAATCACAACCACAAGCAAAATACTGATAATACCTCCAAAGAAGTTTGCGATCGTATCAAAAATTCCTCCAGAAAAATCTGAGATAGTACCAGTAAACAAGCTCGCGAGATCGCCAAGTGAAATAGAAGCAGGAACATCCGGGAAGAATGTTTTCACACTGCTGTAAATTCCTTTATTGATAGGACTCAAGACATCAATAGTCTTAATATGCTTCGGCAAACTATTGATTGCTGAAACTGTTTCGCTATAAAGGGGAGGTATAACAAAAGTAAATGTACCAGCAATGAACCCTACAATCAGGAGGTACATAATCGTAGTAGCAAACACACGCTGGATACCACGCTTTACGAGCCATCGAACACCTGGCTCGATAACTGATGCAATCACCACAGATGAAAGAATGATAAGGATAAGTCCACGAAGTTGAAAAGCAAAGAATGCAACTAGTGCAAAAATACCCACCTTAAAGAGGGTGCCCATACTGATATGCAGATTAAGATGCTTTGGCTCGGCTTGCTTCATGAAAAACAAATGCAGTGACGACCCGACACATGCATGATGCACATATAGAATACCACTACAAGTAATAGACGGAAAGAAGACCTGTTGATTACCTCTTTGATTACCTAGCGAAACACGAGAAAAGAAAGATACATCTTTCTTTTCCGAGTGAGTGACGGCAACACAAGTCGTAAACTTAACCTAGATCGGCCACAATTTCCAAAAGCTCCTTCTTATCCGTCTCCTTAAATGGGCCAGTCATAGCAAGATTTACACCATTCGAGACAAAAATTTCTTTCAGGACCTGGTTCACTTCAGCCTTAGTTACCCCCTCGATACGCTTTGCTACTTCTTTTGGACCAGTTATTTCGTCACGAGTGATTTCTTCTTTACCATAAAAATCGGCATAGTCTTCAGTTGTTTCAAGATGGAGTACGAGACCCGAGAGTCGATATTCCTTTACTTTTTTTAGTTCAGCGTCACTAATTCCCTCTTTTTTGAATCGACGAACTTCGTCCATGATACCTTTCAAAGCTTCTTTGACTCGATCATTGGCAACACCGGCAGAGATTACAAGATTTCCTGCATCAGGTTTAAGCGCAGCACTCGTACCAACGTAGTAGCAAATACCAAGTTCCTCACGCATTTTTTGAAATAGGCGTGAGCTCATACCGCCACCGAGAGCAATAGCCAATGTTTTAATAGCTGCCGCTCGCTTTTTAGGGTCTGTTATTTTTGACTTGATACCACCCTTTTCATATCCGTATGCACGAAAAGTTAACAATAGATGTGTTTGATCAGTCTCGCGAGTATCAAGTGCGATACCTGGCTGTGTTTGAGTAACAATCGTTTTTGCACGAACGTTCTTTTTTCCAGAAGACATATTACCGAACTCTTTTTTAATTTTCGCCGCAAAATTTGCCTGATCGAAATTCCCAGCAATAACTACAAGTGTATTTTTTCCTTGGTACTGACTCTTATGGTATTTGATAAGGCTTTGTCGATCAAAACTTGAGACACTTTCTTTTGTACCAATAATTTCTCGTCCCGCTGGCTGATCACCGTACAAAAGTTCAGTAGCTAGTTTAGAAACTCGTGACTGCGGATCATCGGCGTACATGTTTATTTCCTGAATCACCACTCCCTGCTCTTTTTTGATTTCACTTTCTGGAAATGTGGAGTTTAAATAAATATCAGAAACAATATCGAAGATATGATCAGCGTGCTTTTTGTGTGCTCGTGCATAATAACCTGTGTAACCGCGTGAAGTGAAGGCATTATAATCGGCACCCATAGTATCGAACTCAAGTGCAATACTTGTAGCACTTGGTCGCTTGGTTGTACCTTTGAAACACATATGTTCAAGAAAATGTGCTAGGCCACTTTGCTCTTTTGTCTCGTAATCAGAACCAGTTGAAACCAGGACCATTACAAGAACAGTTTCTGTTTGTTGCATCGGGATGAACATATACCTGAGGCCGTTGGTGAGTGTCTTCTTGATTGGTTTAATTTCAGCGGACTTCGTAGGTTTTATTGATCGTGCTGATTTTGCCGGCGAATTTTTAGTGGGTTTTGATTTTGGCATGTTGATACAGTGGTCGATGTGGGCCCATTATATCGGTCTCAATAATTAAAACAACCCTCAACGCACTGTCACTGCGTGAGGGTTGGTTGGTGGTACACGATAAGCAGTGAAAGCCGCTAATCAGCAAAGTACGACAGGATGCGACGCCTGAATTTTTCCAGTCTAATCTTCAGTCGTTGCAAAAAAGGACGGATGGACTTGTTTGTACCCATCTCACCAGCAACAGGCGGTTCATCACCCGATCCTTCCACAAAATCACCATCTTCGCGATCTTTCATTTCACCACCTCCACCACGACAGACTTGAGCATCGTCGCTCATGTGTTAATCCTCCCTACCAAATCTCCGGCGATTCGGTGGTAAAGTTTTGAACAAATGCAAAGCAACATAAATGTCACAGTGCAAGTTTCCTTGTTTCCGGATCAAGGATTCTGATTGGAGAATATACTTAAAATGCAGAGCATGCAACTTCTACCCCTGAGACTTCTTTAGAATGCTTACAAGCCCCTCAACACTCACCCTCTCCTGCTCACCCGTATCTCGGTGTCGTACTGTCACGCCGGCGTCTTTTTCAACCGTATCAAAATCAACCACTATGCAGAAAGGTGTACCAATTTCATCTTGTCGTCGATACCGCTTACCGATATTTCCATTATCATCAAACATCACACGGCCTGGAAATTCTTTTCGAAGCTTTGAGTAAATTTCTCGTGCCTTATCAACGAGCTGCGGCTTATTTTTCAAAAGCGGAGAAACTGCCACAAGAATCGGTGCAACGCGTGGCGAGAGTGCAAGATATGCTCGTGGTTCTTCACCAAGATTATCTTCTCGATATGCACTTGATAGAATAGCCAAGAAAAGTCGACCAACACCAAATGTAGGCTCAATACAGTGCGGCACAAATCGTCGTTTTTCAGGATCTGTTTCTGATTCATCAAAATATGAAATATCTACACCTGAGGCTTTCATGTGCGCGTTCAAGTCAAAGTCTGTCCGATATGCAAGGCCGAGAAGTTCTTTTTGACCAAATGGAAAATCAAACTCTGTATCAACACTATGTTTAGAATAATGCGCTCGGTCAGCAGCTGGCACAACAATCTTATGGATCTTTGCCTTATCGAGTCCAATTTCATCTAGAAACGCCAATTGCTCAGCATACAGATTTTCAAAAATTTCTTCCCACTGTTCTGGTCGCACAAAATATTCAATTTCCATTTGTTCAAGTTCTCGCACTCGGAAAATAAAGTCACGCGGTGCAATTTCATTTCGAAAAGCTTTACCAATTTGCGCAATACCGAATGGCATTTTTGGATGGAATGAATCAACTACATTTTTAAAATTCACAAAAATACCCTGCGCCGTTTCAGGTCGAAGATATGAAATAGAATTTTCATCCTGTGTTGCACCGACGTTTGTTTTAAACATCATGTTAAATTGTCGAACATCACCAAGTGCATTTCCGTCAGGGCTTTTAACTCCCTTTTCTTTTATAAGTGCATCCATCTGTTCAAGTGTCATACCTCGTGGATCAACGCCAACTTCTTCAAGTAAATGATCAGCTCGAAATCGCTTCTTTGTTTTCAAATCTTCAACCAATGGATCAGCAAAACCAGCCACATGGCCTGAGGCTTTCCAAACTTCCTGATTCATGAGAATAGCTGCATCAACACCGTACATATCTTCACGATCGAGTACGAACTTTTTCCACCAGAGATTCTGGATATTCTGCTTCAAAGCAACACCGAGAGGACCGTAATCCCAAGTACCTGCAAGACCACCATAGATTTCAGAGCCCTGGTACACAAAACCTTTTCGCTTACAGAGTGAAATGAGCTTTTCCATAGCGTTTTCTGGGTATTTTGCACTCTCGTTTGATGCAGCACTTGAGGCAACGTTTGATTCGGTCATATAGTAGGTATATTACAGGGATTTGTTTAATTTTCAATCTGTCTGAGGCGCGCTTTGCTTAACTAAGGCCCTACTACCTTATCTTGATCAAACTTGTAAGCTGGATCATCTTCAGTCTTAGTTGTAGCATTCACTGCTCTTGTTTCGATAATATTTCCTGTAAAGGTATCCTTACCTACAATCTTCTGGTCAACTACAATATCAGGCGCAGAACCAATCTGACCAAGACTTGGCATAAATGAAACTTTAAATGCGAATTCTTTAGCACTTGATGAATACCCTACTCCTGGTAACACATCACCAAGCTGCCATGTAAGTTGACGCTTTTCTTTGCTATATGTCACACCATTCGTATTTGGATACGTGAGACCCATCCATTCTACGTACTGAGGAAGCGTAGCGGTGTACACAGCATCTTTGATATTGTTAAATGAATTTTTCACACTCACGAGCATTGTGTACGTTGTAGGTTTTTCAGCAACCGGTGGTACGGCACCTGTATTTTCAAATGGCCCGATCGATCGAACAAGAGTCGGTTTCAAACTAAGATTTGTTGAGATTCGAATAAGTTTCGTAACACCTGAGGCAATTTCATCTGGCACATTATCTTCATTGAGTCGTTTAGCACGCACAGAGAGTTCAACTTTCATAGTCTGTTTTCGATATGTTGAACTTACATCAGTTGTTGGTTTAAGCGATGAAAAATTGAACAACACTCGCCCTACTTCACCAGCATCAAGTTGCGCAAGGCCAGCAAGTGTTGATTTGTCCCATACGATTACGCCATCAGTTGAGCGATAGAAACCTTTATCAGCTTTGACCGCTGTTCTAGAGAGCATATCTCCAGTAATGCGAGCTTCAATAACCACATCATTGAGTGGCACCTTAAGATTGTTTTGCCACGTAATCTCTCCCCGAATATCATCACCAGCTTCTGCGACATAAATAGCATCGCTTTTACCATCAAGCGCAAGGTCGACGCCAAGGAAAGGTTTTTTGATAACAAGTGTCGAAGTATTCTTTACAAATACAGTGCCGATATTTGTCTTATCAGTTGCATCCTCTGTACCGGTGTAGAAATTGAAAACACGCTCTTGTTCGTTACCACCAAGAATCCGTCCACGAATAGTTATCCGACGTTCTTCACTTGGCATCAAGTCACCGAGAATCCACGTTGTCGCATCACCACTTGTAGTATCAGGAATCGAAGATACAAAGTCGAAACCAAAGGGGTATTCAGCTTTAAAAATCAGTCCCTTAATCACTGATGAACTATTTGATTTTATAGTAACTGTTATATTTTGCTCTTGTTCAGGAGTAATTTCTTTTGGCACATCCACATTTACCGTAATCGGCGATGAACCGATAAACATTGGGAAGCTTTTTTCTTTTACAAAGATATTCGAAGAGCCTTCAATACGATACTCAAGCGAAATTTTAATATTCTTCTTTGAATTTTCTTCACCGAAAAGAATTGCTTTTACGGTCTGTCGAATACGTTGACCTTTAGCAATTGTACCAATTGCAATTCGCTCCGTGAGTAGCGGAGTAACTTTATCATCAGGCCGGCGTGTCCCTTCAGGATAGACAATCACCAAATCAACAAGAACGAGATCGGTGGCATTTCTATTTGTGATATCCACATCAAGAGACACCTCCTCACCTGCTGGAGTTGTGACGGGTCCCACAAGACCTATATCGATATTTGCATTTGAGACGAAGTTTGAGCCAGTGAAAAACACATATCCAGCAAAACCAAGTGCCAAGAAAAAAAGAATTGTTACAAAACCAAGAATCTTTTTAAGGGGTGACATCGGCTGCTTCTCATTCGATTCTTTGAGATCCATACCAAAAGCAACGTGCTCAGGTGCAGATGTAGATGTAGGATTTTTGGAAGCCAAAGTAGCCGTGCTGCTTTGATGATGCATGCCGCTACCCATATCATTCACATCGAATGTTTTTACATCGTCCCGAAACTCATCAGAGTCCTCATCTTTTGCCCATTCATTACGAGTAACTACACTATGCTTCTGCAACTGAGATCGAGGGGTATGAGGTAGAGCCTCACCCGAATTCGAAAAAAGTCTTTGTTTTAAATGCTCAATTTTGCTGTCATCATTTGACATGCAAAAATTATATCACATATGTGCCGTGATTTTACGCACAACAAACCATGTCGTGATTTTACAAGTGACTGCTCTGAAAGGCCATTTCTATGTGTTTTTTCATAGCCAACAAAAGATCTGTATCCTTTCCAATTTTTTCCAATAAATCTACACTCCATTCTTCATGATTTTTAATATGAATGAATTCTTTTTTATCTGAACCGTATCCAAGAAGAGAGAGGGCTCTGTATTCGACGAGTGGTGCGAGCACCTTAAGTAGTTGATTATCATCTATGGCTATTTTTTTTGATTCAGCAAAGCAAAATGCATAAAGCGAAGTGAGCATGTCAAATACTTCTTGATGTTTTGACTCACCTGCTACAAATCGTTTGATGAATTCGAGTGTTTTTGCCATAAATCTTCGCACCGCGATTGGTACCCGTTTATCGTGAAGCGAGATAAGTTTTTCAGCACTTGTAAGTCGCCAGTATTCCTTACCACGAACCAGGGCAATTTTTGAAAATGATAAATCTTGTATCGATGGCCGAAGTTTTGATTTGAGAACACGCACTGATTGCGCCGAGGCGAAAATAAGTCCAAGATCAGATGTGAAAAGCGTCAAGAGTTTATTTGCTTCTCCTACATCCATAGAATCTATGACAAAAGCCTTTGTTTGATAGATGTGATGGGACATTTTGATATGTGCGCAGATTTTTATTTTTATATTTCTGTCTCTCACTTGTCAATGCTATAGTTGGCAAATTTCGCATATATGCGCTAATCTTTCACCACCTTAATCTTCACCTTCACTCCCTCGAGATTTATTTCAGGGACTTCACCGAGCTCTACTGCATCAAGATCAGTATACTCAATCAAACTAGCAGAAACTGGTTTTTTGATCATTTCTTCATAATTTCTTAGAACTTTCTGCACAGAATCTTCAGCACCAATAGTGAGTGAAATAGAGTCTGATGGTACAAGGCCTGTCGTCTTTCGTGCATCCTGTGTTGCTCGGATAACATCACGAACGGTCCCCTCTTCTTGGAGTGCTTCTGTAATAACAGTATCAAGTGTATTTTCAGAACCTTTCTTAACTTCTTTTACATTAAGTTCATCTTTAATAATTTTCAAAGCACCGTCATTGAGTTCAATATCTTCGGCAGTAGTGTATGAAGCAAGTGGTTGTCGCACTCGTACATTTGATTTTGCGCGAAGTGCTAGACCAGCTTCTACCACTTTTCGGATAAAGGTCATCTGATCGAGCACATTTGTATCTAGCGTAGGAAGTGTTGGCCAATTGCAAAGGTGCACACTTTCGGGCATAAGAACAGCGACAGCAGAAACAGGTACAGTTTTTCCATCGGCTGAATTTTGTCCGGAAACTTCAGATCGAATTTTTTGATAGATATGCTCAGCCATAAACGGTGTAAATGGCGCCATCAATTTCGCCAACGTAATAAGTACAAATCGAGTTGTACGAATTGCTTGTTCTTTATCTCTTACATCATCACCTTTGAATCGATCTCGAGATCGTCTTACAAACCAAGTCGATAAATCGTCTATCATATCAGCAATCGGTCGAGCCGCGCGATCGATCTGGTATGAATCGAGACCACGTTCGATTTCAGATTTTAGGTGTGACAATCGCGCAATAACCCAAGTATCGAGAATATTGTCTGACTGAGGCACAGAGTCGATGGTATACCCCACTTCAACTGACACTTCATGTGCGTACATTTCATAGAACGAATATACATTTTCCAATCGATTGAAATTTTTCTTACTTACTTCATCAAGCGCTTTTTCTGAAAAGAGGATTTCTTCTGATCGAACAGCTGACGATGAAGCGATAAAATATCTGAGTGCATCGACACCGTATTTATTGAATGTCAGTTCAATGTCTGGATAATTCTTGAGACTCTTAGACATTTTTCGTCCATCTTCGGCAAGCATCAAACCATTTACAATCACAGTTTTATAAGGACTCTTATCAAATAAAGCAGTACTCAAAACCATGAGAGAGTAGAACCAACCTCGTGTTTGATCAAGACCTTCTGCGATAAAATCAGCTGGGAAAAGCGGACTATTCTTTGTTTCAAACAGTTCTTTATTTTCAAAAGGATAATGGGCTTGCGCAAATGGCATCGAACCTGAGTCGTACCACACATCAAACACTTCAGGTATTCGAACCATCTGTTCGGTCTCACCTTCACCAGCTAGACCTCCATTTACCAGACGTGCACCTTTTTCTACCGGTACTGTCCAAGTCACTTTATCAATATATGGTCGATGTAGATCTAATTCAAAGTCATCATTATGTGGAAGTGCTCTAAAATCACACTCATGAAGTGATGCTGTTGGGTCAGAATAATCTCGCCAGCCAGATCGAAGAAGATCACGAGCGGTGATTCCTTTTGCGGTATCAATCATTAAGCGAAGCGGCAAACCGTGGGTCACCACCAGGATATCCTCACCTTGGTGTTTTTGATCAAGATCATACAAGAACTCAGCTGTTCGCTTTTTCACATCAGCAACTGATTCACCATTTGGACATCGCTTATATATAGTGTCATGGATTGATGAGAAAAACTGTGCACGCTCTGACCATTTTTTACCATTAAAATCCCCTGCCCCGATCTCTCGAAGTCGTGCATCGAACACAATATCCGTCTCTGGATTGAGTCCGAGAAGATGTGCAATATGCTCAGCCGTTTCTCGTGTCCGACGAAAATCAGATGCATAAATCTTTACAATTTTCTTGCCACGTGCAGTTTGTCGATCAAGCAATGTTTTAGCCGAGGCTTCAACTTCTCCTTTTCCTTTTACAGTAAGGCCGTATTTTTCAAGATCAGCAGAGCTTGAGCAGATAACATCGAGAACATTAGATTCTGCCTCACCGTGCCGCATAAGTGTAATATGATTACCCCGATCTTCGATGTGGGATTTGAGTTCCGCAACACTTCCTATGAACGAAACTTTGCCAGTCTTTATACCTCTCCATACCGGAAGCGGTGCCCCCCAATATCTACTTCGTGACACAGCCCAGTCACGGATATTTTCAAGCCATTTTCCAAATCGCCCCTCGCCCACTTCTTTTGGAATCCAGTTAACTCTATTGTTTTCTTCAATCAATTTTTCTTTGATGTCAGTCACACGAACAAACCATGATGAAGTTGCATAGTTTAGAAGCGGAGTGTCACATCGCCAACAGTGCGGATATGAGTGTGTTATTTTTTCTTTAGCAAAAAGAAGTGGCACACCAGTATCAGCGCCCGAAACATCCTTAGTGTTTGCATGTGCAAGCAATTTAATCACTTCGATGTCAGTAGCTTGGTGATCTCCTTTTGGTTTTGCGACCAGCCCAGAAAGCGTACCGTTACCTTCTTTTATTTTTCCATCCAGCGCCACGTGATTGATGATTGGCAGACTAGCTTCGACGGAAAGTTTATAGTCATCTTCACCAAATGCAGGGGCGATATGTACAATACCTGTACCATCTTCGGCAGTTACAAAACCGGCTCTTTGAATTTTCCAAGCATTTTCTCTTTTTGATTCTTGGTCAGAAGTAAGAGTTTCAGGATTTGTATAGAAGCTAAATGGAGGAAGATACTTTTGCTGATTGAAGAGTGCCCCTTTTCGTGTTTCGACTACTTCAATATTTTGCAAAATCTTTTTATCAACAAGTTTTTGAACAAGTTCGCTTGCAACCCATACCTTAATCTTTACATCGGGCTTTGTTGGAACATCAGTAAGCACAAGTGAATATTCCATTTCAGGATTCACCGCAAGCGCAATGTTTCCAGGAAGTGTCCACGGAGTTGTTGTCCAAGCGAGAAAATACTCATCTCTGTGAGAATTTTCGGCAGACTGAAACAACACATACGCAGAAATATCTGGAATATCTTTGTATCCCTGTCCTACCTCAAAGTTTGAAAGCGAAGTCTGACATCTTGGACAAAATGGCATTACTTTAAATGCTTCATACACTAGACCTTTGTCGTTCAGGGTTTTAAATGACCACCATACAGATTCTGTATAGCTTGAATCCATCGTGTGATAATCATTATCAAGATCAACCCATCGCCCAGCACGTCGAATCAGTCGCTTCCACTCGGCGTCATATCGAAACACGCTATCCTTGGCAGCTTTGTTAAATTTATCAATACCGTATTCTTCAATGGCTTTTTTGTCGCTGAGCCCGAGTTCTTTTTCAATCAAGTTTTCAATCGGCAAGCCGTGACAATCCCATCCCCATTTTCGTGGCACACGATATCCCTGCATCGTCTTATATCGAGGAATAATATCCTTCACCGTCGAAGGAATCATGTGACCGAAGTGTGGCATACCAGTGGCATACGGTGGCCCATCAAAAAACACAAAGTTACCTTTCGGCGCATCTTTGGTTAAAGTTTTTTCAAAAATATGTTTGTCCTGCCAAAACGCTTGAGTTGCCTCTTCGCGAAGAGCGGATTTTGACTTCTGTGCATCGCCAGCATGTACCTCTGTCTGCGGCTTTGGTTTGGATTGCTCTGTCATTGTATTAAGTTTTAAATTTTCTTTTAATAAATTGGAACAGATTGAAATGAATCGAATTGAAATCGAATGCGCGCGTTTTGCAATTTTGCATCTGTTTTGCGCGCCTGTGCGAATGAGTGCACCTTTGGCGTATAGTAGCAATTTTTATGGTAAAAGAAAACGCCTACCCCATATGGTTGTTGGAGGGGTAGGCGCTGGGCACTCACAGTTGCCAAGATTAGCTGGTCGGCACCAGAAGACGGCCACGACGGACTCGCGGGGGTTTGTCAGAAGTGATGATGGCGATGATGGACTGGTAGCGCCGGTCAGTGATCCGCGGCGACTGACGTCGGGGCGAAGCTTTGACGACAGTCTCCGGACTGCCTTGCCGGCCCGTGTGGCGGGGCTGGACATGAGGCATGTTCGGTTGATGATGCGGCGACTTTGGGCTATGTGTGTTGCGGCGTTGAGAAGCCATAACGGTCAGGTGTGTTGTTCTTGTGAAGTGCGATTACCGTTTCGGGATTGAACCGGTTAACCGCATGGATACATATGATGCCACCAGCCTTGGATTGTGTCAAATATTAAACTTCTACCGAAACTTTTATCCCCCGCTTCACATCCACACACTCCTTACATTTTTCAGAACAGAAAATAAAACTGCCGGCTACTTGGAGAATATTTCGAAGCATTTCTTCACGTTCTGCATCATCAGCAATTAACTGCTCTGCAACATCAACAGACTGTTTTACACAACCATCACAGCAAAGCATTTTCTTGTGACATTCTATATTTGCACAATTTGTATATTTTTCAGTTGTAGCTTTGCAAAGGTCACACACACCGACCACGGGTCGCTCTTTCCCATTTGAAAAATCAACCACCTCTCGCCCATCGAATACATAAAGTCCACCATAAAAATCCTCCCCAGGAAATTGTTCCATATATTTGTGCATACCACCGTTGAGTTGATACACATTTTCAAAACCATGTCGTACAAGATATCCAGAAGCTTTTTCGCATCGAATCCCACCCGTACACACAGTCAGAACTTTTTTACCTTTTTTTGATGCTTCTTTAATGTGCTCCATTTTATTCATCACACTTGGAAGATCGCGGAAATTTTCCATCGCTGGATTGAATGAATTCTTAAAATGCCCCACTTTGAATTCATAATCATTTCGCATATCAATCACTTCAAAATCTTCACCACTCTCGTACCATTTTTTCAAATCAGTCGGATCAAGATGCGTTCCAGTCATTTCGTTCGGATCAAGATCTTCTTCGCCGTGTCGATCAAGCCCAAGAGACACAACTTCTTTTCGTGCTTTTACTTTTAGTTTTGGAAATGATGTACCATCTGCACTGCCGGGACTAAACTTAAAAGCCATATCTTTAAAATTTCCAAAAGTGCCCTCACTGCCATCCTGCTCACGCATACGTTCGATATATGTTTCAGTATCAGCCTTGAGACCTTCAAGTGTACCGTTAATTCCTTCCTTTGCGATAAGAATTCGCCCTTTTATACCAAGTTTTGAGAGCAACTCCTTGTGCCAAGCCACAAAACCTTCAGGGTCTTTTACATGAGTATACTTATAGTAGAGAAGAATTTGGTATTTGTTTTCTGCAGAATCAGTCATATGTATATAGTGTATCGTGCGCATAATATAGTATATGCGCGGGTGTTTTTCAACCTTTTCCGGCGGGTTTATTACATCTTTATCGGCACCTTGATTCCAAGCGCATTGAGTCCATTTCTCATAACGATAGCAAAAGCATTTACAAGCGCAACTTTATACGAAGAAGAAGAGTCATCAACTTTTACAATCTGCGTATTTGCATAAAAGCTATTAAAAGTTCCAGCTAGTTCCATCAAATAGTTAGCAACATGGTGCGGTGCCAGGTCTTTCCATGCTCGTGTCACGATTTCAGGATATCGCTCAAGCATTTTTTCGAGTTTCATAGCACTTACACTCTCTGCCCCATTCATACTTTCTGTTGCGTTTATATTTTCAGCTTCCCCAATAGTCGCATCAGTTTGTCTATCACTCATTGCACCAACAGAGGCTTTTATTCCGTGCTCCTTGGCTTTATTCAAAATGGAGTTAGCTCGCACACATGAATACTGTAGATACGGACCTGAGTCGCCTTCAAATGAAAGAGACTTTTCTGGATCGAAAATAATATCTTTACCGAGTGATTGCCGAAGCACAGTGTATTTGATAGCCGCGACTGCCACCATTTCTGCTGCAGCTCGCTTATCACCCTCGCTCATATCTCGCTCTTTCATTTTTTCAAGTGATTGATCAATCATGTCTTTCAAAAGAGATTCACCAGTTATCACATCGCCGGTTCGTGATGACATCTTTCCGGTGGTGAGTTTCATCATTCCATGAGAAATATGTTTTGATTTTGCGGCAATTTCTGGAAATACAAATGAAGCAGCTTTGTATACTACTTTAAAATATTCATCTTGTTCATTGGCAGTAACGATCACACCAAGATCAAAATTATATGCATCATACTTGATCGGAATGAGACCAAAATCTTTCCCTTCGTATGTTGGCAAACCGTCTTTTGTAATGAAGACTCGAGTATGAAGTCCATATTTTTCACCGGCAAAAATAGTTGCACCATTGCTTACTTCAAAAATAGCAGCGCCTTTTGGTTCAGTGTTAGCTTTTATAATCTCGATTCCCTTTGGAGCAGTCTGGCTCTCGAAGAAATATCTATCAAACTTTGTACCCAGAATTTTATACAGTTCCTCAAAATGTTCGAGACTCCACTCTTTTCCTTTATCATAAATTTCATTCACCTCCGCATCACTTCTATCGTAAATCTTTTTGTTGATCTCGAGAACTTCTGTTTCCATCTGGGCAAACTCTGGTACCTTTTCTTCCTCAAGTTGTTTGTACTTAGTAGCACCCAACGCATAGGCTTTACCAAAGTATGCAACTTTTTCATTCACAGAAGCGCTTTCATCCGGCATCACTGAATCCATAAGTCTGAGCCCCCAAAGAGTAAGTGCAATATGTCGCCCTACATCACCCTGATAGCAAAAACGTTTTACCTCGGCACCTGTTGTTTCAGCGAGTCGTGCCAACGTTTCTCCAGTCGTATTAGCCATCAAATGTCCGATATGAAAAATTTTGAACGGATTTGGATCAGTATATTCAAATGCAATCTTTTTGCCTTTTTCTGTAACGTTTGTACCATATTTGTCGCCAGCTTCAAGAATCTCTGCAATGGTTTTTTTGTAGATATTTTGTGAAAGATAAAAGTTAATGAAGCCGGGACCTGCTACTTCTACTTTTTTGATTTGCTTTACGCTGGTATTTTCAGCACCGCCACTTGCCGCATCACTATTTGCCGCGCCAATATGTGTCTCTATTTTTTCCACCAATTCAACCGCAAGAGTAAGCGGACTTTTTTTGGCTTCTTTCGCAAAGACCATGGCAATATTTGTGGCATAATCGCCATGACTCATATCAGCTGGTCGTTCGAGAGCAATTTTTGTTAAAGCCTGTTCCTTGTCAGACTCAGCTACGAAGCCAAGCTCAACAAGCGCAGAGCAGATTAAATTTTTGAGAACATCGTTCATTCCATTCATATAGTAGTATATCCAGCGCAAATGCCTGAAGTACCCTTATATTACACAAAATAATGGATTTTGCACCTCAACACTAAAGCAATCCCTTCACCTCTTTCCAAATCATTTCATGAACCTCATCAACAGAAAGGAGGGCACCTTCAGGATTTTCAGGAGTCTTCGGAGCACAGTCAATTACAATCCAATTATATTTTCTAGCAACATACAAAAATGCTTCACTGGCTTTTCGTAAATGGTCAATATCAGCTTCATGAATATCAGCCTTCTTCCCTTTCAAATAATCTTTATCCGGCCGGCTCGCCATTAACTTTTGATTCGTAACAGGATCGACATATAGGAGAATATTAATATCCGGTCGTGGAATTTTATTAGTATCAAATTCAAGATTGGTTAGCCAATCAAGAAACTTATCTCTCTCAGCATCACCTTCAATTTTACCAGTCTGATGTCCCATATTTGCAGAAACATATCTATCAGACACAAGCGTAAAGCCTTCCTCCAATTTCTTTTTCATTTCAAAGGAATGATCATATCGATCAAGAGCATAAAACATCGATGCGACATAAGGACCGACTTCATTTACTGCACCAAAACCACCATGAAGATATTTTTCCACGAAGTAGCATGACGGCGTGCCATACCGAGGAAAATCTATAGACTCTGTTTTTACACCCTCGGCTACCAATCGTTCCAAAAGTTTTGCAGTTTGAGTTTTCTTCCCCGATCCATCTGTTCCGTCGATTACAATTAGTTTTCCTTTTATTGATGCAGTCATGGAGTTTTTAAAAATAGGTTGATTTGGCTAATTGACTACCATTGGCTAATTTATCCTTGAGGATTATCTCGATTGTCGTTATGCCAAGATTCTGATGGTGTAGCCATATGCTCTGGCAAAACACCACGATGAGAGACGTTGATCTCCTTCTTTGCAGCAAGTCGTTCCTGCAAAAAAGTCGATGGATCAACATCACTTCCCTCCAAATCTTTGAAATTTGCACTAAACATTCTTTCTGTTGCCTCATCACTAGTCATAAGTGCAATGTCCTCTGGATCAGTTATGCCTGCTTGCTCCAAAGTAGGTCTAATAAGTTCACCAAAAGCTTCTTTATCCTCTAATTTTTCAAATACAGACATAATATTGATTTATTTATTAAATATGGTATAAATTTCTAACCGAAACACTTTGCGATTCAAGTATATCACGCACATTTCGTGCTGATAGTTGCAGAGAGGAAACGTTGTCCTTTTACAGCGAAACATATTGAAAATTGGAGGTGTTGTTATGGCAGAAGATGCCACGTCAAAGTTAAGGAGCGCAAGAGACAGCGGATACATATCCAGGATCGCCTACGGAAATGGACCAAACTTGATCCGCATCGATGGTTATATAGACCAAGCTGAAGCAACGGAAATTCTCAGGCTCATGGATATCAACAAAACATCTGGTGAAAAACATCTCATGGGATTCGAGCTGAATTGCCTCGGCGGCGATCACGACTCAACCATGAAGATTTACCACGCCATGAGTGAATACAAGAAGGAGGGCTACTCCTTCTATGTACGGATTGAACTTGCCTACTCGGCAGCAATGCTTATTGTGGCTATGTCCGACCAAGACAAGCGACAAATCCGTCACGACGGTTCAATTCAGATTCACGACGGTTCACTCACAAGTGAATTTAACGACTACACCATGGATGGTCGTCTCGATCAGCATAAATGGAAAGCTTGGCAGCAATACATTAAGACCTATCGAGAATATGTCATATCTGAATCTGGTTTGAGTCGATTGAGATTTACAGCAGAACAATTAGGCAAATACTACGCGAGCAACCGCCTGACCCTTTCTGTTTTGGAGTGCTGTAAACAATTTGGATTCAAGTTGTGGCATACCTAGTGCCAACAATCTTTCCAACCTTAAAACACACATTCACACAAACACCGCACGGAGCAATCCTTGCGGTGTTTTTAAATTTCCATTTATAAATTTCAGCCGGTGGAATATTTTACAACCCCACCTCTCTATGAGCCCTGTTAAATATTCCGACCATCTTGTTTTAATTCCTCTATTTTTCTCCGAAGCAATTCACCAAGATTCACACCTTCTCTGTTGGAATTTTTTTCACGTACATTTTCGAAAGCACGCTTCACTTCTTCGTCATCTGCCAAGTGTGTAACCACTGACTCATGCTCATCCTCATGTCTTTCTAGTTCAGTTTTAGCGGTGCCTCGAAGTACTGATTTGACGAATTCACGACGCGCTTCATCTTCGATTCTCTCCGGTAGTTCAAATTCTTGTTCCATAAATTTGCTCTTTAATTTGATTACATCTTAATCCCCTTCAAGACCTTATCTATCTTTTCAGCAATTTTTGCAAAATCTTTTTCTTTTTTGCCACGAGTTGTTTCCGCAGGAGTCCCAAGTCGAATCCCTGATGGGTCGAATGGTGAGCGCTTTTCTCCTGGCACCGTGTTTTTGTTGCAAATAATACCAGCCTTTTCGAGAGCAAGTTCAGCCACTTTTCCAGGAATACCTCCAGCACCTATTGCAAGCTTGCCGTCCTTTATACCAGCAGCGATTTTGTCGCTCACCTTTTCACCATTCATCCACGTATCAACGAGAACCATATGGCTATCAGTTCCATCAGACACGATATGCCAGCCTCGCTTTTGGAGTTCTACAGCGAGAACTTTAGCATTCTTTATTACCTGCTTTGCATATGACTTAAACTTTGGATCATTTGCCTCTTTGAGCGCCACCGCAATACCAGCAATCTGACTTTCATGAGGACCACCTTGAAGACCTGGGAAAAGTGCTTTGTCTATTTTTTTATATAATTCTCGTGAGTCGATTTTTGAGAAAATAATTGCACCTCGAGGGCCTCGGAGGGTTTTGTGAGTTGTCGTTGTCACAATATCAGCATATGGAAATGGACTCGGATACGCTTTGCCGGCAATAAGTCCTGAGATATGTGACATGTCCACCATGAGAAGCGCACCGCACGCATCAGCAATTTTTCTAAATCGAGCCCAATCAACTACACGAGGATATGCAGTGAATCCAGCAACAATCACAGCAGGCTTTTCACTTTCTGCAAGCTCTTGAACATAATCATAGTCAAGAGTTTCAGTTTCTGGATCAACAACATAGTTCAATGATTCCCATGCTTTACCTGTGATAGAAACTTTTTGTGCATGTGACAGGTGACCACCAGATGTAAGTGCCATTCCCATGATTTTTGAACCGAGTGGAGCAACACCAAGATATGCTGCGAGGTTTGCATTGGCACCTGACCATGGCTGGACATTCACATGCCACTGTGTTTTTTTGAGACCAAAGAGTTTTAATGCTCGATCCTGTGCCAAGGTTTCAAGCTGATCAACAACCTGGTTACCTCCATAGTAACGCGCATGCGGATACCCTTCGGCATACTTATTATCAAACACCGAACCGAGCGCTTCAAGTGAGTCTTGCGAACAGTAGTTTTCTGATGCGATCAGGTTAATAACACTCTTTTGTCGCTTCTTTTCAGCCTCGATCAGTTTCTTGATTTGGGTATCTTTCATGGGTTTAAAGTTAATATTTGTAAGCTGCTTTTGAAGCTAGGCCGGCAGTTCTCATAATTTAACAAATTACGCACATATTATACCCCTCTCAAAAACCGCTGCCCTCTTGGCAAAACATACAAACAATTCTCTGCTTTGCTTTTCTGTAGCCACCGGCCTAGGGGTGGGATAAAATAGAGGTGACTATGACATCAATTAATCCACATGATGCAGAATATCTTAAACTGCTCACACATATAAAAGAACACGGTGCGACGAAAACTGATAGAACAGGTACAGGGACAATCTCAGTGTTTGGATATCAGATGCGATTTGATTTACAAAAAGGCTTCCCACTTCTCACAACTAAAAAAGTTTTCCTAACAGGAATTATTCATGAGCTACTTTGGTTTATTAAAGGTGATACAAATCTTGCATACTTAGCAGAACGAAATGTACACATTTGGGATGAATGGCCATACAAAGCATATCTTCAGCGAAACAATCTTCCCGTTCCGAAATCAGATTCTGAAGAGTGGAAAACAGGTATCAAAGAATTCGTTGCAAAAATAATTGCTGATGAAGAATTTGCAAAAGAGTACGGAAATCTTGGACCGATTTATGGATATCAATGGCGACACTGGAAAACTCCAGACGGCCGTGAGATCGATCAATTGGCAGATGTTGTTAACACAATTCGAAAATCACCTGACTCACGACGAATTATTGTGAGCGCATGGAATCCATCTGATATTGATGAGATGGCAAAAGCAGGCCTTCCCCCGTGCCATTGTTTGTTCCAATTTTATGTAGCAAATGGAAAACTTTCTTGCCAGCTTTACCAACGAAGCTGCGATACATTCCTTGGTGTTCCATTTAACATTGCATCATATGCACTTCTCACTATGATGATTGCACAAGTATGTGGACTTGAAGCCGGTGAATTCATCTGGACTGGCGGCGACACTCACCTCTACTTGAACCATCTCGAACAAGTTGATGAACAACTCTCTCGTGAAGCTCGCCCTGCTCCAACCATGAAAATAAATCCTGATGTAAAAGAACTTTTTGACTTTAAGTTCGAAGATTTTACACTTGAAGGGTACGATCCACATCCAGCTATTAAGGCACCGATTGCGGTTTAGCTTTTAGGCATTAAAAATTTCACGGAATCATTTATCCAAAATTTCAAAACCATGAAAATCTCGCTCATAGCTGCACAAACACTTGATGGATTCATTGCTCGCACGCCAGATGAGTTTGCTTCATGGACAAGTAAGGATGACAAGAAAAGATTTGTTGCAGTAACAAAAGCGGCGGGCGTTATGATTATGGGTTCGAAAACGTTTAACACTTTTCCAAATCCCCTTCCAGGAAGAATGCACATCATCTACACAAGAAATCCTGAAGAATATACGGGGAAAATTTTAGCAAAATTTAACTGGAGCGCTCTGCCGCATGAAATTCAGATAACAGACAAGTCACCGAAGGATTTGATCATGGAACTTGAAGCAAGAAACATTCCTGAAGCTGTTGTATGTGGCGGTTCAGAAATTTACTCATTATTTATGGCTGCAGGCGTTATTGATACCCTATATCTCACAGTTGAGCCGATAGTGTTTGGGAGTGGAATATCTTTATTTAATAAACCAATCGAACAAAAACTAGAATTAGTCTTGATGGAAAAAACTGAACAAGGTACTATTTTTCTTGAATATAAAGTATT
>CAYXQC010000007.1:0-33613 GCA_964467385.1 uncultured Candidatus Saccharibacteria bacterium
CCAGCCAACAAGAGCTAGGTTATCGCGCACGAGTTGCGTTGAAACTAGCCAAAACTAAACATATGAAAATCATTCTTTTCAGAGGTCGGCCAGGAACAGGAAAAACAACTCTAACTCATGCCTTTGCAGAAAAGACACATTTTTCGATTCTTAGGAAGGATGATATTTACGATCCAGTTTCTGAGTATGTAAAAGAGCATTCAGATAGAAATAAGTTGTCTCATGGAATTCTCTACAAGATTCTTGAAAGTAACATTCATTCAGATGCGACATTCATCCTTGATTTTGCTTTTCAGAACTCAAGTGACTATTCGATTATCAAGAATTGGTGTGCGGAAAGAAATGTGCAATTCAAATCAGTATTGGTAACTTGCTCTGATGAGAAACTGTGGGCTGAAAGGCTCGATAAGCGGTCAGAGAATCCGACTCCGAACCAATTGATCACGAGCTTTGAAGGATTCAAGAAGTATTACGGAACAATGCATATTGAGCCTGAACAAGATGAACTCGTAGTGGATACTGTTAAGTCCGTAGAGGAAATTATTCAAGAGGTGGTTGAATAATATTAAATAATAGACATATCAAACGCAATTCCCATGCACCAAACCCTTGAACCAAAAGACTTTAAAAGCAACAGCACGCTGTCTACTGTGTTAAAAACAATCGTTATACTGGCAATACTTATTGGTGGATTCTATGCAGCAAACTCATACTTGTATAACCAAAAACAAACCAACAGCGGAGCAGACGGCTACAAAAATGCTGAATACATTATTGACGGCAAACGTGTTCGACTCGAAAACGGAAGTGCTCAAACTGAAGCTGCTCCTGGCTCTGCCTCAAAGATAACAACGCAATATTTTGGTAATGATCTAAAAATAGATCTAAATGGCGACGAGCAGAAAGATGTGGTGTTCTTGCTGACACAAAACACAGGTGGAAGTGGAACTTATTATTATGTTGTTGCTGCGCTTAGAAATGCCAAACAAAACATAAAGCAAAACAATGAGTCGGATGCAAAATCAAAGGAAGGGTGGATTGGATCTGAATCATATTTTCTAGGCGACCGTATTGCTCCGCAGACTATTGATGATGGTGGAAATCGAGGCGGGGGAAATATTATTATTGTAAATTATGCAGATCGTGCCATCGGTGAAAGTTTTGCAGTTCAGCCATCTATAGGTAAAAGCGTGTGGCTTATTCTCGACCTTGCAACAATGCAATTCGCTACAGTCCAGCCGAATTTTGAAGGAGAGTCAGCTGAAGTGGCGGTCAAGCGATGTGATTTCGGTGGGACCTGCGATCAGTTAGTTAAAGCATATCTAGAAAAAAAAATCGCAAAACTATCTCCAGAAAAAGAAGTACTTGGTGGAAAATTTTTCATCACAAATTTCACCAGAGATGAATATACGATAAAAAATGACGCGGTAACAGATTCATTTGTAAAAGGTACCGTGTCGTACTCGGATGGTCACAATGAATTTACAGCACGATATTCATTCAAGATAAATCCAGATATGTCGCTCACGTACCGGACTATAGAAATTATGCAATAATGAGTAACGACTCACCTTAGTCTTGTCGGTTTTTATTAAATTTAAAATAAATTATGCAGAAGAATACAACAATTATAATCGCAGTGCTTGCTTTAGCTGCAGGTCTGATAGGTGGCTACATGTACGCCTCAACTGGTGTTTCAAAGATTTCAAATAAGTATGAAGACATTAGTAATATGCACATGATGCCTGATGGAACGATGATGGGTAATAGTACACATCCAATGGATACCATGAGTATGGCGGACATGATGTCTTCAATGAATGCACAACTCCAAGGGAAAGTTGGTGATCAGTTTGATCAAGTTTTTCTAGCAGAAATGATTGTACATCACCAAGGTGCGGTCGAGATGGCAAAATTGGCACTCACTAATGCTAAACATAAAGAGATTAGAGATTTAGCAAATGCAATTATTGCTGCTCAAAATAAAGAGATTTCAGATATGAAATCATGGCAGAAGAGTTGGTTTGGAAAATAGCACTTATTTGCATTAGCATTTGCGTTACTATTTGTAATAGCGCCTATGTGCACCGATTCAGCATTCAATAAAGTAATTTAAAATTATCTTAAATTACTTACCCTCCATCATCCACTTCACGCCAGGGAAGCAGCAGACTCTGCGTTTTCCTAATGCAAGCATGTCAAGAGCCTTTTCAATTCTAAGTGCTCGAGTTTCGAGCTTTTTACCTGTAATCATCCAAAAAATCCAATCTCTTTTTGCGAATGCTGTTGTACTTGTCCAAACTTTTTTTGCCTCGGTTCTTATATTTAAAACTTTTTGAAAATCAGCGGGAATTCTTGTCTCGCTCTCGTTGTTGACTTTGGTAATTTCAATAGAAATTTTGCCTGATGTATTTGCTATGCTTTTTGTAACAACGCCTTGCATTAATTTATTCAGTCTAAGTCTTAAGTTTCCATCCTTATTGCGTTCAATAGTGCTTCGGAATGGTAGTGCAATAAGCGATCCTTCGATTTCGATGACAGCTTCTTTGGGAAATTTCGCTGTCACATTTTTAGGCAAATTCAAAAAAACAGATGTATGTTTGATTCGCTCTGTGCTGCATGTGACGTCAAACCGGATAGTGGTTTTCATATAGATAGTATATAGACAGTATAGTAGCAAAAAATGGGGTGTGTGATAAATGCCTTTCTTGCTCAAATTTTGCTACAATACCTATATGCAAAATCAAAAGATATTTTGGCTTATTACTATCATTATTCTCGTGGTAATTGTGGTTGGTTTTATAGTCCTAAATCCACTCAAAAAAATAAGTACACAGACTAATCGGAATAACTCAGTAGATCAAATGACTTCGTCGACGAGTACAATGTCTACACCAGATACTCAGCAAGATTTCACATACAAAAACGCTACGAAAGATAATATCGTAGTCGACCTGCCATACCCCGGAGCGGTAACTGGTAAAAAATTCACGGTGATAGGAAAGGCGAGGGGTACTTGGTATTTTGAAGCTAGTTTTCCTGTAAAAGTTTTAGATAAAGATGGTAAAGTCCTTGTCACCACGCATGCGACCGCACAAGATGAGTGGATGACCGAAGACTTTGTACCATTCACGTCTGAAATTGCTGTGCCTCTTACATACATCGGTCCAGCTACGCTTATACTTGAAAAAGATAATCCATCAGGTGATGTTGTTCGAGATGCATCTTTGTCATTTCCGTTTACTATCGAATATTAATTATTATAATCCCCGCAAATTTGCACCGTATTTGTATGAAAACTTTTCATGACATCCTTAATCCAAATCAAAATCAATCCAACAACCATGCACCAACTGCACAAGTTTTAGATTTACAGGAAGAAAAGAAACTTGAAGGTGAAGCGCAGGCTTTGGTTGAGCTTCATGATTTCATCAAATCACATCCTGATAGTCCAGTAAAAGAAATTGCCAAGTTTATGCCACCTGTTGATTCAAGAGTGGTGAGTAAAGCTATACAAATGATCGCCCTTCGTGAAGAAGCACTAAAAGCTGAACAGAAATTGGTACAACAAGCAGTGCAAAAATCAGAAAAAATAGTACACTAGATCAAGCATGAGTCAGATCATAAAAAGAAAAATCAGTAGCAAGAGAAAAATCCTAAAGACGCTTGGACATATAAACTATCTACGTCTCGGAGTTCTATTTGTTATCTTTATGGTATTTTGTTCACTTGTATACAAAGCAACTGCTGCAACTGTCACTCTTGTACTTGAGTCAGACTTAAATCCGGTGGCATTATTTACCAAACCAGAATTTCCTGAAGAACCAAAACTCGATATCAAAGCATATGACGACAAGATGCTCTATCTTGCGCATCGACTTTCAACATCAACATCAACACTGACATCAACATTAACGTCGACAGCGGTCGGGAATAGTGTGGCTGGAATTATTAACATTGCTACTTCAACTGTTATTTCCTCGACTACAAAAAAAGTCATCAGCACCACAGCAACTTCAACTACAAAATACCTCTGGCCAGCGCCAAACACTGCATATCCAAAAGCTGGTGCAATTTTTCCGTTCAAGCGAATTGTTGCTTTTTACGGAAACCTTTACTCCAAAAAAATGGGTGTACTTGGTGAATATTCTTCATCAACCATGCTCGCCATGCTCAAGCAAAAAGTCCATGAATGGGAATTGGCAGATCCTGCAACTCCAGTCATACCAGCTCTTCACTACATTGCAGTAGTTGCACAAGGGTCAGCAGGTGCAGATGGGATGTATCGTGCACGAATGCCTGACGCTGAAATCCAAAAAGTTATCGAGATGGCAAAATCAATAGATGCTATCATATTTCTCGATGTTCAAGTCGCAAAATCAAATCTTCAAAAAGAATTACCGCCACTTGAAAAATATCTTAAGCTCCCGAATGTTCATCTTGGTATCGATCCAGAATTTTCTATGAAGACAGATAAGAAGCCGGGTTCTGTGATTGGTACTATGGATGCTACGGACATAAATTTTGCAGCACAGTTTTTGCAGAGGATAGTTCAGGAAAATAATTTACCACCAAAGGTACTGACGTTTTATCGATTCACTCGAAATATGGTGACGAACTACAAATTGATTAAAACTTTACCAGAAGTTCAGCTCGTCCTCACTATGGACGGCTGGGGACATCAGGCTCGAAAAATTCAGACATACAAATCATTCGTCTATCCGGAGCCAATTCAGTTCACCGGCTTCAAGCTATTTTTCAAAAATGATTTAAAGGAAGAGGGGAGTCGCATGATGACTCCTGCTGAAGTCTTAAAGCTTACTCCGTCGCCAGTTTATATTCAGTATCAGTAGAATTTCAGCTTGTTTTAATAAAAAATTGAGCAAAAATTCATACATTGACATATATACAAATAATGGTATAATAGTACCATTATGCAAAAAACACTTAAAAGCACTCTCCAGATCGTCTCAAATATGGCTTCAAACAAGGCTTTTGTTATCGTTCCTGCATTTACTTTTGCTATTGCACTTGTGATGACAACTATGTATCCAACAGGGGCAGATGCAGCAGTTACAAATACAACTACTGCTACTTCAAGTTCAAATCAATCTACATACATCGTCGATATTACTGGTCAGGGATGTGGAAATAACTGTGCTGACTTCTATCAATTCCTTTCTTCAAATGGAATCTCTCTTTCAAGTTCTAACTCAACTGGAAATGGCACAAACGTAAACACAAACAATGGCACAGGGACTCGACCTGTGACAACTACTGGAACATCAACTCGTCCTGGTTCATATCAATATGTAAATTATCCATATCAGGTTTATACATATTTCCCGACAACTAATCTTGGTGGAAATAATGTCAATGGTGCAAACAATTCTGGCACAAATAATCCGTATGGTTATGGTGCAAATGCTGGATTTATCCAGACTTCAGGTACACCTGGTTCATATAACTCTGGTTACAACACTGGTGCGACTGGAACATATGGTGCTAACTACACTCCGTATCCGTATCAAACCTATACGTATTATCAGAATCCATCTCAGAAGTATGATTCATATAGCGCTGGTCAGTATCCTGATCCTGTATATACATACTATGGTACTTCAGCTAATGGTCAGGTAAACAAACAAAAGGTAAACGAATTTAATCCATATACATATGCTGCGACACAGAATCTGTATACCTCTCAGTATGGAAATAGCTACTACAACGGCTCATATGGAGTAAATAGTCAGACATATTATCCATATCAAAGCTACAGCTATGGTGCTGGCTCAAACTCAGGATCTGGTTTTACAATAACTAGATAGGTATGGTATAAGTGTGTCGATTATAAGACACATGAAAAACCTCTCAAAAATATCTAAAATTCTATCAGAAATTGCTATTACAAGTGCACTTGTCGGCGTATTTGCTCTTGGCGGTGCCTTTATGGAACTAAGCATTGGTATTAAAACTGCCGATGCTTGTTCTTATTATGATTGTGGCGGTTTTTACGGTGGTTATGGGTATGGAGACTATTATGGAGATTACGGAGCTGGTTACGGCTATGGTAACTACAACAGTGGATACTATGATCCGTATTATTACAGTGGGTACGGTAGTTACACTAGTGGATGTTGTGGTTTCTATGGTGGATATGGCTACGGCAACAACTACGGTTACGGTAGTGGTTATGGATATGGTAGTGGATTTAACTACGTACCATCACAAGGTTATCAGTATACGTACTATCCTCAGTACCAAAATCAAAATCGCACTAACGGTTACGGAAATGGTAGTGGGCTTTTGAGTAGCTATCAGTTTGTACAGTATCCGTACTACCAATATGTATATTTCCAAAACCCAGGCTCAAGATAAGTGTATGGCCTAGTGTTATTATGCGCGATAATTTTAATTGAAGATGCTATAATTAGCGGCATATGAAGCCGAATAATTCTCCGTGGTTGCATCAGCTTGTGATCACTCGACCAATTGATACATTGCAGCAAGATGTAGCTACTGATATTGCTATTGTTGGTGCCGGAATCGCTGGAGTGATGACAGCTTATTTTATTTTAAAAAATACTAATAAACAGGTACTGTTAATCGAAGGTTCGCGAGTGGCACACGGTGCAACAGGTCACAATGCGGGGCAGATTGTATTTGAATTTGAGAGAGAATTCAGTTCTCTTGTACAAGAGTATGGCCTTGAGATGGCTGCTTCAGCGGAGCGAGATGTGCGAGGTGCATGGATTCTCCTTGAGGAACTGTATCAGGATGCAAAACTTACGACTCCCATGTCATCTTTTATGGGCTATAACGGATTCACTCGTATAGATAGACTTTTGGTGGAACTCAAAAATAATGCACTTCGAATGGAAGCAGGCTTACAGATTTTTCCAGTATATGTTTCTGAAACCGCAAAGTATCTCGACAAAATTCCTCATGAATACAAAAGCCTGTATAACTTGGTGCCGCATGACGACATTATTTCTCTTCTCGAAACAAAAGATAAGTCATACGTTGCGGCAATTTCTGAAAGAAAAGGTTGCGTAAATAGTGCCATGCTCGTCGAAGAAATTGTTGGATACCTACTTTCTACATACAAAGGGCGATTTATGCTTGTTGAAGAGACACCGATTCAAGAAGTTGTACTGGAAAAAGATCTGGCTTTGCTCAAAGGTAAAGAATATTCTATCACTGCTGACAGAGTGGTTCTTTGTACGAATGGTTTTAGTAAATTTATTCTGACAAATAATGCTGGCCCTGATATTGATACTCAATTTCACCATATGGTTCGAGGAAATATTGGATATATGGCTGGGTATCTTGAAGAATTAAAACATCCACCAATTGCACTAGCGTATTATGATCAGAGACCAGAGGATATTCTCGGGGTGTATGAAAATGATCCGCTCTCTCAAGATCCATATTTCTATCTTACTCGACGACCATATGAACATGAGAAGAATGAAAAGCACAATCTAATCTGCATTGGTGGTCCTGAACGTAAACTTGATGAAACAAGTGAGTACTTGAGTACTGAGGTGTATGAAGATGAGGTTGCTCGAAAGATTGATACATTTTTGCATAATACATATTCACATACTCCAGCTGAAACTGTTGATTTTAAGTTTAAGTGGCATGGACTTATGGGGTACACTCCAAATGGTATTCGACTTGTTGGTGAAGAGCCGAAAAATCGTGTGCTTTTATACAACCTCGGTTGTAACGGAGTAGGTATTCTTACTTCTATTTATGGCGGCAAAAGGATTTCTGACATCATTGGTGGTATCACATTGCCTCCATCACTTTTTGATCCAAAGGGTGCGTATCAGGGTATCAAACTTCGAGGCCTCAATCGTGTAAGTAAACATCGAGCCAAGAAGATGGGTAAAAAAATAGGAGAATCAGCTGTTGATAGGAGTACCGAGTAATGCAGAATAAAAGCACATGTTTCAGCACGCAATTCACTATCTTCATACAAATATAATCCCTCTCATTGATGCTATGGGTAATTGGTTTTATGTTCTTATGTTTTTGATTGCTGTTATTGAGTCTACTTTTTTGATAGGTACATTTATTCCTGGAACAATCGTCATGCTTTTTTTCGGTTTTGCTGCTTCCCAGGGACATATTAGTATATTGTGGACTATTTTTTTTACCGCACTTGGAGCCATTGTTGGTGATTTTATTAGCTACTATATAGGACGATATGGGAGGTCATTCATTAAAGAAAACAAAGGGTTGCTTCGAATGAGTCATATTGAAATTGGTAAAGCTTTCTTTTTGAAACATGGAGGTAAGAGTGTTATTCTCGGCCGTTTTGTGAGCCCTATCCGGCAAATTATCCCGTTTGTGGCAGGAATGGTCCATATGAGTTATCGGCGGTTTATATATTTAAATATTTTTGGCGCGATCTTGTGGGCTGTTGCATATCTGTGTCTCGGATTTTATTTTGGAGCATATTGGCGTTTTATCGATAAGATTGTATCGAGAATTGGACTGATTATAACTCTTGCTTGTGTAGCTATTTCACTATATGTCTTTCATTTTCAACGTGAACGTCGATTTAAAAAATTACAAGAAAGTGTAGGACGTGTTGACGATTCCAGGGGTGGAGTGATGCCAGAAAGTGTACCGAAAATTTAGAGTTTTTTGAACGAAAATTCATCAGCGGTTTGGTACGGTTTAAGAATGTGTATTGAGAAATATGCTAGTGTGCACGAGGGGCGAATATATAAGGAGCCAGTATGCGATAGATCAAAGGGGTTTATTGCTTTATATATAACAATTACTGTATCTATGGCATTGTCGCTGCTTGTATTTAGTATTCTTCATGCGTCTGATAGGGTACAGGAGCTATATAGCCAGTTTCGTAAGAGTGAGGTTTTACGGAACTCTATTTTATTTTGCAAATACAAGATTGAGGATATTTTGATGAAAAATCCAGACTTTAATTTTGACCAGACAGGAAGAGGTGTTTTGACTAAAGTGAATCAGATCGTGGTAGATACGCCACTTGATGTGAGGTGTAGTTTTATAGGTTTCGATTCGGACCCTATTCAAAATGGCTGTAAGGATGTGCATGTGACTATTATGGCGGAAGATTCAGGTGTGACTCTGGAAAGGGTGGTGGATATACGTGTCTGTGATTATATTGCAAACGAAACAATCGATTGAGAAAATGCAATTTTGATAAATTTGATAAAGGTGAATTATAAAAGCGAATGATAAAGGCGATTGATAAGGGTGAATGATAAAATTTTCTTTATAATATTTTGATAGCCGTATCATCTTAATTCGATAGGATACTTCTATGACAAAAAATATAAAGGTGCTGTTGGATGCACTAAAAGAAAATTCAACATATATGAGTAAGGAAAATTATAAAGTGATACACAAAAAGAGGGGATTTACTCTACTCGAGGTTTTGATGGTGATCGGTATATTGGCAATACTGGCAACTGTGGTGCTTGTTGCAATCAACCCTTCGCGGCAGTTTAAGATCGCTCGAGATTCACAGCGAAACGCAAATGTGAGCACTATCTTAAATGCTATCGGTCAAAATATGGCTGATCATGGAGGAGTATTTACATGTGAAGGTGTGATTACTGCTTTACCAAGTGAAAAGACAGGAATTGATTCTGATGCTGGATTTGATCTTGCGCCATGTCTCGTTCCTGACTATATATCTGTGTTGCCGTTTGATCCTTCAAGGGAAGGCTCAAGATATGTCAATGAGACGGATTATGATACGGGCTACTTCGTAGAGTCTGATACTGAAGGGCGAGTTACTGTTTCGGCAGATGGAGAGGTTTCAGCCAATACCATAGCTGTAACCAGATAAAGACCCGGTATCGCCTATAATCTGGCTAGTTTATAGGTCTGTAATAGGGGATCAAAAAAGTGCCTTACCTTCACCGATTGGCACTTTTCTTGCTTTTAGAAATATGCTAGTATCTTAAACATTCTTTAGGTAACTTAGGGGTGGCGGGTGGTTTGAATAAATCAAATCAAGTAGGTTAAAGTCAGCTCAAGGTGACCTGGAGAATTGAAAATAATATATTCCCCTGTAGCTCAGCGGTAGAGCAATCGACTGTGAACTCTCCTGCCTTTGGTGTATTAAGAAATACAAAAAGGTATAACGCAGCGTCCGGCACGAAAGTCCGGATGAACATAAGGTGAATTGCTGGAAGTCCAAGCCTCAACTTGGATAATCAGCAGCCAAGCTTGTTGTACAATATGCAACCTGAAGGTTCAGAGACTATCCCTTTACGGGAGTAGTTCATGCAAATATGCACTGAACGAAGCGCCTTACACCTAAACTTGCAAGACAAAAGTAATGCAAACACGGTGATGATATAGTCCACACTGTCAGTAATGATAGATAAAAGTGTAATCGATTGGTCGTAGGTTCGATCCCTACCGGGGGAGCAGAGTAGGAACAACAGAGGTGAAAGCCTCTGTTTTCCTTTTGTTTGCAAGGCTATTTTTAGGTTCGAACTCCTTATTTATAGTCTTTGCCTTTTTGAGACAATCTATGAAGAGTTGTACCTCTTTTGGGCTCAAATAATAAAGTTTCAGCCAGATGTTGTAACTTGTGAGGTTGTATCAAATGAAGGTATACCAGACGGCTTTGATATTTTGAGAAGTATAAGAAAGAGCGGTGAGATGAAGAAGGGAGGACTTCTTGCTCATACCCGTTTTGTGTTTTTGACAAACCAAAGTGGGTCTCGTGATTTGAAACAAGCATTAGACATGGGTGCCGACGGATATATTATTAAAGCGAGTATCATGCCTGAAGAGCTTATTGGTCTCCTTAAGAGGGTAAATAAGGGGAATAGGAGAGTAGTAGTCATGGAGCCTACTGAACTTTCTCGAAAGTCGGAAAATAGAGCTGTATAATAGCGTTTTCTATAAGTTTGACAGTATCTTGTATAAGTAGTATAATATTTAACAGTTCTTTTACATCTTACTCGCATAGATAGTCATAGCCATAAGGCCTTGAACTCGATATAGTTCAACACTTTCTGGCTATGACTATCGCACCCTCGCGAATGTCCTCTGGCGAACTCAAACCTGAAACATCAAAATTGGTCCGCCTCTGGTATCGACGAGTGTCGACGCTTTAGGTGAGCCACAACTCAAACTACACTTATGAGCTCCAATAAGAAGCCTGTAACTAACGGACAGGGCGACTGTCTTGTCAAAATGGCAAATGAAAAAGGCGTCGGCCGTGTCCTGTTCCAACAGGCACTGGATGACCCCGAAAAGTTTGCCCGCTTCCTCGACCAACTCAAGGCAGACGAAGCCACCGAGTATGTTCCCATGAGCGATGCCCGCATTGCTGAACTTACCGAACTGGCAGCAAAGCAGGGTGCTCGCATCCACATCCTCCGTCGCGTTAAGGTCAAGCAAGACCGCGATTGGCAGGAAGCCATCAACCTTGCAGGACCGAACACGCCCATGGAATACAACGTCCGCAAGCCTGAAGTTAGTGCTCAATATCAGCCCGTTTCCTCCAAGGTCGTCGAGAAGGACATTGTTCTCCTCAACTACCCTAATGGCGACGGCTGGGACAAGGCATTGGCATGGGGTGACGAAGCAAAGCTCAAGAGGACGGTTCCTCGCGAGACCTTCGCCATCGGCGAACAGCATCCAACCCTCCACAACACACTCGGTCAAAACCCGATGTATGTGGCAGCTACCACGAAATGCACCTTTGAGGGCTACCCTAGCGCGTGCTTTGTCTGGTGGGATGGCTCGAAGCGCCGGGCGAGCTTGGGCTGGGTCAGCAGCTTCGGCTACTCATACGATTGGTTCTCCTTCTGCGAGTAAGCACTTGGGCATTAAACCCTTTGGTCTTCTTAGACCCTTGGACTTTGCCCTTCGGCAATTTTTGCCAAACGCTCGGTTGGGACACAGCGTCACCCAACAGCTCTGCACATTCGTGTGGAGCTATTTTTATTAATTTGCTAGACTGAAAATGGTTCTAGGTGAATATGTGGGAGACTATTGTTTCCTGCTACCGAAACCAGTATCCATACATCGAGAATATTTGCGACTACGGTTTCAGGTAGAGTGGTGTATGCAGAAACTTCAAAAAATGAAGATACTCGGTGCAAGATACTAAAGCATTATACGCAGAATAATTTCTAAATTAGATGCTGAATACGATACAACTCTTTCGAGTATTCGAAGGGTGGTGGCACAGATGGTATCTCGCACATAACCTTTGAGGGCAACCCTAACGCGTGCTATGTCTGGTGGAATGACTCGAAGCGCAAGGCGAACTTGAACTGGGTCAGCAACTTCGACAACTCATACGATTGGTTCTCCTTCTGCAATTATCTCATTTCTCTTCTGTCTCTAAGGCAGGGGAGTTTTGTTTTTTAGAAGCTGAGATGAAATTTGTCCGTTCCATCCACCAAGCATTTTTCCAACCTCGTCGAGTTGAAGTGAAAGGGTGATGTATTTCTTATCAGGCAAAGATTTTGTCTCCCATAAAACCATAAGTAATACTTTGAGGGTATCTGTCTTTCTTGTTGCGAGTCTTATCCACGGTAATTTATCCTCCTTTATTAAGAAACTGGCACTGGATATTGCTTCCATTATATCCACGAACAACATGTCAATTTTTTGACCAAGAGAATGCCTGTGTAGTTTAGGTAATATCTGATAATAACCGTACCAAAGGATATACACAGTTTTTAGTTTCTGGAGGAGTGGTAAGATTTTCGGGGGGGGGGTAGACTTCATAGTATGGCTCGTATTCAGTTTATTCATGCGTATCAACATATTATATCCCTAGAAAACCTGCTCGAAGCATGGAAAGAATTCCTAAAAGGCAAGAAATCAAGGAAAGATGTTCAAGAATTTGAGAAAGATTTGATGACTAACATCATTTCTCTTCATAACGAATTGGTAACAAAGACATACAAGCATTCTCCATATGAAGCATTTAACATAGCAGACCCAAAACCAAGGAACATACACAAAGCAAAAGTGAGAGATAGGTTATTGCATCACGCCATATATAGAATGTTGTATCCGTTTTTTGATAGAACATTTATATATCAGTCATATTCGTGCCGTTATAGAAAGGGGACACAGAAAGCTATACAAAGGCTTCAAGGGTATATGAATAAGGCGACAAATAATCATACTAAAACGGCTTGGGTACTTAAGTGCGATATACGAAAGTTTTTTGCTTCAATCGACCATAAAACCCTTATTAAAATAATCGAGGAATACATACCTGACCAAGATATTGTTTGGCTTATGAAAGAAATAATTAGTAGTTTTCCAGAGACAGGTGGAGGTGTAGGGCTGCCACTTGGTAACTTAACATCACAGCTCCTTGTGAATATTTATATGAATAAGTTTGACCACTTTGCAAAGCATTCATTGAAAGCAAAATATTATGTTCGCTATGCTGATGATTTTGCAATCGTGTCTGAAAACAAAGAATGGCTTTTGCTGAATTTACATAAGATAAGTAATTTTCTATGGAATAATCTGAAGCTCAAATTGCACCCTCATAAAATATCAATTAGAACTATTGCGTCAGGAAACGACTTTCTGGGCTGGGTGCATTTCTCTGACCATCGTATATTAAGGACTGTTACTAAAAGAAGAATGTTCAATAATATAAGGCTGAAGCATGGTAGCAAAGAGACAGTACAGTCCTATCTAGGTCTACTAAAACATGGGAATGCAGGCATATTGAAAGATAAAGTGAAGGATATGGTGAGTCGTTTAACTTGAACCTCTGTCGGGCTAGATTTGAACCTTACCGTACCTCATATAAGTTCTGATATGACATAAGCCTTGGAGCAAGGTCGGACGCACAGCCTGAAAATCAGGATTTGAGTCCGTAACATCAAAGATTAATTCAGGTTCTAACCCTGGATTTTTCTTTTTTATCTCAAGCTTGTTCTTGATGAGCAGAGAAGTGATTTCATCGTTATAAACAGTCACTATTTTGTCTTCTTAAGTTTGGGTGTGTGTTTACATTTTTCACAACGACAGCCGAGTGGTTTGATGTGCTCGTTCCAGTACTCCTTACCATAGTCATATGTAATTTCTTCACCTGATTTTATTTTTCGCTTTGCGACAATGTACACACGAGCTTTCCGTGTATCAGGTTCAGCGTTTGGTCGACATGAATGGTTGATATATCGTGCAGTGTTTGAACGAGCCTGACCATCTATAGTCATCCGAGAATGTACTTCGAATAGATATTTGCTTCGACTTGTGTATTCTTCGCGACCTTTAATCACACATCCGACATATTCGATAAAATAGGTACCCTTTGGAATATCTTCAGCGGCATAAAGTCCGAGTCCGGCACTTGATCGGCCGACTCGTACTTTGTAGGGAATGAGATCGTATTTTGATTTTCGTGGCATAAAATTGAATGTGTATTGTATCATATATGTATGAATGATTCGAAGACCGCATGGACTGCATTTTCAAAGCTCAAGAAAGAGTCTTTGCCGATGATCCTCCGGCGCATACCTAAAGCGCATCTCCGTAAATTAAAGAGTTTGAACACGCCTAAAAAAGTTCAGGATTTTCTTGATACATTGCCACTCAATTGGGAAAAAGATGGTGAGACGTATATGTCTGTACTTCGGACTCTGGATATAGGTAAAGCACACTGTCTTGAAGCTGCGCTCGTTGCAGCACTTGCTTTTTGGTTGAATGGTCAACCTCCACTTATCATGGATCTTAAATCTTACAATGGTGATGATCATATTGTAGCCCTCTTCAAGCAGGGAACTGGTCGGAACAGTAGATGGGGTGCAATCAGTAAGACCAATCATGCTGTGCTTCGTTTCCGTGATCCTGTATACAAAACAGTACGTGAGTTAGCGATGTCATATTTTCATGAATATATTCATACTAAAACAGGTCAAAAGATTTTAGAAAGTTATTCGCGACCATTTGATTTACGCAAAGTGAATCCAGAATGGATATATAGCACTGAAGAATTGCATTGGCTTGCCGAAGCGATTGATGAGTCTCCGCATGAAAAAATATATCCAACTTCGAACAAAAAGTATCTACGTCGGTCTGATCACGTGGAACTCAAAGCGGGGAACATCATAGAGTGGAAGAAAAGTGACAAGCTAACTTAGAATATTGACTGATATTTATATAAATTGTATGGTATTAATCAAAAAAGTTGTTTGAAAATTCGGAAACAATTAAAACATAGAGAAAGGGGTTCAAAGATGATAGAAGAAAAAGATCTGAAAGTTCTGAAAAGGACCGGCTCAAGGTCCTACGAAGCAACACTGGTTGCAGGGAATATCAATCAAAAATTCAAGGTTCATGCTGATGACCGCCGGAAGGCTGTAGATAAGCTTTCGCAGTGGTTCTGGATTGCATGTAAGCAATACGAGGATTTGCTGGGGATGGAAATTCATAAAGTCCTGACCCTTGATGATCCTTATGGCGAAGCTGTTTTTGATTCGAAAATGGATTGTCGTGACAAGATGTACAAACTTCTGCCAAAGGAAGTACATCAGCGAATCATTGATTCTTCTCGCGGGGCGATTGTTTCGAATGATGCCTCTTCACCGTATCCTTTCAAATGGACCGTTGATAGGAGGAAGCGAAACCGGATTGCTAAAAAAGAGAAGAAGGCAAAAAAGTCTTCTGCCGAGGTCGAAGAGGATGCGAAACCTGTGGAGACAATCAAAAAACAAGGTGCCCTCAAGAAAACACCTGAAAACCCGTGGGCAAATAGTGTACTGGTCGGTAAGAGTGAGGCTGTGCCCAAAGTGTCAATCCTCGAGTGTGTTCCTGTTCATTGGGGACCTGCTCCTCAACATGAAGAAACAGGGAGAAGGAGGCCTACATATATCAACTGAGTCTTATGTGCGACCATCAGATTCAAGTGAAACCGCTTATCAGAAATGATCGGCGGTTTTTTATTTTTAGTGTATAATCCCACCATATGTCACAAGAAAATCCTGCTTGGTTTAAAGCTAAAGACTCCAGCCCTGTCTCTGGAGCAGAGGCTATCCAAGAATCTACGGAATCCAAGAAAGATGAATTGCTCGAAAGTATTTTACATATAGTTCAAGACCCTAATGAACAAGCAAAAGCAGTTGAACTTCGTCAGATGCAATTAGAATGGATTGCAAAATTGCCTCAACAAGTGGATCGTAAACTTGCATGGAAGCCTTACGTGGATAGTTTTGTTACTGAATTGACTGATGGGTATGGGTTTGAAATGGATCAATTGAAGTCAGTTGTACTCTTCCATATGATTAACGGTAGTACACTTGATCAAAATCTTAGAGATGTAATTAAAAGTTTTGATTTACCTAACGGTCAAATAGAAACATTTATACGAGAAAATTATGCGAACATCGATTCTAACTAACGAACAAAAACAAATTGGTCAGGAGATTTTGCAACTGCTAAAGCATTCAAAACATTGTCTTTTGCATTGTCACCCTTCGCCTGATCCAGATAGCCTAGGATCGGTACTTGCATGTTCTGAAGCTTTGCGCCAGCTCGGGAAAGAGGTGACTATTCTTGGTGGTGATTCTGTGACACCAAAGGCTTTTATGCATTTTCCTGGTGCGAGTGAAATCGTACCGAAAAATTTTATTGAATTTCAGCAAGAAGGTTCACTTGCTCAAATCGATACATTCATCATCCTTGATAGTGGCTCACCACAAATGATTTCTCGAAAAGCGGATATAGTCTTTCCTGAACATCTGCAGACAATAGTCATTGACCATCATTCGAGTAATACGGGATATGGAAAAACAAATCTCTTAGCGACACAATATATTTCGACAACTGAGCTTCTGTTTGATCTCTTTTCAGAATGGGGAATCATTATCACTCCTTTGATGGCGGAGAATCTATATGTTGGCCTTTTCACTGATGCGGGAGGGTTTAGATATGAAAGAACTACAGATCATTCTTTTTATATGGCTGGCACACTCTATACAATCAACCCTAATATCCTTGGATCAATTAAAACTCTTGAGAATAGTGGATCAGAAAAATATCTAGATTTTCTAGGGTTGGCACTGAGTCAGAAAAAGTCAGTTGATCTAGGTGCGGGTACAGATGGTACATCAAGAAAACGTTTTGTTATGTCTTATATTTCAAATAAAAACATTGTCGACAATGGATTTACTCCAGATGATTGGTCTGGAAATGTAATTTCCAACATGCTAAAAAGTGTTTCAGATGTATACATCTCAGCGTTTCTCATCGAAGAAGAGCCAGGGAAAGTTAAAGTAAGTATTAGAACTCGAAATCAAGACATGTATGACGTTTCAAAAATTGCAGTTGTACTTGGTGGAGGAGGTCATACAGGAGCAGCAGGTGCCATGATTCCAAAACCGATTGAAGAAGCAATTGAAGTTCTCACAAAAACAGTTCGTGATATGTATGGTGAATAACTAAATAATTCACGCACCCTTACTCAAGAATAATTATTCACAACAAAAGTGCATAAAATAAAAATTTTTTATATATGAAGTGTTATACTGTATGGCAGTATGAACAAAAAAAATTCTCGCACTGCTAGGTCGACAATAAGTAGTGGAAAACAAAGTACGCGTGCACATGTTAAGTTGAGTGACAAACTCGAATCATCGATAGGGTCAGATCTTCGAAAGATAGATGCTGAACTCATTCATATCTTTAGAGAAATTTCTGTGCCACTTGCTCGATTTGGAATTTTTCTCGTATTTTTTTGGTTTGGAATCTTAAAAGTCTTTGACTTAAGCCCTGCAAGTCCGATTGTTGAGGCTCTTTTTAATCAGACTGTACCTGTTATAACTTTTCCAACATTTTTCGTGCTTTTCGGATTATTTGAGGTGCTGATAGGTGTAATGTTTGTGTTCAGAGGGTTTGAGAGGGAAGTGATACCGCTTCTTTTTGCCCATATGTTTACTACTGCGTTGCCACTCTTTTTGTTACCTGCTATAACGTGGTCCGGCTTTCTTATCCCCACTTTGGAAGGCCAATATATCCTTAAAAATATAGTTATTATTGCCGCTGCAGTAGGTATCGCTGCACATTTGCACCCTTTGCCTATTCGAAAAGGAAAGTAGTATAATATGTGTATACCAATAACCATACACATATGAATATCATCATCAAGGGTTTGCATTTGGAAATTACTGAGGCAATCGAGTCTTACGTAACCAAAAAGCTTAGTCGGATGGATGCGTTCATAGACGAACAGTCTCGAGTCCAAGTCGAGCTTGGTAAAACATCCAATCATCATAAAAACGGTGACATCTTTCGAGCAGAATTTAATGTCCATAGTCATGGGCAATATTCTCGTGCCGCTGCCGAGAGTGGTGATTTGTACGCTGCAATCGATGAAGCAGAAGATCAACTCTTTAATACACTTTCAGCTAAGAAAGATAAAAAACAGACACTTTGGAAAAAAGGTGCACAGGTCATCAAGGCGCTTGCACATGGAGTTGCTGGTGCGGCAGGTAGACGCCTAAAAAAGTTGAGAAAAAATAGACAGTAGGCTAAGCAATATAATTAAAAAATTCCTTCCAACTCATCTCTTTTTTACCTTCCGGAACGACTCGGAGAATTTGCATTGCATTGGATTGTTTATCAAAGTCTGCCTCTGTGATTTTCACTCGCATTGAACCTTGCGTCGATTGTACTGACTTTAAGAAAAAGAAAAGACCGGGCCATTCTTTGAATGCGTTGTATTTTAGATACCATTTCCAGCCGTTTTCGCCCGACAAAACTGCTTGCAATTCATCTATGTTTTCAAAACTTCCTACTAGCCCATCTTCTTTTTTAACCTTCTTTGTATATGTCGCTTCATTGTGATTTTGCTCGATCAACTTTCGTGTTCCTTCTATGTATGAAGGGAGTGCAGCGAGTAGTATCTCAGCGCCTTTATATGCAAGTCGCGTTTCCAATTCAACATAAGGGATTGGCCATGGTGAAATTATTTCTTCGTGCATCGCAACGATTGGGCCATGATCCATTTCTTTGTCCATTTGGATAATAGTCACGCCCGTATGTGCCATGTCCTCTATGATACTTGTTTGAAGTGGAGTTGCGCCGCGAAGTTTTGGCAAAAGTGATGGGTGAATATTGAGTGCACCATAAGTTGGAATCTGTAGTACTTTTTCGGGAATAATTTTTCCATATGAAGCTATTATGTATATGTCGAGCGAGTGTATTTCATCTACAGATTTGTTTTCATCGCTTTTCATTGCTCGGGCCGAAACTGCCTTAAGTGAAAATTCTTTTAGGGTTGCGGCCGCGTTATCATCAAGTTTTTCAAATTGAAAAATAGGTACATGTGGTACATGAGTAAGCGACCAAGATTTTAAAAGTGGAGAAGTCATGACCATCTTTCTACCTGCGGGTCTGTCAGGTACCGTTACGATGGCATCAGGAATAAAACCGTGTTCTACGAATTTCTCTAAAACTTTGATTGATAGTTCTGATGTGCCAAAGAAAATCATTTTATAAAAATTTTATTAATAATTCAGAATTATTTTTTCGCTATTTTCGTAGCTCTTGTTGAATTTTTTGCTGATCCTAAACGATCTTCTTTTCGTGCTTTTTTGTGCTCATCAGGATCGACTTTTTCTAAATCTTTTGCTTTATCAATAAACAAGATGCCATTGAGATGATCAACTTCGTGTTGAAAAATATGTGCCAATAGTCCACCTGCACCTCGCTCAAACACTTTACCGTTCTCGTCATATGCTCGAAGTACTACACGTGTGGCTCGTTTTACTTTTCCATATACCCATCGCACCGAGAGACAACCTTCACCTTCCATCCATTTTTTCTCTTTAGATTCTTTGACTATTTTTGGGTTGATACAGACAAGATCATCCTGAACATAAGAGTGCGCATCGTCATGTGTGCCATCTTCATCAAGTTCATGTCCGTGTTCTGACTCGGGATTTAGTACGCGTTTTGAAACTAGAAATACCCGAAGTGGTACTCCAATCTGTGGTGCAGCTAACCCGATACCGTCATCTTGTGAAAGGAGGGCTAGTTTCATGCTTTGGATTAGTGACTGAATTTTCTCACTTTTGATTTCAGAAAGTGGAATTTCTTCGGCAACCTGTCGAAGTGCTGGGTGTTGACCTTCGCTCACAATTTGTGGCACTTCGCCATACGTTCCGGCTTTTTTAGTTTTTTTTGATGAAATATTCATGTGGTATGTGATATGACGCGTGGTGGGTGAGAGTGTATCAATTGTGCTGTTATTATAGCAAACTCTCTGGATTGACCCTGACTATATATTCTTTTGGTAAACTTGCAAAGAGACCACAGAGCTTCGGGTCAGGCCAGCGCTCTTTTTCAACACTAAGAAGCATGTGGAGAGTTGATTTACCTTTTGCACTCGGTACGAAAGCTGGGAACACAGTCATGTCTTTTGTGTATTCACTGTGATCGTGTTCTAGTACTTTTTGAAGTTTTTTCATCTTTTCGGCTGCCTCTTGTTTTGTACCTTCGATAGTTATCTTGATATGTACAGAGAATGGGGGATATTTAAGCATTTCACGAATAGAAATTTCATCACGATAAAAATCAAGCACATTGGCGATTTTAAGGTGTTTCAAAATTGTATTGTCTGGATCACGTGTTTGAATTAAAAAATAGGTTGAAGTTTTTTCAAGAATCCTAAGGAGGGTGTGCAAAATTCGCTCATGAATACGAAAGTCGGGAATGGAGAAAAGAGAATCAAGAGATGCAATCGCTGAGTATGAAACTTCTGGTAAAAATGCAAGGGAACTTTCAGTGCCTAGAAGAATACCATCCTTACACTCCTGAAAGTCGGCAACCACTTTTGTAGCTTGTTTGTCGGTCGTAGCATTGTCGCGATCAAGCCTAAAAATCTGTCGTTTAGGAAAAAGTTTTTTAATTTCATCTTCAACACCTTCGATACCGATACCGAGTGTGATCAGTTTCCAGCTACCACAATGTGCACATGCTTGTAATGCACTTTCTTCAGTTCCACAATGGTGACAAAGAAAGAATCGATTTGGATCAATGCCAAGTTCTGAAGTGAGAGGTTTTGAAGTGCTTACACTTTTCTTTTGATGAAGTACAACTGGTGCTTTGCACAACTTACATAACACAGTTTGTGCACAGTCACCACATACCGTTTGCGGAGAGAGACCTCTGCGTGCTGTGAATATAAAGAGAGGGGCATTTTTTTTACCTGTGTATTCAATCATTGAACGAAGTTCTTCGCTCAAGATAGAAAAAGTCTTCTTGGACTTGGAGTGTAAACTTGGATGTGTTTCGATTGTGGCAGTGGCAACGGCTTCACTTGCACCAGTTTTCAAACTTTTTGAATTGGTATTTGTGTCGACCACAATAATTTCAGCCGTTTTTTCGATACGATATGAAAGAGGGAAGAAGTCGCTGAGTTCACCATTTTCACGACGAAAGAGTGTCTCGATACGGAGAAATGTATCTCCGTAAATCAAACGTGCACCGATATTGATTGCGTACATTTCAATGTAATCACGCCAATCTATATGTGGTGTACGGATAGAGGAATAGGCTCGAGAAGATTCTCGTTCAACAATTAAAGTCTGAATATCGTGCCGAGGCAGAGAGGTAAATATTGGAGTTGAAATGATAAGAAGTGAATGACCACATTCAAGTGCTTTATTCCATAGCTCTATCTGTTTCTTTTTTGATAACCCGCCATGAAGTAGAATCACATAATCTTCGATACCTTTCTGGAGATTTTGAAAAAGTTCCTCTGCAGATATAACAGTTGGCGCTACAATATGCACAGATTTTTTACGAGCGAATTCTTCACGTACGATACTTTTGTATGTGCTCATTCTGTCTGGTGTGTTGGTTTGATAGACCAGAAGATCACTCAATACATTTTTTTCTTCTGGCTTGATGTATTTCTTTTCTTCACTTTTCTCATCTTCTTTTGAGTCTTTATTTTTTTGTTCAAGATTTTTTTGCAAAATTGAATCAGGTACACATGCATTGATTACAGAGCCAAGCGGTACTGCATAATATTTTGAAATTTGTTCACAAGCTTCAACACATTCACGTCGAACGACAGGTATCTCTTTCTTGTGTTCGATTTTCTTAGTAATAAATGAAGCTTGCTTAATGATGCTTTTTGCCTTGCTTGCAGGAACACAATCAGCAACAAGTGCAAGGAGATGTTTACTTCGAAATGGAACTTCGATGATAGAACCAGCTGAAAAAGAGTGCGAACTCCAATATGTGAGTTCGTCTTTGAATGTACGTTTGACGATAGGGTAGACAGTGATGATGTACATAATTTAGCTATATTTTACACGCCTATTCTCTCAAATACTTAGATTCAGTGATATTGACATTTATATATAAATATAGTACTGTACTTTCACTTCCATGTAACCAAATCTGGTTATGTGCAAAGGTCTCTGAAAATTCAACAACATCGAATGCTATGAATACGCAAAAATGGCTGCAGGTATCACTTGCTGTCTTTTTCTTTGTGATGACTCTGGTTGCTGCACATGTTATGTGTGGCAGCGGCTACTATACATTTGAGATGACTATCAATCACGAGTTTCCTGATCGCATCGTCGAAAAGATCGACAAGCTCCTCGAAAAGCAAATTGAGCTGACCGAGAAAGAAATCAGGGAAACTGGTAACAGTGGCTATTCTTACTCGATTGTCCCAGACGATCCGTTTACTACACCACAACGTCCGCAAGTTCCAGATTCGTCGCCAAAGCCGTCTGATGCTCCTTTGTACAATTACGAGCCAGCCCCGTCTTACGATTACAGCGAGGAACCAAAAATTCCTTTCCGTCGTAAGGAAAAGGCAGAAGAACCTGTGATTCCTCGTCGAACACCGATCGAGCCACTACAACCCGAGCAACCTCGCGCACAAAAACACACACAAAGCGCTGGGGTGATTCGAGAGGCTGACCCGTGGCCTGAAACGGTGGTCTTTCCCGAAGGTACACGAATGTTGCAACAGCCGGTCGATTTCAGTCTACCCGACATGAGATTGTACTAGGTGCACACTGCAGCGACCAGACGCGGACGTATCAGTCTTAAAACCCGCCCTGAACTATATCTCATCATGAGTGATGTTCCGGGCGGTTTAATTTTATATATTACAATCTGGCGACCCTTTTCTTATTCTCAATATATATAGTAATATAGCGCTATCAAAGCTATGGCTCTATTTTCTAAAAAACTTGGTATAGATTTAGGAACAGCAAATACACTTGTATTTTTACCTGGACGAGGGATAGTTCTCAATGAACCATCTGTGGTTGCTGTATCAGAACAAGACAATCAAATTCTTGCAGTAGGAAACGATGCAAAAGATATGATTGGTAAAACGCCGGACAGTATCATTGCGTATCGTCCAATGAAAGATGGTGTAATTGCTGATTACCGTGTAACAGAAGCGATGCTTAGGTACTTTATAAACAAAGCATTGGGTAAATGGAATATTTGGAAACCCGAAGTAATGGTTTCTGTGCCTGCTGGTGTTACTTCAACAGAACGTCGAGCGGTTATTGAAGCTGCTATAAAAGCTGGAGCAAAAAATGCATATGTCGTGAAAGAACCAATTCTTGCTGCGATTGGTGCTGGTATTTCTATCCAAGAAGCTATGGGTCATATGATTGTAGATATCGGAGGTGGTACTACTGATGTCGCGGTGATTTCACTTGGAGGTATTGTAGCGTGTACTTCTGTGAAATGTGCTGGTAATCGACTTGATGCAGCAATCACAGACTATATTAAGAAGACTTATAACCTAGCGATAGGTGATAAGACCGCTGAAGATATCAAGATTCACGTCGGGTCTGCTGTACCTGTTGAAGAAGAACTTTCAATGACTATTAAAGGTCGAGATTTTCTTACAGGTCTTCCAAGAGCAGTTGATATTAAAACCAATGAAATAGTAAAAGCGATTTCAAAAGAACTCCGTGACATGATCAAGGCTATCAAAGATGTACTTCAGGAAACTCCACCTGAACTTGCATCAGATATTATAGACAATGGTATTATTATGACTGGTGGTTCGTCACAACTTCGAAATCTTCCAGAACTTGTATTTCGTCGAACTGGTGTAAAAGCCACGCTCGCAGATGACGCGCTTTACTGTGTGGTAAAGGGGACTGGTATTGCACTAGATCACCTCGATACATACAAGAAGACTATTATTTCGAAGAGATAATCTATAGTGGCGCGAACTTAGCGCTGATACAACATAAGCAGCACCTTCAATGTCACATTCACGTTTTGCCAATATAAATCCACACATAATGCACCACGCCTTTGTGGTTGAAGGTGATGTTGATGTGTCACTTGCATCGGTTCTCGATTTTACTGATAAATCTTTCGGCATGCCAAAAGGCCATGCCGATGTGGTATATATCGATCGGATTCAGGGGAACTTCGGTGTGGATGATGTCGAAGATGTCGTGCAGATAAATTCAAGAAAACCCATCTCTGGAAATAGAAAGATTGTCATTTTGGCCATATCGACGATTTCTCATCAAGCGCAGAATGCTCTCCTTAAAGTACTAGAAGAACCTCGACCCGGGACTATCTTTTTCATACTTACACGAACGGCAGGTATCTTTTTGCCGACGATACTCTCTCGTGTGCAAATTCTTCGCGACACCTCTAGTGCTCAGGATCATGGCGCTACTGATGGTACTAACAAAAGTGTAACCACTAAAAATCTCTCAAAAGAACAAATCAAAGAACAAAAAAATATTTCAAAAACGCTTTCTGCAACTGCGTTTGTGGAACATGATATCAGCTCAAGATTAAGACAAGTTAAAGAAATTCTAAAGATGAAGGATGATGAAGAGGTTGGTGACGAACAAATCTTTGATTTTATTACAAATATTGAAAAAGAAGCTTGTGTTCGTACAGAAAGTATTGGTATGAAAGACCTTAAGCCTCGTCTTCTCGTAGCTGAAGTCTTTGCTGTTGTCTCTGATTTTGTGCGTGACTCTTCATCTTCTAAAAAAATGTTGTTGGAATATTTAGCGCTTAGGTTGCCTAGTCTTTAATTTAAGTTTTTTATTTCATTTTTATAAAACCTTAATGTCGTGCTAGTATAATGGGCACATATCGTAGAAATGCGGCATACAGATAAAATCTAAATATACAATATATATGGCATACAACTTTTCAAAATTTCAACAAAAAATTAAGGAGACAGAGGCTTGGTATGTAAAGGAGCTTTCAAGCATTAGAACAGGTCGAGCTTCTACCGCTTTTCTCGACCCTGTTAGGGTTGAATCGTATGGAAGTGAGATGCCTATTAGCTCACTTGCTACTATTTCCGCTGAAGATGCGAAGACACTCCGAATTTCTCCTTGGGATAATTCTCAGGTTCAGCCTATTGAAAAAGCTATCACTATGGCCAATCTTGGCGTTTCAGTTGTTGTAGATGGAAATGGTCTTCGAGTGATTTTCCCTGAACTTACAGGTGAACGACGACAGCAGCTTGTAAAAGTAGCTAAGGAAAAACTTGAAGATGCAAAAGTTGCACTTCGGCGAGAGCGAAATGAAGTTTCGGATGATCTTAATAATAAAAAGAAAGATGGTTCAATGGGTGAAGATGATGTGATGCGAGCTAAAACTGAAATGGAAAAATTTGTTCAAGAGGGTAATAAAAAACTTGAAGAGTTATATACAAAGAAAGAACAGGAAATTAGCGCGTAGTTTAGTGTTGGCGTTTAGTTGCGTACATTTTGCGAAAATTTTAAAAATAAATTAGTAATATACAGAATATATAATGTCTACCACAATCATATTTCTCTTAGTTCTTACAGTGCTCGTATTTGTCCACGAACTTGGACATTTTCTAGCGGCGCGACTTTTCAAGATTCGTGTTGATGAGTTTGCTATCGGTTTTCCTCCTCGAATCGCAAGCTGGATGTGGGGTAAGACGCGATATGCTATCAATCTTTTGCCTCTCGGTGGATATGTAAAAATTTACGGGGAAAATGCAGACGATGTAAGAACGCCAGATAACATGCTGGCGAAGCCGAGGTGGCAGCAAGTGGTAGTACTTGCGGCGGGTGTTACATTCAATATTATCCTCGCTTGGCTGCTTTTGTCGGCGTCACTTTTCCTTGGTACAAAAGCATCAGCCGATGCGATGCCAAGAGAGATTGTTCATAATCCTGTTCTCACAGTGGTGATGACAGCCCCTGGTAGTCCTGCAGAAAAAGCTGGACTCAAATCTGGTGATGAAATCCTCTCTATCGCCAATGGTCGTACACTTGCCACATCTACACTTACAGTTGCTCTTGCACAAGAAATGATAGCAACTGCTCCAGATAAAATTCAGATGACAGTTCGACAATTTAGCTCTCCAACAAGTGTGGCAAGTTCTACTGTGAGCGAAAATGATCAACCGTATGAAGTGCGGTCACTTGTCATTGAACCAAAGACAGGAATTGTTGAAGGTAAAAAAGCGATTGGTATTTCAATGGATATGGTTGCATCTATTAAAGCTGGTTTCTTCCAATCACTTTACTATGGTGCAAGACAAACTGTGTATCTTACTGAAAATGTAGCAGTAGGACTTTACACATTCCTTGGTCAAGCAATCACAGGTCACGCTAGTCTCGAACAGGTGAGTGGTCCGGTTGGTATTGCAGGTGCAGTAGGACAATCTGCAAAGGTTGGTTTCTCAAGCCTCCTTGTAATAGCCGCGGTTATCTCTGCAAACCTTGCAGTGCTTAACCTTGCGCCGTTTCCAGCACTAGATGGTGGGCGAATCGTAGTTGTAGTTATTGAAGCCATCATTCGGCGTGAACTTAATCCAAAAATCATCCAGTGGGTGAATGCAACGGGATTCTTACTTTTGATTGCGCTCATGTTGGTGATTACTGTGAAGGATGTGTTTGTGCTGTTTAGGTAAAAAGCATCTTTAAATAAAAAACGCCAGACCTCTTTCGGGGTGTGGCGTTTTGTGTTCGCAATTGCTGCACTGAATTGTTGTACTGTTGTGATGCAGTCAAAGGCGACGAGGCTCCTTTTCTTTCTCAGGTACACCTGGAATCGGTATTTTTTCTGTGCCAGTTGGCCAGGTGAGCAGTAGAACTTCTGTTTTGAGGTACTTATACCACTTCTGTCCGAGGTAGATACAAGTAAAACCAAAGAGGATTTTCTTCCAGTCAATCGTGGGATTGATATTCCATACTGAATCACCTAATGCCACTATTGAGACCGTGGCAAAGCATGTCCCGGCAATAGTTAACCCGATAGCTAGCCACCGCTGGAGATTGACAAGGGATTCAAATCTTTCATCCTCAGGTATATCCGAACCATCGAGGATGATTAGGTGCCGGCACTTTCGACGGAAATAGTTGGCTATCATGAAGACTACCCAGGTCAACAAGGCAATCAATGAATACCAAAGGTCATCAGTAGATTTGGCAAACATGGCTACCACGACGAGTGTCATGATGCCGACCATGAGCGCTGAAACAGCTCCCAAAAGTGCGCCTGAAATCCAGAGGATCCAGTACGTCCGAGTGTTCATTCTTTTTTTCATCAGATACGTCTTTCTATTGTCTAAATTTTCAAACAGCGTTTTCAGATTTTCTAACTCTTGCAGGTAACAACTAAATGTTGTCCAGTGTGTATACTAGCACACCACAGAAAAACTAACAAAAAAACAATTTTTAGTGTAAAATACGCACACAATGCGACAATCAAACCTATTTACAAAAACAAGACGAGAAGCGCCAAAAGATGAAGCTTCAAAGAATGCTGAGCTCTTGATTCGAGCTGGATTTGTTTATAAAGAAATGGCGGGAGTATATGCATTTTTGCCACTTGGACTTCGTGTGATGAATAAAATCATCTCTATTATCAGAGAAGAAATGAATTCGATTGGCGGACAAGAAATTGTACTCACATCTCTTCAGCAAAAAGAAACTTGGGAACCTACAAATCAGTGGGATGACAAAGAGGTTGATGTCTGGTTTAAAACAAAACTTAAAAATGATACTGAACTCGGTCTTGCGGTTACTCACGAGCCGGCTATTACAAAGTTGATGAAAGATTTTGTTACTTCATACCGAGATCTCCCATTTTCTGCATATCAATTCCAAACAAAATTCAGAAATGAAACTCGTGCAAAAAGCGGTATCATGCGAACGCGCGAATTTGTTATGAAAGATTTGTACTCATTTTCACGTAGTGAAGTTGAACACAATGAGTTCTACGAAAAAGCCAAGGAAGCATACATACGTGTATTCAATCGAGTTGGACTTGGTGATAAAACATTTGTCACTTTTGCATCAGGGGGAATGTTCTCAAAGTTTTCACATGAGTTTCAGACAATAACAGATGCAGGTGAAGATATTATCTATATCAATCGCGCGAAAAATATCGCAATCAACAAAGAGGTGTATAACGATGCCGTGAAGGCCGAGCTTGGACTTATTGGTGCAGATGCTGAATTCGAAGAAGCAAAATCCGTAGAAGTTGGAAATATTTTCACACTTGGTACACGGTTTTCTGAAGCGCTCGATCTTTCATATACAAACGAACAAGGTCAAAAAGATAAGGTACTGATGGGTTCGTACGGAATCGGTCCAGCACGAGTGATGGGTACTATCGTAGAAACTCTCTCTGATGAAAAGGGGATCGTGTGGCCAGCCTCAGTCTCTCCATTCGCAGTACATCTTATCGTTGTGAATTCTCCGGAGGCAACAGTGCGAGCGGAAGAACTTTACAAAAAACTTCAGTCAGCTGGTATAGAAGTTCTTTTTGATGATCGTGATCTTCGCCCAGGCGAAAAATTCGGCGATGCTGATCTTATCGGTATACCGATTCGAGTGGTGGTGAGTGACAAAAACCAAAAGACTGACACGAACGGCGCTGCAAACGAGTATCTCCTCGAAGTAAAAGATAGAAAAACTGGCGATGTTCAGCATATCAGTACTGATGCACTTATTAATCTATGTACAAAAAACTAAAGCAACAATTCCTTAAAGCGACTTCAAATGATATTGGTATCGACCTCGGTACTGCTAATACGCTTGTCTATGTTTCAGGAAAAGGTGTGGTTATAAACGAACCTTCAGTGGTTGCGGTGAATCAAAAAACTGGCCGCGTAGTTGCTGTGGGTGCTCAAGCAAAAGCAATGCTTGGACGAACTCCGGGACATATTGTTGCTGTACGACCGCTTGTTGATGGTGTGATCTCAGACTTCGAAGTAACAGAAGAAATGCTTTCATACCTCATCAAAAAAGCCGAAGGACTTTCAAAGAAAATGCTCGGTCCAAAAGTGGTAGTGGGTGTACCGTATGGAGTTACAAATGTAGAACGACGAGCGGTACGAGATGCGGCAAAAAATGCTGGTGCACGAGAGGTGCATATTGTAGAAGAACCGATGTCAGCAGCTATAGGTATTCGACTTCCTGTTCGTGAAGCAACTGGCTCGATGATTATAGACATCGGTGGAGGTACGACCGATATTGCCGTGATCTCACTTGGAGGAATAGTGCGTGCCAAAAATCTAAAAGTTGCAGGTGACAAACTTAACTCAGACATCATGTCTTACATTCGAAATGAATTTAAGATTTTGATTGGCGAAAAGACCGCTGAAGATATGAAGGTGGCGATTGCGAGTGTATTGCCGTGTAATCCACCGCTCGAGACGACTATTCGCGGGCGAGACCTTGTTACTGGTTTGCCACGAGAGGTGATCATTACAGATGCGGATGTTCGTGAAGCGATAGGTACCTCTGTGAACACACTTCTTGATGCCGTAAAGGAAGTACTCGAAACAACTCCGCCAGAAATTCTTGCCGATGTGATGCGAAATGGTATTTATCTTGCTGGTGGTGGAGCATTGATTCGTGGACTACCGCAAGTTCTCTCGGAGTATGTTGGTATTCCTGTTTATGTTGCCGAGGATCCACTTACTGCAGTTGCTCGTGGAGCTGGTATAATTCTAGAAGAACTCGAAAAGTTTGAAGATATGCTAATTCAAAACGAACATGAGCTACCTGTTACGCGATAATTCAAGACATAAGAGAGGAGGACTTGGAAAAGAAATTTCTAAAGTTCTTTTGGTTTGTCTGGTGCTTGTAATCATATATTTTATGTTTGGAAAAGGTCTGGCTACAATCCTTCACAGTACGCAAAAGGGTATTGGATATGTACTCGGTTACTATGATGAATCAGTTCGCCCTCTTTCTGAAAATTCACTGATACAATCTCTCAAAACTGAAAACGAACAACTACGTGAACTTCTCGATCGACATCCTGAAACTGACAGTCGAATTCTTGGTGTGGTGATTGCTCGTCCACCAAAAGTTCCATACGATGCACTTCTTATTGATATTGGTCTTGATCATGAACTAGAAACTGGTGACGAGGTCTATGCAGAAATGGATTATAGTATTGGCACAATCGATCAGGTTTTTCCAAAGTCTGCCGTGATTAGGCTTCATTCCGCCCCTGGCGAAAAAATCGATGTACTTATTGGTACAAGTACGATTCCGGTTGTAGCTGAAGGGCGAGGTGGGGGTAATTTCTATATAAAAGTACCAAAAAATATCATGATCTCTGAAGGTGACTCGATAACGGCAAGTTTCAATGGTCGGCCCGTCATAGTTGGTACGGCTGAAAAAGTTGAGTCGAGCGACGGGGAGGCTTTCTCATATGTATACTTTCGTTTACCTGTTAAGCTAAACGCACTTCATTATGTTCAAATCAAAAAGATTTTACGTTAATATTTCGATCTTTGGCATATTTCTTTTGTTGCCTTTTGTACCATGGTATGTACCGTTCATTCTTGCGATCATAGCCTGTTGGCATTTTAATTATATTGAGATCGTGTTTCTTGGATTTTTGACTGATCTTATGTTTCCATCAAACTCAGTACTGCTCACCAGTGCTTCTTCTCATGGGTTTCTAAACCTGTTTCCGCAATCATTCCCATTTATGTGCACGCTTATAAGTGCTGGGGTGTATCTTGTTTTGCAGATCGTTAAAAAGAGGGTAAGATTCTATGCATGATATTCCGGCGATCTAGGCATATTCGACGTCATACAGAAATTGATCCTGATGAAATTTTCATCGATTCAAGTAATTTGCCCGAATTCGATACGGATCAGTTTGAGGGGCAAATTGAAAAGCCGATTTCAAAACACTCTATTTATATATTTGGTATTGTTTTTCTTCTCGCTTCACTCTTTTTTGTATTTAAAATTGGCAGCCTGCAAATTACGCATGGTCAAAAATACAAAGACATTTCTGAAAATAATCGTCTACATCACAGTCTTGTATTCGCTGAACGCGGCGCGATCACTGATCGTGAGGGAAATCTTTTGGCCTGGAACGAAATTGATCAGACTCAAAGTGAATTCTCGCTTCGTTCATACAGCAAAGATTCAGGAGTCCATAACCTTGTGGGATATGTGAAATATCCGAAAAAAGATAAGTTTGGTTTTTATTACAATACCGAATATGCGGGTGCGGATGGAGTTGAGAGTTATTTTAATAAAATCTTAACAGGAGATAATGGTTTGAAAATTACTGAAACAGATGCACTTGGAAAGACTCTATCAGAAAGCGTTATTCGTCCTCCGCGAAAAGGGGAAAACATATCACTCTCTGTCTCAAGTGGGGCACAAAAAGCTATGTATGACTCAATCTCTGAAGTGATGCGTCGTTCTGGTTTTCAGGGTGGGGCTGGTGTAGTGATGGATATTCATACTGGTGAAGTTCTAGTTAGTGTTTCAAATCCTGAGTACGATTCAAATGTTCTCACCGATGGTAAAGATGCAGATCGCATCAAAAGTTATTTAACCAACACGAGCAATCCATTTCTCGATCGAGTTGCGTCAGGGTTGTATACTCCCGGATCGATCCTGAAGCCGGTATTTGCTATTGCAGCTCTTCAGGAGGGTGTCATCTCACCAGAAAAGCAGATCGAAAGTACAGGTGAACTTCGAGTGCCAAATCCATACAAGCCGGGTGAATATACTATTTTCAAAGACTGGAAAGCTCATGGATATACAGATATGCGACATGCTATCGCGGTTTCTTCTGATGTGTATTTCTATGAAATTGGTGGCGGTTTTCCCGGACAAAAAGGACTTGGTATCGACAATATAGATCTGTATTCACATATGTTTGGTCTAGGTGATTCGCTTGAAGGGACTTTTTTTGCAGGTAAAAAAGGCGTCATTCCGACACCAGAATGGAAGAAAGAAAATTTCAACGGAGACATCTGGCGTGTTGGTGACACATACAACACAGCTATTGGTCAGTACGGTTTTCAAATTACACCAATTCAGGCTGTTCGTGCTATCGCTGCCATTGCAAACAAAGGTACACTTCTTACTCCAACTATTATCTCAGAAAAAACTCGACATGAAGTTATGCAAAAACATGACATCAACGAAGATGAAAAGAAACTCATTCTTGCTACTGGACAAGAAAAAATCGGAATTACAAATCCTGGATATTATAAAGTAGTACAAGAAGGGATGCGTCTAGCGGTAACAGAAGGAACCATGAAAGGTCTTGACCTTCCGTATGTAAAAGTTGCAGGAAAAACCGGTACTGCTCAGCTTGGTATTTCTAAAAAATTTATTAACTCATGGTCTGTAGGATTTTTCCCATACGATAATCCAAAGTATGCATTTGCTGTGCTTCTAGAAAAAGGGCCAAATGATGCAACGATTGGAGGTACAGCTGCTATGGCATTGTGGCTCGATTGGATGAATATTTATAAACAGGAGTATCTGCAGTGATACCTATCGTGATGTGTACGGTAATAAACAGATGAGATGAACGGCTCACTAAATTGATCGATTGACCTTGACCTGTATCACCTGTATACTTGTGCCATCTTAAACTCTATGTTTGATAATCCTCTCGGACAATCAGCTAGATTTACAAGAACACATAAAATAAATTATGGCAAATAAACCAGATAACAAAGAATACCTGTCAAAAGAAAAATTCAAGACTCTTACTGTAGAACTTGAGGAACTTAAGACTGTGAAGCGAAAGAAAATCGCTGAAGAGTTGGAATTTGCCAAAGGCCTTGGTGACCTTTCTGAAAATGCTGAGTACCATGAAGCTCGAGAAGCTCAGGCTGCACTTGAGGATCGTATTTCACAGCTTGAGTCTATCCTCACTCGCGCTGAAATTGTTGCTACTCACCACTCAAATCAGGTAGAAGTAGGTTCTGTTGTGCATGTAAAGAAAACAGGTGACAAAGCAGAACGTGTGTACACTATCGTAGGTTCAGAAGAAGCCGATACTGCTTCGGGAAAAATCTCATTCAAATCTCCACTTGGCCAAGCTCTTCTTGGAAAAAAGAAGGGTGAGGAATTTAAGTTCAAGACTCCGGCCGGCGAAGCAAAGTATACGGTTGTGAGTATAGATTAAATTGCGTGTCAATTAAGTTCAATTTCTTACAAAATTCGCGAAGCGCCAAAAGCGTAAACTTCGCGAAATAAGAATGCTATAATAATCAAACTATGTATTGGGTGGACAAACTAGCCGACGATATTATCGATCGGTATAAAGATAAAATTGCAAAAAAAGAGCCGATCATAATCCGTGATGAGAA
>CAYXQC010000008.1:0-9618 GCA_964467385.1 uncultured Candidatus Saccharibacteria bacterium
ACCGTGTCTCAGTTCCATCGGTGGGGGTCACCCTCTCAGGTCCCCTAGGTGTCATTGCCTTGGTGAGCTTTTACCTCACCAACTAGCTGATACCGAGCAGGCCGCTCCCAAAGCGTTAAAACTTTACTCCGAAGAGACTATCGAGTATTAGCTCATCTTTCGATGGGTTATTCTCGACTTTGGGGTGCGTACCTACTTATTACTACCTCGTTCGCCACTAAAACAAAATTGATATAATCTCAAATGTTTCCGTTCGACTTGCATGACTTATCCACGTCGCCAGCGTTCATCCTGAGCTAGGATCAAACTCTAATTAAAAACTCAAATTTATAGAAAGGATATGATGCTGTAACTTATTCTGTTTTCAAAGTAACCTCCGGTTGAGGTGTAGAGTTTTTTTGACTTTAAAACGCCTCTCTACAAGGCGTGGTTAGCATTATACGCATATGAAAACCTTTGTCAAATAAGATTCAAACGGCCTCCCGACAGGATGAGAACACGTCAAACGCAAGCATGTATCTCTGAAATACGGCCTAAAATAAGGCTATCTTCGGATACCAAAAAAGAGAGCAAAACCTCGCTTTTTGACTTCAAAATAAGGCTTCAGAATATCCCTTACTGTTTCATAATTATGGGCTGAAAATTCAGCGTTTTGATGGTATTCCCCGATGATTACTTCAATCTTTTTATACACATTCGAAGTTACCGTTGGGAGCACTTCAAACTCTGCACCTTCAATATCCATTTTCAAAATCTTTATATTTTCTTCAGGAAGCGCTCCGATGTATTCGTTCATACTAATAGCTTCAACTTTTTCAGAATCATCAACTGAATTATAAACAAGGGAACCAGATCCCGGATTCTTTGGTGAAGCATGGAAGGTTAGAGTTGTATTTTCTTTCCAAATTGCCTTTTGGGTCGGAATAATTTTATCCTGCAAATTGTTGAGTGCAATATTTTCCTTGAGTAGTGCCATGTTTATCGCACTAGCTTCAACAGCATACACCTTAGCACCCTGCCATGCAGCCTGAAGAGAAAAACAACCAATATTTGCGCCGATATCAACAACTGCTGGCTGATTATTCTTATCGCTTGAACTGTTATCTTGAGACTTAATGAAAGTCTTGAGGTATCTGAGATATTCTCCTCGCACTACTAATTCATCGATAATGAAAATATCCTGATGTCGAAATTTTATCTTGAGACCATTGTGGAGCTCGATGATGCACGTTTGATCAAGTTTCCCCTCCCTTTTGAAGCGATTGTATTCCTGATGATTTTTGATAATAAAAGGAGTTCGAATAAAAATACTGGTAAGGTCTCTGGCCCGGATTGAGTAATCGTAGATTTTTTCGGTAATAGTTTTCACCGGAAAATTATAGCATGGGTCAAAGCTCTGTGATAAACTTCACGCGTATGCCAAAAATCCCTCTTAATGAACTTAAAAAGGACATGACTATCCGGACAGAGCTCCTCGGTGAAGCTCTGATTTTCAAGACTACCTGGGGACTTTTTTGTCCTGAAGAAATAGATGCTGGTACAAAGCTCCTTTTGAGTGCCATTGGCGAAGGTAAATGTGCTGACACCATTCAGACCCTTGCAGAGAGCGGACAGAGAAAAGTGGATATCCTCGATATTGGCTGTGGATATGGGCCCATCGGCTTGTCTCTCGCTAAAGCATTCCCTTATATTTCAGCAGATCTTGTTGATAAAGATTTTGTGGCTGTAGAATACGCCGAGAAAAATGCTAAAGAAAATACTACCACTAATGTACAAACATTTCTTTCAAATGGCTTCTCGCATGTACCCACACATAAAAAGTATGATCTCCTTCTCTCGAATTTGCCCGCAAAGGTAAGCAAGGAGTTTTTCTGGATTCTATTTGGCGAAGCTGAAGATCACATCAAAGAAGGTGGCTACTTTATAGTCGTAGTTATCAAGCAGCTCGAAATAATGGTGCGAAAAAATTTCAATACTATTTTTGGAAATTCTGACGTAGTAGCACGAGATAAGACGTATTCTGTTGTGTTGGCGAAAAAGAAAAGCTAGTCGCACCTACAGTACAAATCGGTGCGGTGTTTCACGTATGATTCTTCTCTAGAAAATAATTCTTAGATGAGTTGCTTGAAACTTGCGAGCTGCAGTGAGCAGAGGAAAATTTCAGTAGAAATTTTCTGTTTTCACGCAACGAAGAGAAGAATTATTTTCTGTTCTGCCACTTTTCCCAAGTAACAAGAAGTGGTGAACCAATAAAAATCGAAGAATATGTACCGACTACGATACCGATAATAAGTGCGAGTGCAAAATTTTCAGTTGTCGCTGGGCCGAAGAAATAAAGTGCAACAAGTGCAAGTACTGTTGTGAGGGATGTATTGACTGATCGAGTGATTGTCTGAGTTACACTTGTACCTACCACATCTTCAAATTTCAATTTGCTCGATGAATTTCCAAAACCTGAAGTCTTTAGATTTTCTCGAGTTCGATCGAATACTACGATTGTGTCATGAATTGAGAAGCCGAGAATCACAAGAAGTGCAGTTACGAAAAGTGAATCGATTTCGTACCCACCATTTCGTCCCAAAAATGAGAAGATACCCATTGGCACAATCACATCATGGAAGAGCGCAATAACTGCAACAACACCGTATTTCCATGAAGAAATTGGTCGTGATACACCTCGGAAGGCAAAGGTGATGAAAAGAATAATCGCGAGGAGTACAAGAGTAATTGACCAGATAGCTTTACCTTTAAGCTCTTCTCCGAGAATTGGACCAACAGTGTCTATTCGTTTGATCTCGCCGCCAAGTGTAGCAACAACCTCTTTTCGTTCGATTTCACTCAAAGATTTTGTTCGGATAATAAAACTATCAGTTCCCGCCTGTCGAACATTGAATTCGCCAAGAGCAAGTGGGGCAAGCCAGGATCGAACGGTATCAACTGAAATTGTACCAGCTGTTGTGGTCGCTGATGATGTTGCAACTGTGGCAGATGTAGTTGAAGTTGCAGTAACCGTGCTCACATTCTTGTACTGCACTTCGATAATTGAACCACCTTTAAAGTCGATACCGAAGTTGAGCCCCCACTTAGAGATTGCAAAGAGTGAAAGTGCAATCATGACCACGGAGATGCCATAGAAGATTTTTCGATTTCTGATGATATACATATTAGTTTTGGTTAATTTATTTTAATTTTTCAGACCATTACCGAATAAGAACTTCGCAAGTCCATGATACTTCTTTACACCGATAGCCATAAGAAGAGTTCTTGAAACAGTGATAGCAGTGAACATCGATACAATCACACCGAGAATAAATACAAGTGCAAATCCTTTAATGAGCGGAGAGGTAGCAGTATAGAACAAGATAATACCAGTGATAATACTTGAAGTGTTACTATCTCTAATCGAAAGCCACGCTCGAGCAAAACCTTCTTTGATCCCCTCTTCGATCGTAAGACCTTTTTTGAATTCTTCTTTCATTCGTTCAAAGATCAAAATGTTACCGTCAACGGCCATACCAATCGAGATAATGAATCCCGCAAGTCCAGCAGATGTAAGCACAATACCGAATACTTTAAAGAGTGCTAATGTTATTAATGTATAGAGCGTAAGTGAAATAACCGCAAGAAGTCCAGGGAGTCTGTACCAGAAAAGAAGGAAGAGGCTGATGATGATGAGGCCCCAGATACCAGCATCAACACTTGCATGAAGTGCATCTGTACCAAGTGAAGCACCAATAGACTGTGTGCCCACAAGTTCAATCGGCACAGGAAGTGCACCATACTTTAGACTTCGAGCAAGATCTCGCGCCTCAACTGGAGTGAACCGTCCAGAGATCACCGCCTTACCGTCTCGGATCGGCTCTTGAACAACTGGTGTTGAAATAGGCCGACCGTCGAGGAATATTGCTATAGTCTTTCGAACATTTGCAGTTGTAAGTTCAGCAAAGAGCTTCTTACCTTCTTCATTGAATGTAAGACTCACAAGTGCCTGATGAGTATTTTGGTCAAATTCAACCTGAGCTGTTTGAAGAAATCGTCCTGTGAGCGCAGTTGATTCGTATTCAACATTATATGCAGTTGATGTTGCACTATTTGCTGCAGAAGCGGCCCCGCTATTTGCCTTTTCAGTTTTAAATTCGAGAACCGGAGTTTTACCAATAAGTTCAACAGCTTGATTTACATCAGTTACACCCGGAAGCTCTACAATAAGTTTTCGCACTTCCTGTCCAGCGATAGTTGCTTTTTCAGTTTGGATAAGAGGCTCGGCTACGCCAAATGAGTTGATTCGCGCATCGATAACATTTCTAAGACTTTCCATCGCACCATCTACGTCACCTGCTGGAATCTTTGACACATCAGCCTGATACACGAGATGTGTACCGCCGTTTAGATCAAGACCAAGCTTGAATGGGAATTTTGAAATAAAACCATTACCAGCGACTTGTGAATAATGAACGAACAGTCCGAGCAAAACTCCTAATACAAGAAGTGAGACGGCATACAATCTTTTCTTAAACATGGGATTCTGGGTTGAATTACAATTATTGGACTAATAAGATAGTGCCAATTATACGCATTTTTATATGGCTAGCCTATTGACTCTTTATCTTTTTGTTACCTAAATAGTGCTAGAATCATTTATTTTTTACACCCAAACGAAGGTAAATTTAAGTTAAACCCCTACCCTTGAAAGTAGTGTCTTAATAGTCTGCAATGCAATTTTCAAATCAAGCCACAGACTTCGATGCTTAATATAGTACAAATCGTATGCCAGTTTTTCTTTCGTCTCTTCAACAGAATGCGGTGGCTTTTCATGATGAATTTGCGCCCACCCAGAAAGACCCGGCTTGATGATATGCCGCATGTTGTAGTGAGGAATTTCTTTATTATAAAGTTCAACTAGTTTCGGGAATTCCGGTCGCGGACCGATCAGTGAGAATTCACCTTTAAGAACACTGGCAAGTTGTGCGAACTCGTCGAGTCGAGTCACTCGCACAAATTTTCCAACACGGGTGATTTTGTCAGCATGTTTACCGAGCTGATTGCCATCATCCATCACACTCATGCTCCGCACCTTATACATTTTCATTTTTTTGCCACCTTCCCCGATTCGTTCTGCCCCATAGAAAAACGGACCACCATCTTCGAGCTTTATGGCAATCCATACAAACGGATACGTGAGAGCTGGCACTATCATGAGAGGTAACGCGATACACACATCCATCGTTCTTTTAATAAAATCATAAATAAAACTTGAATCAGTTGAAGCGTGTTCCAAAAACCACATCTCGTCGATGAGACCGAGTGGAACCATGTCTGTAAGATCTTCATAAATATCCTGAACATTTACAAACTGAATACCTTTAAAAATAAGACCGTAAAGAGAACTTGATTCAGCTTGTATGTGAGGATTATTTGGATCAATAGCCAAAATCTGCGCGCCGTGTTTTGAGAGGATCGATTCTATCTGGAGCGCTGATACACCTTCTGAAGGTTTCACCACTTCTGCAATTGCAACCGGAGAATTCGTCGCACTTGCACCGGCAATTTTTTGTGCCAAAAAATCTATATCAGCACCTTCAGCGAGTACTACTATTTTTACACGGGTACTATCAGAAATATTTGAAAAAATAACCAATCTCCAAAGTGCGATGAGAAGTGTTGAAATTACAAGATAAAGCGCAAGTAGCGTCTTTGGTGTAAGTCCAAAAAATGGAATACCGTAGAAAAAGGCTGTCGCCGAAATGACATTGAACACCTGAGCCGTAAGAATTCGCTGTGGCAATTTTTTACGAATCAAAATGGTATATCGATCATAAAGTCCCGCCGTAAAATATACAAAAAACCACACAATAAAGAGAATCGAGAAGGCTTTCAAGTGGTCAAAAAAGATTACATTCGAAGGAATGATAAATGCTCTAGCGTACAAACTGAGCCACAAAGATGCTATAAAAACAAGTAAATCCCCTAGTACCAAGACCGCGAACTGCTTTTTGCGCGTAGTAGTCATAATGTGAGATACTATACTATAAATCAGCGTAAATAGAAGCCAAATGTCACGAGTACTACTTATAATCACAAAATCAAACTTCGGAGGGGCTCAGCGGTACGTGTACGAAATCGCAAAACGACTCAAAGAAGAGCAACAAGAAGTGGCTGTAGCACTCGGCGGTGACGGCGAACTTAAGCAAAAACTTAAAGCTATTGATGTGCAGATTTTTCCAATTACAAGCGCTCAACGAGACATTAGCCTCACAAAAGAAGCACGCGTACTCTGGTCACTCTACAAAATAGTACGAAAATACAAACCAACTGTTGTACACTTAAATAGCCCTAAGATTGGTGGACTCGGTGCAGTCGCTTCACGAGTCGCAGGTGTACTCAATTCCCTATTCTCGAAATCTCCGCGGCTAAAAATTCTCTATACAAATCATGGCTGGCCTTTTAACGAACCTCGACCAGAGTGGCAACAGATTTTGATTAAGTTTTTTTCATGGTTGACTGTTTTTCTTGGGGGTAAAACAATTGTACTTTCTCAGACAGAACGAAACGATGTTGAAAAATGGCCATTCGTTCAGAAAAAATTTGAAATTATTCCAAATGGCGTTTCTGAGTTCCCTATCAAAAATCAAGATGTAGCACTTGGAGCACTTATAGGAACTGATAGGGCGACGAGTTGGACTGCCGAAAATCGCCTTATTTTAGGGACTATTTCAGAGCTCCACCGAAATAAAGGCCTCTTTTATGCAATCGACGGCATAGGAAGTTACGCTGAACAATATCCCGAACAAAAACTTGCCTACGTAGTGATTGGTGAGGGTGAACAACGAAAAGAGCTTGAAGCGAAGATTAACGAAATGAAGTCAAAGAAGATTGCCGCAAACCTAGAGATCGTACTCGCTGGACACGTTGCCGATGCTCGTGAGTATCTCAAGGCGTTTGATATATTCCTACTTTCATCAGTCAAAGAAGGATTACCATTTGCGATTCTTGAAGCTGGTCATGTTGGTGTACCAGTCATCAGTACATCAGTTGGTGGCATTCCTGAAGTTATACAGAATCTTGAGAATGGCCTCCTCATCCCACCTCGACGACCACAAGAAATCAGAAATGCACTTATTTATCTACACGACCACCAAGATATTAAAGAAAAAATGATTGAAACATTTAAAAACAAAATTAAGAGCTCATATAATTTTGATACTATATTGGAAGAACTTAAAAAGTTGTACAAGAACTAGGAACTTACCCTTATACACCAAGGAATTCATTTTTGATCACTTCACGATGAATAGCACGTGAGTAGCGAATCATCCCCATTAAAATTCCAAGACCGATAAACTCCGCCAAGATATGTGAACCTCCATAACTCATGAACGGCACTGGGATACCTGTTACTGGCATTACACCAATATTCATACCAATATTGATAATAAGGTGCGTCATAAAATAAATTGCCAGACCCATCGCATAGAGTGTTTCAAAATTGGTCTCCCCTCGCCCGGCCCAGATCAAAATACGTGTCATGATTATTCCATAAAGAATAAATAAAATAATAACACCCACAAAACCCCATTCTTCAGAAAATGCAGCGAAAATGAAGTCAGTTTCGTATTCTGGTAAAAATTTCAAGCGCGACTGCGTACCGTACCCAATTCCTTTTCCGAGGACCTCTCCTGAACCCACGGTGATCATAGCTTGGTACGCGTTATATCCAGACCCACGAATATCTGCGAGCGGATGGAGGAAGTTCATGATTCGGTTTTTTTGATACTCTTTGAATGCAAAATTCCAGAGCCCTGCAAATGCAACCGCTCCGATGAAAAACACAAGAGCGAGGTGTTTTTTTGAAATCCCAGAGACAAGCACCATACCAAGCCAGATCGAGAAAATGGTAATGGCAGAACCGAAGTCTGGCTGAATTGCTACAAGTCCAAACAGGATCCCCGCATACACACCTGACACAATAATATGCCGAATATGTGCAATTTCCACATGACGACGTGAAAAATATTTTGCCAAAAGAAGGATAAGGACGATCTTCGCAAGATCAACTGGCTGGAATGAAAAAGCGCCAAAGTTGAGCCAACTTTTTGCACCTTTTGAAACATACCCAATCAAAAACAATGAACCAAGTGACAAAAGCGATAACGCATACAAACTTACAATAACATAGGTTCTACGCAAAAATCGGAAATCAATAAAGCTACATATCACAAACATAAGCGCAGAAAAGCTGATCCAGATCATCTGTCGTGTCGCATAATTCCCTTCTCCTGTAAATGAATTCATAGTCAAAAGACTAATCGTCAAAATAGGAACGAGTGCACCGACTATATACCAATCAATTGAGATTCGTCTGAACATTTTAAACTAAATCGGTAATTTTGGTACAATTTCTATCTTTGAAATATCTAAAGTGAACGGTTTCGGCCAAGTGAATGAAAGTGGCACACTCGCATTTCCATATAGAGTATCTACAACTGTTTTTGAAGCAGCAAACGCATTGCCTTCGAGATCATATATAATCGCTACAACTTCGATATTTGTATATTTACTAATCGTCTTGTTTACAAGAGTTGCACGAATGATCGGTGTTGTATCAAGACTCGCAGTTCGAGTATTTACGACTTCAAGCTCAGGTTTTGCTGTGTTGTACTTGTGCCAAATTGCTCGATCGGTAAATTCGAACACAGCTTTCACAGGTTCTTTCTGCCCAGCATCAAATCCAGGTTCGAATATTGGAAATGTTTTTGTTGGAGGAATACGGGCATATCCTTCGCGAGTTCCAAGCAAAACATTATCTTTATCATATACGAGGAAAATATACGGGATCGGTTCTGCAGTGTACGAAACGTTTGGATTTTGAGCATACGCTACTAGGTTGTTGAGACCTCGAGCAACTGTAAATACCCGTGACCACATGACGATCGGTTCAGGTAATACATCGGCATCACAAGCACGACTACAAGGACCACCACAATCGACTCCAGTTTCACCACCGTTCATTTTACCATCGGTGCAAAGTGGAGGTTTATTAAAAAAAATAAAATAGACTGGGACACCTATAACAAGAAGTAAGAAAAGAAGTACACAAGTACCATATATAAGTTGTCTTTGTCTTGCCCAGGTAAACATACAGGCATTATATCAGAATACGGAGTTTTACTCTCTAAAAAGAACAAAAGCCGCACTTTTTAGATGCGACTTTTGATTTTTGTTGATCCTGCGTTTTTTACTTTGTTTTTTCATATCAACCACTCTGTTCTGGCGACGAGCTACTTTTCCCATAAATGAGTATCATCGCCCCTGGAGAGCTTAACTTCTGAGTGCGGAATGAGATCAGGTGTGACCTCTCCGGCGAGTCACCAGAACGCAATGGTCGATATTGCAAAATTCTCAAGTAAAACGCAAGTAACAAATAAAAGTGATTGTGATAATCATATTTCCTAATAGAATCGATGCATTAGTACACCTCAGCTGAACACATTACTGTGCTTACACTTAGTGCCTATCAACGTGATCATCTCTCACGGCCCTTATAACGATATCTTATCTTGAAACTGGCTTCCCTCTTAGATGCTTTCAGAGGTTATCCATTCCCGACATAGCTACCGA
>CAYXQC010000009.1:0-9053 GCA_964467385.1 uncultured Candidatus Saccharibacteria bacterium
GGCGACACACCAATAGTGTTGAGAACAATATTTATAATCCCAAAAACTGAAATCATAATAAACATTCCGAACACTCCATAGATCATATGTTGTCGCCCTTCAGCACGAGCATCGCTACTTTCCGAATCTTTAACATACTTGAACACACCCCAGAGGAAGTAAATCACCGCAACTGAAAACAAAAGCAGAATGATCGGATTTATTATGACCTGATTAACTCTATGAATGAATGCAAGTGCGGCTCTCATGTGTAAGTTTTATGTTAAATCGCGCAAAACTATCGCTGCTGGAAATAACCAGCTGATGAAGGAAGACCAGGTGCAGGAGGTGCTGTGTTATCAAGGTTAACGCTTCGCACCAAGATGTTTACAAGTCCCCATACTGACACCATCACGAAGAGGGCAATAACACCCCATACGATGTAACCTGTAGCTTCTTTTCGAGCTTCACTATCACCTCCAGCAAGAATAAGTCGGAAAATACCCCAGAGGAACCAGAGTACAGTAAGAGCAATTACAAACGGAATTAATCGATTGATAAGATCGTTAAGCTGTGCCAAAAGACCGAGGATACCACCGATACTCTGCGCACCTGCAATAGAAGGTGCAACAAGGGCTGCGATTGCTCCGAATTTGAATAAAGTTTTTTTCATTTTATAAATTTTACTGAATTAAATAGACTTTTAATCACTTTTACAAACGACTTGGTCAATGAACCGAGCCCCAAAAGTCATACCTTAATTATACTTTGTTTAAGCTATATCGGGTAGTTTTCCTGTGGATACCTCCACAATTAGGCGTTATCGAACAGGAATCAGCTGCTCAAGATTTTGTGGAGCAGTATTGTTCAATCGCAATGTACTGACGAGTACATTTACAAGTCCCCATACTGACACCATCACGAAGAGGGCTACAATTCCCCAGATAACATACCCTCTCGCCTCTTCACGTGCTGATCCATCTGTACTTCGAACCATCTGAAAAAGCCCCCACATGAAGTACAAGAGTGTTAAGGAGATAATAAACGGCATCACCACATTGATGAGATCTTTTACCATTTGTATGATTGCAAATATTCCTCGTGCTGGCATGTTTTTATTTTATTTTTATAATTTTTTATATAAATTTTATCCCAACTGTGCATCAAACTCTCACCTCACAATTCAATTATCTAAGTTGTGGCAAGATCATAGCACCACCAAAGAATGTTGATGTAAGTATACTTACAAGTCCCCACACCGAAATCATTACAAAAAGTGCAACAATACCGTATGTAATATATCCAATCGCCTCTTCTCGCGAATCAGGGCTATTACTTCGTACAAGCTGAAATACACCCCAAATGAAGTAGAGAAGCGTAATACCAACTATCAGAGGTACAATTGTCTTGATCATACCGATGAAAAGTCCTACCAAACTACCGAAATCATATACCATCTGAGCACTCGCTAACTGTGGTGCGACAAGAAAAAGTACCGCAAGGTAAGTCAAATAAGTCATATTAATTATATTACGCTTCATGTTTCTTTTATTTAAAATTGATATTTTTTTCATATTTTGATATGTGAAATTTAGCCAATTTTAAATCCCCAACTCATTAACTGTAGCGTTGATAGCAGAAGCGATTACTTTTGCACCAAGTATAACCGCTGCACCGATCACAGCATACGTAAGTGCCTTATGCGCATCTCCGATCTGCCCCTCATCACCTTGAGCGGTTACATACTTGAACCCTGCAAGGATAATATAAATGACTACCACAATTGAACCCAGAAGAACCACAACATCAAGGATATCAACCAATAAGCTGTTCAATGATTGAGATTTAATAGGGTTTGTAAATTTTTGTGCAGTGGCCACTACTGGCAGAAGCGTAACAGCAAGGGCTACTACATGTGCTGCTATTTTTTTAAACTTATAAAATAATGTTTTCATGTCTAATTATTAGTAATAGTACGGGCTTAATTATACCCTATCATTTACCCCGCAAGAAGACTGAATGCACTATCAACTCCGAGCCACTTAAGAATAGTATTCACGAGAAGCCAAGCAGCCATTGTAAGAGCTATACCGATTACAACATTCCACAAAATACCCTTTGCTCGACCGATAGCTCCAGAATCACCTTCAGAAGTCAAAAGAAGGTAGCCCGCAAATGCAATAGAGATAACAGCAGCAATAGCTGCGAGTACAATTGCATTATTTATAACATTTTGTCCGAGCTGCATGAGCTGTTCCCATCCGCAATTTGTTTGAATCACACCACCAGAACCTTGGGTTGGCTTACCGTAACATTCATCTGGCACAAAAGGTACAAGGACTCGTCCACCAGGGACCACATCAGCGTTTGCTTGTCCAACAGGTGCAGCTAAAACAACTGTTGCCGCAAAGAAAGGTAGGGTTGCTATAATACTGAAAGTGAAAATTGCAAACAGAGTTCCGAGTTTAGACATAGTGTTTTATTTTGATTTTAGAAGAATATCAAGTTTATTTTTAGCATCACCGAGTGCATTACTGATTTTTTCTCGGCCAGATGTTATAGACTCAATCATATCACGGAATATCTCATCACTGTCGGCAGGACTTGGATCATACCAAGTCTCCGCTTGCACAGCTGCTCGATTGAACACACTCATATATGCAGAACTTGTTGCAACTTCAGAAAGAAGGTCTCGACGAACTGAAGGTAGATTTGCAATACTGACCCAATTTCGAATAGCTTCCTTTTCAGTTAGTTTTGAAATTACCGCAAGTGCACCTGCTGCATTTTTTGTATTTTTCACAATCGCAAACGCTGTCATTTTTCCATAGACACTCGGTACACCATTTGGATCTTGTGGAATCATGGCAACATCAAAGTTCAAATTCGGATTTTTATCTTGAATAGCCTGAATTCGACTTGCATAGTCAAAGTAGAATGCCAATTTTTCAGACAAAAACATATCTTCAGAATTTGGCAGAGACCTGTTCCATGTATAAAGTGCTTTTGAAGGATTAGCAAATGAAGTGTAAAAATCAACAACAGATTGTGTTTCTTCATTGCTTCCAGCGCTTGCACCCCCAAATGGGCTACCTGAACCAACAGCAGTTCCATCAGTCTCTGTACCAGCACCTTCTTCACCTGTGCCGTACAGACCCTTTCGTCCACGATAGAGATCTGAGTCAATCACAGAATATACCTGACCCGTGAGCTGATTTTGCGCTGTAATCTTATTTCCAGTTTGGAAAAAGAGAGTAGCAAGAATTTCTTTAGCATTTTTAATGTTTACATATTCACCAAACGGAAGAAGCGCTTGCCGAATAGTAGAAGTATCAGTCTTGATAATAACAAGTGGACCCATATCAACCATTTCCTGCCAATTTCGAGGAGGTCGAGCAATACCGTTTCGTGCCAAAATGTTTTTATTGAAATACATCACAAGAGGATCAACAGAAAGTGGAACACCAAGCACTCCATCTTTTGAAAGAAAGATTTTTGCACCATCAACGAACGTACTTAGATAATCACGCTGATTAAAAACAGTATACGGAATCGGCTGAAGTTTGTTTCTCTGGAAATAAAGCATATCATCTGTCAAAAGCACAGCATCAGGACCAGATCCTTCGGCCAGTGCGTTTACGAATTCACTTTCAAAAGTGTCTGGGTCTTTTTCAACATAATTAACATTGATTACAGTTGAGGAAATATTGATTTGCTTCACAACTTCACCAATATAGTAACTCGGGACAGTTCCCCATATTGTTGCAGTCGGAGTTGGAGCACGACCGGTCCCACCAAAACCTGCAAATAATGCCACTCCAACAATGGCGATAAAGATAAACACCGCCATGAACACAATTTGGAAAGTACTAATATTTTTCATATAAATTTGCTGACGTTTTTTAAATGCACTTAATTATGTAAAATCGCGCAGTCACGTTGTGGAACATTACTGAAACAACATTACCGATTTTTCTTACCTATAGTATACCCCACATTTTTAATCTCCCCAGGCATAGGTGTGTGGGTAACTGCATACAAAAGACCATAGTGATGTGATCCAGCATCAATGAATTGCTCAAAAGTAAAACCTTCTTTTTCAAAAACTTCCCGAGCTTCTTCTTTACTCACATAATGATGTTTGTGTGCACCTGCCATGTCGTGCCCACCAACCATATCCCAATCAACAACCACAACTTTACCATCATGTTTCAAAACACGTTTCGTCTCACGAACGATAGCTGCAATGTCTTCATTTTGAAAAAGCGTATTCGCTAAAATCACACGATCAACAGAAGCACTCACAAGTCCCGAACCTTTAGATTTTTCCAAATCACCTTGGATAATATCAATAGGATTAATTCCCTCCTTAGTAGCCTGATTTTTAATCCGCCGAAGCATATCTGGATGAACATCAACAGCAAAAACACGACCATACGGACCGACTCTTCGTGCGAGCGCAAATGTGTAGAAACCAGCACCAGCACCAAAATCAGCAACCGTCATACCTTCAGCTACAAAAATCTGATTGAGTACTTTTTCTGGGTCAGAGAACATAGATATATTTTAGCATATAAATATTTTCTAATAAATTTTCTCTTTGTTATGTAAGGAACAGAAAATATCTCCTGATATTTTCCTCTGCTCGTTGCGACTCGCAAGTCTCATACGACTCATCGAATAATTTATTGGAAAATCTATGCAGACCAGAACATGTAGGAGTTGTATTTGTGTGGATAATACTAAAGGCAGATAACTGACGCCAAACTATCCCCTTCTCGGAGTTTCATAATTCGGACACCCTGAGTATCTCGTCCAAGAGTTGGGATTTCATTCAAGCCACATCGAATCACTTGAGATTTTTTAGAAATTGCCACGGCTTCCTCGAGTGCTTCAGTTACAATTCGTGCTGAGATAAGATCACCTGTTTTGTCGGTTACTTTTACAGTCTTGATACCTGAACCACCTCGTCCTTGCACTTTGTACTCTTTGAGTTCCGTCTTCTTTCCGTAACCATTTGCAGATACTACGAAGATTGCACCGTCGTTTGATCCTTTCTTCACTGTATCAGCACCGACAACAGAAACACCCTTGTCGAGTTTCATCACTCGTACACCTCCAGCTGCTCGGCCCATTTCTCGAACATCATCTTGATCAAATCGAATAGACTGACCATCAGATGCCACAACCATTACGTTGTCACCTTTTTCTACAAATGAAGCAGATACAAGTTCATCGCCCGTATCGAGTCGGATAGCAATAATACCGCTTCGTCGTACGTCATGGAAACTTTCTGCAGAAACTTTTTTACCAGTACCTTGCTTTGTTACAAGGAAAAGGGAAAGTTCACTACCCTTTTTCACATCCTTTGGCATCGGCAGAATAGAAGTCACTTTCTCATTCTGTTCAAGTGACAAGAAGTTCATAATCGACTTACCTCGAGTCGCTCGTTTTCCTTCTGGAATATCATACATTTTGATCTGATACACCTTACCTTTATCTGTGAAGAAGAGGAGTTCGCTATGATTCGTTGTAGTAATGAGATGCGTAATAAAATCTTCTTCTTTTGTATCTAAATCAACCACACCTACACCACCACGCTTCTGTTTTCTAAATTCATCTGGATCAGTTCGCTTCACATAACCACCCGCAGTGAGAACAAGCACAGATTCTTCATCGGGAATCACATCTTCGATTGAGAAGTTTTTCGCACCATGCTTGATGATTTTTGTACGTCGCTCGTCGCCATATCGTTCTTTCACATCAGTAATTTCAGCTTTGATAATACCTACTACTCGCTTAGGATTTTTCAAAATATCATTGCACTCTTTGATGAATTCCTGAACAGCATGTAGTTGATCCTCGATTTTCTTTCGTTCAAGACCCGCAAGCTTCTGAAGTCGCATTTCAAGGATTGCAGTAGCCTGTCGATCAGAGAACTTAAACTCTTTCATCAAGTTTGCATGTGCAGTCGGAGTATCTTTTGAAGCTTTGATGAGTTTGATGATGGCATCAATGTGATCAAGTGCTTTCTTGAGTCCGAGAAGAATATGCTCTTCATCGAGAGCTTTCTTCAAATCATACTCCGTTCGTCGTCGAATAACTTCTTTTCGGTGCTTGATAAATTCTTCAAGACATGTCTTCAATGAAACTGTCTGTGGTACACCATCAACAAGAGCAACCATGTTGTAATGAAACGTTGACTCAAGTTGCGTATGTTTATACAAAAAGTTCAGTACATTTTGTGGGTAACTACCGTTTTTAAGTTCAATCACAATACGAATATCAGTAGTTGATTCGTCACGAAGATCCTTGATACCTTCGAGTTTCTTTTCTCGCACAAGATCAGCAATAGATTCGATGAGACTTGCCTTGTTTACACGATATGGAATAGAAGAAATAACAATCTTTGACTGCCCTGCTTTTTCCTCGATAATTTCCGCTTCACCTCGTGTAACAACACCACCTCGTCCGTGAGTATATGCATGAGCAATATCTGCAGAGCCATACACAATTCCTCCCATAGGAAAATCAGGACCTTTCACAAATTGCAAAAGATCATCTGTAGTTGCATCATCATTTTCCAAAAGATGCATAGTCGCATCAGCTACTTCACCAAGGTTGTGTGGAGGAAAGTTCGTAGCCATACCCACTGCAATACCAAGAATACCGTTCAAAAGTAGATTTGGAACAGCAGTCGGAAGTACTGAAGGTTCTTGCTTTGTACTGTCATAGTTAGGACCCATGTTCACCGTCTGCTTGTTGATATCACGAAGAAGTTCACTGGCAAGTCGCGACATCTTTGCTTCGGTATATCGAGGGGCGGCAGCATTGTCACCATCAATAGAACCAAAGTTTCCTTGTCCCTTAATAAGTGGATAACGAAGTGTGAAATCCTGTGCCATACCCACGAGAGAATCATAGATGGCCATGTCGCCATGAGGGTGATAATTACCCATAACTTCACCGACAACGAATGCAGACTTTCGATACTTGGCCGCAAAGGTCAGGTTGTTCTGATTCATCGCAAAGAGAATACGTCGATGCACAGGCTTCAAACCATCACGCACATCAGGAAGTGCACGATCAGTGATCACAGACATGGCATAGTCGATATACGACTCTTTCATTTCAGTCGTGATACTTCGATTCACCACTCGCTCAACGAGCATATTTGCCGCGTGCGCTTCAGCTTTTTGTGATTCAGATCTTTCTTCGTATTTCTTTGCCATTGTAGTGCAATATTATTGTAATGCTATTTCTGTGAGCCAGTGCCAGTAATTGATAATAATTATTTAAAAAATATGCGACTATTGTACCAAGACTTCGCTTGAAGTGGTAGCTTCATCTTCTGTAGTATATGTGTTATCAGCTGGGGTTTCGGCGATTACACCATTATATTCAATATACTCAGTAGCTGTACTGGTGGCTACTATACCCACATCTTGAGACACAGCCTCTTTCTCTCCACCTACTATATCTCCAATATTAAATTGTCCACGAATCCGATCATAACTTCCACTGATTTTTTGACCGAGCGCATCTATCGCACTTGCAGTTTGATTTTCAGTGTCTTTTTTTGAAAGCACTTCAGTAGAATAATTTATATATGAGACGACCCAGAAAAGTGCAACCACACTCGTGATCGCAAGACTAGAAAAAAAGGCAATGGACTTTTTTACATGTTCCGGCTTATTTCGTATATTTTCAAGAATTTTTTTAAACATTTTCAGAAATATTCTATCAAATTTTGGGCAAACTTTCAGTGTGTCTATACCTGTTCGTAACCATTAATCAACTATGTACTAGGCCTGAGGCGCAAGAAGCACTACTTCCCCTTCTTTATTTTCCACATCTTTTCGCTTGATAGTCAGTTTGTCGATTGCACTTGCATTCGATCCAGCTTCTTTGAGGAAATGTTTTACACATTCATCTTTTTCACTTTTGAAATGCATTGGCACCACGATTTTTGATTCAAGATTCATTGCGACTTTATAGGCTTCTTTTGCATCGTAGACACCTTCACCACCAATAGGTACAAATAATAGATCTACTGTATCAACGGCATCTGAAAGAGTTGAAGGAAGAGGACCACTCTGTGCGCCAAGAAAAAGCATGTTGATACCATCAACACTCAAAGAATATATAGTATTCACTCGCTTTCCACCTTGGCCATTTTGATTATTGATATTTTTAGGATCATATTCAGATGTACCAGCAATACCGTGCACAAAAATGCCATTAGTTTCATATTCACCAGGACCAGAAATTACAAATGGAACTTTTTCACCATATGAAAGATCGGCGCCACCGTTCATGTCCTCATGCTCGAGAGTTTGAAGTACAACATCCGCACCATACTTAGTTGATTTAAATTTAGAATTTTTTGATGTCGGGTTAATTGCAATCGTCAAATCTCCGTACTGAATTTTAAAGTGTTCGTGTCCAAGGTATGTAACAATCATATGCCGACCATTTTACATGATGCTCCGATTGGATGCAAAAAGAGCCAGCTTTAGACTACAAAAAGTGAAAAATATAAAATTATAGAAAAGAAAAAAGCGGCCCAGGAGTCTTGAAAGACTACGACTGGACCGCCACACACCACCATCACAAGGGAAGCTGCAAAGCGATAAGTGAGATCAAACGTTTCGACCTCTAACTTGTATGTTCTGTGACCTAACTTCGGCCTGGGAGCGAACACTTCGTTTTGATTACTTCAGCTGTATGCTGATTTGTGAGTTGATATCTTCAATCATAGATGCAGGACATTCGTGACGTCATGCGCATCTATTTTGCCTTGTACTCATACGTGCCAGTACTTTTATAGGACAGATTGCAGGTCAACTTACTTTTAGGAATAGCATTACCTATCCTTTTTACAAAAATTTGTTTGTACGTCTTGTTGCCCGTTTCTTTGTCGAGCGTATGTTACGTATCAGAACATTTCTTTGCCGTCCTCCGAAGCGATGAGTTGCAGACGTAGCGAACGAACTGCAGGATCAGACTCGGTTGGCGGAAGCAGTGTGAGGGCTCCCGGTTGAAACATGGCTTGTGGCCAAAATTGTTCAACG
>CAYXQC010000010.1:0-5166 GCA_964467385.1 uncultured Candidatus Saccharibacteria bacterium
CAAATATGGCCCTAATGTGGAGTCACGCAGGAAACATCATCAATCTCGATCCATACGGATATTGGAATAAACGCAAAGACGGATCACTAAATGCTGAACAAAAAATTGTATTCATCGGTATTGATATGGATAAAAACTTTATACAGAGAGAGCTTGAGGACGCGTTAGTTGAAAAATAACTTCAAAGTTGACTTTACTGAGAAAAAGTGTGGAACATAAAAATACGTACTGACTTGTGTACTTAACATCTAACCTATTTTAATCAGAAGATCAAAAGATTAATTCAAGGATTGTGTAATAAATCTATAGAGAGTTAACTGCAGATAGTATATCTTCATACGACAAACAAATACAAAAATCATTCTGTTCTTTTGTAAAATTTTTAGTTCCGTCTTTAAATTTATCTAGGGCAAACTCGAATTTAGAAGGAATTAGTACACAGAATGCTGTGTCTTCACCATCTGTTTTATTGAGAACTTCACATACTTCAACATCAGTCGGTAAATCCCCGAAATATACAACCTTTTCATTCTCTGGAATAAATTTACGAAAAGTATGAAGTCTTGGTTTGCCACCCAGTACAGGATCAGCGCCGGTAATATACTTTCGCGGCACCATTGTGTCACCAACAAAGTTGAAGCGTTCTAGTAATTCAAACAATGAATTTTCGGAACGGTTACTAATGATTCCAAACCGTTTTCCTGTCTTTTGTGTAAAGATATTAAGCTTTTCAACAAGTTCTTTTGCTCCAGAAATAGGCATAATTTCGAGATCAAATTTACAAAAGAAAATTCCTAGATATGTTTCAAAAACCATTCGCGAAGTAATACCATCAACAATATATTTTTCATTTGATACGTTGGGCAAGTTTGATCTATATAGGCGTATATTTTCTTTTAAAAGATTAATTGATTCATCGGCTTTTGAGGGGTTATGTTTATAGTATGCAGGATTATTCTTATAAAATTTAATAAGTCGTTCAAGTGCTTCTGCGGATGTTATTGAATGTTCGTATAAAAATGCACCGCCGTACGCACGCGAACTCATTCGGAAAATATCAAACTCTGATATAAAACTATTTTCTCCGTCTCTTACAATCTCTTCTTCAAGTAGTTGCATCGATTGTGTGGCCACCCAAGGAACTCGATTAAAGACACTCGGATTATCTTGATAGAAACGCTTTAGATTATCCAATGCCTTCCTACGGCTAAATGCGAGTGGGTAGATTCCAAAAATTTCACGTAGTGTAAAAATCGCAGCGTCATTCATTTTTTCAGTATTGTCAAAAAGAAAACCGTCATTGTCTAAAAAAATATTAGGAGATTCCAGGAGTTTCTTTTTAAGCCTTTCTTTTGATTTATGAGAATAGTTCATATGTTTGGTTCATTAGTTGATAATACCGGCACTACAACTCCACTTTCCTTCTTTATGAACTGTGTTACACCACGACTCACCGATGCCTCTATGTTCGGATCAGCGGGATATATAGCAAGTACAGGCTCACTTCGCATAAAGCCACCTTTTGTAAGCTTGAATCCTAAATTGTGTTTCAAATTACTATCAAGGTAGTCTTTTTTACTTTTTTCAAAAAATGCTCGGGCATACAATAATTGTTGTTCAAGCTCCTTAGAATATGCCTTACCTGCAATCTCTCGGTATCTGATTTTAGTCTTGTCCTCAATTTGCTTCAGGAGATATGTTTTGTATGTCTCAGTATTTTTAAAGTTTAAAAATGCCTCATGCATAATTCTTTCATCTTTGAAAACAAACAAATTCCATTTTGCAACAGACACTCTAGTGAGTGATAGTTTACTAATTAAATTACTGATGTTTTTAAGATATGTATCAATATACGCATGAGGCACTACCCCACTTATTGAAAAAATGTATCCATCAGACAATACCAAAAACCGTGCTCCGTAAGGATAGACTTTTTCTATTCTCTGGGCGATACTATCAAGATTTCTTAGCATAATCTCTTCGCCAAAATCTGTTACTTGTTTGAGACCTGTTTTGATTGGTAGATCAAAAATATAAAAAGTGATGGGCAGTTTATTTTTATACTGGTCTCTTGCATATGTCACAAACGAATCTTTTATTTTTGATTTTTCATTTTCTTTCATGTAATTTCTACGTCGTATTCTTCGTGATTGCATAAAATTCCAAATAGTAAGAAAAATTCTCTCTTCAGAAGATTGCGAGGTGTTCAAGGTATGATGTAATGCACGCTTAAATGCGGCATCGAGTAATGTCTCAACGTAATTAAAATATTCTTTTTTTAGTATCTCTGAATTTTCTGTTTTCATAAAAATAGGGAGTCGAGTCTTTCAACGTCGACTCCCTTGTGGTTTCTTAATCTCTATAACGATTCAGCCCACTCGCTTTCGTTATAGTCGGGCCGGTAATCTTTGAAGAGCTGCTGTGCCCGCCCAAAGATAACTAGGGCTTTTTCTCGAGTAAGTCCGTGTCTCATCCCGTATCTCAAAACACGGTAGACAGACTCAACCTTGAGATTCTCTGCGATCTCTACCGGTTTTTCTGTCTCCATCCATTCCCAACCAAGAAGCATGAGCTCCGTGGTCGGAAGTGAATTTATCTCCTCTCTAATTTCTGTACTCATCAACTCGTCCACCCATTCAATCTGAAGTGTGTTAATTAGCGCCTTACCAAGAATAAAACAAGCTCGGTAAAAGGCGTAGTCATCAGTCCAAACTTTGGTTTCCCATTGTTTGACAAGGTGACGAAATCCTTCGATACGCCAAGACACACTTCTACGATAGGCTCTTTCGTGCACCTCGCGAGGAACCCCAGGACGTCTGGCCAAGTGTTTTGCTGGGTCAGCATCACAATTGGTAAGAACGCGTCCATCTCGGGTTACCGGGCTCGGGTATTGCGCCAACAAATTTTCAATCGCTTGGATGGTCATTTCCACAGGCAAGCTACTGTCCGTGAATGCGTCCATTTGTTCGACTGATTTTCTGTTGTCATCACAATATTTACACATAAATTTCAAATACGGCCAAGGATCTTCCTCCGAAGAAATGAAGTTGCCTCCTGGAGCTTCCTTCGATTTTTCACCCCAAATAATAGAACCCTGGACAAAATCCCAGTTATACAAACCAGTGTGATCACCAATGCGTTCACAAACCCCTTTACCACGAATAAGTCCATGATCTTTGTGAAGCTTCACCAGAACTGGCAAGAGTTCATTCTCGCTTACACCATTAGCAAATTCTACGCTCTTCGTATATACATGCTGATGGTGACCACCATGATTATGCCCGTGGTGATTGTGACTATGACTGTGCTTTTGACCACACCCACAAACCGCTTTTTCACTATGCGATCGTGTTGTGGTCTCAGACAGTAGATTTTCAAGTAAAGGCGCCTCATGCTCAGGCAATATCTCAATCATGGCGGTGGAAAGATGACCAATATGATCAAGGACAGGAAGAAGCTTCTCATCATCAAGACCAGTAACTTCCTCGGCCCATGTAAGACCAATTGTGGTTGCGGCGGGTAGTTGGAATTGATCCAAGCCAATTACTCGGTTGAGTGTAAAATGTTTTACATCGACCAAGCACAGGCAGTGCCAATCAAAGCCAATCTCTTTCGCCACCTGACGTATTGTGGTGGCGTCTGCAATACCCGTTGGTTCGACTACAATCAAATCGAGTTCAGTTCTATGGGCAGCAGCCTCAAATGTATTTTTAAGGGCACTAACCGACTCGCAGCAGATGCAGCCGGTGGTTAGAGGCAGAATCTCTCCAACAGAACGGACCCGTGATGCATCAATATTTCTAGTGCCAACATCATTCACAATACAAAGGGCCGTTAACCTCCTTTCAGTAATTTGACCAAGAATATTATTAAGCCTAGTAGTCTTGCCAGTTCCAAGCTGTCCTGAAATCACGAGAATTTTCATTTGTTTACCTCTTTCAGTGTTTTGGTTGGTATTCTTATATTTGGGTTGGGAAAAAGAACAATTATGCAACACATTTGCACTAAAGAAGCTTAGCAAAAAATATACTATTATGCAATTGGTTTGCATAATAAATTAAAACTTCAGTTCTTCATTCTACATTCTATTCAGTTGCATGACTCATAGTCCAAATATAATAAAAACTTCTGAGCTCGTCGAACAAAAAGGGCTTCAATATATGCGCACATTCACCAACCCTCCACCAAAATGAGAAAACCTAGTGACAATGATGACAGTGTACCCCGCCAGTATGTTTGTGGCCTTTCAAAACATACACAGCGAGTAGAGTCGTGATAGGAACTGTTAAAATCAGACCGATACTGCCGACCGCGGTTCGAATTATTTCTGTGGCGAAAACTTCCAAATTAATGATGCTAGTGAATGAGGTATTAGAAGTAGAAAACAACAACATCAATGGTAAAGCTGATCCTGCATACGCCAGAGCCAGGGTGTTCACCAACGCCCCAACATGTTCACGACCAACGCGCAATGCTTTTTTGTAAACTTCACGTCGAGTTAAATGCGGTGCAGATTCGAAAATTTCTGACACAACCGCTGCTTGAGTAATAGAGATATCATCGAGAACTCCGAGTATACCAATCATAATTCCCCCGAGCAGGAGTCCTGAAAAATTCAGAGAGCCACGCGTGCTGAAATTCAATGTGACTGCCTCGTCCGAAACAAAACCGGTTAAATGTGCAATCTCGACACCAATATATGCCAATATGCCCGTCACAATGATTGCAGCAACTGTTCCGATAAAAGCAACTGTGGAGTGCCGGTTGAATCCGTGAGTTATATATATTGCGAAAAACAATATTAATGAAGCCACCGACATACTGACAATGATTGGCGAATACCCCCTGAGAAGTAGCGGTATCAAAACATAAATAATTACGAGCAGACTTCCAACCAAACTTGCCAAAGAAAATATTCCCTGTTTGCCGGAAAAAATTAGGATGACAGCTACAAATATCAAAACAAAAATAGCAATGGCTCCGCGACGATCCACATCTCGGACCGAATAAGTCTCATGTCCATCAACAGCATCAATATTTATATGAAGGAAAAATTTGTCGCCTCTCTCAAGTGAAAGATAGTCGTTTTCTATCACCACCTCTTGGCCGGCCTTTCTCCCCTCTAAGATGAGCGCGACAATAGTCTGATAATCGCTCTGAACATCT
>CAYXQC010000011.1:0-4401 GCA_964467385.1 uncultured Candidatus Saccharibacteria bacterium
AACCTGCATCGCAAGTACCGCAAACTTGAATTCTATCCATTGAACTACGAGAGCAGGTTATCATGATAATTTCTTATCATGATTTTATTCCTCACTAACTACTTAGCTTTCTTAGTATCTAGTTTAGCTACTGCCTTAGCAAGACGTGACTTCTTACGGTCAGCCTGCCCTTTCTTGATAGTTCCACGCTTTGCAGCCTTATCGAGCGCCTTAAATGCTGCTGATAGGTCAGTCTTAATAGCCTTCGCATCTTTTGCGATAACATCCTTACGAACAGTTTTCACTGCTTCTTTCATAGTACGTCGAAGTTTGTCATTAACAACTCGCTTCTTCTCACTTACTCGAATACCTCTTTTTGCGTTTTTTGTAATTGCCATATCTTTAAAATTGTCCCTGCACTATACCACAAACTTACTTATTTTTCAAGAGAGCGCAAAAGGTCATCTTTTCTTCTATGATATACTTTTACCTATATATGATTGGATTTCTCAGTGGCACCGTACATTCTACAGACAACTTGTCGCTTATTTTGGATGTGAATGGTGTTGGCTACAAAGTTTTTGCCCCTCTTCCTGTGCTTGTTTCAACTATCAAAGGCTCACCATTATCACTTTTCATACACACACATGTCCGAGAAGACCACATCATTCTCTATGGCTTCAAAGATGAGAATGATTTATTTTTATTCGAAAAACTCACAAGTGTGTCAGGGATCGGACCTAAAAGTGCACTCGCCATGTTGTCAGTTCACTCACCATCATCATTAGCTGACGCAATAGAGCGAAGTGACGCTGAAGCACTCTCGCACACTCCAGGAGTTGGTAAAAAAACAGCTGAAAAAATCATTCTGGAGCTTAAAGGTAAACTATCACACTTAATTGGCAAAGAAATGAATGACACCACACTCGAGGTCCGCTTAGCACTTGAAGCACTCGGATACTCAGCAAAAGAAATTCATGACGCCCTTAAAGATTTAAATACCGACAACAAATCAACAAGCTCTATTATCAAAGAAGCACTCCAGCAATTACAATAAACATATGGAAAAAATTCTACGAAAGGCAGAAAAAATAATACCGAAAAAATTGTATAAATACTTTCAACCGTACTACCATCTTTTACTTGCAGTAGTTGGTACAGCGATTTATCGTAAGCCGTCACGCCATATTTATGTAATTGGAGTAACAGGAACTAAAGGAAAGTCTTCCACTACTGAATTCGTAAACGCAGTACTGGAAAAAGCTGGCAAGAAGACTGCTATCTTATCAACGATTCGTTTTAAGATTGGGGACACTTCTACACCAAACAAATACAAGATGACAATGCCTGGGAGATTTTTCACTCAGAAATTTTTACGTGATGCAGTTACAGCTTCCTGCGAATATGCAATTATAGAAATGACTTCAGAAGGTGCACGTTTTCATCGTCACGTTGGGGTTGAGCTTGATGCACTTATTTTCACCAACCTCTCCCCTGAGCACATCGAGAGTCATGGGTCTTTTGAAAACTATAAACAAGCGAAGCTTCGTTTAGTGAAACATCTTGCGAAGAGTAAAAAACCTCACCGTCTCTCGATCGCAAATATTGATGGGAAGCACGGGTACTCATTCCTCATTCACACCGTTGATAAAAATATTTCTTACTCACTAAAAGATGTGCGATTACTCTCCGAGACCGCAACAGGAAGTATTATTTCTTACAAAGACACATCTATTCATGTTCCACTTCCTGGGAAATTCAATATCGCTAATGCACTTGCTGCAATCAAACTTGCAGAAGAAATCAACATTCCGCTAACAGTAGCAAAGGACGGTATTGAGTCACTAACACAAATTCGTGGGCGTGTAGAAAAAGTAGATGCGGGTCAGAACTTCACAGTGATTGTTGACTATGCACACACTGATGACTCACTTCGTAAGTTATATGAGGCGTTTGAAGGTAGTAAAAAAATTGCAGTTCTTGGTTCAACCGGTGGAGGTCGTGATACCTGGAAGCGACCAGTGCTTGGAAAAATTGCTGATGAATACTGTAGTGAAATTATCGTAACCAACGAGGATCCGTACGATGAAGACCCTCAAAAAATTATTAACGAAGTTTCAAGCGGAGTAACTCGTCACACACCAATAAAAATTCTTGATCGACGAGAAGCCATTTATCACGCACTATCAATTGCACAACCTGGTGATGTCGTTCTCATAACCGGTAAAGGAACTGATCCGTATATTATGGGACCAAACGGTACCAAGGAAGTGTGGGACGATGCAGCAGTTGTGCGAGAAGAGTTAATGAAACTTAGATAAAAACAAATGCTACCAAGTGGTAGCATAGTGCGCCAAACTTTGACGCGTATTGAGGAGTCATGTACTCCCTTTGATTTCATTCCTAAGAGGCATTCTCTGGGAGTCATACAAGGATTCTTCAGTGAGGTGGTGTATGGTCTTTTCAAGGACTTCGCCATCATCACCTGTCCCAATTTTTTCTTTACGAACCCCAATCCAGTAATACAATGGATCGTCTGGATTATTGCGGATGGCTTTCAGAAATGCCACAGCTTTCTGATCACCTCTATTTGCTCGAATACACATCTCACCAACCCACTCACGACGCTTCGCATCGTTCACTTTCTTAGGGAAGAGAACGAGCATAAACAGTCGCCGAAGTAGGAAGTATGCATTCAAAGCTAATGACGCATACACAATCACCGAATTATCGATATTCATGTTACACCTCTGCAATTGATTTAAGGGCCAGTTTCTATATTAGATTCTAACAATAAAAGTCAACTATTGTCAATAGTTCACCTTTTCTTGTTTCTAGTAGCATTTTACTATACTCTGGAATACATACAAAACCCTTATGCCAGAACTCCCAGAAGTCCACACAACAGTTACAGGTCTCCAAAAAATCCTCCCTACACTATCTATTACTGATGTCTGGTCAGATATGTGGAGTGCTTCAAAACTTGCCAAGAATACGATTAAAGATCGTAGTTATTTTTCATACTTTAAAAAGTACGCACTTAATCAAAAAGTGCTGACTGTTCGCCGCCGAGCAAAACATATTCTCATTGATCTAGAAAATGGTTTCACAATTATTATTCACATGAAGATGACAGGACACCTTATGTACGGGAAGTACATACAAAACAAAAAGTATGATGGTAAGGCGTGGCCGTGGATTCCTGTTGCCAAAGATTCGCCACTTCTTGATCCATACAATAGACACATCCATGTCGTATTCTCACTTTCAAACAAGAATCATCTTGTGTTCTGTGACTCTCGTAAATTCGGTACCATTGTCGTAGAAAGGACCGCGACGTTACACACAGAGAGGTTAGCGCACCTTGGACCTGAACCTCTTGAAACGTCATTCACTCTACAAGACTTTGAGAAACGAATTATGAAATCCCCTGCTCGCTCTATTAAAACAGTTCTGATGGATCAAAGTATTATTTCAGGTATCGGGAATATCTATTCTGACGAGATGCTTCATCGTGCACACATCTTACCTACAAGGACCCCTAAAAGCATTTCACAAAAAGAGCTTCAACTACTTTTTAAGGGCATGAAAGAGGTTCTTACTAAAGGTATCGAGTTCGGTGGAGACAGCACAAGCGACTATAGAAATATTAATGGCGAACGAGGAGCATTCCATGCGAACCATCTTGTATATCTACGAACAAAAGAAAAATGTCTAACACGGGGCTGTAAAGGAATTATAGAAAAGAAAACCATTAATGGACGTAGTGCGCATTTTTGTAGGACATGCCAGGAATAGCTTTTAGCTTTTAGCTTTTAGCTTTTAGCTTTTAGCTTTTAGCTTTTAGCAATTATAATTCTTGATTCTTACTTGCAATGTACTTTGTATTGTAATAGCAATCAGCCAATGGCCAAAGGCTAAAGGCTGTACTATACTATCTTACATATGGGATTTCTCTTAAAAGCTTTTGCGTTATTCTGGGCAATATGGATTGCATGGTATATAACAGGTGGACCACTTCGCGACGAGGGCACAACGCTTTTTGTACGGTATGGACAAAATGGCCAAGTAATCCCTGTCGGAACAAGCACCAAAAAATAGTCCCCTTTACTTACAAAAAAACGACAGCTGGAAATTATGTCAAATATTTGCTAGGATGGTGTAACGTTACTTGTCTTAGTTATTTAGAATTTTCTGACAACAAAAGACAATAACCATCTGTCTCATATAGCTCGACCCAGTAGGTCATTCTGCTGAATGAGCGGCTCGGCCGCGAAGATGCGAATTAGCAAATTCGTGGCTTGGCCATAAATAGATTGTGCAAACTTTTGACACAGGAGGTAGATATGTTAAAGCGTGCATATGGTCAGCAGGTAGTAGAATAAAATAATGTCCCTATAGCTCAGTCGGTAGAGCAGCTGC